>NZ_JABMIK010000002.1:0-801624 GCF_041386365.1 Pantoea sp. KPR_PJ | reverse complement strand
CTCAGAAGTGAAACGCCGTAGCGCCGATGGTAGTGTGGGGCCTCCCCATGCGAGAGTAGGGAACTGCCAGGCATCCACACGCGACAGCCCTGACCTCACGGTCAGGGCTTTTTGCGTTTTGCTGCTACTGCAAACCAGTCTGCCTTTTTTCACACGTTGCACTCAAAACCTTAACCTGATCACATTTAATACACCGCAGCATCTGTAACGTTCCGTTGCAGCGGATGAAATGCTTTACTCATTGTTTTAACGCTGGTTATCAGCAAGGAACGAGAGGTATCGCATGGCCGAAATTAATCATCGCCCAGATCAGAACGCAGAAGAGCAGGGAATAAACAGGAAGCGCGTCTGGGCAATTGTTGGCGCATCATCGGGTAACCTGGTGGAGTGGTTCGATTTCTATGTCTACTCTTTTTTCTCTCTCTATTTTGCCCATATTTTCTTTCCCAAAGGCGACACCACCACGCAACTGCTGCAAACGGCAGGCGTGTTCGCCGCCGGATTCCTGATGCGGCCTATTGGCGGCTGGCTGTTCGGTTATATCGCTGATCGCCACGGGCGCAAAAATTCGATGTTAATTTCAGTCTGTATGATGTGTCTGGGCTCGCTGGTTATTGCCTGTTTGCCCGGCTATGCCAGCATCGGTATCGCGGCACCTGCGATCCTGCTACTGGCACGTATGTTTCAGGGCCTCTCTGTTGGAGGCGAATATGGCACCAGCGCAACTTATATGAGTGAAGTGGCGCTGGAAGGACGTAAAGGTTTTTACGCCTCCTTTCAGTACGTGACCCTTATCGGTGGACAGCTGCTCGCCGTGCTGACGGTGGTCGTTCTGCAGTTTATTCTCAGTGAAGAGGACTTGCGCAGCTGGGGCTGGCGCATCCCCTTTTTCCTTGGTGCAGTACTGGCCGTGGTCGCACTCTGGCTGCGTCGCTCGCTCAATGAAACCTCCGATAAGCAGAGTCGACAGCATAAAGATGCAGGCAGTATTTCCGGTCTGCTGCGTAACCATACGCGCGCGTTTTTGATGGTGCTGGGTTTTACCGCAGGGGGGTCCCTGAGTTTCTATACCTTTACCACCTACATGCAGAAGTATCTGGTGAACACAGCAGGGATGGATGCCAAAAGCGCCAGTGGATTAATGACCGCTGCTCTGCTGGTCTTTATGCTGATTCAGCCCGTTATCGGCGCGCTTTCCGATAAAATTGGTCGCCGTGGATCGATGCTGATCTTTGGGGCAGGCGCGGCCATTTGCACCGTTCCGATTTTGACGGCATTGCAAAACGTGCAAAGCCCCACCCTTGCTTTTTGCCTGATCATGCTGGCGCTGCTGATCACCAGCTTCTATACCGCGATCAGTGGGATCCTTAAAGCAGAGATGTTTCCACCGGAAGTACGCGCATTAGGCGTCGGTTTATCTTATGCCGTGGCTAACGCCCTCTTTGGCGGATCGGCAGAATATGTGGCTCTCCTGCTGAAACAGCAGGGTATTGAAACGACCTTTTTCTGGTATGTATCCGCAATGGGCGCACTGGCGTTTCTGGTCTCGCTACTGCTACATAAACGCGGTCAGGGTATTAAGCTGTAAGGTTTCACTGACTGGGCAAAGCGGGGAGCCCGGAGAGAAGGGCGGTTGTACGTCATGGCGTGACAACCGCCTCAGGGTAACAGGGCTGACCGTCAGAGTATGCGGCTAATCAGACGGTCAATGCGGATACGTCGCAGGCGGCGGATCAGCTTACGTACTTTGGCCGGATAGTCGGCAATACTCTCCAGCTCGCGGAAATGCTTAACCACGTGGGTATGGGTGCGGATTAGCGTCAGCTCTTTTTCACGCTGTTCACTCAGCTGACCCAGGGGATCGTGGATCAATACCGCATTTTCCAGGTCGAGACGCCAGGCGCGTGGATTAAGGTTGTTGCCGGTAATCAGCATCCACTCTTCATCCACCCAGATGCCTTTCAGGTGATAGCTGTTTTCGCCATCTTTCCACAGGCGCACCGCCAGCTGGCCATTATCTACGTAGTACTGCAGGCGGCTAAGGAAGCGACGCAGGTTGATCTCATAAAGATAGGGGAGTGCGCTAATGATCTTAAAGGGCTGATCGGGCGGAATATAGAAATCGTTCGCGGTTTTGTCACCGACGATGATTTCTACTTCTTTACCTTCGCGCAGCAGATGAATGATGTTCCGCACCAGAATAGCGGGCAGATTGAAGTAAGGGGTGCAGATCGTCAGCTTCTGTTCTGTGCAGGGCATCAGATGGAAGATGGTCTTGTTGAGCAGACTGCGCTTGCCCAGACCAACCAGCGGCGTCACCGTCAGCTCTTCGTTATGGCCGTTACCGTCAAACTGGTAGTTAAATCCGCGAAGATCCTGACGGAACTGGCGCGTTTCATTTTTAATTTCCGGGCTTGATGGGCGTTCTTCACGATCGAGACGGTTAACCGCTTCTGACTGCTTCAGATTGACGTTAATCCACTCATACATGGTGTCGGCCAGCCGGGCATTACGGATCAGCTGGTAACGGTCATATCGGTATCTTTCATGCTGATGCAGATACACATCGTTGATGCTGGCACCGGTGTAGAGCAGCGTATCGTCAATGATGGAGCCCTTGAGATGCAATACGCCGAGTGCTTCGCGGGTGTTAACCGGAATGCCGTACACTGGAATGGCAATATCCGCATGCTGCGTCGCCATTTCACAATACCAGTCAGCATTGGTCACGCCGCGCGCGGCGCCAATACGCCCGCGCTGAGCGCGATGCCAGTCGACGAGAATAGTGATATCGAGTGCCGGACGCGCACGCTTCGCCGCATAAAGCGCATCCATGATGACGCGTCCGGCGTCATCGTTTTCCATATAAAGGGCAACGATACAGATGCGATGCTGCGCCGCCGCAATTTTTTCCAGCAGCGTACGACGAAAATCGGCTGGCGAGTAAAGGGTCGACACATCCGCAGCGGACTGTGACAGTTTCGGCAACTGTGCGAGGTGTTGTTGATGCTTATTGCGTTTGAATTTAGACAGCATCGCAGTGCGCTTCTTCTCGGTTCATTGCATGGCCTTTTGCCATCAAATCAGGGTCATAACACTAAATGATAACATTAACCGGCCGGGGTCGGCCATTTTTTACCTTTCTGTACAAGGTTAGTTGAACTCGCGGTGTAAAGGTAAGTTCAGGTTGACAATGCCCTCATCGAGCTGAACATCGACACCGAAACCCAGCTTGCGTGCCAGGGTAATCATGCCGCGGTTGTGCGGCATAGTAATGCCGTTGAGCTGCTGCAAACCATGTTCGCGCGTGTAGCGTATCATCTTCTCCAGCAGCCGCCGTCCCATGCCCAGGCCTTTCAGGTCGGAACGCACCAGCACGGAAAATTCCGCATCAATGTTGTCGGCATCGGAAATAGCGCGCGTAACGCCGATAATTTCGCTTACCCCTTGCTGCTGGCGCACCGCCACAATCGCCATCTCGCGGTCATAGTCGATTTGCGTCATATTGGCGAGATCGTCATGAGTAAACTCGTTAATTTCGCTGAAATAGCGGTAGTACAAATCTTCTTTAGTGACCTGCGCGATAAAGTCGCGCAGCAGCGGTTCATCTTCCGGCAGAATGGGACGGAAAAGACACTGTTGCCCGTCTTTCAGCGTGACCGGCTCTTCCAGATGCTGCGGATAGGGACGTATTGCCAGCCGTGCTTCGCTATCACCGTGGAAAGGGGCCAGCTCAAGCGTGACGTCAAGCAGGGTAAACTCACTGCCTGCGGCCAGCAGCGGGTGAATATCAAGACGCCTGATCTCCGGACAGTCCACCACCAGGTTAGAGACCTGAACCAGCAGCTGACTAAGCGCTGGGATATTCAGCGCTTCCAGCCCACCACGACTGCGAATTTTACCGCTTTTGATCGCCTGGATAACCAGATAGCGCGCCAGCGTCATGTTAAGCGGCGGCAGCGCGACAGCGGCCTGCTTATCCGCCTGCCATTCCACGCCGCCTTCACCCAGTAAAATGACAGGACCAAACAGCGCATCCTGCTCGACGACCACGCGCAGTTCCTGTGCGCCGGCGCGGTTGGCCATGCTCTGCACCAGCAGGCCATCAATACGCGCCTGTGGCAGCGTCTGGCGCACGCGATCCACCATCGCTTCGGCCGCCTGCTGCACCTCGGCGGCATTGCGCAGGTAGAGTATTACGCCCTGGACCTCTGACTTGTGCGCGATATCGGGCGAACGCAGCTTCAGCGCCACAGGATAGCCAATGCGTTCAGCAATGGCCGTTGCCTCCAGGCTGTTGCTGGCAATCCAGGTGGGCAGGGTAGCCAGGCCATACGCCTGTAGCACCGGCTGCACTTCATGGGTATCAAGCGTGTTCACGCCTTTAGCCAGCGCCTGCGACAGCAGCTGATGCGCCTGTGCGCTGTCCTGCGTCAGGCTGGCAGGCAGTGCCGGGGTTTCGCGCAGTTGTTTCTGGTTGCGCCGGTACTCTACCTGATGCATAAAGGCCGTTACGGTGCCTTCCGGGGTGCGCCAGGTCGGAATGCCTGCCAGGGTAAAGGCGCGCCGTGCCGCCTGAGAGGAGAATTCCCCGCACCAGTTGGTCAGTAGCGTGACCTGCTTACCGCGCGGATGGGCGGCGATGGCCTGAATAATTTGCTCCGCCGTTTGCGTGGCTGGCGCGACCGCGCTGGGGGCATAGATAATCATCAGCGCATCCAGCTCGTGGCTGTTGAGCAGGATATTCAGACAGTCCACATAGCGCTGCGGCCTTGCGTCATCTTTTAAATCAAGTGGATTACCGCGGCCAGCGCCTTCCGGGAGCCGTTCGGCCAGCAGTGACAACATCTCCTCACTCAGCGTAGCCAGCTTGCCGTTCCGCGCATAAAGCTCGTCCAGCGCCAGCGCGGCGGGGGCAGCACCATTGCTGATAATCATCAGCCGCTCACCGCGCAGCGGCCGCATATGGCTGAGCGACTCCACGGCGGTAAAGAGCTCATGCGTATCCTGCACGCGCAATAAGCCTGCACGCTGAATCGCGGCGTCCCAGGCTGCGTCGAGTCCGCTGTGGGTGCCAAGCAGCGCCTGTGCCTGGTGGCTGCGGCCGCTTTTGATCACCAGAATGGGTTTATTGCGTGAGGCGCTGCGCGAGGCCGAGACAAAACGCCGCGCATCGCTGAGGTGTTCGAGATAGAGCAGAATGGCGCTGGTTTTCCCGTCACGCGCCAGAAAATCGAGCAGGTCGTCAACGTCAGTATCCAGGCTATCGCCCAGCGCAATGAACCAGGAGAAGCCCAGGTTGCGCTGCTGCGCCCAGTCAAGAATGGTATTAGAGACGGCCGCCGACTGGGAGATAAAGGCGATGCGGCCTTTTTCAATCGGCACCGGTGAGAAGCTGGCGTTCAGCCCTTGCCAGGGCGCGAGCAGCCCAAGGCTGTTTGGGCCGAGCAGACGAATCTGCCACTGGGCGGCGCAGGTTTTCAGTTCGTCCAGCTGACTGGCAGGGGCGGAGAGAATAATGCAGGCCTTGCAGCCTTTCTCACCCAACTGCCGGAGCAGTTCAAGATTGCGCTTCGCATGGGTACAGATCACCGCCAGATCGGGTGCAAACGGCAGGCTGTCGATGGTCGGCCAGGCGAGCACGCCGCTGACCGCCTTATATTTCGGCGTGACCGGCAGCACCGGGCCGCTGAACCCGCCCGCCAGGAGATTGCGCATCATAAAGTGCCCGGCGCGTCCTGGCCTGATCGAGGCACCAATCACCGCAATAGATTTAGGTCGTAACAGCGCTTCCAGTCCGCGTTGGCTCATCCCATTCTCCCCAGGTCGACTGGCGTGAGTGTAATCGCTTTTGCGCGGCTTTGCCCTTACGACGATCGCAGGCTGAGAGCGGTAGCAGCCTTTATGATCGGCTTAAACGCCGTCAGCTGTTGCCTGTTGATGCACGGGATGATGCGGCTTGCCCGCGAGATAGGCGTGACGGAAGTGCTCGAAATGGTGCAGTAACGCCTGCGCCGCAGCCAGATCACCCGCCTGCTCCAGCAGCGCGGCAGCCACTTCAGCCGTGCAGTGCTGGCCTTCGCCATGGGCCTCGCGCAGGGTATAGCGCGACGGCGAGCTCACGTTCAGCGACATCACCGGCAGGGCATCGAGCCAGGGGCTTTTGCGGAACATTTTGCGCGCTTCTGTCCAGGTACCGTCGAGCATAATAAACAGCGGTGGCTTTCCGCTTAACGGCGGTGCGGTCAGCACCTCACGGCCAGGATCGGCATAGGAAGAGGGAAAGACCACCATCGGCTGATAGTCCGGGTGCGCCACTGCGTTCAGCAGCGCCGGATCGGGTTCGGTACGCGACCAGCCAAAGGCGTCTGTTTCGGGCAAAATATCCGCAATCAGGCGTCCGGTATTGCTGGGCTTCATGGGTTCGGTATCGAACATCACCAGGCAAAAACGACTGCGCGCCGTTTGTGGCTGAATAGTCGCGCACAGGCAGTTTTTTTGCGGCAGCAGACAGCGCTGGCAGCGCACGACGCGATTGCCTCGGGCAAGGAAAGGGCGGGTGGCGCGGGCAAGGCGTTGGGCACGCAGGCGGAGAACGGCGTTATCAGTCATGGATCAGCAGAAAAAGTAAAACGTCAGTGTACTCGAAGCGCGCCGGAAAAGAAAAAGGCCAGCGCGGCTGGCCTGAGGGGGGAGAACGATGACGTCGGCAACTACAGCGACTCATCCAGCCATTCATTAAACGGCGCTTTTGGCATTGCACCGTTCAGCATGTCCACCATTTCACCATTTTTAAAGATCATAATGGTGGGAATGCTGCGGATGCGAAAACGCGTGCTCAGGGAGGGTTCTGCTTCGGTGTTAACCTTAACGAAGCGGACCTTGCCGCTGCGCTCGTGCGCCACATCTTTAAATACCGGAGCAAAGTTAACGCAGGGGCCGCACCATGGTGCCCAGAAGTCGACCACAACCGGCAGGTCGTCTTGCAGATATTTATCCAGAGTCTGGGCTGTCGCGTTAGCGACTTCGCCGTTAAACAGCTCGCTGCCGCAGCGACCGCATTTTGCCCCATCGGCCACGCGCTCTGGCGGAACGCGATTGGTTGCCTGGCAGGAAGCACATACCGTATTCATAGATACCTCGGAGGGTTTGCAGGTGTCACGCTTGTAAATGTCGTCCATTATGAGAAGGTTGCGAACAGCCCTCAAACTGGATTGTCCAATAGGTTCAATAGTTGATAGCTAAGCGCTAATACATCAGGTAATCTTCGCGCTCTCAATGCAGGAGGAACAGATGAACGACGAATTTAAAGGCAAAAGTGGCAAGGTAAAAGTGATGTACGTGCGAGATGAGGGCGAGTCTGGCTCACGCGCGCCGAACCCGCGTACCGGTAAAGGAGGTGGCCGCCCAGCCCGTCAGGAAGATTCGCGTCGTTCCTCTGGCCGTCGTAACGAAGAAGGCGCTGGCCGCAAGCCGCGCAGCGACGAAGGCAGCCGCAGGCCACGTAACGACGAGGGCAGCCGTAAACCGCGCAGCGACGAGGCATTCTCCCCCTGGCGTACCGTATCGCGTCCGCCGAGCGAGCGCGCATCAGGTGAAGCCAGCCCGGCTGAACAGAACGGCAAAGTCACTGTCGATCCTGAAGTGATCCGTCGTCAGCGTCAGGAAGAGACGCGTGTTTATGGTGAAAACGCCTGTCAGGCCCTGTTTCAGAGCCGTCCTGAAGCGATCGTGCGCGCCTGGTTTGTGCAGAGCGTGACGCCGCGTTTCCGCGATGCACTGCGCTGGCTGGCCGCAAACCGCAAAGCCTATCATGTGGTGGATGATGCTGAGCTGGCGAAAGCGTCGGGCACCGAACATCACGGCGGCGTCTGTTTTATTATCAAGAAGCGCATGGGTATGGCGGTCAGCGAATGGCTGCGCCAGGCCGATGAGAAAGATTGCGTGCTGGCGCTGGAAGATGTCAGCAACCCGCATAACCTGGGTGGCATTATGCGTAGCTGCGCGCACTTTGGCGTCAAAGGTCTGCTGGTTAATGACGCCTCTCTGCTGGAGTCTGGCGCAGCGGTACGTACCGCTGAAGGCGGCGCGGAGCATGTACAGGCGATCAGCGGCGACAGCTTCGCGGCCGGTCTGGAAGCGTTCCGCAAAGCGGGTTACACCATTGTGACCACCTCCAGCCATCAGGGCACGCCGCTGGCGAAAGCTGAACTGCCTGCGAAGATGGTGCTGGTGCTGGGTCAGGAGCGCGAAGGGCTGTCTGACAGCGCGTTCCAGCAGGGTGATATTAGCCTGTCGATTGGCGGGACCGGCAACGTTGAGAGCCTCAACGTCTCGGTGGCAACCGGCATTCTGCTTGCCGAATGGTGGCGTCAGAACGCATAAAAAAACGGGCCGAAAGGCCCGTTTTTGTTTCTGGCGTCTAGTGCGCGCCACCGCCACCACTGCCTGAACCAAACGGCGGGCGGGCAAACCAAATCAGCACCAGCAAAATTAAAAACACCCCGGCTGAGGCCCAAAAGATCTCATTGGCAGAGATAATCAGTCCCTGGTTAGTGATCTGCTGGGCGATATAGGCGGATGCCTGCTGGTGGGTCATGCCCATCCCTTCCAGCTGCTGATACATCTGCTGGGCGTTCGGATTATAGGGCGTGATCGACTCAGCAAAGGTGCTGTGATGCATCGACTCGCGATTGGTCCACATGGTGGTGGTAATCGAGGTGCCGATAGAACCCGCCAGCGTACGCACAAAGTTCGACAGGCTCGACGCGGCTGCCAGTCGCTCTGGCGGCAGGCCTGACAGGGTGATGGTGGTGAGCGGCATAAAGAAGCAGGCAACCGCAAATCCCTGAATAAACTGCGGCCAGGCCGATGCGCCGAAGTCCATCGCAGGCTCGAAGGTGTAGGCGCGCCAGTAAAAGCAAACGGCGTACATAATAAAGCTAAAGGTCACCAGTCGACGCATGTCCAGCTTGTGGGCGAAGCGGCCAATAATCGGCGACAGGATCACCGGAATAATCCCCACCGGCGCGGATGCCAGCCCTGCCCAGGTTGCGGTATAGCCATAGACCTCCTGCAACAGCTGCGGCAGCAGCACGATCGAGCCGAAATAGAGCATGTATGCCAGGCTGATAGAGAGACAGCCAATGGTAAAGTTTCGCGACTTAAACAACGCCAGGTCGACAATGGGATGATCGTCGGTCAGCTCCCACACCAGCAGCACCACCAGCGAGACAACGGCGACCACCGTCAGCACGATAATCTCGGTAGAGTTAAACCAGTCAAGCTCCTTGCCGCGATCCAGCATCACCTGCAAACAGCCGATGCCGACCACCAGCAGCACCAGCCCGACCACGTCGATAGGGCGGATTTCGGTGCGCGTCTCACGGCCACGTAGGGTTTGCAGCGTCAGCATCACGACCACGGCGCCAATAGGCACATTGATAAAGAAGATCCAGCCCCAGTGATAGTTATCACTGATCCAGCCGCCCAGAATCGGGCCGCAGATGGGCGCGACAATCACGGTCATGGCCCACAGCGAGAGCGCAATACTGCGCTTCGCGGGGGGATAGTTGCTGAGCAGGAGACTCTGCGACAGCGGGATGAGCGGACCGGCCACAATACCTTGCAGAATGCGGAAGAAAATCAGCATCTCCAGGCTTTCCGACATGCCGCACGCCCAGGAGGCGAGGGCGAAGAGGATCGTTGCCCAGGTAAAGAGCTTAACCTCGCCGATGCGCTTCGCCAGCCAGCCGGTGATCGGAATGGAAATGGCGTTCGCCACGCCAAACGAGGTGATGACCCAGGTTCCCTGCGAGTTGGACGCGCCCAGATTGCCCGCAATGGTCGGAATGGCCACGTTTGCGATGGTCGAATCCAGCACCTGCATAAAGGTCGCCAGCGACAGGGCAATGGTCATCAAGACCAGCGGTGCGCCTTCTAGCGGTTTTTGTGCCATGACAGCCTCCGCGCGATCATCCGGCGTTAGCGCGGACGATGTCTGTGATCAGCTGGTTCACCGGGGCCAGGTCGATTGCCAGCGCGTTACTGCTATAGGCGGCCTGCTGGCGAACACGGGTGGCAAGTACGCTGCCCTCTTTATTGGTGGTATCAACCTTGACCAGCGTTGAAAGCCCAATGCGCAGCGGATGCTTCGCAATATCGTCCTGGTTCAGTTCGATACGTACCGGCAGGCGCTGTACCACTTTGATCCAGTTGCCGGTCGCATTCTGCGCAGGCAGCAGCGAGAAGGCGCTACCGGTGCCCATATCCAGACCGACCACTTTACCGTGATAAACCACGTCGTCGCCGTAGATATCGGCCACAACGGTAGCGTCCTGTCCAATGCGCACGCCTGCCAGCTGCGTCTCTTTGAAGTTGGCATCAATCCACAGGTTGTTCGCGGGGACAACGGCCATCAGCGGCGTGCTGGGGCTTATCTGCGAGCCAACCTGTACGCTGCGGCGCGACACGTAGCCATCCATCGGGCTGCGAATCTCGGTACGCTGCAGGGCGAGCCAGGCGTCGCGCAGTTCGGCTGCGCTCTGCTGCACCGCTGGCTGGTTCTCCAGCGAGGTGTTGAGGATCATCGCCTGGTTGGCGTTGTACTGCTGAATCGCTACGTCCAGCTGCGCTTTGGCGGTAGCAACCGCATCGCGCGCGTGCTGTAACTCTTCACGTCCAATCAGGTTAGAGGCGCCCAGCGGCTCTCGGCGTTTTAGATCGGCTTCAGCCTGTGCCAGTGCCGTTTGCTGTAGCGTAATAGTAGCCTGATACTGCTTGCTGTTAATCATCAGCTGGTGCGTCTGGCGCACGCTGGTGGCCAGCGCGGTCTGGGCCTTTTTAAAGGCCTGTTCGGCGTCGGTTTTGTCCAGTGATACCAGCACGTCACCTTTTTTCACCATATCGGTATCGTCAAACCAGACCCGATTAACGCTGCCCGAAACCTGTGCCATCACCTGCACCTGGTTCCCGGCAACATAGGCATCATCAGTTTCCTGAAAATGACGCAGCACTAAAAACCAGTAGACACCCCATGCGATACCTGCCAGTACAAAAAGCAGCGCCAGCAGCAACAGTACTTTTTTACGTGTTTTCTTCTTACTGGCTGGCTGTTGTGGGCTTTGCGCCTCTGCCGATGCACTCATGTTGTTCTCCACCTGTTCAAATAGTCGGCTCGCAAAGAAGATCCCTTTCACGGAGCCGAGGTCGAAAAAAGCCAGCGACAGAGCGCTGGCCGGATAAAAGGGGACTAAAATAACGGTTTCGACAGGTGATTGTGTCGCAGTTCTTGCTATTAGCGAGAGAGGGAAGCGATGACCTGATCTTCATCCATTTTATCGAGACGATTGAGCAGCTTACGCGTAATGCCTTCCAGCTGCGATTTTTCGTCATGAGAGAGCGAAGACCAGAGGTATTGCAGACTCTGATGCTGCGGCGGCAGCAGCTGACGCAGAAACTCGTTGCCTTTCTCGGTCAGATGCAGGTGGAGGCAGCGACGATCGTTATCGCTTTCGCGGCGTTCGATCCAGCCGCGTTTTTCCAGCTCATCCGCAATGCGTGTTGCGTTGGTGCGCGACGAACCCAGTGCGGCGCTCAGCTCAGACGGCTGAATGCTCTGGTTTTCTTGCGCGTCCAGCGTAATCAGCGCCATGAATAAGGTTTCGTTAATTCCCTGCGCCTTTAACATCTTGTTGCGATTTTCCAGCAGCTTTCCCTGCATGTGCATGCACAGGCGCGTCAGAATGATTTCGTGCAGCGGGAAATCTTTATGGCGATTTGCGCGGATGTTAAGCATCTGTTCAATGGGAGTAAACGAACTTTCCATTATAAAAAAACCTCACTAGTTGCAACTTGTATAGTAACGATGGTGACAGATTGAGCGTAGCCAGTTTACGCCGCGCAAAAGTTCAGAAGATCACACTGTCGTCATCCAGTATATCGAGGTCAATCCGTAACCCAGGGCAAAAACCCTCGCATACGGCAGTCTGAACGTACCGTTTGCGTTATCAAATGTGGCAGAAACTTTTTTTATGCTAAATAATTTCGCATGAAAAAATAACTTTCGTGAATAGATTTGTTGCTAACTATACCAAACCCAACCATTTGTGAACAGACTCAATCACAATTTCGGTCTTTTATTTACGTTTTTTGATGCTGTTCGAAGCGATAGCCGCGCCACCAAATCAGCAGGTTAAGCAGCGTCATAACGACGCCTGCGGCGCACACACCGTACCAGCCAGCAAGATGATAGGCATTAGCGGAGAGAACAGAGCCAAACGCGCCGCCGATAAAATAGCTGGTCATATAACCGGCGGTCAGGCGATTGCGGGCTTCCGGCATCTGGCTGTAGATCACACTCTGATTAGTAATGTGTACACCCTGCACCGCCAGATCCAGCAGCAGAATACCGACGATCAGCGCCAGCAGGGCGTGTGCGCCCAGCGCTGTCATACCCCAGGAAGCCAGCATAATCAGCAGCCCCAGCGTGGTAGTAAGCCGGGCTTTACCTTTATCGGCCAGTGAACCTGCCTGACGCGCAGCCAGCGCGCCTGCTGCACCAACCAGCCCCAGCAGGCCAATTTCACCCTCGGAGTAGTTATAAGGCGGGGAGGCGAGCAAGAACGCCATAGAGGTCCAGAGTACGCTGAAGTTGGCGAAGGAGAAGCAGCCGATCCAGGCGCGGGTGCGAATAACGCGGTTAGCTTTAAAAAGCTGGAAGATCGATCCCAGTAACTGCGGATAGTTAAGCGATACCGACTGTTTAACACGCGGCAGGAAGCGCCACAGCGCCAGCGCCATCAGCACCATCAGCAGGCTGGCGGTCCAGTAAACGGTGCGCCAGCCCCCCAGCTGCGCCAGCGCGCCCGCCACGGTGCGCGCCAGCAGAATGCCCAGCAGCAGCCCGCTCATCACCGTTCCCACGATCCTGCCACGTTTCTCCGGAGCAGCCAGCGTCGCGGCCAGCGGCACCAGAATCTGCGCGACAACGGAAAACAGCCCGGTAAGCACGGTGCCGAGCAGCAGCAGCGCAAAAGAAGAGGCCGTGGCGGTGATCACCATGCCGCCTGCCGCCAGCAGGCTCATGGCCACGATAAGATTACGGCGTTCAAGCATGTCGCCGAGAGGCACCAGCAGCAGCAGACCGCAGGCGTAGCCCAGCTGTGCCGTGGTAACGATAAATCCGGCCAGGCTGACAGAGAGACCAAAATCATGGGCGACGGTATGAAGAAGAGGCTGAACATAGTAGTTGCAGGCTACGGAGAGGCCAGTGGCGATAGACATCAGCACGACCAGTGCGGGAGTAAGGCTATGGCGGTTACTGTTCATTCAGGTCAGTGAAGAAATGATAATCATAATCAGGTAATAGTAACCCAAAAAACTATTTCCCTGATATGTAAATTGACAGGACGTACCAGTTGGTTCAGGGAAAATCAGAGGGACGGCGAGCTCCGTCCCTACTTAGTAAGTGTTTACTTACCTGGCGGCAGCCAGTGCTGCTTTTACCCATCCATCAAACTGCTGCTGGTGCGCCTTAATCCAGCCGTCAACATGACGGTTAATGTCCGCTTCCGAGGCCTGTCCCGCGTGCATTGCCGCATTCTCTGCGTTGATGTCCTTGATCGGCAGCTTCATTTCCGCAAACAGTTTTGCTGCCGCCGGGTTCTGTTCTGCCCAGGCCTTGTTCGCCACGATATGCATACTGTTGACCGGGAAACCGTAGTTCGCGCCATTGGGTAGCGTAGTATCAACGTGGCTCTGCGCGCCGGGCAGGGAGGAGAAGGGGACCTGCAACCACACTACGTCACGCCCCGGCTTCAGCACATCGCTCAGCCAGTAGGGTGTCCAGGTATAGTAAAGAACAGGTTTGCCCTGCTTAAAGCGCGCCAGCGTATCGGCAACCATCGCCGGGTAGTTGCCCATATTGGCCGTCACGGTATTGCTCAGGCCAAACGCCTGGTTCTGATGGTTAATCACCGCTTCACAGCCCCAGCCTGGCGTACAGCCGGTCATGTCAGCTTTTCCGTCCCCGTTACTGTCGAACAGCCTGGCGATGTTGGGATCTTTCAGCTGTTCGATATGGGTGATGTGGTACTGCTCGGCGGTTTTTTTGTCGATCAGGTAACCCTGCGCTGCGCCCGAAACGTAGGTGCCTTCCCGGTAAAATTTGCGGTTGCCGCCAGCGGCGTTATACATATCGTCATGCAGCGGCTGCCAGTTGGTGGCCATAAAGGTCACATCACCCGCGGCCATCGAGGTGTAGGCAACGTTGTAATCAATTTCGCTCGGCTTTTCGACGTTGTAGCCGAGCTTTTCCAGCGCGCGGCTCACCAGCAGCGTCTGAAAACCCTCTTCGGCGATGGTACTTTGTGCAGGCTTCACGGTGATGCCTTTCCCCGGCAGATCGGCGGCAGAAACCTGAGCGATAGCAAACGTGGCGAACCCGGCGGCGAGGAGAGGTGCGGTCTTGCGCATAGTTATTCCTTATGGTCGGTGTTGCAAGGCGGGCAGCCGTAGCGGGCTGCCCGAAAGATCAGGCTTTACGGAAAGGGCGCGTCAGCAGACCAACCGGGCCGGTATGGCTCCAGTGACGGCTGCCGCGGCTGCGGCCATCGCGGCCGACAGACTGGGTTAAACGGTCAAGAATAATGGCGAGGATCACGATGCCAACGCCGCCAACGGTGGCCAGACCCATATCAAGACGGCCAATGCCGCGCAGCACCATCTGACCGAGTCCGCCTACGGCAATCATTGAGGCGATAACCACCATCGACAGTGCCAGCATCAGCGTCTGATTGACGCCCGCCATAATGGTCGGCAAAGCCAGCGGTAGCTGGACTTTGAACAGCATCTGGCGCGGGCTGGCACCAAAAGATTCACTGGCCTCAATCAGGTCCGCAGGCACCTGTTTAATGCCGAGAATGGTCAGGCGCACCATGGGCGGCAGGGCAAAGATAATGGTCACTACCACGCCAGGCACGTTGCCAATACCAAACAACATCACAATGGGCACCAGATAGACAAATGCCGGCGTGGTCTGCATGGCATCCAGCAGCGGCCGTATAAGCCGACCTGCGCGTTCGCTGCGCGCCAGCCAGATACCCAGCGGTAATCCGATGACGATACAAAACAGCAGCGCAGTCAGCACCAGCGCCAGCGTAACCATTGCCTGAGACCAGGCTCCGATGGCACCAATCAGCACCAGTGAGATCAGCGTCGCCAGTCCCATCGCCGGGGTGGCGATCTGCCAGGCGATCAGAGCAAACACCACGATAGCAACGGGCGCGGGCAGGCTTTGCAGCAGCAGCTGAAAGGCGCTCAGGATAGAATCCACCGGCACGCGGATGCCCTGAAACACCGGACGGAAATGGTTTACAACCCAGTCAATGCCCTCCGTCACCCAGTTGTCCAGTGGGATCCAGGTCTTATGGAAGGGGTCGAGAATATTAAAATGTTCCGGCTGCGGCGCGGGCGCGCTGCTTAGCCAGTCGCTGCTGCTGGTGGCGCTGCCGCCGTCGGGCGTCCCCCAGGCATCCGCCCCGTTGTCGGTGGCGCTGCTGGCCGCGTCGTGCGCGCGGCTTCCGTCTGGTGAACCCCAGGCGTCAGCGCCGTGGCTGGCGGGTGCGCTGGCTGGCGTCGCGCTGTCGTCCGCGCCTGACCAGGGATCGCGTGCTGAGGCGGCATCAATGGCCGGCGACGCTGCGTTTGCGTTTTCCAGGGGATAGCTGATCTGTGCACTCATGAGGACGCTCCCTGGCGATCCAGGGCACGCAGTAACATGCCTTTGGAAATAATCCCGACGTACTGATGCGCCTCGCCGACCACCGGCACTGCGCAGGGCGCATGGGCCACGTGGCCAAGCAGCTCATTCAGCGAGGTATCGGAAGAAACGGCAGCGGGCGCGTCCAGCAAAGCGCTGTCCAGCCCTTCGCCTGCCGCCAGTGCCGTTTTCAGTGAGTCAGTAGAGACCACGCCAACAAATTTTTGCTTCTCCAGCACGTAGCCAAACTCACGGTCTTCATCCTGCAACAGCTTAATGGCGGAGCGGGGACCAAAGCCGGGCGCTTTACGGATCAGCGCGCCTGCGCTGCGACGGGCAATATCTTTGGCGCTAAAGACATGGCTGATATCAACGCCGCGGAAAAAGGTGCGCACATAATCGCTGGCCGGATTGTTGAGAATCTCGTCCGGTGTGCCGACCTGCACCACTTCACCGCCCTGCATAATGGCAATGCGATCGCCAATACGCATCGCCTCATCGAGATCGTGGGAAATAAAAATAATGGTGCGCTGGTGTTTCGCCTGTAGCCTGACCAGTTCATCCTGCATTTCCGTGCGGATCAGGGGATCGAGCGCGGAAAACGCCTCGTCCATCAGCAAAATATCGGGATTAATCGCCAGCGCGCGCGCTAATCCCACCCGCTGGCGCATTCCACCAGAAAGTTCATCGGGAAACGCGTGAGCATAATTTTCCAGGCCAACCTGACGCAGCGCTTCCATCGCTTTTTGCTGACGCTCAGCCAGCGGCACGCCTGCTAATTCCATGCCAAAGGCGCAGTTATTTAGCACGTCCATATGGGGCATGAGCGCAAATGACTGGAATACCATACTGATTTTATTTCGGCGCACGTCGCGCAGTTGGCGTTCAGATATTTTGGCGATATCAACGCCGTCAATGATCACCTGGCCTCTGGTAGGCTCAATCAGACGATTGAGAAGGCGGACCATGGTCGACTTTCCTGAGCCGGAGAGCCCCATGATGACAAATATCTCGCCTTCTTCAATGGCCAGACTGGCGTTTTTGACGCCCAGTGACAACCCGGTTTTCGCCAGTATTGTCTCTTTGCTCTCCCCTTTTTCAATATATTTAAATGCGCGTTCGGGATGCTCCCCGAATATTTTATAGAGGTTTTTTACTTCAATTTTAATTGCCATGCAGTCACAAAATCCTGATTGAATTATTTGAAGTTTAGCTACCCTGGTAAAATTTAAGCGGGTTATACCGTAACACATTGAAAATGTCTGACAACCCTGTATGTCACTGTTTGCGGCGTGCGGCAATGTCCGCAGGTTAAAATATCCAGTGCCCACAAGGGATGAGAGGGGGATATTTTTTTCTCAACAGGTGATGGAATCAGGCCGGTTTGACAGGATGCGTGGTTAAATTTAGCGAGAATGAAAGGTCGGGTTTCAGTTATTCTGCCATCATAA
Source organism: Pantoea sp. KPR_PJ (assembly GCF_041386365.1). NCBI lineage: Bacteria > Pseudomonadati > Pseudomonadota > Gammaproteobacteria > Enterobacterales > Erwiniaceae > Pantoea > Pantoea sp. KPR_PJ. Next base: position 784,413 of record NZ_JABMIK010000002.1, on the reverse strand, counting down.
GGAGATAATATGATGGCAACAGGCCTGGATGCTAAGCAAAATAGCGGCAGTGATCACGGAATGAATATTAAGAAATATCGGGCCATGTCAGGCCCGATAGTAACTGCTTAAAAGTTCCAGTCTTCGTCTTCGGTCTCCACGGCTTTGCCCATCACGTAAGAGGAGCCCGATCCAGAGAAGAAATCGTGGTTTTCATCGGCATTAGGGGACAGCGCAGAGAGGATTGCCGGATTGACGCGGGTCAGCTCTGCCGGAAACAGAGCTTCATAGCCCAGATTCATCAGCGCCTTATTGGCATTGTAGTGCAGGAAGGTGGTGACCTCGTCTACCCAGCCGGAGTCACCGTAGAGCGCTTCGGTGTAGGCGACTTCGTTCTCATACAGCGCCAGCAGCAGATCGTAAGCAAACTGCTGCAACTCGTCTTTACGCGCCTCACTCACCTGCGCCAGCGCTTTCTGGTATTTGTAGCCAATATAGTAGCCGTGCACCGCTTCATCGCGAATGATCAACCGGATCAGGTCAGCGGTATTGGTGAGCTTACCGCGGCTGGACCAGTACATCGGCAGCCAGAAGCCGGAGTAGAAGAGAAAGGATTCCAGAAAGACGCTGGCAATCTTTTTCTTCAGCGGATCGTCGTCGCGGTAGTGTTGCAGGATAATGCGTGCCTTGTTCTGGAGCGCCGCATTTTCCTCGCTCCACTGATAGGCGGCATCCACGTCGCTGGTGTGACACAGCGTCGAGAAGATTGAACTGTAGGAGCGCGCATGCACTGCCTCCATAAAGCTGATATTGGAGAGCACCGCCTCTTCATGCGGCGTCAGCGCGTCCGGCATCAGGCCCGGCGCGCCAATCGCATTCTGAATAGTGTCGAGCAGCGTCAGTCCGGTAAATACGCGGATCGTCAGCTGCTGCTGCTGTTTGTTCAGCGTCTGCCAGGCGGGCAGATCGTTAGAGAGCGGCACCTTTTCCGGCAGCCAGAAGTTGCTGGTCAGACGGTTCCACACCTCAAGATCTTTTTCGTCCTGAAGACGGTTCCAGTTAATGGCCTGAATCTGTTGTAGTCGCATAGTTTTCATCACAGTGCGCAGGAAACACAGCCCTGCACCTCGGTGCCCTGTAGCGCCATCTGGCGTAGTCGAATGTAGTAAAGCGTCTTGATACCTTTCTTCCAGGCATAGATTTGCGCTTTGTTGATGTCGCGTGTTGTGACGTCGTCGCGGAAAAACAGCGTCAGCGATAAGCCCTGATCGACATGCTGCGTCGCTTCGGCGTAGGTATCAATGATGGCTTCCGGACCGATCTGATACGCGTCCTGATAGAGTTCAAGATTTTCATTCGTCATAAAGGGGGCGGGATAGTAAACGCGTCCGGTTTTACCCTCTTTACGAATTTCAATGCGCGATACGATCGGATGGATACTCGAGGTCGCGTGATTGATATAGGAGATCGATCCCGTGGGCGGGATCGCCTGTAAATTCTGGTTGTAGAGACCCTGTGCCATAACCGCATCGCGGAGTGTCAGCCACTCTGTGCGCGTGGGCAGCGCAATTCCCGCGCCGGCGAACAGCTGCGCGACACGCTCGGTACGCGGCAGCCAGTCACGCTCGATATATTTATCGAAGTATGCTCCGCTGGCGTAGGCAGAGTGTGCAAAGCCGTCGAAGCACTGGCTGCGCTCGCGAGCCAGCTGGTTCGATGTGCGCAGTGCGTGAAAGGTGACGCAGTAGAAGTAGAGGTTAGTGAAGTCGAGCGCTTCTGGTGAACCATAGGCGATGCCTTCGCGTGCCAGATAGCCGTGCAGGTTCATCTGACCCAGGCCAATCGCGTGCGAGCGCCGGTTGCCTTCCGCCACCGAAGGCACTGAACTGATATGGCTCATGTCAGACACGGCGGTCAGGGCGCGCACGGCCATCTCCACGGTATGCGCCAGGTTGCGCGAATCCATAGCATGCGCGATGTTCAGCGAGCCCAGGTTACAGGAGATATCTTTACCAACGCGGCGATAGCTGAGATCGTCATTGAACTCGCTGGCGCTGTTCACCTGCAAAATCTCGGAGCAGAGATTGCTCATATTAATGCGACCGGCAATGGGATTACTGCGGTTCACGCTGTCCTCATACATGATATAGGGATAGCCTGACTCAAACTGGATTTCTGCCAGCGTCTGGAAAAAGTCACGCGGCTGGATCCAGCTTTTGCGGATACGATCGTCCGCCACCATCTCATCGTACTTTTCACTGATGCTGATATCGCCAAATGCCTGACCGTAAATGCGTTCAACGTCATAGGGCGAGAAAAGCGCCATCTGGCGGTTCTCTTTGGCCAGCTGGAAGGTGATGTCGGGGATAACCACGCCGAGCGACAGCGTTTTGATACGGATCTTTTCGTCGGCGTTTTCCCGTTTGGTATCCAGGAAGCGTAAAATATCGGGATGATGAGCGTTGAGCCAGACCGCGCCCGCGCCCTGACGTGCGCCAAGCTGATTCGCGTAAGAGAAGGCATCTTCCAGCATCTTCATCACCGGGATGACGCCCGAAGACTGGTTCTCGATGCGCTTAATCGGCGCGCCGTTTTCACGCAAACTGGAGAGCAGAAACGCCACGCCGCCGCCGCGCTTCGAGAGCTGAAGCGCCGAGTTCACCGCGCGACCAATCGACTCCATGTTGTCTTCAATACGCAGCAGAAAGCAGGAAACCAGCTCGCCACGCTGCTGTTTGCCACAGTTAAGAAAGGTGGGCGTGGCGGGCTGGAAGCGTCCGCTCAGCATCTCCTCCAGCAGCGAACGCGCCAGCGTCTCACTGCCCTGTGCCAGCGTCAGCGCCACCATGCAGGCGCGCTGCTCAAAGCTTTCCAGGTAGCTTTTGCCATCGAAGGTTTTCAGCGTGTAGCTGGTATAGAACTTCCAGGCGCCGAGAAAAGTTTTGAACTCAAAGCCCCAGGCCGCCGCGTCGTCATGAAAGGCGCAGAGAAAATCAAAGTCGTACTGATTCAGCACCTCGGCTTCGTAGTAGCCTTCTGCCACTAAATAGCGCAGACGTTCCGCCGCGCTGGCGAAGGAGAGGGTATTTGGCGCCACGTGTTGCAGAAAAAACTGACGCGTCGCTTCCCGGTCTTTACTGAACTGGATACGGCCGTCGGCATCAAAAAGGTTCAGCATGGCGTTAAGCGCGTGGTAGTCGAGCGCTACGCCAGTGAGGGTGTCTGTTGTTGCCAAAATTGGGTTACTCCCGCTGTTACTCTGGCGATATCGTCCGGCGTGCCCATCAACTCAAAGCGATAGAGCACGGGAACCTGACATTTTTGCGCGATGATGTCGCCAGCCAGGCAGTAGGCCTCGCCGAAATTGCGGTTGCCCGCTGCGATCACCCCGCGGATACCGCGCCGGTTCGATTCGTCGTTTAAAAAGTGAATGACCTGTCTGGGCACCGCACCGCGGCTGCCGCCGCCGCCGTAGCTCGGCACCACCAGAATATAGGGCTGATGCTGTTGCAGGCGCGCTGAGAGCGCCAGGGGAATGCGGCGAGCCGGCAGACCCAGACGGGTAATAAACCGATGGGTGTTTTCCGACTGGCTGGAGAAATAGACCAGCGGGAACATGGTCTTATTCTCCCGCCGCCGTCAGCTGGCGCAGGCCCGCAATCTTGTCGGGGCGGAAGCCGCTCCAGTGATCGTCATTGGCCATTACCACGGGCACCTGACGGTATCCCAGCGATGTCAGGCGGTCGATCGCCTCAGGCTGTGCGTCGAGATTAATCAGCTGATAGTCGATGCCGTGACGGTCCAGAGCGTTTTTGGTGGCGTTGCACTGGACACAGTTATTCTTAGTGTAAATAATTATGCGCATGATTCGTATTTCCCTTTGTTCATGAACAAGGCGGGTCAAACGAAGCTGATTGGCCGAACGTTCAGGCATCGCTTCGCTCACATCTTGTGTCTGGTTGATAGAGGTAATACTAGATATAGGTGTGTTTAAATTCAAGCATACCATATATAGGGTTTTTGCCGGTCAGCGGGGCAAAGTTCAGCTAACGCCAGCTGTCATGCGGGTCAGGCGAGAAACGCGGGCGAAAAAGCATTTTGTAAAGGCGAAGTGGGAGAGAACAGGCAAAAAAAAGCCCCGCGCAGGCGAGGCTATGAAGTGGCTGAGAGTAGGTTAACGACGACCGGCCAGCAGTGCGCCCAGTACCAGACCCACCGCCGCGCCAATCCCTACGCCGTGCCACGGTTTGTCCTGCACGTAGGCATGAACCTGAGAACCGGCGTCACGCGCGGCCTGAGAAACACGGTTATGTCCCCCGTTCAGTTTTGCGCGCGTTTGCTTTAGCAGCGCCTGCGCCTGGCTACGGGCTGAATCCACTTCATCTTTCGCTTCACTGCCGTAAGATTTCAATAGCGCTTCCAGCGAATCCGCGAGATCGTTTACATCCTGGTTAACATCAATGTCATCGTTTTTAGTGGTTCGATTAAACATTTTTTCGCTCCCTTTGATTTTAAACGTAATACTGAGTGTAGACGATACGTGGATAAACGCATCGGCAACACCGGGGTTTAGGGAAATTCCGAAAGCCGCATGGCGGCGTGCTGTTGTAAGGTTGCGAGGCTTGAAAGAAGAGAGGAAAGAGCATGTATTTACGACCCGATGAGGTAGCGCGCGTTCTGGAAAAGGCGGGATTTGAAGTTGACGAGGTCACGCCAAAAGCTTACGGCTATCGCCGTGGCGAGAACTATGTTTATGTCAACCGCGAAGCTCGCATGGGACGCACAGCGCTGGTGATCCACCCCACGCTAAAAGAGAAAAGTCAGCCGTTTGCCGAACCGGCATCAGAGATGAAAACCTGCGATCACTATACGCAGTTTCCGCTCTATCTGGCCGGTGAGTCACAGGAGCACTACGGCATTCCGCACGGATTCAGTTCGCGCATCGCGCTGGAACGCTATCTACAAAGCGTCTTCGGCTGACAGCGGCCAGCCCCGTCAGCGCGGGGCACGGCGTTTTTTTACCTTATCCTTATCTTTTATCACGTTGCAATTCCTGCTGCCGACGCGTATAACTCTTTGCGTATAGATGTTTAGACGTCCATACGGATAGAAAGATGAGTAAACAGGAAACCCCACCGCAGCAACAATTCAAGCGCACCATGAAAACGCGCCACCTGGTGATGTTATCGCTGGGCGGCGTCATTGGCACCGGGCTGTTTTTTAACACCGGCTATATTATTTCCACCACTGGCGCTGCTGGCACGCTGCTCGCCTACCTGATCGGCGCGCTGGTTGTCTGGCTGGTTATGGTCTGTCTGGGCGAACTTTCGGTCGCGATGCCGGAGACCGGTGCGTTCCACGTCTATGCCGCGCGCTATCTCAGTCCGGCTACCGGCTACACGGTGGCCTGGCTCTACTGGCTTACCTGGACGGTCGCGCTGGGTTCCAGCTTCACGGCGGCGGGCTTCTGTATGCAGTACTGGTTTCCGCAGATACCGGTGTGGATCTGGTGCCTGGTGTTCTGCGTCGCTATCTATCTGCTGAATATCATCTCAACGCGCTTCTTCGCTGAGGGAGAGTTCTGGTTTTCGCTGATCAAAGTCATCACCATCATTGCTTTTATCGTGCTGGGCGCGGCGGCGATGTTTGGCTTTATCCCGCTTAAAGATGGCAGTGCCGCGCCGGGATTGAGTAATCTCACCCAGCACGGCTGGCTGCCGCACGGCATATTGCCGATAATCATGACCATGGTGGCGGTTAACTTTGCCTTCTCCGGTACCGAGCTGATCGGTATCGCGGCAGGAGAAACGGAAAACCCGCAGAAGGTGCTGCCGCTGGCGATCCGGACCACGGTGGCACGACTGATCCTCTTTTTTGTTGGTACCGTGCTGGTCCTGGCCGCGCTGATCCCGATGGAGCAGGCGGGCATCGTCAAAAGCCCCTTTGTGCTGGTTTTTGAACAGATCGGTATCCCCTATGCCGCCGATGTCGTCAACTTCGTGATCCTGACGGCAATCCTGTCAGCGGCTAACTCCGGGCTGTATGCCTCAGGGCGTATGCTCTGGTCGCTGGCAAATGAGAAGACGCTGCCGCGCTGCTTTGCCCGCGTCAATAAACGCGGCGTGCCGCAGCTGGCTATTACCGTGAGTATGCTGGGCGGCGTGCTGGCGCTGCTCTCCAGCGTTATTGCACCAGACACGGTCTTCGTGGCGCTGTCTGCTATCTCGGGCTTTGCGGTGGTTGCCGTCTGGCTCAGCATCTGCGCGTCGCACTATGTTTTCCGCCGCCGTCATCTGGCACAGGGCAGGGCGCTGAGCGAGCTGGTCTATCGCGCGCCATTCTATCCGCTGACGCCGCTGCTGGGTTTTGCGCTCTGTCTGCTGGCGTGCGTCGGACTGGCGTTCGATCCTTCCCAGCGCATTGCACTCTGGTGCGGTATTCCCTTTGTGCTGCTCTGTTATGCGGCTTACGCTATCACCCATAAAAAACCGCAGGCTGAGGAGGCCGATGATGCAGCATGATCCCGTGGCGCAGGCGCTGGCAGAAAATGAAATTTTAATCCTGGACGGTGCACTGGCGACCGAGCTGGAGGCGCGCGGCTGTAACCTGGCCGATGCGCTCTGGTCAGCGAAGGTGCTGATGGAAAACCCGGAACTGATTTATCAGGTGCACTACGACTACTTCGCCGCAGGCGCGCGCGTGGCAATTACCGCCAGCTATCAGGCCACGCCGCAGGGCTTTGCCGCGCGCGGGCTGGATGAGGCGCAGTCGTTGCAGTTAATTGCCCGCAGCGTTGAGCTGGCGCGACGGGCGCGCGACGACTATCGCGCCGCAAGCGGCAGCCAGGCCGCGCTGCTGGTGGCGGGATCGGTAGGGCCGTACGGTGCCTTTCTCGCCAACGGCGCGGAATATCGCGGCGACTATGCGCTGCCGGACGAAGAGATGAAGGCGTTCCACCGTCCGCGCGTGCAGGAGCTGCTGGCGGCGGGGGCCGATCTGCTGGCGTGCGAAACCCTGCCTTCCTTTGCTGAAGCGCAGGCGCTGGTGGCCCTGCTGGCGGAGTTCCCCGGCGCGCAGGCCTGGTTCTCTTTTACGCTGCGCGACGCGCAGCATATCAGCGACGGCACGCCGCTGCGTGAGGTGGTGGCGTTCCTGCACGCGCAGCCGCAGGTGGCCGCGCTGGGCATCAACTGCGTGGCGCTGGAGCAGGTGACGCCTGCGCTACAGCAGCTTCAGGCGCTGACCGATAAGCCGCTGGTGGTCTATCCCAACTCTGGCGAACAGTATGACGCGACGACAAAAACCTGGCACTCTGCGCCCTCGGGCTGCACGCTGCACGACAAGCTACCTGAATGGCATGGCGCAGGTGCAAGGCTGATTGGCGGCTGCTGTCGCACCACGCCGCAGGATATCCGGGCGATAGCGCAGGGCTGTCAACCGCAATAAAGCGCAGAAAACAGGCGATGCTAAGCCGATTAACGGCGTGAGGGCGGTTTATACTGCCCTCCCTGACCCTTTTGCGGATCCTTCCATGAAACAGCGACTTCTTATTCTTGCCGCCGCGCTGCTGCTTAGCGGCTGTGCATCCATTGTCGGCTCGTCAACCCAGTCGGTGCGTATCGATTCGCAGCCGCAGGGGGCGCGTTTTACCGTACAGGATGAGAACGGACGCGCAGTCGCAGAGGGATTCACGCCGCAGACCGTTGAGCTGGCGAAGTCCACCGGCCGCTATTTTGGCAAGAAGCGCTATCAGGTGATGCTGGAGAGTCCAGGCTACGTGCCGGTTACCCTGCCCATTGAGGGCAGAGCCAACCTCTGGTATCTGCTGGGCAATATTCCGCTGGGCGGTTTCCCCGGCTGGCTGCTGGTCGATCCCTTTAACGGCGGCATGTACAACCTCCATCCGGATCATCCGCGCCCGTTCCTTAATCCGGTAGGCGCGCGGGGCTAGGGCGGTTACTGCGCGGTGGGTTTCACCATCGCGCCGCCTGTGCGGAACCGCTCCAGAAACTGATGCTGGAAGATGCACATGCGGATGGTATTGCGGTACTCACCGTTGATAAAAAACTCGTGCTTCAGCACGCCCTCTGTCTCAAATCCCAGCTTGCTGTAGATGTGGATCGCTTTCTCATTCTCCTGATCGACAATCAGGTAAAGCTTGTACAGATTAAGCACTGAAAAGCCATACTCCATCGCCAGCTTCGCGGCCTGACTGGCCAGTCCTTTGCCCTGATGCGCCGGGTCGATGATAATCTGAAACTCCGCGCGGCGGTGCACGTGGTTAATCTCCACCAGCTCTACCAGCCCGGCTTTCTGGCCATCATGTTCCACCACAAAGCGACGCTCGCTCTGATCGTGAATGTGCTTGTTGTAGAGATCGGAGAGTTCAACAAAGGCCTCATACGGCTCTTCAAACCAGTAGCGCATAACGCTGGCGTTGTTATCCAGCTGGTGAACAAAGTGCAGATCTTCCCGCTCCAGCGGGCGTAGCTTAACCGTCATGGTAACCTCTTAGCGAACAGATGGCGCGAGTATAGCCATAGCCTGCTACCCGCGCACGCGCTCAGGCGCTGATCTGCTCAACGATGCGCCCCTGAGCCATACGCGCCGCGCGATCGCACATATGGTCGATGACGTCAGGATCGTGGCTCACCAGCACCATCGTCAGACCATCTTCGCGTTTGAGATCGTTGAGCAGGTTGAGGATCTCGGCCTGCACGGACATATCCAGCGCCGAAGTGGGCTCATCCAGCAACAAAATCTTTGGTTCCAGCAGCAGCGCGCGTACGATGGCCACGCGCTGGCGCTGCCCGCCGGAGAGCTGATGCGGATAGCGATCCGCCAGCGCCGGGTCCAGCCCGACATGACGAAAACCCTGATTAATGCGATCGTCGATGTTATCGCGTTTCAGCAGTTTTAGCGGCTCTGCCAGCGTGCGGCGCAGCCGGTGACGCGGGTGCAGCGAGGCATAGGGATCCTGAAACACCATCTGCACGTCGCGGCGCAGCTGGCCGGTAAAAGGCTTGCCGGGTGCGACATTGCACCCTGCCAGCTGCATATTTCCCTGCCAGTGCGGGTTTAGCCCGGCCATGACCCACAGCAGCGACGACTTGCCGCAGCCGGAGGGGCCAACCAGGCCAAAACATTCGCCCGCCTGCACCTGTAAATCAACGTCGTGAACCACGGTACGCAGCTCGTAGCCCTGTTTGTGCGAGACGCTAAGCTGTTGCAGATTAATCATGATTTGCCTCCAGCGCCGCGCGATCGAGCACCGGGAGGGCCTCTCCGTGCGTCGCCTTGCTCGGTCGGCACGACCAGAGCGTGCGGGTATAGGGATGGGTGGCACGCGGCAGATCGGCGGCGGGCAGGGTATCGAGCAACCGGCCCTTGTACATCACCATCACGCGCTCGCAGTGTTCAGAGACCTGTTGCAAATCGTGGCTGATCAGCAGCAGGCCCATATTGCGCGCCTCGACCAGTCGGCGGATCAGCGCCAGCACCTGATCGCGCATGGCGTGATCGAGCGCCGAAGTAGGCTCATCGGCGATTAAAAAGGCAGGATCGGTGATCAGCGCGATTGCCAGCATAACGCGCTGACCCATGCCGCCCGAAAGCTGATGAGGATAGCGCTGCATAAGCTGGCGCGGCTGCGGCAGGCCCACCGCATCGAGCATCTCGCACACCTTTTCCTTGCGCTCGCTGCGGCTCAGACGGCGGTGCAGACGCAGCGGCTCTTCGACCTGCCAGCCAATGGTGCGCGTCGGGTTAAGTGCATACTTCGGGTCCTGCATCACCATGGCTACCGTGTCACCGCGCAGCGTGCTCCAGGCTTTTTCGCTCAGGCGCAGCGCGTCATGACCGGCAATCTCGAGCCGCTGTGCCTGCAAATGCAGAGCAGGCGACAGCAGCCCCATCAGCGAGCGAGCCGTCAGCGATTTGCCTGAGCCCGATTCGCCAACCAGCGCCACGCGCTCGCGGCCGATGCGGAAGCTGATGTTATCCACCAGCAGCGCGTCATCGCTGCGAATGGTCAGCGACTCGGCGTTAAGTAACAGATCATTTGGCATGGCGGGTATCCAGTCGGTCGCGCAGGCCGTCGCCTGTCAGGTTAAAGGCCAGGCTGGCAAACAGAATGGCTGCGCCGGGCGCGGCGGCGACCCACCACTGGTCAAAAATCACTTTACTGCCTTCTGCAACCATCGATCCCCACTCTGCGGTCGGCGGCTGAACGCCCATGCCCAGAAAGCCAAGACCGGCGGCAGAGAGAATAATACCGCCCAGGCTCAGCGCGGCACGCACCACGGCCGTTGGCAGGCAGAGCGGCAGGATATGGCCGAACATCAGGCGCAGTCCGGTAATCCCCTGCATACGCGCGGCGGCCAGATAGTCGCTGCGGCGCAGCGCCAGCGTCTCTGCACGCGCCTGGCGGGCAAAGGGAGGCCAGCTGGTGAGCGCCAGCGCCAGCGCGCCGTTCATCAGTCCTGGACCCAGCATGGCCACCAGCGCCAGCGCAATCACCAGGTTAGGCAGCGAAAGAAAAATATCGGTAATACGCATCAGCACGCGCTCGGTCCAGCCACCGACGTAACCGGCGGTGATGCCGATCAGCAGGCCAACCGGGATGGTCAGCACCAGAATCAACGACACCAGCAGCAGCGTCGGGCGGGTACCGTAGATGACGCGCGACAGCAGATCGCGGCCAAAGCCGTCAGTACCGAACCAGTGCTGCGCCGACGGCGGCAGCAGGCGGGCCGAAATGGTCTGCAGATTGGGATCGACCGGGGCCAGCAGCGGCGCGAACAGCGCGGTCAGCACCAGGATCGCCACCAGCGTCAGGCCGATGGTCAGCGAGGTCACACGCTGTCGGCGTCGGCGCGGCCGCAGGGTTTCAAGTTCAGAGAGTTGTTGCGTCATCGGGTTCTCGGATCGGTTAACCAGGTTAAGGCGTCTGCCAGCGCATTCAGCAGCACAAAGCAGGTGCCGATCAGCAGCGTTGAGCCGAGGATAGCGGGAACATCGGCAGAAAAGAGCGCATTGGTCATATAGCGTCCCACGCCCGGCCAGGCGAAAACGGTCTCGGTCAGGACCGAGCCTTCCAGCAGCGTGGCATAGGAGAGGGCGATGACCGTGACCAGCGTGCCCAGCACGTTGGGGAAAATATGGCGCAGCAGGATACGGCCGCGCCCGGCACCTTTAGCCCGCGCCAGCGTGACATACTCTTTGCTGCTCTCTTCCAGCAGCGCCGCGCGCAGCAGGCGGGTAATGCCCGCCATAGCCAGCAGGCCAAGGATCACAACCGGCAGCCACAGGTGAGCAATGGCGTTACGGAACATCTCAGGATCGCCGGAAAGCCAGCTGTCGATCAGCACAAAGCCGGTTTTAGGCTCCAGCGTATAAATATAGAGATCGTCAAGCCGCCCCGGACCGGCTGACCAGTGCAGCACGGCGTAGAACAGCAGCAGCCCGAGCAGGCCGAGCCAGAACACCGGCACCGAATAGCCGAGCAGCGAGATAAAGCGCGCAACGTTGTCGATAATGCTGCCGGGTTTCCACGCGGCGAGCAGCGCCAGGCTGATGCCGAACACCGCAGCAAAGATCATGGCGCAGGTCGCCAGCTCAATCGTGGCGGGGAAGGTCTGCATCAGATCGTTCGCCACTGGCTGGTTGGTCAGGTGAGACAGGCCGAGATCGCCGCGTGCCAGATGTTCAAGATAGCGCCAGAACTGCACCAGCACCGGCTGATCCAGCCCCAGCTCGTGGCGCACCTGAGCGTAGGTCGCTTCACTGGCGTGGTCGCCCGCGATCTGCTGTACCGGATCGACCGGCGAGAGGTGCGACAGCATAAAGGTAAAGGCCAGCAGGCCGAGCAGCGTCACCAGCAGCGATAGCAGGCTGGTGATAAGCCGCGACAGGCGCGGCAGGAAATACCGGGCGAACCCGGTATGAGCGGCTGACTGCGCCATTATTTACTGACCTGCGAGTAGTACACCATGTCTGGATTGATACCCTGCACGTAGCCCTGCAGGTTATCGCGCAGCGCGATCAGGTTACGCGCCTGCAGACCGATCACGTAGGGGGAGTTTTTCAGCACTGACTCCTGCATCGCCTTATAGAGCGCCACGCGCTTCTGCGGATCGCTCTCCGCGGTGGCGGCCAGCACCTGCTTGTTCAGCTCAGGAATATGCCAGTCGGAGCGGTAAGCAATAGTTTTGCTGCCGTCTTCCGGGTTATAGGCAAATGAGGCGGCGTTGGTATTGGGATCGAAATAGTCCGCGCCCCAGGCGTTGAGGGTTGCCTGGTACTTGTGCGCCTTCACGTTGGTTGAGACCTCTGAACTCAGTCCCGGCTGAACGTTGATCTTCACGCCGCCTTTCGCAAAGCTGCCCTGCAAGGCCTGGGCGATGTCCAGATAGGGCGGCTGATTGCTGGTGGAGAGATCGAAGCTCACGTTGGTCAGGCCCGCTTTCTTCAGGATAGCTTTTGCTTTTTCGGGATCGTAGCTATAAGGCGTGTCGTTCACCGCACCGAGGAAGCCTTTCGGCAGGAAGGTCTGGTGGACGTCAAACTGGCCTTTCAGCAGGTCGTTGGCGATACCCTTATAGTCAAACAGATAGCGTGCCGCTTCCCAGAGTGCCGGGTTTTTCAGGGTATCGTTACCGCCGACATTAAACTGCATGTAGTAGATCGACGCCATCGGGATCGCTTCGGTCTTCACGCCCGCTTTGCCTTTCAGCGCGGCGATCTGGTCGGCACCGAGGTTACGTGCGATATCGGCATCGCCCTGCTCCAGCAGCAGACGACGCGCCGCCGGTTCCGGTACGTTTTTAATCAGCACATTTTTCAGCTTAGGCGCACCCGCCGGTGAGGTCGGGTTAGCGGTCAGCAATACCACCTGATGCAGCACCACTTTGCGGATCTGGTAGGGGCCGCTGCCCGCTGAGTGGGTCGCCAGCCAGCCGTTGCCCAGATCGCCGTTCTTCTCGTTCGCCATCACGGTTTTTTCGTCGATGATTGAGGAGACCGGCGCAGAGAGCAGGCTCAGCACGTAGGTGGGACTCACGTTAGCGGTCCAGCTAATCTGCACGTGATTGTCGTCCACTTTCTTCAGGAAGCCATCAACGTTCTCTTTGGTCCAGCCAAGCTGGGTGAGAATAAAGGAGGGATCGAGATTGAGCTTCACCACGCGGCCCAGCGAGAAGATCACATCTTCCGGACGCAGGGGATTGCCGCCAGAGAATTTCGCCTCTTTGCGCAGCTCAAAAGTCAGGCTGCGGTTGTCGCTGCCCGGCTGCCAGCTGGTCGCCAGCGTGGGCTTTAAGTCGGTTGGGTTCTGTGGGTCGGACTGAACCAGGCGCTGATAAATATTGGTAAAGGCCTGCACGCTGGTCAGTTCAAACCCTTTAGCCGGATCGAAGCTGTCGGCATCATCAGTAGACTGGGCAATAACCAGCGTATCTTTTGGCGTAGCGGCCTGGGAGGCAAACGCCGCTGCCAGCGACATCGCGAGCAGGGAGGCGACGATTTTTTTCATGGTAATTCCTTGCCTTATAAAGTAGTAACGCGAGTGTACGGAAGGGTTTAAAGGAAGAATAGTCTATTATTGGCTAAACTTATGCACAAAAGTTATAAGCTTAACGCTCTGGTTATAAGCGGTATAAAAAGCGATCTGTTTAGTATAGGGAAACAGAAGCTCAACGAAGGGCATTTAGCCTTAACTTTCTGCTTTATCCTTTTCCCGGCGCGCCTATAATACCGGCAGTTTTTTCACTGGAGACATTCACTTGGACCCTCATTCGACCTGGTTACTGACACTGGCAAGCTGAATGTTCTCTGCTGCTTGCCAACCGGCGGGCAGCGATCCTGACTCATCACGATGGCTTCCTGAAAAAAAATTTTCATGTTAAGGCGATCGTTATGCTGCTCTTTTCTCACGCCCTGTTTCCTCCTCCTCGCTGCGCGTAACTGACGGGCTGCGAGCGGCTTCCACCCTCTCGCGCTGCGCCATCTGTCGCGCGGAACCTGTTCGCCCCTCGGTTTACGCCTTCCTTTTGAAAATGTTTTTATGCACGCCGCTTTTTGCGTGCCGGAATTGCTATGCCCGTTGCAGGGAGAATTCACGATGTCTGAAATAAAACTGGAAAGCCAGGCGCTGGCTAAAAACCGCTCTTCATCTGTGGGAAAGGGCGCAAAAACGTTTTTGATTGAGCAGCAGGCTTGCTGCACGGTGGAGGCCACGCTGCACCATGTGCGCAGCCAGCCCGAAGGCCTGAGCGGACAGGAAGCGGAACGCCGCCAGACGCAGTTTGGTCCCAACGAGGTGGCGCATGAAAAAGCGCCGCCGGTGCTGGTGCAGCTGCTGATGGCCTTTCATAACCCCTTTATCTATGTGCTGCTGGCGCTGGCACTGGTGAGTTTTTTCACCGACTACTGGCTGCCGCTGCGGGCGGGTGACCAGGGCGATCTGACCGGCGTCACGATTATCTGCACCATGGTCACCCTTAGCGCGCTGCTGCGCTTCTGGCAGGAGTTTCGCACCAACCGCGCCGCACAGGCGCTGAAATCCATGGTGCGCAGCACCGCCGTGGCGCTGCGCGACGGCATCGCGCAGGAAGTGGCCATCAGTGCGCTGGTTCCGGGTGATGTCGTACTGCTCAGCACGGGCGATCTGGTGCCTGCCGACGTGCGGCTGCTTAGCGCCCGCAATCTCGCCGTCAGTCAGGCGGCGCTGACCGGCGAATCGCTGCCGGTAGAAAAAATTGACCTCACTACGCAGATAGCGGGCAAAGGGAGCCATCCCGATCGGGCCGGCCAGAGAGATCAAAGCCTGCTGGACCGCAGCAATATCTGTCTGATGGGCACCACCGTTGCCAGCGGCACGGCGCGTGCCGTGGTGGTGGCAACGGGGAGTCAGACCTACTTCGGTTCACTGGCAAAATCGCTGGTGGGCAGCCGCACCCAGACCGCCTTCGATCGCGGCGTCAACAGCGTCAGTATGCTGTTGATCCGCTTTATGCTGATTATGGTGCCGGTGGTGCTGCTGATTAACGGCTTTAGCAAAGGCGACTGGGTGGACGCAGTGCTGTTTGCGCTGGCCGTTGCCGTCGGACTGACGCCGGAAATGCTGCCGATGATCGTCAGCTCCAACCTGGCGAAAGGCGCAATGGCGCTGGCGCAGCGCAAGGTGATCGTTAAGCGGCTCAATGCTATCCAGAATCTCGGCGCAATGGATGTGCTCTGCACCGACAAAACCGGGACGCTGACGCAGGATGAAATCCGTCTGTCGCACGCGCTGAACTGTGCAGATCAACAGGACTCGCGCGTCATGCTGCTCGCCTGGCTAAACAGCAGCGGCCAGCAGGGCACCAAAAACCTGATGGACCGCGCTGTGATGCAGGCCAGCGTCGGAGCCATCGCTGCCCAGCAGCAGAGCCGCTACCACCAGAGCGAGGCGCTGCCGTTTGATTTTGCCCGTCGCCGCGCCTCGGTATGGGTCGATGATTTGCAGCAGGGTAACGCAATGCTGGTATGCAAAGGGGCGGTCGATGAGATGCTGGCGGTATCCACGGCGATCCGCCTGCAGGGCGAGGTAGTGCCGCTCTGTGCCAAACGGCGCGCAGCGCTGCTGGCACTTATCGAGCGCTACAACCAGCAGGGGTTTCGCGTGCTGCTGGTGGCAACGCGTGAAGGTGACCGGCCCCGGCAGCTGACCGAGGCCGAAGAGCGCGAGCTGACGCTGGAAGGGATCCTGACCTTCCTCGATCCGCCGAAAGAGAGTGCAGGCCAGGCCATTCAGGCGCTGCGTGCCAACGGCGTAGCGGTGAAAGTCCTGACCGGTGACAACCCGGTCATTACCGCACGTATCTGCCGCGAGGTGGGGCTGGACGCAGATAGCATGCTCAACGGCGATGAGATTGACGCGATGAGTGATGATGAACTGACCGCCGCCGCTGAACGCAGCAGCCTGTTTGCCAGACTGACGCCGCCGCAGAAGGCGCGTCTGGTAAGACTGCTCCAGCAAAACGGTCATACGGTGGGATTTCTGGGGGATGGTATTAATGACGCGCCCGCACTGCGCGCTGCCGACGTAGGGATCTCAGTGGACAGCGCAGCGGATATCGCCAGGGAGTCGTCAGATATTATTCTGCTGGAAAAAGATCTGCGCGTGCTGGAGGCGGGCGTGCTGAAAGGGCGCGAAACCTTTGGCAACATCATCAAGTACCTGAACATGACCGCCAGTTCTAACTACGGCAACGTCTTTTCCGTGCTGATCGCCAGCGCCTTTATTCCGTTTCTGCCGATGCTGTCGATTCATCTGCTGCTGCAGAACCTGATGTATGACATCTCCCAGCTGGCGCTGCCCTGGGACAAAATGGACCCGGAGTTCCTGCGCAAGCCGCGCAAGTGGGATGCCAGTAATATCCGTCGCTTTATGCTGTGGATGGGACCGACCTCTTCGCTGTTTGATGTCACCACCTTTGCGCTGATGTGGTACGTCTTTGGCGCAAATCACGCGGGGGTGCAGTCGCTGTTCCAGTCCGGCTGGTTTGTTGAGGGGTTACTGTCGCAGACGCTGGTGGTACATATGCTGCGCACGCAGAAAATTCCTTTTATCCAGAGTCGCGCGGCGCTGCCGGTGTTGCTGACCACCTTCGCGATTATGGCACTCGGCATCGCCATTCCTTTTTCGCCGCTCGGTGCAATGGTCGGGCTGGTGCCGCTGCCGCTCGCCTATTTCCCCTGGCTGGTGGCAACGCTGTTCGGCTACTGCCTGTTTGCACAGGGGATGAAGACATTCTATATCCGCCGGTTTGGACAGTGGTTCTGAGGAGGGCGAAAATGCGCCGAAAACGACTCGACCGGGTATTTACCGGCGTCGCGCTTATCGCCATCGCGCTAATTCTGCTGACGGTGATTGTGCGCTAACTCACGGGCGGCGAGGCCACTCGCCGCCGTTATCCTGCCTCCAGCGTTAAACCCCAGCTATTTTCGGCCTTAATTTTCCCACCTGGCCCCCTCTCGCTTAACCCTGACCGCCAGGCTATCGTCCCGGGCTTCCTTTATACAAACTCGTTAAATCTCTTAAACAATTCGGCTGAAAATTCAGCAGGAGAGAGTTGTTGCTAACGTAAAATTGTGGATAATACGCAGCCAGTTTTACTTAAGTTAACATTATTTACGACTGCTTTACGCGACAGGGACTGTCTGATGTATTTTCGACATAAATCTTTTCCGCTCTTATTGTCGCTGCTGTCTGGCGTTTTTTTAACCGCGCAGGCCGCTGCCGCCGACGCTTTTCCCGACGCCGGTGAACAGATCCGCCAGCAGCAACAGCGCCAGCAGGCGCTGGAGCGGCAAATCGAACCTCAGGCACCCGACGTGCGGCTTTCATCGCCCGCTTCCAGCTTCGGACGCATCAGGTTTCCCGTTGAAAAAACCTGTTTCCCCCTCGCGCGCGTCGAGCTGCAGGGGCAGCAGGCGCTGCCGCACTGGCTGCCGCTGCACCGCATCGCCAGCCAGGCGCAGGGAAAATGCCTGGGCGCACAGGGGATTAACCTGCTGATGAGCGCTCTGCAAAACCGGCTGGTGGATCACGGCTATGTCACCACGCGCGTGCTGGCGCCTTCGCAGGATCTTAACGGTGGCGTGCTGCGGCTGGTGATCCTGCCCGGCTACGTGCGGGAGACGAAACTGACGCCAGAGAGCGATCGCCACCTCTGGCTCTATAGCGCTTTTCCTGCGCACGCTGGCAACCTGCTGGATTTACGCGATATCGAACAGGGGCTGGAGAACCTGCAGAGGCTGCCGACCGTGCAGGCCGATATGTCGGTGGTGCCCGGCGAACAGCCTGGCGAGAGCGATATTCAGGTGCGCTGGAAGCAGCAAAAAATGTGGCGCGTCGGCCTCTCGCTGGACGATTCCGGCACCCGCAGCACCGGCCGCTATTTAGGCGGGGTCACGCTGTCGCTCGACAATCCTTTCGCGCTGAGCGATCTCTTTTATCTGTCTGCCACGCACGATCTGCAAGGCCAGGGCGGCAAAGGCAGCAAAAACTTCACCGGCCACTACTCGGTGCCGTTCGGCTACTGGATGTTCTCCGTAACGGGCAGCGACTACGACTATCACCAGACGGTGGCCGGCACGAACCAGGACTATCGCTACAGTGGGAAAAGCAAAAGCCTCGATCTACAGCTCAGCCGCGTACTGCACCGCAGCGGCTCGCAGAAAACGTCGCTGACCTATGACGTGCTGACGCGCGAAACCCGCAACTATATCAACGATACCGAGGTGCAGGTGCAGCGGCGACAGACCGCCGCCTGGCGCATCGGCCTGCAACACCGCCATTATATCCAGCAGGCCACGCTGGACGCGGGCGTCAGCTATCAGCGCGGCACGCGCTGGTTTGGCGCACAGCCTGCGCCGGAGGAGTTTTTCGGCGAGGCGACGGCGCTGAGCAAAATCGTGCAGCTTAACGCGCAGTTCAACCTGCCGTTCCGCCTCGGCGAACAGCGTTTTCGTTACAACATCCAGTATCTGCATCAGATAAGCAACACGCCGCTCACGCCGCAGGAGCAGTTTGCGATCGGTAACCGCTGGACGGTGCGCGGCTTCGACGGCGAGCGCACGCTTAACGCCAGCCACGGCTGGTATCTGCGCAACGATATCGCCTGGAGCACGCCGCTGCCCGCGCAGGAGTTCTACCTCGGTGCGGACTACGGCGAGGTGGGCGGTGCGGGCAGCGAACTGCTGATCGGCCAGCACCTGGCGGGTGGCGTAGCGGGACTGCGCGGGCAGGCCTTTAACACCGGCTATGACCTGTTTATCGGCACGCCGCTCTCTAAACCCGACGGCCTGCGCACCAGCAAGGTTACGCTCGGCTTCAACCTCAACTGGAGCTACTGAGCATGCGCGCGGGGAACTATGAAATTAAATCGCCGCTGATCCTCGGCGGCGACGAGAGCGAGGCGGAAGTACTGGGGGCGGCCGTCTGGCTGTGGATGCACTCGCCGCTGCATCGTGACGCCCCGCTGCACGCGCTGCCGACGCTGCTGTTGCCGATCGTTAAGCAGCGGCAGTACGTGCTGGTCGCCGAAGCGGGCGAGCCAGTTTTTTTCTTTAGCTGGGCCTGGCTGAATGAGGCGGCGGAAGCGCGCTATCTCACGCTGCCCGCGATCCATTTTCCGCCTGAAGACTGGAACAGCGGCGAGCGCATGTGGTGCTGCGACTGGATCGCGCCGTTTGGCCATACCGCGGCGATGAGCCGTCTGGTGCGCCGCGACCTTTTTCCTCACGCCTGCTGGCGCGCGTTAGACCATCGTGGCGAACAGCGCGGCAAGCGCGTGCTCAATTTTCACGGCGCCAGCGTCAGCCGCGAGGCGGCAAAACAGTGGCGGCAGCACCATCCGCTCGCCGTGACGTTACCGCAAATCTGACAGGGACATCAGATGAACAGAAACCTTTACCGCATTATTTTCAACAAAGCGCGCGGCATGCTGATGGTGGTGGCCGATATTGCCGGTTCGGGCCGGGCAGGCGACGGGCGCTCATCAGGCGTGGGTCACACGCTCAGCAAACTGGTCGGCAGAGTGGGCGCGCTAAGCTTTAGCCTCTGGCTGGCGATGGGGGTTATTCAGCCCGCCAGCGCCGCTATCGTCGCGGACGCGCAGGCGCCCGGCGGTCAGCAGCCGACCATTATCAACAGCGCCAACGGCACGCCGCAGATCAATATTCAGACCCCGTCTGCCGGCGGGGTGTCGCGCAACAGCTACAGCCAGTTCGACGTCGGGCAGCAGGGGGCCATTCTTAATAACTCCCACAAAAACGTTCAGACCGAACTGGGCGGCATGGTAACCGGCAACCCCTGGCTGGCTCGCGGCGAGGCCAAAGTTATTCTTAACGAAGTGAACGCGCGCGATCCCAGTCGCCTGAACGGCTTTGTGGAAGTGGCGGGGCAAAAGGCGGAAGTGGTGATCGCCAACCCGTCCGGCATTACCTGTAACGGCTGCGGATTTATTAACGCCAACCGCGCCACGCTCACTACCGGCCAGGCGCAGCTCAATAACGGTAACCTTACCGGCTTTAACGTCGAACGCGGCGAGGTGGCGGTCGAGGGCGCGGGCATGGACAGCTCGCGTCAGGACTACACCGACATTATCGCCCGCTCGGTCAAGGTCAATGCCAGCGTCTGGGCTAAGGATCTGAAGGTCACCACCGGGCGCAATCAGGTGGACGCCGCCCATCAGCAGGTCACGAAGCAGGGCGACGATCCCGCTTCGCGTCCGCAGGTCTCGCTGGACGTCTCCAGCCTGGGCGGCATGTATGCCGGAAAAATCCGCCTGATCGGCACCGAAGCGGGCGTCGGCGTGCGCAACGCGGGCAGCATCGGCGCGCAGGCCGGCACGGTGGCGATCACCGCCGACGGCCGCATCGAAAACAGCGGCAGCATAAGCAGCAGCGGCGATCTGCAGGTTGCCGCCAGAGAGGGGCTCAGCAACAGCTGTGCGCTGTTTGCTGGCGGCAGCGCCACGGTCGCCAGCGCGGCGGAGGTGCAGAACAGCGGCTCCGTCGCCGCGCGCAATAACGTTACGCTGCAGGGTGCCAGTCTCAACAGCACCCGGTCGGGCATTCTTGCCGCAGGCGTACAGGATGATGGCAGGATCGGTGAATCAGGGGATCTGACCCTGGCTGCCGATGGCGCGCTGAGCGCTCAGGGGGAGAACCTGGCGGGCGGCAGCCTGACCGCGCGCGGCCAGCGGCTGGATCTCAGCGGCAGCCGCACGCAGGGAAAAAACATCACCCTTGAGGCCCGCGACGGCGACCTCGCTACGCGCGGCGGCACGCTTGTAGCGCAGCAGCAGCTCGCTGCCCGCACTGGCAAAATGCTGGATAACGACGGCGGCGCGCTGACCGCCAGCAAGCTCGATCTGCAGGCGCACGATCTCTCCAGTCAGCAGGGTCAGATTACGCAAACCGGCGGCGACGACCTCGCTATCGCGCTGCCGGGCAGCCTGAATAACCGCGGCGGACGCATCGCCAGCAACAGCGGCAGCCTGACCCTGAACGCCGATACGCTCGATAACCAGTCCGGTGAAATTGCCCATGCCGACAGCGGCGCGCTGGCCATCAGCGCGCGCAGCCTGCAGGGCGAAGGCGGCAGGCTGCTTTCCAACGGTCAGCTCAGCCTGCGCGGCGGCGAGTTCAACCTCGATCAGGGCACAACCTCCGCACAGCAGATCGACGCCGACGTCGACAGTCTGTCGAACCAGCAGGGCCAACTGGTGCAGAGCGGCAGCGGTGAGATGCGGCTGCATACGCGCGGCACCCTGAATAACCAGGGCGGCCAGCTGGCGGGCAACGGCAATATCGATATTAATGCCGCAGCGCTGAATAACCGTTCCGGCACCATCGTCGCCGCGCAGCAGGGCAGCCTGACGGCGCAGGTCAGCGGCGCGGTCGACAACCGCCAGGGCGAACTGACGGCGAGCCGTTACCTCAGGCTGAACGCCGATCGGCTGGACAACCGCCAGGGCCGCGCATCGGCCGCGACGGGCGCCGCCAGCCTCGCCACGCAGCAGGCGCTGACCAACGAGGCCGGGCGCATCGAAGCCCAGGGCAATCTGACGCTCAGCGCCGCCGGTCTCGACAACCAGGGCGGTACGCTGCTGGGCGATAACCTTCAGCTGGCGCTGGGCCAGCACGCGCTGGATAACCAGCGCGGCGTGATCGCCGCCTCAGGTGCGCTGGGCAGCAGCAGCGGCGCGCTTAACAACGACGGTGGGCTGCTGCAGGCGGGCGGCGATCTGCTGCTCGACACGCACGGCGCGCGCCTCAGCAATCAGCTGAGCGGCGAGAGCGGCGGCATTCTGAGTTCCGGCGCGCTGACGCTGCGCAGCGGCGAGCTGGATAACCGTCAGGGAATGCTGGCGGGCGGCGGCGATACGCAGCTGACCACGCAGGGGCTGAACAACAGCGGCGGCACGCTGGTGGGCAAACAGCAGCTGCGGATTGAGAGCGACGGCGCGCTGACCAACGACGCGGGTCTGTTGCAGTCGGGCGGCGACGCCCGTATCGACACCCACGGCTATGCCTTGAGCAACCGCGACAGCGGCAGCAAGGGCGGCATCAGCAGCCTGGGCGCGCTCACCCTTAACGCCGGCGCGGTGGACAACCAGCAGAGCTTTATCGCCAGCCAGGGGGATCTTTATCTGGAGGGGGCGCAGCTGGATAACCAGCGCGGCACGCTCGCCTCGCAGGCGGCGCTTTCCGCCGTTGCGGCGAACATCAGCAACCAGAGCGGCACGATCAAAGCGGGCCAGGGGCTCAAGCTGGACGCAACGCAGCGGCTCGATAATCAGGGCGGCGCCATCGGCGCGGGCAAGGCGCTGGGCGTTACGGCCGGCGAGCTGCTTAACGGCCAGGGCGTGCTGGCGAGCGGCGCAACGGGCAGCCTGAGCGTCGACGTGCTGGATAACCGCAACGGCCAGCTGGCGGCGCAGCAGGCGCTGACGCTGCGCGGCGGCACGCTGAACAACAGCGACGGCGGCCTTATCCAGAGCGGCGATGCTCTTGATATCGGCGTGGATACGCTGCTCAACCAGAACAGCGGCGAGAAAGGCGGGCTGACCAGTCAGGGCGAGATGCTTATCCACGCCGGGCGGATGGATAACGCGCAGGGGCTGGCGCTGAGCGGAAAAGCCTTGCAGCTGACGGCGGGCAGCCTGAATAATGCGGCTGGTAGGCTGGTGGCGCAAGACGCGCTGCGCCTCGACATTGCAGCAACGCAGAACGCGCAGCGCCTCAACACCGCATCAGTGTTTAATGCGCTGCGCCTCGACACCTCATCGGCGCTGAATAACCGGGCAGGCCTGCTGCAGGGCGGTAGCGTGCTCGTCGACAGCCACGGCCGGGGCGTCGACAACGAAAACGGCACCCTCTACAGCCTTGGGGATCTCAGCCTGCAAAGCGGTGATATCGACAACCAGGGCGGCACCCTGGGCGCGAAGGGCGACCTCAGCCTGCAAAGCGGCGAGCTGGATAACCGCAGCGGCGGGCGCGTGGTGAGCGAGCAGGCGGCCAGCCTCACCACCACGCATCTGGATAACCGCGGCGGGCAGATCCAGAGCGTCGGCGATCTGCTGCTGTCGAGCGCGCAGGGCGTTATCGATAACGCCGCCGGTCTTATCCGCAGCGGCGCGACCGCCGTGATCAACGCGCTGCAGCTCAATAACCAGGATACCCAGGGCGCGCAGCAGGGCATCGAAGCGGCAAACCTTGACGTCAACAGCGACAGCATCGCCAACCAGCGCGGCACGCTGCTGGCCGATCGGCAGCTGACCCTCAACAGCCAGGGCAGCGTCGACAACAGCCAGGGCGAGCTGGCTGCCGGAGAAGATCTTTTGCTGCAGGGCAGCGGGCTGGCGCTGATCAACAGCGCGGGCGGCGTCAAGGCGGGGCGATCGCTGACGATCCGCGCCGATCGCATCGGCGGTGACGGCCAGATCCTCTCCCGCGGCGATATCACGCTGGTCAGCCAGCAGAGCCTGAACAACAGCGGCGAGATGATCGCCAACGGCAGCTTCAACTTCACCACGCCGGGCGACGTCGTTAACAGCGGCAAACTGCTGGCGGGCAGCAAGCTGGATCTGCGCGCCAGCAACCTGCTGAACCGCGCCAGCGGCGAGATCAATGCCGGGCAGGACTGGCTGACCCTTAACGGGCAGCTCACTAACTACGGCCTGATTGACGGCAAACAGACGCTGCTCAAAGCCGCCACCTTAACCAGTATCGGCAGCGGCCGGATTTACGGCGATACCCTTGGCGTGCAGGCCGGCACCTTTAATAACCTGGCGGAAAACGGCACCGCCGCCACGCTGGCGGGGCGCGAGCGGGTCGATATCGGCGTCCAGACGCTGAACAACCGCGATCACGGCCTGATCTACAGCGCGGGGGATATGGCGCTGGGCGGGCAGCTGGACGCCAGCGGGCTGGCAACCGGCAAGGCCGACACCCTCAACAACCACAGCGCCACTATCGAGTCGGCGGGCGATATGCAGCTCGACGCCGGACAGATTAATAACGTCAACGACCATTTCAGCACCGAGCTGGCGACCGTTTCCACAGAGGCGATCACCGAGTATCAGCATTCGGGCGACACCGTGCGCTGGAAAGCGGGTGAGCCGGGCGTGTTTGTCGATCGCAACTCCGCCGACTCGCTGCGGAACCTTAACACGCCGGGCAAAACCGGCAGCAACCACGACCGCTTCACCCAGTATGACTACACCCGCACGGTGCAGGAGACGCAGATCGCCGAAAGCGATCCGGCGAAGATCGTCGCGGGCGGCAATATGACGGTGAACGCCGATAAGGTGTTCAACGATAAGAGCCAAATCGTAGCGGGCAATACGCTGACGATGAACGCGGGTGAGGTCGACAACGTCGAGGTGCCGGGCCAGCGCATCACGACCGACAGCGGTAAGGTCACCAGCTACTACCGTATCCGTCATAAAGGCGGCGACAGCCAGGGCAAAAAAAGGTCGGCCTATACGCCGCCGGAGGTGATTGAGACGATTGCGCTGAAGCCGAGCCAGCTGGTGGATCATGGCGATATCAGCGGCACGCCAGTCTCGCTGGCGCCGCAGAGCGCACAGGGCACCGACGCGGCGATCGGCCATACCGGCGGCGTCAGCGCCGCCGTGGCGGGCAGCGCGCTTGCGCCTGACTGGCAGGCTGTGGACACCGGCGCGCTGCCCGCTATCGCCGCCGCCGCCCTGAAGCCGGGACAGCGCTTTGACGTTGCCAGCAGCGTCGCGCCGCAGCAGGGTGAAGCGGCGCGCGTGGTGCGCATCGTCGGGCCAGATACCCGCCTGCCGGACAACAGCCTGTTCAAAACCAGTCCGTCGCCCGGCGGCAACTATCTGGTGGAGACCGATCCGCGCTTTACCCAGGAGAAGCAGTGGCTGAGCAGCGACTATATGCAGGAGAAGCTGACGCAGAACAGCGATAACGTCCTGAAGCGCCTCGGCGACGGCTTTTATGAGCAGCGTCTGATCCGCGAGCAGGTGATCAACCTGACGGGGCAGCGTTATCTGGACGGCTACAGCAACGACGAAGAGCAGTACAAGGCGCTGATGAACAACGCCATCGACTTCAGCCAGCAGTACAACCTGACGCTCGGCGTGGCGCTGACGCCGGAGCAGATGGCGCTGCTGACAAAGGATATTGTCTGGCTGGTTAACGCGCAGGTCAGGCTGCCGGATGGTTCCAGCCAGACGGTGCTGGTGCCGCAGGTTTACGCCCGCGTCCAGCCGGGCGATGTCGACGGCAGCGGCGCGCTGATTGCGGGCCGCAACCTCAACCTGAACCTGGGCGGCGGGCTGTTTAACAGCGGCACGCTGGCCGGACGCGAAGTGGTGAAGCTGAGCGCCGACAACATCACTAATCTGGCGGGCACCATCAGGGGCGCCAGCGTCGATCTCCGTGCCCGCACCGATATCAACAACATTGGTGGCGTCATTCAGGGCAGTGACGCGCTGCTGGCCAGCGCCGGACGGGATATCAACGCCATCAGCACCACGCGCAGCGTTGAGAGCCAGAGCGGCGACAACCGCTTTGCGCGCACCACCGTCGACAGCGTGGCGGGCATGTACGTGCAGGGCGACGACGGCAGGCTGATCCTGCAGGCGGGACGCGATATCAACCTGACGGCGGCGCAGGTGGTCAACAGCGGTAAAGCGAGCCAGACGGTGCTGCAGGCGGGCCGCGACCTCAGCCTTAACACCGTTACCACCGCAAGCCGCGACGATATCGTCTGGGACGGCGACAACAGCCTGATGCAGGGCAACACCCAGGAGATCGGCAGCGACGTGGTGGGCAAAGGCGACGTCTCGCTGCTGGCAGGCAACGATCTTAAGGCGCGCGCCGCCACTCTGTCGGCCGACCTCGCGCTGGCGCTGACTGCCGGACAGGATGTTACGCTGACGAATGGTGAGAACACCCAGGATCTGGACGAGCGGCATAAGGTGACCGGCAGCAGCGGCTGGCTGTCGAAGAGCACCACCACCACGCGCGACCAGATTGCGCGCCAGACGGCGCAGGGCAGCGCGCTGAGCGGCGACAGCGTCACGGTCGCGGCAGGCAAGGATCTGTGGGTGCAGGGCAGCCAGATCGCGGGCACGCACGACGTTGCGCTGCAGGCGGGCAACGACCTCAGCGTGGTGGGCGCGACGGAGCGTAACAGCGAACAGCATCTGGCGCAGGAGAAAAAGAGCGGGCTGTCGGGCACCGGCGGCATCGGCTTCAGTTACGGCACGCAGCGCCTGAAAACCACCGACACCGCGCAGGCGCTGACGAACCAGGGCAGCACCGTCGGCAGCGTGAACGGTAACGTGACGCTGCAGGCGGGCAACCGTCTGGACGTTAACGGCTCTGAGCTTATCGCCGGTAAAAACCTGACGCTGGACGGGCGCGAGGTCAGCGTCACCGCGGCGGAGAACCAGAGCAGCCAGACGCACAGGGTGGAGCAGAAAACCTCCGGCCTGACGCTGGCGCTCTCCGGCACGGTGGGCAGCGCGCTCAATACGGCGGCGCAGACGGTGCAGGAGGCGAAGTCCGCCGACAGCGGACGGCTGGCGGCGCTGCAGGGCACCAAAGCGGCGCTCAGCGGCGTTCAGGCGACGCAGGCCGCGCGGCTGGCGGCGGCGCAGGGCGACAGCCCGGAGAATAACAACGCCATCGGCGTCAGCCTCTCTTACGGCAGCCAGTCCTCCACCTCCACCCAGCGCAGCGAGCAGCGCACCGCACAGGGCAGCACCCTGACGGCGGGCGATAACCTGAGCGTGGTAGCGCGCGGCAGCGGCGTGAAAGGAGCCGACGGTGACCTGACGGTGCAGGGCAGCCAGCTGCAGGCTGGTAAAGATGTGCTGCTGTCGGCGAACCGGGACCTGAACCTGCTGTCGGCCGCGAATACCTCCTCGCTGGAGGGGAAAAACGAGAGCCACGGCGGCAGCCTGGGCGTGGGCATCGGCGCGGGCCAGGGCGGCTGGGGCATCAGCGTCTCCGCCAGCGCCAACAAGGGCAAAGGCAGCGAGCAGGGCAGCGGCGTCACCCACACCGAGACCCAGGTGAGCGCGGGCAACCAGGTGACGATGGTGAGCGGGCGCGACACCACTCTTCAGGGGGCGCAGGTGAGCGGCGAAAAGGTGAAGGCCGACGTGGCCCGCAACCTGACGCTGGCAAGCGAGCAGGACAGCGACCGCTACGACGCGAAGCAGCAGAGCGCCAGCGCGGGCGGCAGCTTTACCTTCGGCTCGATGACCGGCTCGGCCAGCGTCAACGCCTCGCGCGACAGGATGCACAGCACCTGGCAGAGCGTGGAGGAGCAGACCGGCATCTTCGCGGGCAAGGGCGGCTTTGACGTGAGCGTCGGAGAGCACACCCAGCTGGACGGGGCGGTAATCGGCTCCACCGCGACGGCGGATAAAAACCGGCTGGAGACGGGTACGCTGGGCTGGAGTGACACTGAGAACCACGCGGACTATAAGGTGGAGCACCAGAGCGCGGGCATCAGCACCGGGGGCAGCATCGCCGGTCAGTTTGCCGGGAACATGGCGAACGGGCTGCTGGTGGGGGCGAACCACAGCGGCAGCGACAGCTCAACGACGAAGGCGGCGGTGAGCGAGGGCGCGATAGTTATCCGCGACGGGGAGAAGCAGACGCAGGACGTGAGCGGGCTGAGCCGGGACGTGGCGCACGCTAACCAGACGCTGTCGCCGATATTTGATAAGGAAAAAGAGCAGAACCGGCTGCAGGAGGCGCAGCTGATTGGGGAGATTGGCAACCAGGCGGCGGATATTGCCCGGACGGAGGGGCAGATACGGGCCACGAACGCCGGTAAGGCGGAGCTGGCGAAGAACGGCATAAAAGAGCCGGGCGAAGGCGCGTCGACGAAAGAGTGGGCAAGCTATAACGCGAAGCTGACGGCGACGGACAGCTATAAGGCGGCGCAGCAGCAGTGGGGAACGGGCAGCGCCATCCAGCAGGGCATTCAGGCGGCGACGGCGGCGGTGCAGGGTCTGGCGGGCGGCAACCTGGCGCAGGCAATAACCGGCGGGTCTGCACCGTATCTGGCAGAAATTATTCATAACCAGACGCTGAACCCAGATGGTTCCGTCAACGTACAGGCGAACCTGATGGCGCATGCGGTGGTGGGTGCGGTTACGGCTTACGCGGCGGGCAACAGCGCGCTGGCGGGCGCCTCGGGCGCAGCAATGGGCGAGTATATCGCGCAGCAGATGTATCCGGGGGTTAAGCGTGAGGACCTGACGGAGGAGCAGCGCCAGACGATAAGCGCGCTGGGTACGCTGGCGGCCGGACTGGCGGGCGGCGTGGCCGGAGATGGCACGGCAGGTGCGGTGGCGGGAGCGCAGGCGGGAAGGAATGCGGTTGAGAATAATGCGCTGAGTGGTCTGGAAGGCTTTGGAAAAGGCATGATGGATTATGGCCAGTCTGTGCAGTCCTACGCGCAATATGCCCAGGACAAGAATCTGCCGCCGGAACAGATACAGGCTGACCTGGCCCGGATGGTGAAAGGCGATCTGCCGGAAAGCGCAGATATAATTAAAGCCATCCTGAGCAATAATCCTGGCTCAGATACGGTAATGGCCGTGTTGTCAGCGGAAGATGCAAAAGATTATGCGCTGGCGCTGCTGACGTCGATCCCGGCAGAAAAAGCGCTGTCAGTTGTCGGCAAAGCGGCGAAGGTTATTGATAACAAAATCCTGATCAGTGCGGCGGAGAAAATCTCGACGGCCAAACCGGGTAAACAATTTACAGCGCCGAGGGATTTAAATGAGCAATTACTATGGAATCAG
The DNA here is from genome assembly GCF_041386365.1 of Pantoea sp. KPR_PJ. Classification (NCBI taxonomy): domain Bacteria; kingdom Pseudomonadati; phylum Pseudomonadota; class Gammaproteobacteria; order Enterobacterales; family Erwiniaceae; genus Pantoea; species Pantoea sp. KPR_PJ. The sequence goes on along the minus strand of NZ_JABMIK010000002.1, from coordinate 755,569 downwards.
GTAAAAGAAAATCCAACAATTGGCAAGACATTGGATGGTATGAATAACGATCCTCGCTTCCCTGTATCAGCCGGATTCCAGAAGATGGAAGCAAAACAAAAACTTTCAGATGGTTCAACAATAACTGTTCATTATCAGTACAACTCAACAACTGGTAAGGCATATGATATGAAAATAACTACACCGCAGAGGGTTCAGCCCGATCCTCAAGACATCATCAATAATATAAAGGATAAAGTACGATGAGAATAAAGGAACATGATGGTGAAATTGTTGATATATATGCAATTTACTTTATTAACGGTGAGGTTAATTTTTTAGGAATGCCTAAAAATTATGGAGGGTTATCTGCATACTCAGCCAGAGAAGTAACGGTTGTTGAACCTGAAATTGAAGGCGACAGTGTTTATTTTAGAAATAATGGGCATGGTATATATCACTGGGCCTTAATCAAAGAGAATCTATTAGATGATCTCCTTGAATTGGACGAAACAGCCTACAACCGGTTCCTTGATATCCTGAAAGCTGAAGGTCGAATAGATCCAGACTTCTGTTAGTCATTGAATATCCCGGCTATCGAGCCGGGATATTTTTTACCTGCATAGCCAGCCAGCTAATCCAGCCTGTGCCATTCAACCGCACCTTGCGGGATCTTCAGTGTCCGCTTCTGCGGCGCGGCAACCAGCTCAATAAACGCCGCTATCTCCCGCTGCTTACGAGCAGAGAGCTTCCTGCAGGCCCGCTTCAGCGTAGTCACCACTTCCGGCTCGGCGGGCGGAGTCAGCGGCGAACTGATGGCGCAGCTGGTGATGAAGCAACTCTATCCGGGGAAAGCTGTTGGTGACCTGACGGAAACCGAGAAGCAGATGATAAGTGCGCTGGGGACATTAGCAGCGGGGCTGGCGGGCGGCGTGGCCGGAGACGGCACGGCGGATGCGGTGGCGGGTGCGCAGGCGGGTGCGCAGGCGGGAAGGAATGCGGTTGAGAATAATGCATTAAACGTTAAGCAGAATCAGTCCCGTGTTCAGGAAATGACACAGTGTCGGGACGATAAGGCTTGTGAGGGATCCGTCACTGAAAAATACAAGCAGATTTCTGCCGCACAACAGAAGCGAGTTGTGGAGTGTAGAGGAGCTAAGGACTGTGTTGATAAGGCAAACGAAGTCAGTAGACTATAGACCGAATACGCTAACCGCACAAGTGAGCTACTGGAAAAAGCGCGGGTTAATGGAGGGCTAAGCGAGGCAGATCAGAACGAGCTTTCAATCCTTCAGGTGACAACTATCCAGCTTGAAGCAGACAGAAATGCGGCAATTCATAACGCGTTGATGTCCGATGATTCACCTGAAGCGAAGCAGCTTGCGATAAACTCGCTGGCACAGGCAGTTGGAACAAGTGCAGCGGGAATAGCGGTGGGTATTGGCAAAGGCAGTAATGCAGGGTCTAATAAAGTACTGGCAGCCGGACAACATAGTACGATTGTTTCCGGGGGCGGATTGGCTGCCCATGAAAAAGCAGGCGGCCATTTAATTGAGCGTCATGTAGGAAAAACTGAAGCGGAGCTATTTGATAGAGTGTCTACAGGTAATACAAAACAGCATCGACATTTACTGATAGAGCTACGGCAGAATCTGTTGTAAGTAAAGCTATTGATAATAATCAAGCGAAAATCCAGAAATATTTATCTGGCAGCCAAAAGGGCTACTTAGAGCTTGATTATCAATCTTCTGCAGCTATTGGTATCAGTGTTACTCGCGGCTCGACAAGCGCTGTATCTGCTACTAATGCAAGGATAATTATTGGTCGAGATCCTTCAATGCCCGACGGATACAAAATCATTACTGGATACCCAACGCCATGAACATTAATGAGAAGTTACCTTCGCTGTCATATTTATTAAGGTGCTATTTCAACCAAGATTTTGAGGTGCTATTTGGTAATGCAGATGAAATCTTAGCCGCTTATAGAGCTACTGAAACGGTGGGGGAACGGTTGCAGTTGAAAGTTGAAATAGATGAGCTAATAGCTCTTTCTTTATCGGATGATGAATTACAAGACATATTGCTGAACAAAATTGATTGCGACTATTATTACCCTAATGAGTGGTCCTCATCAGAAGAATGGTTGAAACATATAGTTAAGAAAACGAGTTAAACAAACCCGGCTTTAGAGCCGGGGCTTTCCTTATTATTCAGTTATTCATTAACTATCAGCCGGGTGATCAGCTTGTACTGAAGATGCTGTGTAAAAGTGGCGATGTGTTGGGTAACGTTCCGGAAGTGGTGAAGCAGCCTTATATTAACCGGATGGAAGTCGAGTACCAGGAAGCCGGGCCAGAGGCTCGTTTAATGCGGGCGTTGAAGGCGGCAAGCTGATTACGGATATAGCAGGCTTGCTGGCTGGCGGTGCCGGAGTGGTGAAAGGTGGCGCGTTACTGACGGAGAAAGTAGTTGATAAGGTTGCAGGTAAGGTTGAATCAGCAGTGGCTAAAGTTGGTCCTGGTGTAGTTAAAACAGGAACTGTTTTTGATTCAATTAAAGCGACTCAGTCTGCGATACCGGGGATGTCTATTCCATAATCTTTTTAGTTAAATGTTAATGGATAAATCATTTGGGTAAATCCAAATGCAACTAAAAATATGGGTGAGTATTTAACAAGAAATGGCTTATCTCACAGTACAACTGATAGAAGTCAGTCTATGTTGACCAGCATTAAGGGGACTTTTGAGAATGCTTCTTCGCAGGGCTTTAAATTTAACGAGAAATGCCGGTAGGGCGCTAGATACTGGTATTTAGCCAGCGGCCTGCAGACCCTTACCCAGTATTGAAACATGCGTTGTATTAATAATGAAAATAAGTACTGATAACGTGATTGATGAGACCAGAAATGTAATCATTACTATTGATGGTTACGTTCCGCTTGATATAAAAATACTTGATGTTCTAAAGTCATCGCCCTTGTATTGGCGAACAGGAAACGGTAATGCAAGTCTCCTGGAGTTTGCTGTATTACCAGAAAGCGGGTTTTTATCAGCTATAACATTAGTAATGATAGAGCCTGGCTCGATCCATAAGGTTGACTGCCTGTCAGTTAATTTGTCAGAAAGTGTGGAGGGGGTTCCAGTTTTTAATAAAGGGCTATGGAATGAATCAAATGGCAATGATTTCAGTCAGCGATTTATCGATAATTTAAGTGTGAATATTAAAGTGAAAATAACATTAAATTCTATGTTGCTGGAGATTGATGAAAATACACAAGTAACTAGTTGGATAAAATGTGATGATAATTTTTACCTGGGGATAGATGATGAAAATAATATTGTTAACTTATATCTAAGGAAACTAACAAAAAGTGAAATTGATGGATTTTTTAAAGCTGTAAATTAGTAACAGTCGTGGCCTTTACTGAGCAAGCTTTGCTTATAGTTTACTTTCAGCCGCTAACCGTATCACCTTTTGCCTGTGCTCGATAGCGTCAGTCGCAGGCATATTTGTCACAAACTCCCTTTTGCCAGCAGTTTCTTTTAGGAGTATTGCTGGGATTACACGGCGCATCTCAACCAGCTTGATGACCTGCTCTACAAACGTCAACGCCTCGCGCGGCAAGATGCACAGCAGCTGAACGGGGCGGTAAGCAGGGCGCGATAGTTATCCGCGACAGGGAGAAGCAGACGCAGGACGTGAGTGGGCTGAGCCGGGACGTGGCGCACGCTAACCAGACGCTGTCGCCGATATTCGACAAGGAAAAAGAGCAGAACCGGCTGCAGGAGGCGCAGCTGATTGGGGAGATTGGCAACCAGGCGGCGGATATCGCCCGGACGGAGGGGCAGATACGGGCCACCAATGCCGGTAAGGCGGAGCTGGCGAAGAACGGCATAACAGAGCCGGGCGAAGGCGCGTCGCAGGACGAGTGGGCAAGCTATAACGCGAAGCTGACGGCGACGGACAGCTATAAGGCGGCGCAGCAGCAGTGGGGAACGGGCAGCGCCATCCAGCAGGGCATTCAGGCGGCGACGGCGGCGGTGCAGGGGCTGGCGGGCGGCAGCCTGGCGCAGGCGGCCAGCGGAGCGGCGGCGCCTTACCTGGCGGAGGTCATCAAACAGACCGCGCCGGATGAAGCCAGCCGTATAATGGCTCATGCGGCCGTAGCCGGAGTGATAGCTGCAGCACAGGGCAATTCAGCGCTGTCCGGCGCGGCTGGCGCAGCGACCACGGCGGCAATGGGTGAAGCCATCAAGAATGCGCTGTATGGCAACGTGCCGGTCAGCCAGCTGAGCGAGGAGCAGAAGCAGACGCTGGTCGCACTGGGCACGGTTGCGGCAGGGCTGGCTGGCGGCCTTACCGGTAACTCAGCAGCTGACGCGGTCACAGGCGCACAGGCTGGCCAGAATGAAATCAGTAACAATATGTTCAGCGCGGGCATGTTGCAGCAGATGCTGGCACAGGAAACGCTGAACTCGGCGGCAATGGCCGAAGCGGGTAAAGGCGGTGCAAACGAGCAGGCGGCGCTGGCGCTGACCAAAAAGGTAAAAGAAGGGCTGGATGCGGCATGCCTGGCAAATCCCGGCTGCGTATTGATGGCAATAGTATCGGCGCAGAGCCAGCAGCATACGAATGGAGCAGGCAGCAAAACTGAAACCGTGCCGGTTAATGATGATTTGACCGGAGGAAAGCTGGTGAATCCGGCTGCGGATGAAACTAAAGGGACGTCGCTGGTTACGCCGGATCGGTCGCCGGGACAGGGAGTAAGCCATACAGGAAATACTGAGGGTGCGCCAGACACGGGCGGTAATACCACGGTAACGCCGGCCTTTGGACAAGATATAAATGATTATATCTATTTGGCTGAAGGTGACAAACCTGCAAGTTTATCTCCTGAAGGAAGCGCAAGAGCAGGAGCGTTTAATGAGGCTAAACGTCAATCAGGTATCCCAGTCAGCCAAAGCCCGAGCAAAGTTCATCCAAACGTAGATAAACGCGGTAATCCACAACCCGGATATATATATGAATTTGATGTACCAAAATCAGGTGGTGGTACAGAAAAAATATATATTAGGGATGACGCCGGCGGGCATTTCTTTGGTGAGGAAAATCCTCAGAACCGAGGGCCACATTTTAACGATCCTAAAGGAAATCATTATGATTACTAATGTCTTTTTGAGGTATGCAGAGGATGTATCAACAGCTAATGATATAGCTGATTTTTATAGCCGTTATTCTATAGAAGGTATAAATATTTCTGCGGTTAGTTGGGAGTTTACTAAACAGACAAGAAGAGACGGTAGCGAAGAGTTATTAAAGATGATGATAAAAAAATTATTATCAGTTAATGATCTGGAGGGGGCGGAAATGAGGGTTGTAGTTGAACTTTCGGCTGTGCAGCCTGATAGCGCTATAGTTAACCATAAAAAATTATGGGGGCTGCTTCAAGATCGAGGTATTAATGTTGACAAAGTGTCCGATAAAATCAGTTTTCTGCAAAAACAAAATGATGGGTTGAGGGTTTCAGGAACTGGAATAATTGATTTGTCTCAGAATGGGGTGATTGGTAGCCTGATAAATACTGAAATTAGCGTTTATTTTTCTATAAGCCGATATAAATTTAAAGAAATAGATTATGGAAAGGGACGGTCTCACTGGATGAATGAAACCTGGAAAGAAGGGGGGGTTGTTTTTTTTGCATTAGGATTTTTTGACGAACCATCTTGTGAAATTGTGGCAATGGGTAATAAGAAAGAAGTTCGTAATCTCATTGCTGATTAGAATACTGTGACGTCACACAGCTAATTTAACCTGAATTTATGAGCCTATAGTCGCCAGAAAAAATTTAGTAATGATGAGACAACTACGAGAAGAATCATTACCCCATGCAATGCATAAGCAACAGCAGGAAATGATAGCGGTATGTCCTTCCAGTTCCTCTGCTTATAAAGAAAATAGCGAGACATTCCGGCTGAACTAAGCAAAGCAGGTGCATCGGCCGGATATGAGGTTGGTAATGTTATCGAAGTTACTGTGGGTAAAATATTAAATCATGTATCGAAGCAATATGAATGGGTACCGTCTGGCGTATGGACGATTACGAAGCCTGTATCCCAGCACCCTTTACCATCTGATGGCGCATGCGATGGTGGGCGCGGTGACAGCTTACGCGGCGGGCAACGGCGCGCTGGCGGGCGGCATTGCCAGAGACGGAGCAGTGACGCAGGCGAGTAAGTTGCCGCCAAGAATAAAACGCTGAACGATGACTGGAACAATACATTACCATCAGGCCAGTAAGCTACGCCGCGCCCTCAGTCTCTTCTGACTGACTTGTGATATTGAGTGATGTTTTAGGCCGCCATTTTTCGGCACTGTTCAGCACAGTGATGGCAAGCTTTTGAACAGTGCTGGCAATGGTCATGCTTGTGTTTACCGCATTCGTCACCGCATTTCTGGCATATCTCAGCACACAGCTGACAAAGTTGTTTAGCTGATTCGCTTTCCAGAGCCATAAACTGAGCAGCAAGACGGCAGATATTGGCACATTGCATATCCAGCCTGACGCACTCACGCATCATTTCCAGATTTTCTTCTTCAAGGCATGATGCTGCGCAGTTATCACATGCGGCGGCGCACAGGTAGCAGGCTTCGATGCATTTTTGATACTGATCCAACATGGTTCCTCCTGGGCTTGAGTTAATTTTCTTAAGCCTGGAAAAAATTGTCGATTATGCAAATATCGAAAGAGTTAATAAGTTTTTCAGCACTACTTTTACTGGGACAGTTCTGTGTCTCGCGCTTACTGGTAGCGTGGAAAAACGCTGATGCAACAAGGCGAAGTGGTATGCCTATGTAGTGAATGAGCCTGTAAAGGCTGACATGCCCTTATAGCATCATTCAGAATTATAATGACAGCTGGTAAGGCGACAGACACAAAAAAGCCCGCAGGGCTTGCGCCGTGCGGGCTCTTAGGACTTCATCGGATGACTCTGGTAATCACCGATGGAGAATTTTGGTGGAGCTGGCGGGAGTTGAACCCGCGTCCGAAATTCCTACATCCTCAGTACTACATGCTTAGTCAGTCTTTACATTCGCCTGGCAGCTGCGGACAGACACGCCACTGACAGACTATCCTGATTAGATTTAACGCTTCAACCCCAGGCAAGGCATCCACGCGATCTCTTTTGGGTTTGACCTCTCTTGATCCCCGTCCTAAGAGCGGAGGCTAGGGAGAGAGGGCTCTAAGCAGGTTATTAAGCTGCTAGTGCGTAGTTTTCGTCGTTTGCGACTATTTTTTTGCGGTTTTTTAGCGAGGCCTACCGCACCTCGGCATGCACCTTGGGTTTCGCAAATCCCGTCGAATCCAGAATCAGCCCCAGGAGCCAACTACTCTAGCAAAAATCTTTAAAACTATCCAGTGATTAGCGGTTGCGATTTTTCATGATGCGCGCTTTATCGAGCTTCCACTCACGCTCTTTGATATCGTCGCGCTTGTCATGCTCTTTCTTACCGCGCGCAACGCCAATCTTCAGCTTGCACCAGGCGTTCTTCCAGTAAAGCGACAGCGCAACAACGGTATAGCCTTCGCGGTTAACGCGGCCATAGAGTGAGTCAAGTTCACGCTGATTAAGTAGTAGCTTGCGGTTGCGCGTTGGATCGCAGACGACGTGCGTCGAAGCCACAGCCAGCGGCTGAAAGGTAGAGCCGAACAGGTAAGCTTCACCATCGCGCAGCAGAATATAACTGTCGCTGATGTTGGCTTTACCCGCACGGAGTGATTTCACTTCCCATCCTTGTAGCGACAATCCCGCTTCGAACTCCTCTTCAATGAAGTATTCATGACGGGCGCGTTTGTTAAGGGCAATAGTGGCAGAACCGGGTTTATGTACTTTTTTCTTTGTCATAGTGCGGCGTATTTTACATCACTTAGGCGGCCATCGCACCCCTTGTCCAGCGGGGCACCGGGAAACGGGATATTCTAGCACACCTCTCAATGCGGGGAATTTTTGTTTGATCGCTGGAAATGCTACAATTCAGCGGTTTTGTGATGAACAGGAACCATTATGGCTCAGATTAGTCGTTCAGCGCTGGTGCCCTTCAGCGCTGAGCAAATGTACCAACTGGTTAACGATGTGGATGCCTATCCACAGTTTTTACCGGGCTGTACCGGCAGTCGCGTGCTGGAATCGTCTGAAAATGAGATGACCGCCTCGGTAGACGTCTCAAAAGCGGGCATCAGCAAGACCTTTACAACGCGTAACACCCTTACCGACAATCAGCGCATCCATATGCAGCTGGTCGATGGTCCGTTTCGTAAGCTGACCGGCGGATGGCAGTTTATCTCGCTGGGCGATGATGCCTGCAAAGTTGAGCTGAGCCTCGATTTTGAATTCACCAATATGCTGGTCGAAATGGCGTTTGGCCGCATCTTTAAAGAGCTGGCGAACAGCATGGTGCAGGCGTTTACCCAGCGTGCCAAAGAGGTCTACAGTGCCTGAGATTTCAGTTGAGGTGGTTTATGCGCTGCCGGAGAAGCAATACCAGCGCGTAGTCACCCTGGAAGAGGGGAGCACCGTCGAGCAGGCTATTGTGGCATCGGGGCTGCTTGAGCTGCGTCGTGATATCGATCTCAACAGCAACAAAGTGGGCGTATTCAGTCGCACAGTAAAACTGAGCGATACGCTTCAGGAAGGCGATCGGGTCGAAATTTATCGTCCACTGATTGCCGATCCCAAAGAGTTGCGGCGTCAGCGTGCCGAACGTTCGGCCAGCGGTAAAAAGTAATTACCCAACAGAAACGCAAAAGGCACCCAGGGTGCCTTTTTTGTTGCCGTTCAATCACTCTTTCGATGTGGTCAGATTTGGCTTGTTGTCGATGTTGGTCAGGATGCCATTGCTGTCGAAGGTCAGCGTCAGCGTCTGCTGCTTCACGCTCTCATGGCCTGGCTCCTGACGGAAGACGTAATACCAGACGTTGCTGCCAAACGGGTCGCGCATCATCGGCGTACCGAGCGTGTAGGCGACCTGCTGCTGCGTCATGCCGGTGTGGATTTTTGCCACATCGTTGGCAACCAGATAGTTGCCCTGGTTGATATCTGGGCGGTATACCACGCGCTCAAGAGTGGAGCATCCGGCGGTCATCATCAACATTACCACTGCCGCGGCAGTCAGCGTTTTACAGCGCATCTCTACATTCCTTTTCTGGGGCCAAACGCCTTTTCTCAGGCTGTTTTTTTGCCATCAAATTCTGAACTCTGCCTGCGGCAGGCTTTATTATTCAGGCGACATAAGTTGCCGATGATAATAGACCTTTTCGCTATTGGAAACCTCTACATCGACAGAGCAAGCATATGACCACGCAGCGGGAAGAAAGTGCGGCTGTCAGGCCGCTAAAAGTTCTTTTGCGTTAGCAAGGGTGTTGCGCGTGACTTCGCTGCCGCCAAGCAGTCGCGCCAGTTCCTGCAGGCGGGCACGTTTGTCCAGCGCCTGCATATGCGTTTCCGTCATTGCACCGTCGGTCTCTTTGCTGACGAAGAAGTGCTGATGGCCACAGCCCGCGACCTGAGGCAGGTGCGTAACGCACATCACCTGCGTCGATTCTCCCAGCTGGCGCAGCAGACGACCAACCACCGCAGCGGTTGGTCCGCTGATCCCCACATCTACTTCGTCGAAAATCATGGCTGGCGTTTCCATCTTCTTCGCGGTAATGACCTGGATAGCCAGCGCAATACGTGACAGTTCACCACCCGAGGCGACTTTACCCAGCGGCTGCAAAGGCTGGCCAGGGTTAGTGGTAACCTGGAAATCAATACGGCTGGCCCCGTCAGCGGTCAGCTGATCGGCATTGAACGCCAGCGCAATAGTGAAGCGGCCGTGCGGCATGGAAAGCTGATGCATGCTCTGGGTAATCAGGTGCTCAAGCTCGGCGCCATACTGCTGGCGCTGCTGATGCAAACGCTCAGCGCTGTGTAGTGCGGCCTGGTAGTGTTCTGTCACCAGCGCCTGCAGGCTCTCCTGATCGCTCTCCTGCTGAGACAGTTGCTCTGCCTCGGCCAGCAGCTGCTGATGCAGCTCCGCAAGCCCTTCAGGGGTCACATGGTGCTTACGCGCCAGCGTAATGTAGCGCGAAATACGCTGCTCAAGCTCATAAAGACGATTAGGGTCAAGATCGAGTCGGTCTACATAGTGACGCAGCTCGTCGCTGGCTTCGCTCAGCTGAATGGCAGCCTCTTCCAGCATATTCAACACGCCGCTCAGCTTGTCGTCGAGCGTCACCACCTCGGTCACCATCTGTCGCGCAGTGTAGAGCAGGCTGTTGAGATTGCTGTCGTCGCCATCGGCGAGCAGCTGTAGCGCCTGCTGGCTGGTAGAGAGCAGCTGTCCACTGTTAGCGAGGCGCTTGTACTCTTCGTCGATCTGCTCATATTCATTGGCCTGCGGAGCGAAATCGTTCAGCTCTTTCAGCTGATACTGCAACAGTTCGCGGCGCGCTTCGCGCTCCTGAGACAGTTGCTGATGCTGCGCCAGATTACGACAGCTCTGATGCCAGGCGTGATAATCGCGACGCATCTGCTGTAGCAAATCGTCATGGCCCGCATAGGCATCCAGCAGGTGTTTCTGATGGTCCGCTTTGAGCAGCAACTGATGAGCATGCTGGCCGTGAATTTGAATCAGCAGCTGGCCCAGATCGCGTAACTGGGAGAGCGGGACGGCAGTCCCGTTGATAAAGCCACGCGAGCGGCCATCGGCACTGATAACCCGGCGCAGCAAACACTCGTTGCCGTCATCAAGCTGATTCTCTTCCAGCCAGCGCTGAGCAGAAGGCGAGGATTTGAGGTTGAAACGGGCGCAGAGATCGGCGCGAGCCGCACCCTGACGCACCATATCTGCTTCAGCACGACCGCCGAGGCACAGACCCAGCGCGTCAATAGCAATAGACTTACCCGCGCCGGTTTCACCGGTAATCGCCGTCATACCGCGTTGGAAATCAATGTCGAGCTCACGAACGATAGCGAAGTTACTGATGGTCAGCTGTGCCAGCATAGAATCACCTGTATGGAAAAACAGATATGGTTTTTCATACAGTATAAACTGGTTTTTTATCCAGTAAAGAGGGGGCGTTGAATTTAAAACAATTTTTTTGACCACCCCAGTTTGGAACTCAGCGTATTGAAATAGCTGTAGTTTTTAGGATGAATCAGGTTGAGATGGTTCTCGCTGCGGCGAATTAACACATCTTCGCCTTCCTGAATAGGCAGCGCGATCTGGCTGTCACAGCTGATCTCTAAATCACTGCGGCGCGCAGGAAAACGCAGACGGATAGTACTGCTGCTGTTGATCACCAGCGGGCGTGCCGACAGCGTATGCGGAAACATGGGCACCAGCGCAATCGCATCCAGTGACGGCGTCAGGATGGGGCCACCGGCTGACAGCGAGTAGGCGGTTGAGCCTGTTGGCGTGGCAATGATCAGCCCGTCGGAGCGATGTGAGAAGGCGAAGACCTCGTCAATATAGACTTCGAACTCGATCATATGCGCGACTTTGCCCGGGTGCAGCACCACCTCATTAATCGCCAGGCCCAGGCGCGGTGAGCACTCATCTTTACAGACGCGCGCTTCCAGCAGAAAGCGGCTCTCAACGAAATAGCTCCCCTGTAAAACCTCATCCAGCTGCTGCTGCGCATTGTCCGGGTCAAGATCGGTAAGAAAGCCCAGGTTGCCGCGGTTAATGCCGATCACCTTGATGTCATAGCGCGCCAGCACGCGAGCCGCGCCAAGCATATTGCCGTCGCCGCCAACCACTACGGCAAGGTCTGCCTGCTGTCCAATCTCCGCCAGCGTGCCGGTCTGCACATCATGCAGGTTCAGCTCCTGGGCAATTTGCTTCTCAATAATCACTTGATAACCTTTGGCCGTCAGCCAGCGCCACAGCATCTCATGCGTGGTGAGCGCAGTAGGGTGACGCGGATGGCCTACAATACCAATGCAGTTAAAGTGTTTGTTCATTTGGTGGGTCTTTCCTCATAAGCCAAAACGGCAAGGCAATGTGATGGGTTCCCTTGAAACCGTCAAACCGATCCCCATAATAAGCGGACTGGCGAGATGAATGTGCACAACGCGGAGAAATTCATGAGTAGTAAAGAACAGAACACCCCGAACGAGCAAGTCTCAGACGAAATTCAACAGGATCAGCAGCAACCTCAGGAAGCGGAGACGGCAGTAGAGGTGGATCCGCGTGATGAGCGTATTGCCCAGCTGGAAGCTGAACTGGCGCAGTCTCAGACGGGCGTGCGTGACGCCCAGCTACGTGCGCAGGCGGAGATTGAGAACATCCGTCGCCGTACTGAGATCGACGTTGAGAAGGCGCACAAGTTTGCGCTGGAAAAATTTGCCAATGAGCTGCTGCCGGTAATCGACAGTCTGGAGCGTGCGCTGGAAGTCGCGGACAAAGAAAATCCAGAGCTGGCCTCAATGATCGAAGGCATTGAGCTGACGCTGAAATCCCTGCTGGGTGCCGTGCGTAAGTTTGGCGTTGAAGTCGTGGGCGATACCAACGTGCCGTTTAACCCTGAAATCCATCAGGCGATGTCAATGATGGAGTCTGATGAGGTTGCGCCAAACCATGTGATGATGGTGATGCAGCGGGGCTACACCCTGAATGGTCGTCTGCTGCGCCCGGCGATGGTGGCCGTGGCAAAAGCCAAAGGCTAAGCCATCTATTGCTGAAAATCAGACGGCCGCGCAGTGACGCGGCCGTTTTTTTATGGCTGCCTCAGCTCGCCGGGAGCTGCGGCATCCAGTCGATGGGCGTATCGCCGGCCTGCGTCAGTAACGCATTGGCCTGTGCAAAATGCCCGCAGCCAAAGAATCCCCGGTGCGCAGAGAGCGGCGACGGATGCGGGGCCTGTAACACATGATGGCGCTGACGATCGATGATGCTGCCTTTTTTCTGCGCATGCGATCCCCAGAGTAAAAACACCACACCTTCACGGTGCTGGTTGATAGCGGCAATGACGTTATCGGTAAAGGTCTCCCAGCCAAATCGCGCATGAGAGTGCGCCTTACCCGCCTCGACGGTCAGCACCGTATTCAGCAGCATGACGCCCTGTCGTGCCCAGCTTTCCAGGAAGCCGTGTTGCGGACGTTTAAAGTCGGGATATTCTTGCTCCAGCTCTTTATACATATTCTGCAAAGAGGGCGGAACCGGCACGCCGGGGAGCACGGAGAAGGCCAGACCGTGCGCCTGGTTTGGACCGTGATAGGGATCCTGACCAAGAATAACCACTTTTACGTCGCCCAGCTCCGTCAGGCGAAACGCATTAAAAACATCCTTCTGCGGTGGATAAACCGTCACGCCAGCCGCACGTTCATTCGCGACCAGCTTAAGCGTTTCAGTGAAATAGGGCTTCTCTTTCTCTTCAGCCAGCACATCGTGCCAGGTTAGTTTATCCGTCATGGTTTGCTCCCTTGAGATCGGTACGGCTAGCTTAACGGTTCACCGCGTCAGGTTGAAGGTAAAAAATAGTTGAAAAAATACAAAATAAATTTATAAGAAAATTTATCTGAATCAATTAATTGACGTCAGCAGCAGATAACCGGGCGATATAAATTGATTAAGGTCAAAACTCCTGCCAAAGACGGGTGCTATATCAGGGCATTAAATTGATTTAACCCGCGCTAACGCAGTTAGCGCTCTGTTCTGGAGAACTGATTATGATCACTGGCATTCAAATTACTCAAACCAATAATCCTGACCTGCTGAACTCATTCTGGCTGGTGGATGACGAAAAAGCGGAAGCGCGCTGCCTGTGTGCGAAAGCTGGATACGAAGAAGATCAGGTGGTAGCCGTGAGCGAACTGGGTGAATTTGCCTTTCGTGAAATCCCCATGGAGATGAAGCCCCAGGTGCGCGTAGAGGGAGGACAGCATCTGAATGTTAACGTGCTGCGCCGTGAAACGCTTGAGGATGCGGTAAAGCATCCGGAAAAATACCCGCAGCTGACCATCCGCGTTTCAGGGTACGCCGTGCGTTTTAATGCACTGACCCCAGAGCAACAGCGCGATGTGATTACCCGCACCTTTACTGAAAGCCTGTAATGGCTTTGTTTGCAGGCATGCAGAAAAAGCATCCAGCTGGCTTATAATTTTATGTTGCTGATATTTTTCTGATTTTTTGACATCGTGTCAGAGGGAAAGAACCTGCATTGCTTTTTCCTGCGGGTCGCACCTTTTACACGGCTGTAAACGCTGTTTTGTTGTGTTAAATAAAAAAAATCGCCTCACTGGAGGCGATTTTTTTATCACGGTGCTGAATTATTCCGCATCGTTGCTGGAGGAAGCGGTCGCGCCTGGCTTGCGGCGCTTACCAATATTTTTGGTATCGCGATGACGCTTTTTAACGCGTGGCTTTTCCGCTTCGCTCTTTTTCTGCTCTTTACGCTTCGCCAGCACCTTTTTCGATGGTTTACCGGTGGTTTTAGCACTGGGGGCACGCGTCACGGGGCGCAGCTCATCAATGGTACGCGGTTTTAGCGGTTCATTGAGGTAGCGACTGATTTTGCCCAGCAGCAGATGATCGTGGGCCTCTACCAGCGACAGCGCCGTTCCCTTACGTCCGGCGCGTGCCGTACGCCCAATACGGTGCAGATAGGTATCAGCGGTGCGCGGCATATCGTAGTTAAAGACGTGGCTGACATCTTCGATATCAATACCGCGTGCCGCCACATCGGTCGCTACCAGCACATTAACGCGGCCATCGGTAATACGTTTGATCGCCTCAGTACGCTTGGCCTGTACCATCTCGCCTTCGAGATAGCAGCAGCGGATCCCCGCTTCATGTAGCCACTGTACCAGCTCGTGCAAACGCTCGCGCTTGCGCACAAACACGATAGAGCGCGTCACGTCCGGCTGCTTCAGCAGGTGGATCAGCAGTTTGGTTTTATGCTGCAGATCGTCGGCGCGGTAGTACCACTGCTGGATCTTCTTGCGCTCGCGGCGGCTTGGATCGGCTTCCACTTCGACCGGATCGTTCAGCAGGCGCTCGGCAAAGTCTTTGATCGCATCGCCTTCCAGCGTGGCGGAGAAGAGCATGGTTTGCTTACGCCAGCGCGTTTCGCCTGCGATGGTTTCGATATCCTGCGCAAAGCCCAGATCCAGCATGCGGTCCGCTTCATCGAGGATCAGCGTTTCTACGGCGCGGCAATCGAAATTCTCTTCTTTAATATACTGAAGCAGACGACCCGTGGTCGCGACCACCACATCCTGGTTTTCACTAAACACTTCTGCGTGGTTCATATAAGCCACGCCGCCGGTGATGGTGGCGATATCCAGATGCGTATGTTTTGCCAGCTCGCGCGCCTGGTCGGCGACCTGCATCGCCAGCTCGCGCGTGGGCGTCAGGATCAGAATTCGCGGGGGGCCCGATTTTTTACGCGGAAAATCGAGCAGATGTTGCAGTACCGGCAGCAGATACGCCGCGGTTTTCCCTGTTCCGGTAGGAGCCGAACCCAGAACGTCGCGGCCCTCCAGCGCAGGCGGAATCGCCTCAGCCTGAATGGCGGTAGGGCGTGTGAAGCCTTTATCCTGCAGGGCTTCCAGCAGGCTTTCGTCGAGTTCGAGTTCGGAAAATGTGGTTACGGTCATGGTCTACCTCAGTTTGGGGCGCTGATTATAGACAGATCAAACGTAATCTTCATCTGTTTATCCGTGTCGTTCCGCCCATTGCGTGTATTCCTTACGCCGTCACGGTACACTGATGCGCTGCCGCACGGCAGGAAAAAAGTAACGGTTGCAGAGTATGACGCAGGAAAAGCCGCACGTACGGCCAGTATTAAAAAGAAACGGTTTTACCTTTAAACAATTTTTTGTTGCGCACGATCGCTGCGCAATGAAGGTCGGCACCGACGGAATTTTGCTGGGTGCCTGGGCACCGGTCGCAAATGCGCGTCGCATACTCGACATTGGCAGCGGCAGCGCGCTGATTGCCCTGATGCTGGCCCAGCGCACGCCCCATGCGGTGCATATTGACGCGGTAGAGCTGGACGGTGCGGCAGCCGGGCAGGCGCAGGAGAATGTCGCACAGTCGCCCTGGCCAACGCGTATTGCGGTGCATGCACAGGATATCACGGTCTTTACCAGCGCGTGCGACCAGCGCTATTCGCTGATTGTCAGCAACCCGCCTTACTTTCCGCCGGGTGTTGCCTGCCGTACGCCAGAGCGCGATAGCGCCCGTTCCACCTCAACGCTGGATCATCTCACTCTGCTGCGCTGTGCCGCACAGCTGGTGGAGGAAGAGGGCTTTTTTTGTGTGGTGCTGCCGGAAGCGGTAGGGCAGAACATGGTTGAGCTGGCGCAGAAAGAGGGCTGGCATCTGCGCTTTCGCATTGATGTCGCGGAATATGCCCATCGACCGCCACATCGTGTGCTGCTCGGTTTTTCGCCCAGCGCGGGCGAAACTCTGATCGAGCGCATGGCGATACGCAATCAGGACACTCACTACTCTGAAGCCTGGTGCAGCCTGACCCGCGACTTCTACCTCTTTATGTAACAGGTTTTAAGATCGACGGCGCGGCTTCGGGCAACGTCTCCGGATAGTCGCGGGTGAAGTGCAACCCGCGGCTCTCTTTGCGCATCAGCGCACAACGCACCATCAGTTCTGCAACCTGGGTAAGATTGCGCAGTTCCAGCAGATCGCTGGAGAGGCGAAAACTGGCGTAGTACTCATTGATCTCCTGCTGTAACAGCGTGATGCGGCGTAGCGCCCGCTCCAGCCTGCGTGTGGTCCGCACGATGCCGACATAATCCCACATAAATAGCCGCAGCTCGTGCCAGTTATGCTGGATCACCACGCGCTCGTCAGCATCGTCAACGCGGCTTTCATCCCAGGCGGGCAACCGATCAACGGCGACGGTCTGTGGCAACACCCGCAGTAAATCTTCTGCGGCTGACCAGCCATATACCAGACACTCCAGCAGAGAGTTTGAGGCCATGCGGTTCGCTCCGTGCAGGCCGGTATAGCTCACTTCACCAATTGCATAGAGCCCGTCGATATCCGTGCGTCCCTGTGCATCCACCATTACCCCGCCACAGGTATAGTGCGCCGCAGGCACAACCGGGATGCGATCGCGGGTCAGATCAAGGCCAAAGGTCATCAGCTTTTCATAAATGCCCGGGAAGTGTGCACGAACGAATTCTGGCGGCTGATGGCTGATATCCAGATAAAGGCAGTCGACGCCGAGCCGCTTCATCTCATGGTCAATGGCGCGGGCCACAATATCGCGTGGCGCAAGCTCGGCGCGCTCGTCGAACGCAGGCATAAACCGGGTACCGTCAGGCCGCAGCAGCCAGGCACCTTCGCCGCGCAGCGCCTCGCTCAGTAAAAAGCTGCGTGCATCCGGGTGAAACAGCGAGGTGGGATGGAACTGGTTAAACTCCAGGTTCGCCACGCGGCAACCGGCTCGCCACGCCATTGCAATACCATCGCCCGAAGCGACGTCGGGATTTGTCGAGTACTGATAGACTCTGGCGGCCCCGCCGGTCGCCAGCACCACCGCCCGCGCGCTACAGGTTTCAACCCTTTCCCGGTTGCGATTCCATATCCAGGCCCCTGTGGCACGGCGTGGCCCTGAAAGCCCGACCCGGTCTGATAAAATCAGATCGACTGCGTTAGCGCGCTCAAGAATACGGATGCGGGGATGGCTTAGCGCCTGGCTGACCAGCGTTGTCTCTACGGCTCGTCCGGTAGCGTCGGCACTGTGCAGAATGCGTCGGTGGCTGTGGCCACCTTCGCGCGTGAGATGGTAGGGCTGATCCCCCGTTGCCTCTGCATTCCGGTCGAAATCAACGCCATGATCAATTAACCACTGCACGCAGTGCCGCGCGTTGCTGGCAACAAACGAGACGGCCTGCGGATCGCATAAGCCTGCGCCAGCAATCAGCGTATCCTCGACGTGTGATTCAATACTGTCATCTCTGTCAAACACTGCGGCGATGCCGCCTTGAGCATAAAGCGTTGAGCCTTCGCTCACCTGCGCCTTACTCAAGACCAGTACGTCATAGTGGGCCGCCAGTCGTAGCGCCAGTGAGAGACCCGCCGCACCACTGCCAATAATCAAGACGTCACACTGATAATCCGGAGAAGTTAGCTGCGTCATAATGTTTAATTTACTAAACAGGGGTGGACCGAGAATAAGCGTTTAGCGCAGGCTTGTGAAGGATTTTAAACAAAACCTGGTCAAACCCTGCCTGTTTATCGCGTCAGCTAAAGTAAAATCAAGGCGTTGCAAACCTGAGGATCGAGGGTGAGTTTGTTATACAAAACGCAGGGCCGGTAAAGGATTTAAAGATGAAAAAGGTGCCATCATAGGGTACTCTGCCTGCGATTCTGCGTTGATAGCCGCAGTCTGGATTACACTGTCTTGAGAATGAAAAACAAACGACAGCGCATCTGGAAGAGTCACCATCAGCGCGTCAAAGGAACTTTTTGCCACACCGCAACTCCAAGCGCATGCTTGCTCAGAACCATGAAGAAGATGTGCTGGCAGTTCCTTTACGCATTTTAAAAAATTTGGGGAGACATTACCTCGGATGAGCGAGCAGTTAACGGATCAGGTACTCGTAGAGCGGGTGCAGAAGGGAGATCAGAAGTCATTCAATTTACTGGTTATTCGTTACCAGCATAAAGTGGCGAGCCTGGTTTCCCGCTATGTTCCGTCGGGAGACGTTCCTGATGTTGTTCAGGAGTCCTTTATCAAAGCCTATCGCGCACTGGAATCTTTTCGCGGCGATAGCGCATTTTATACCTGGCTGTACCGAATCGCGGTCAATACCGCCAAAAATTACCTGGTTGCTCAGGGGCGTCGACCGCCATCCAGCGATGTGGATGCGATCGATGCGGAAAATTTCGAAAGTGCGGGCGCATTAAAAGAAATTTCGAACCCTGAGAACTTAATGTTGTCAGATGAACTGAAACAAATTGTCTTTCGCACCATTGAAGCGCTTCCTGAAGATTTGCGTATGGCAATTACCCTCAGGGAACTCGACGGACTAAGCTACGAAGAGATTGCTGCCATTATGGATTGCCCGGTTGGTACGGTTCGTTCACGTATTTTCCGCGCGCGAGAGGCCATTGATAACAAAGTTCAACCGCTTATCCAACGTCAGTGATAACGGCTACTGGAAGGGTACATAGGCATGCAGAAAGAACAACTTTCCGCTTTGATGGATGGCGAAGCGCTTGATAGCGCGCTGTTGTCAGCACTATCTCAGGATGCAGAACTGCAACAGCGCTGGAAAAGCTATCATCTCATCCGCGATACCATGCGCGGCGATGTGGGCGATGTGCTGCACTTCGATATTTCTGCGCGCGTCGCAGCGGCCCTTGAACAGGAACCGGCTCGCAACGTCACGGCGTTGATTCCAGAAGCGCAACCTGAACCGGCCAGCGTGGTAAAAATGCCATTCTGGCGCATAATGCGTCCCTGGGCAGCACAGCTGACGCAGGTTGGCGTGGCGGCATGCGTTTCGCTGGCGGTCATTGTTGGCGTTCAGCACTATAACCAGCCAGGCGGAACGACCGCTGAGCCGTCAGATTCGCCTGTATTTAACACGCTGCCGATGATGGGCAAGGCGTCACCGGTTAGCCTGGGTGTTCCTTCCGATGCATTCGACACCGGTGGGGCGAACCAGCAGGTGCAGGAGCAGCGCCGTCGCGTTAATGCGATGCTGCAGGATTATGAACTGCAACGCCGTCTCCACTCTGATCGCCTGCAGTTTGAAACGCCTGCACCGCAGCAGGCACAGGTGAACGTTCCCGGTAATCAGACATTAGGTGTTCAACAGCAGTAATGAAGCAGCTTTGGTGTGCCGTTAGCCTGCTGGCAGGCAGCCTGCTTTGGTCATCTACCGCCCCGGCGCAGACATCTGCGTCCGGGGCGTTGTTACAGCAGATGGAGCAGGCCAGCCAGACCCTTAATTACGAATTCGCCTACATTAACGTGTCGCGCATGGGCATTGAGTCGCTGCGCTATCGTCACGCCGTGATCGATAATCGCGTTTATGCTCAGCTGTTACAGATGGACGGTCCGCGACGCGAGGTTATTCAGCGCGGCAGCGACATCAGCTATTTCGAACCGGGGCTTGATCCTTTCTCACTGCCCGGCAACCACATCATTGACGCTTTGCCGTCGCCTATTTTCGCCGACTTTTCCAAACTCTCCAGCGCCTGGGATTTTATTCCGGTGGGCCGCTCGCGTATTGCCGACCAGCTGTGCGAAGTCATACGCATCGTCTCTCGTGACGGCACACGCTACAGCTATGTTGTATGGCTGGATGTAGAGACTAAACTCCCGCTGCGTATCGATCTGCTCGATCGCGACGGTGAAACGCTGGAACAGTTCCGCGTCATCAGTTTTGCCGTAGACGAAGGGGTGCGCAACTTAATGCAGGGGCTGGAAAAGGCTAATCTGCCGCCGTCGCTCTCTGTTCCGGAAGGTGAAAAGGTGACGCTCGACTGGCAGCCCGCCTGGCTGCCTGCAGGCATGTCGCTGGTTTCGCAAAACCGTCGTGAAATCCCGGCCATGAATAAAACCGTGGAGTCGCGGCTCTACAGCGATGGACTTTTTAGCTTTGCCATCAACGTTACCCCGGTCGATAAAAGCAGCATTTCGCAGACATTGCGCACAGGACGTCGTACGGTGCAGACTGAAGTGCGCAAT
Organism: Pantoea sp. KPR_PJ; assembly: GCF_041386365.1. NCBI lineage: Bacteria > Pseudomonadati > Pseudomonadota > Gammaproteobacteria > Enterobacterales > Erwiniaceae > Pantoea > Pantoea sp. KPR_PJ. Next base: position 734,875 of record NZ_JABMIK010000002.1, on the reverse strand, counting down.
AATCGTGAAATCACTGTTGTAGGCGAACTGCCGCCTGCGACAGCAAAACGCATTGCGGACAGTATTGATTTGGGGTCACAACGATGATGAGAGAATGGGCCACCGTGGTGGCATGGCAGGATGGCATCGCGACGCTGCATACAGAGGCGAAAACCTCCTGTAACAGCTGCTCGGCGCGCAAAGGCTGCGGCAGCCATATGCTGAACAAGCTGGGGCCAAAAGATGCTCACGTGATGAGTATCGTCAGCGAAAAGCCGTTGCAGCCGGGTCAGCGCGTAGAGCTGGGCATTAAAGAGAGTAGTCTGCTCGGTTCAGCGCTGCTGGTCTATATGACCCCCCTGTTCGGTCTGTTCCTGCTGGCGGGCCTGTTTCAGGCGCTGTTTCACAGCGATCTGGCGGCGGCCTGCGGCGCGCTCCTTGGGGGCATCGGCGGTTTTATTGTGGCAAAGGGCGTGTCGCTAAAAGTGGGCGACCGCGCTGCCTTCCAGCCCGTCATTTTGAGTGTGGCGCTTCCGCCTGACGCACTGCGTGTGGAAAGCGAAGCCTGATCCTCTGCCAGGCCGCGTACATCGCGGCCTTTTGCTGTCTGTTTCCCGCCAAAAAGTGTTGCGATTCCACAACGTTCCATTCTTTTATGCGCGGCCTTAACAGTGTAATATGCGTCGTCATTAATGAGGCTGACAAGATTGTGGGTTAAGAGCGATCTTCCTGAATGTGTCTGTGCTCAGGTTTTTAACTGTTTTTCTACGTGAAGATATTCATATAAATGAAGCACATAAGAAACTTCTCCATCATCGCGCACATTGACCATGGTAAATCGACGCTCTCTGACCGCTTGATTCAAATCTGTGGCGGCTTAACCGATCGTGAGATGGCGGCACAGGTACTCGACTCCATGGACCTGGAGCGCGAGCGCGGCATTACCATCAAAGCGCAGAGCGTGACGCTCGATTATAAAGCCCTCAACGGCGAGACTTACCAGCTCAATTTCATCGATACCCCAGGGCATGTCGACTTCTCCTATGAGGTGTCGCGCTCGCTGGCCGCCTGTGAAGGCGCACTGCTGGTGGTAGATGCAGGACAGGGCGTCGAAGCACAGACCCTGGCAAACTGCTACACCGCAATTGAGATGGATCTGGAAGTCGTGCCGGTCCTCAACAAGATCGATTTGCCTGCTGCCGACCCTGAGCGTGCAGCACAGGAGATCGAAGACATCGTGGGCATCGACGCGACCGACGCGGTGCGCTGCTCGGCGAAAACCGGCGTTGGCGTCCCTGATGTACTGGAGCGCCTGGTGCGCGATATTCCGCCGCCGGAAGGCTCTCCGGATGCGCCGTTACAGGCCCTGATCATCGATTCCTGGTTCGACAACTACCTCGGCGTTGTCTCGCTGATCCGCGTGAAAAACGGAACGCTGCGCAAAGGCGACAAAATTAAAGTGATGAGCACCGGCCAGGTCTATAACGCTGACCGTCTGGGGATCTTTACGCCGAAGCAGGTCGACCGCACCGAACTGAACTGCGGTGAAGTAGGCTGGCTAGTCTGCGCCATTAAAGACATCCTGGGTGCGCCCGTAGGCGATACTCTGACGCTGGCTCGCAACCCGGCGGACAAAGCGCTGCCTGGCTTTAAGAAAGTCAAACCGCAGGTTTATGCGGGGCTGTTCCCGGTAAGCTCTGACGACTATGAAGCGTTTCGCGACGCGCTCGGCAAACTGAGCCTCAATGACGCCTCTCTGTTCTATGAACCAGAAAGCTCTACCGCGCTGGGCTTCGGCTTCCGCTGTGGCTTCCTCGGCCTGCTGCACATGGAGATTATCCAGGAGCGTCTGGAACGCGAGTATGACCTCGATCTGATCACCACTGCGCCGACCGTGGTGTACGAAGTGGAAACCACCGGGGGGGAAACCATCTACGTAGACAGCCCGTCTAAGCTGCCGCCGTTGAACAACATCGAAGAGCTGCGCGAGCCGATTGCTGAATGTCACATGCTGCTGCCGCAGGAATACCTGGGTAACGTGATTACGCTCTGCGTGGAAAAGCGCGGTGTGCAGACCAACATGGTTTATCACGGTAACCAGGTGGCGCTGACCTATGACATCCCGATGGCAGAAGTGGTGCTCGACTTCTTCGACCGACTGAAATCCACCTCGCGCGGTTATGCGTCGCTGGATTACAACTTCAAACGTTTCCAGGCCTCTGACATGGTACGCGTTGACGTGCTGATCAACCAGGAGCGTGTGGATGCGCTGGCGCTGATTACCCACCGCGATAACTCACAGTACCGTGGTCGTGAGCTGGTGGAAAAAATGAAGGATCTGATCCCGCGTCAGCAGTTCGATATTGCGATTCAGGCGGCGATCGGCACCCACATCATTGCCCGCTCTACCGTGAAGCAGCTACGTAAAAACGTACTGGCTAAGTGCTACGGCGGCGACGTCAGCCGTAAGAAGAAACTGCTGCAGAAACAGAAAGAAGGTAAAAAGCGCATGAAGCAGGTTGGTAATGTGGAGCTGCCGCAGGAAGCCTTCCTCGCCATTCTGCATGTCGGTAAGGACAGCAAATAAGGATTTCCCATGGCTAATATGTTCGCCCTGATTCTGGCGATTGCAACGCTGGTAACGGGCGTTGTCTGGTGTATCGACCGCTTTAAATGGGCACCCGCTCGCAGGGCTAAACGGGCGGAAGCGCAGGCTGCAGCAGGCAATACGCTGGACAGCAAAACCCTGGCAAAGATCAACGGTCAGCCCGGCTGGATAGAGACTACTGCCTCGGTCTTTCCCGTGCTGCTGGTGGTATTTGTGGTGCGTTCATTCATCTATGAGCCGTTCCAGATCCCGTCCGGCTCGATGATGCCAACGCTGCTGATTGGGGATTTTATTCTGGTAGAGAAATTTGCCTATGGGATTAAGGATCCGATCACCCAGACAACGCTGATCCCGACTGGTCATCCGCAGCGCGGCGATATTGCGGTATTCAAATACCCGAAAGATCCGAGCCTGGACTACATCAAGCGCGTTATCGGTCTGCCAGGGGACAAAGTGGTGTTTGATCCCTACAGCAAAACGCTGACCATCAGCCCGAACTGTGCTGCTGGCCAGCGCTGCACCAGCGCGCTGCCGGTCACCTACACCCACGTTGAGCCGAGCAACTTCATCCAGACCTTCAGCGGGTTTGACGGCAACGAAACCGGTAACGGCTTCTATCAGGTTGCGCCGGGCGAAACCATGCGCGGCGGACTGCGTCTCGGCACCCGTAAAGAGACGCTGGGCAACGTCACGCACGATATTTTGCTGGTAAACGAAGCGCAGAGTCAGGCGAGCATGTATTATCAACAGCCGGGCCAGCCGCAGGCGACCTGGATCGTGCCGCAGGGTCAGTACTTCATGATGGGTGATAACCGCGATAACAGCGCTGACAGCCGCTACTGGGGCTTTGTCCCGGAGCGTAACCTGGTCGGCAAGGCGGTTGCCATCTGGATGAGCTTCGATAAGCAAGAGGGTCAGTGGCCGACAGGTGTTCGTCTGAGTCGTATCGGCGGCATTCACTGATCAATCTGGCCCGGATAAAAGGGCAACACGGTTGGCCTCCTGCGGGAGGCCACTGCACACGAAACAGATTGCGTTGGAAAGTCAGCCCTGTTTCGTATGCAGAGTCACAGACGCACAAAAGAACTGGAATCGCATGAACCCCATCCTCATTAATAAGCTTCAGCGCAAACTGGGCTACACTTTTACTCATCCGGAACTCTTGCAACAGGCGCTAACGCACCGCAGCGCCAGCAGTAAGCACAACGAGCGTCTGGAATTTCTTGGCGACTCCATTCTCAGCTATGTGATCGCCAACGCGCTCTATCATCGCTTTCCCCGGGTTGACGAGGGCGATATGAGCCGCATGCGTGCGACGCTGGTGCGTGGCAACACGCTGGCAGAGATGGCGCGCGAGTTTGACCTCGGTGAGTGTCTGCGCCTGGGACCGGGCGAGCTGAAAAGCGGCGGATTTCGTCGCGAATCCATCCTCGCGGATACCGTGGAAGCGCTGATTGGCGGCATCTTCCTCGACAGTAATATCCAGACGGTGGAAAAACTGATCCTCGACTGGTATCAGACCCGCCTTGAGCAGATTAGCCCAGGCGACAAGCAAAAAGATCCGAAAACCCGCCTGCAGGAGTATCTGCAGGGGCGTCATCTGCCGCTGCCGTCCTATCTGGTGGTGCAGGTGCGTGGCGAAGCCCACGATCAGGAATTCACCATTCACTGTCAGGTGAGTGGCATGGCTGAACCGGTGGTGGGCGTAGGCTCCAGCCGCCGTAAAGCAGAACAGGCTGCCGCTGAACAGGCGTTAATTAAGCTTGGTCTCGAATAGCAATATCCCGGCGTCTGAACAGGCGCTGAAAAAGTCAGGACTCGAATGAGCGAACAGAATACCTATTGCGGCTTTGTCGCGATTGTCGGCCGACCCAACGTCGGCAAATCCACCTTACTGAACCAGCTGCTGGGACAGAAGGTGTCGATCACCTCGCGTAAGCCACAAACCACGCGCCACCGCATTATGGGCATTCACACTGAAGGCGAATATCAGGCCATCTACGTGGATACCCCCGGGTTGCACATGGAAGAGAAACGCGCCATTAACCGCCTGATGAACCGTGCGGCCAGCAGCTCTATTGGCGACGTGGAACTGATCATTTTTGTGGTGGAAGGCACGCGCTGGACGCCAGACGATGAGATGGTGCTCAACAAGCTGCGCGATAACAAAGTGCCGGTGGTGCTGGCCGTCAATAAAGTAGATAACATTCAGGATAAAAGCATCCTGCTGCCGCATCTGCAGTTCCTGAGCCAGCAGATGAATTTCCTCGACATCGTGCCGATCTCCGCTGAGAACGGAAAAAACGTGGATACCATTGCGGCCATTGTGCGTAAGCGCCTGCCGCAGGCCGATCACCATTTCCCGGAAGACTACATTACCGATCGCTCACAGCGCTTTATGGCGTCAGAGATCATTCGCGAGAAGCTGATGCGCTTCCTCGGCGCTGAACTGCCCTATTCGGTAACGGTTGAGATCGAGCAGTTCATCGCTAACGAGCGCGGCGGCTACGACATCAGCGGCTTGATCCTGGTCGAACGTGAAGGGCAGAAAAAGATGGTAATTGGCAACAAAGGCGCCAAAATTAAAACCATCGGCATTGAAGCACGTAAAGACATGGAAGAGATGTTTGAAGCAAAAGTGCATCTCGAGCTGTGGGTCAAGGTTAAATCCGGCTGGGCCGACGACGAACGTGCGCTGCGCAGCCTGGGTTATGTAGACGACCTCTGATCCGATGGAAGGCTGGCAACGCGCCTTTGTACTGCACAGTCGCCCGTACAGCGAAACCAGCCTGCTGCTCGACCTGTTCAGCGAAAGCGATGGGCGGGTCAGGGTGCTGGCGAAAGGCGCCCGGGCGCGCCGATCGCAGCTTAAAGGCACGCTGCAACCCTTTACGCCGCTGCTGGTTCGCTGGACCGGACGCGGCGAAGTCAAAACGCTGACCAAAGCCGAAGCGGTATCGCTGGCGCTGCCTCTCAGCGGCATCACGCTCTATTGCGGTCTCTACGTTAATGAACTGCTGTCACGCGTGCTGGAGCAGGAATTTCCTTTCTCAGAACTTTTCTTTGACTACCTTAACTGCCTGCAGGCGCTGGCGGCTGAGAACAGCTCGCCTGAACCGGCGCTGCGCCGCTTTGAACTGGCGCTGCTGGGGCATCTTGGTTACGGCGTCGATTTTCTTCACTGTGCCGGTAGCGGCGAACCCGTGACCGACGCCATGACCTACAGCTACCGTGAAGAGAAGGGCTTTATCGCCAGTCTGGTGACGGGCCAGCGCAGCTTTACCGGACGCCAGCTTCGCGCGCTGTGGGCGCGCGATTTTCCGGATGCCGACACGCTGCGGGCCGCCAAACGCTTTACCCGCATCGCCCTGAAGCCCTACCTCGGCGGCAAGCCGCTAAAGAGCACCGAGCTGTTTCGCCAGTTCGTGCCAAAGAAGCGGCCCGACGCGGTGGGGCCATAGCGCTGTGCCTGCGCGCTGAGGCGCGGTACACTCTGATTTTTCGACATAGTTAACCTGAGGATTGTCATGGCTGAGTTGCTGTTAGGGGTCAACATCGATCATATCGCCACGGTACGTAACGCCCGCGGCACACACTATCCCGATCCGGTGCAGGCAGCGTTTGTCGCTGAGCAGGCGGGGGCAGAGGGCATCACCGTGCATCTGCGTGAAGATCGTCGCCATATCACCGACCGCGATGTGCGAATTCTGCGCGACACCATTCAGACGCGCATGAATCTGGAGATGGCGGTTACCGACGAGATGGTAGGAATAGCCTGTGACATCAAACCACACTTCGTTTGTCTGGTACCGGAAAAACGGGAAGAGGTAACGACCGAAGGCGGACTCGACGTGGCGGGTCAGCAGGATAAAATCAATGCGGCGGTGGCGCAGCTGAGTCAGGCGGGCATTCTGGTTTCGCTGTTCATTGACCCCGATCATCGCCAGATTGAGGCGGCGGTCGCCAGCGGCGCGCCCTATATCGAAATTCATACCGGCGCCTACGCGGAGGCAGCAGAAGGCCTGGCGCGTGAGACTGAGCTGACGCGTATTCGCCACGCCGCAACCTTCGCGGCCAGCCTGGGGCTGAAGGTGAACGCCGGTCATGGCCTGACTTACCACAACGTGCAACCCATTGCCGCGCTGCCGGAGATGCACGAGCTGAATATCGGCCATGCTATTATTGGTCGCGCCCTGTTCAGTGGCCTGGCGGATGCGGTCAAAGAGATGAAGCTGCTGATGCGGGAAGCGCGCCGCTAATGGCCATTCTTGGACTGGGTACCGATATCGTTGAGATTGAGCGGATTGCCGGAGTGATTGAGCGATCCGGCGATCGCCTGGCGCGTCGTGTACTGAGCGAAGCAGAGTGGCAGCAGTATCAGCGTCATCAGCAGCCGGTGCGTTTTCTGGCTAAACGCTTCGCGGTCAAAGAGGCAGCGGCAAAAGCCTTTGGTACCGGCATTCGCGGCGGGTTAGCTTTCAACCAGTTTGAGGTGTACAACGATGCGCTGGGCAAACCCGGCCTGCGTTTTTTCAATCACGCCTGCGACGTGGCGGAAAAGCTGGGCGTCAGGCACGTACACGTGACGCTGGCCGATGAGCGCCATTACGCCTGCGCAACGGTTATCATTGAAAACTAGTGGTGCAGCACCACAAACTTCTCCCACAGCGCATCGCGTGATTCGATGTGCTGTGGATCAACAGTAATGGTATTGTCGATAGGGCAAACGCTCTGGCAGGTTGGCGTATCGTAATGACCAACGCATTCTGTACAGCGGCTGACATCAATCTGATAGATATCTGCACCAGGCGTGATGGCCTGATTGGGGCATTCGGGTTCGCACATATCGCAATTAATGCACCTGGCGGTAATTAACAGCGCCATTTCTTCACCTGATCAGCTAAAAACGGCGAGATTATACTCCTGTTCCCCGCCTAATTCAGCTTTTTAACCAGCGCCTCGCTGTGCCGCATATGGCTGGCGGCGCGTTCCGGATCGTTCTGCACCAGCGCCATGAACAGCAGGTCAGTCAGCGCCAGCTGTGCAGTGGTCGATGAGATCGCCGCGCTGCGCGTGCTCTGCTCTTCTGCCACCGTGTAGAGACAGTGCGTTGCCGTCTGTTGCAGGCTGTTAGGCGTAAACCCGGTAAAGGCCAGCACCCAGGCACCTATCTGTACGGCTTCCTGCGCCGCCAGGTTGATCTCTTTACGTTCTCCGGTGTAGGAGATGGCCAGCAGCACATCGCCGGGCCGCATCGCCTGCACGCTTGCCAGCAGCGCGTGCATATCCTGTTCAGCCACCGCATTGATGCCGATTTTCATCAGCTTCCAGGAAAAATCTTTGGCGACCAGTCCTGACGCGCCAATACCGACCAGCACAATGCGCTGGGCGTTTTTCAGCAGGTGCAGCGTCTCGGTAAGCTTCTCCTCGCTGTTGATATCCAGCGTGGCGCGGATGGCTGACAGCTTTTCAGCCAGCAGCTTTTCGCCGACAGTTTTGAGCGAATCGTCGCTGAGAATATGGTTATGCACCGTAATCGCATCACGGTCTGCCAGCGATTCACTCAGTGCCAGCTTGAGCGCAGGGAACCCTTTATAGCCCAGCTTCTGCGCAAATTTCACCACGCTCGACTGACTGACGCCTGACTCTTCAGCCAGTTTTTGCGAACTGAGATGCCGCGCCCGATCGGGTTGTGACAAGAGAAAATCAGCCAGCCGACGCTCATTCAGCGCCAGACGCGGATAGAGCTGACGGATGCGCAGCAATGAGCTCATGCCTGGTCCTCATTTAGAAATCGTATCGTAAGATGCAGCGTGCAGCGGAAGAATAAACTATTCATCTGGCATTGTAGTCGCTGGAATTAAAAATTGCAGCCGTCGCCGCTGCGGCGGTTGATGACTACACTCAATAGCAGTGTGACAAACAAAACGGAAAAGGAGCGTTTTTTGACCAAAGGTACACAACGTCGCGTGGTGTTTTTTGACCTGGATGGCACCTTACATCAGCAGGATATGTTTGGCACTTTTATGCGTTATCTGCTGTGGCGTCAGCCGCTCAATCTGCTGCTGGTGGTGCCGCTGCTGCCGGTTGTCGGGCTGGGGTTGCTTATCAAAGGGCGCGCGGCGCGCTGGCCGATGAGTCTCCTGCTCTGGTCGATTACGTTTGGCCGTACGGAGCGCACGCTGTTGCAGCGTGAGGCGGCCTTTGCGCAGTGGTTTCGCCAGCGCGTAACGGCATTTCCCGTGGTGCAACAGCGGCTGACGGACTATCTCGGCAGTGATAATGCCGACGTCTGGCTGATTACCGGCTCACCGCAGTCGCTGGTAGAGCAGGTCTATTACGATTCGGCTTTTCTGCCGCGCGTTAAGCTGATTGCCAGCCAGATGCAGCGCGGATTTGGCGGCCGTGTGCTCGCGATGCGCTGCCTTGGCCACGAGAAAGTGGCGCAGCTGGAAGAGAAGATCGGCACGCCGCTTCAGCTCTACAGTGGCTACAGCGACAGCAAACAGGATAACCCGCTGCTGTTTTTCTGCCAGCATCGCTGGCGCGTCACGCCGCGTGGTGAACTTCAGCAGCTGGAGTAGGGTTTAATCTTCGAATCTGCGCGCGGGATCGCTATAATGCGCGGCTTTGCTGCTGCCGGGAGTGAGCCTGCGTGAATCAACCTCAAGACGAATACTGGATGCGCCATGCGCTGCGGCTGGCGCGTCTCGCCTGGAAGCAGGGCGAGGTGCCGGTTGGCGCGGTGCTGGTGCAGGGCGATCGCGTGATTGGCGAAGGCTGGAACCGGCCTATTGGCCAGCACGATCCTACCGCGCACGCCGAGATTATGGCGCTGCGTCAGGGAGGCAAGGTGCTGGAAAATTATCGTCTGTTGAATACCACGCTCTACGTGACGCTGGAGCCCTGCGTAATGTGTGCAGGGGCGATGGTGCACAGCCGTATCACGCGGCTGGTCTATGGTGCCTCTGATGAGAAGACCGGGGCTGCAGGATCGCTGATCGATGTGCTGGGCCATCCGGGTATGAACCACCAGATTACTCTTCATACCGGGATACTGGCGGAAGAGTGCGCGACAATGCTGAGCGACTTTTTCCGCATGCGGCGCGAGCAAAAAAAAGCGCTGCGTCAGGCGCAGCGCGGAACGGGCTTATAGCGCGCTGCCTGCGGCAAGCGCAGGCAGCACGTCAGTTCATCGCAATTTCCGGCGCGACTGCCGGATAACCGCCGCCCAGCTCGGCTTCCAGCACAGACTGCTGAGCCAGCCGTTTCTCCTGCTCCTGCAAATAACCCACCAGGCTGAGCTGATACTTGCGAATATTCTCGACATAGTTATAGGCTTCATGGCCGCGCGCATAACCATAGCTGGTCTGCGCGTAGTAGCGCTTCTGGCTTAGCATGGGAAGCCGCAGCTTCACGTCGGCCCAGCTATCCGGATTCCCCCCCTGTTTAGCGGTGAGTTTTCGCGCGTCCAGCATATGGGCGTAGCCCATATTATAGGCGGCCAGCGCAAACCAGATGCGCTCCTCATCCGGAATGGTGGAGGGGACTTTCTCCATCATGCGCTGCAAATAGAGACTGCCGCCGCGAATGCTCTGTTCCGTATCGGTACGATCCTCAACGTTAACGCTGTCGGCCGTGTTGCGCGTCAGCATCATCATGCCGCGAACGCCGGTAGGGGAGGTAGCAAGCGGGTCCCAGTGCGACTCCTGGTAGGAGATGGCCGCCAGCAGCCGCCAGTCGATGCTGGCCGCATATTTTTCGAACAGTGGCTTAATTTCAGGCAGCGTAACGTCAATCGCGTGCAAAAATGTGCGCGTATCGACATAGTCAAAGGTGCCGACGTGTCCCAGATACTTCTCTTCCAGGCGTGCCATAACGCCTTCTTCGCCCATCGCGTTGAAGAAGTCGAGCATGGCGGCGTTAAGGCTGTCGTCGTCGCTCTGGGGCATATACCAGGTGACCGGCTTTTCATCCGTGACATCAAACGCCACGGCCAGCTGCGGATGTATGCGCTGCAGCAGGGCAATGGTCACGGAGTCACCGATGGTGTAATCCAGCTTGCCGTCAGCCACCGCTTCCAGCAGCGTTTTAGGCGACTGGTCGGTAGAGATTACCCAGTTCAGATCGGGATACTGCTTATCGCGTGCCGCCTTCAGCGAGGAAAGATAGGCCGAACCGGCCGCGACCCGCAGCTGTCCTTTCAGATCGCCAAGATTTTTCGGGCGCGGTTTGTCCACGCGATAAACCAGCTGCTGAGAAACGGAGTAGTAACCTGGCCCGGTGCTGTAACGCATCAGCCTTTCATCGTTATAGATCAGGCCTGCAGCCAGTAAATCAGCCTTGCCGTCGTCGAGATCGTCAAACAGATCGCTGAGGTTTGGGCGCACCGTTACCTTGAGCTTTACGCCCAAATAAGTGGCAAAGCGTTTCGCCAGCTCATAATCCATGCCGGCCGGGGCTTTGTTGATGGTGTAGTAAGTCAGTGGGGAATTTATGGTACTGATACGCAGTACTCCCCGTGATTTTATCTGCGATATCGCATCCTGACCGTGACCGTACCATGGGACGGATGGCCATAGGGCCATCGCCAGTAGCAGGGTGATCAGACCGACGAACAGATAGTTTAATTTTAGGCGTTTCAAATAGTTGTCTCTCGCTGGCTCTAAGGCCTCTGTCTTTTAAAGGCAGTATTGATCTTTTTTTAACTCCCAGAGCGAGGGGCATTTTGCGCAACTCGGCAGCGTAGAGCAACTTATAAAGCAAGTTTTGCGCAAAATTCAGGCAAGTTCCTGGTGCGAGAAATTATGCGCAAACGGTTTCGTCGGGCGGGCTGTTTCTCTATAATACCGCCCGTTTTCTTCTGTTGTGCCCCATGAAGCGTCGCCTGGCGCTCTGACGAGAGATTAAATGATGGAAATTCTGCGTGGTTCGCCCGCCCTGTCGGCATTTCGTGTAAACAAACTGCTGACCCGCTTTCAGGACGCTCACCTGCCAGTGAGTGACATTTACGCCGAGTACGTCCATTTTGCCGATGTCAGCGCACCGCTGAACGCTGATGAAAAAGCACGCCTGCAGCGCCTGCTGAAATACGGTCCCTCTCTCGCCGAACATGCGCCAAAAGGCCGCCTGCTGCTGGTTACGCCGCGCCCCGGCACCCTCTCTCCCTGGTCTTCGAAAGCGACTGATATCGCCCATAACTGCGATTTGCCACAGGTGCGTCGCCTTGAGCGCGGCCTGGCTTTCTACGTGCAGGCAACGGCGTTAACCGAGGCGCAGTGGCAGACGCTGGCATCGCTACTGCATGACCGCATGATGGAAACCGTTTTTAGCGATCTGGCGCAGGCCGAGGCGCTGTTTACCCATCACGAACCGCAGCCGCTGAAAAGTGTTGATGTGCTGAACGGTGGTCGTCAGGCGCTGGATGACGCTAACCGCACGCTGGGTCTGGCGCTGGCGGATGATGAGATCGACTACCTGCTGGAAGCGTTCCAGCGTCTGGGACGCAACCCGAACGACATTGAGCTGTATATGTTCGCGCAGGCCAACTCAGAGCACTGCCGCCATAAAATCTTTAATGCTGACTGGATTATCGACGGTGAAAAACAGCCGAAATCGCTGTTTAAAATGATTAAAAACACCTTCGAAACCACGCCAGACCATGTGCTCTCCGCGTACAAAGACAATGCGGCGGTCATGGAAGGTTCGGAAGTGGGCCGTTTCTTCGCTGACGCGCAGAAAGGCGAATATGACTACCATCAGGAGGCGGCACATATCCTGATGAAGGTGGAAACCCATAACCATCCCACTGCAATCTCTCCGTGGCCGGGTGCGGCGACCGGTTCCGGCGGTGAAATCCGCGATGAAGGTGCTACCGGACGCGGCGCGAAGCCGAAAGCGGGCCTGGTCGGTTTTTCAGTGTCGAACCTGCGCATTCCGGGCTTTGAGCAGCCCTGGGAAGAGGACTTCGGCAAGCCAGATCGCATCGTCAGCGCGCTGGATATCATGACCGAAGGCCCGCTGGGCGGCGCCGCATTCAATAACGAATTTGGTCGTCCGGCGCTGAATGGCTACTTCCGCACCTATGAAGAGCAGGTTAACAGCCACAACGGCGTCGAACTGCGCGGTTACCATAAGCCGATTATGCTGGCGGGGGGCATCGGTAATATCCGTGCCGATCACGTGCAGAAAGGCGAAATCACCGTAGGCGCGAAGCTAATCGTGCTGGGCGGGCCGGCGATGAATATCGGTCTGGGCGGTGGCGCCGCGTCTTCAATGACGTCAGGCCAGTCCGATGCCGACCTTGATTTTGCCTCAGTGCAGCGCGATAACCCGGAAATGGAGCGTCGCTGCCAGGAAGTGATTGACCGCTGCTGGCAGATGGGCGAAGCGAACCCCATTCTGTTTATCCACGACGTGGGCGCGGGCGGCCTGTCAAACGCCATGCCGGAGCTGGTCAGCGACGGCGGCCGCGGCGGTCGTTTTAACCTGCGCGACATTCTCAGCGATGAGCCCGGCATGAGCCCGCTGGAAGTGTGGTGTAACGAGTCGCAGGAGCGCTATGTGCTGGCGGTGGCACCTGAAAAACTGGCGCTGTTCGACGCGCTCTGCCAGCGTGAGCGTGCGCCGTACGCCGTGATTGGCGAAGCCACGGAAGAGCAGCATCTGAGCCTGAGCGACAGCCATTTCGACAATACACCTATCGACATGCCGCTTGACGTGCTGCTCGGCAAAACGCCGAAGATGACGCGTGACGTCGAGACGCAGCAGGCTAAAGGCGAGCCGCTGTTACGTGACGGAATTACCCTGAGCGATGCAGTAAACCGCGTGCTGCACCTGCCGACGGTGGCGGAGAAAACGTTCCTGGTGACCATCGGTGACCGTAGCGTCACCGGCATGGTGGCACGTGACCAGATGGTTGGTCCGTGGCAGATCCCGGTGGCAAACTGTGCGGTGACCACGGCAAGCCTTGACAGCTATCACGGGGAAGCCTTTGCGATGGGCGAGCGCGCACCGGTAGCGCTGCTCGATTTTGCTGCCTCTGGCCGTCTGGCCGTGGGCGAAGCACTGACTAACCTTGCAGCAACGCAGATTGGCGATCTGAAGCGCGTGAAGCTCTCGGCAAACTGGATGGCTGCCGCAGGGCATCCGGGTGAGGATGCCGGTCTTTATGAAGCGGTGAAAGCCGTGGGTGAAGAGCTCTGTCCTGCGCTTGGCATCACTATTCCGGTCGGCAAAGATTCGATGTCGATGAAAACCCGCTGGCAGCAAGGCATTGAACAACGTGAAATGACCGCGCCGCTGTCGCTGGTGATCACCGCATTCGCGCGCGTTGAAGATGTCCGCCGTACCGTTACGCCGCAGTTGCACGCCACGGGCGATAACCTGCTGCTGCTGATCGATCTCGGCAATGGCGCTAACACGCTGGGCGCAACGGCGCTGTCGCAGGTTTACCGTCAGCTGGGTGACAAACCGGCTGACGTGCGTGACGCGCAGCAGCTTGCGGGCTTCTATAACGCGATTCAGGCGCTGGTGGCACAGCAGAAACTGCTGGCTTACCACGACCGCTCTGACGGTGGTCTGCTGGTGACGCTGGCAGAAATGGCCTTCACCGGTCACTGTGGCGTTGAGGTGGATATTGCCGCGCTGGGCAGCGATGCGCTGGCTGCACTCTTTACTGAAGAGCTGGGCGCGGTAATTCAGATTAACGCAGAAGATCGCGATGCTGTTGAAAAGGTGCTGGCGGATCATGGCCTGGCAAATTGCAGCCACGTTCTGGGCAGCGCACAGCGCGGCGACCGCTTTGTCATTCGCGCTGGCGACAGCACGGTTTACAGCGAAAGTCGCACCACGCTGCGTACCTGGTGGGGGGAAACCAGCTGGCAGATGCAGCGTCTGCGCGACAACCCGGTCTGCGCCGACCAGGAACATGAGGCACGTAAAGACGACAACGATCCTGGCCTGAATGTGCATCTGACCTTTGCTCCGGAAGAAGATGTTGCTGCGCCAATGATCGCCACCGGTGCCCGTCCGCGCGTAGCGGTGCTGCGCGAGCAGGGCGTTAACTCGCATGTGGAGATGGCAGCCGCCTTCCACCGCGCCGGATTTACCGCAGTTGATGTACATATGAGCGACCTGCTGGCGGGGCGCCGTGGACTGGAAGAGTTTCAGGCGCTGGTGGCCTGTGGTGGCTTCTCTTACGGCGATGTGCTGGGGGCAGGCGAAGGCTGGGCGAAATCGATTCTGTTCAACACCCGCGTGCGTGACGAGTTTGAAAACTTCTTCCACCGTCCTCAGACGCTGGCGCTTGGCGTGTGTAACGGCTGTCAGATGATGTCTAACCTGCGCGAGCTGATCCCGGGCAGTGAACTCTGGCCGCGCTTTGTGCGCAACCAGTCAGAGCGTTTTGAAGCACGCTTTAGCCTGGTGGAGGTTGAGGCAAGCCCGTCGCTGCTGCTGGACGGCATGGCAGGATCGCATATGCCAATTGCGGTCTCTCACGGGGAAGGCTTTGTTGAGGTCCGTGACGGTGCGCATCTTGCCGCGCTGGAAGCGAAAGGCCTGGTGGCGCTGCGCTTTGTCGATAACTATGGCAAGGTTACGGAGACCTATCCGGCCAACCCGAACGGCTCGCCTAACGGGATCACGGCGGTAACCAACGAAAGCGGTCGCGTGACCATTATGATGCCGCACCCGGAGCGCGTGTTCCGCACGGTCAGCAACTCCTGGCATCCGGCAGAGTGGGGCGAAGACAGCCCGTGGATGCGCATTTTCCGCAATGCGCGCAAGCAGCTGGGATAAGCCAGCCCGCGTTTAAAAGGAGACAGCAATGTCTCCTTTTTTTTGGATGTTGGGAAATGGCGACAGTCATGCGTCTCTGTTGTCTCTAAAAGGTGACATTTATCCTGTTGATAATGAGAGTGTTACCAGGGGCTGCATTAAGTTGTTGGGTTTTGGCGACATTCTTACGCGACTCAGGCCCGGTTGCACGCGCAGGCCGGTCGCTGAAGGTGGCAACTGTCTGGAAAATAAAGTCATTTATTTTCTGGCATGAAGTTTGCTAATATCACTACGTGGCTCATTCTCCTGTTTATGATTGCCCCGCACTGCGGCAGAGCGCATAAAAACTGAATGACGCACCAAACGGAGCCTGCCGTCCACCAACCGATAATCGCTTGCTTTGCAACGTTATCAGACATCGGACGCAACGTTGAGTAAGGCTCCACCTTTTTCCAGGCGATGCTGCGGCGTCGCTCTCACGGCAGGCCGAAAGGTCTGCCGTTTTCATTTCCGCTCTATCTTCCCTGGGCTGACTTCGCTAGCATTCTTACAGCGTTTATTTAAGGAAGCGACCGCGTGAGAAAATGGCGTCTATTTCCCCGATCGTTGCGTCAGCTGGTGCTGATGGCGTTTCTGCTGGTTTTGTTACCGCTGCTGGTACTGGCATGGCAGGCCTGGGAAAGCCTGTCGGCTTTAAGCGATCAGGCAGCGGATACCAACCGCAACACCTTTACCGACGTACGCCGCAGCGAAGCAATGGCGCGTACTGCGCTGGAGCTCGAGCGGAGCTACCGGCAGTACTGCGTACTGGGCGACGCAACCCTGGCGCGTCTCTACCAAACCCAGCGCGTGCGCTATAACCAGATACTCGATTCTCACGCCTCAAGCCTGCCCGCGCTGAGCGCTTTTCAGACCTTACGCGCCACCCTGCCTCAGCTGGCCGATTTGCAGTGTGATAACGGAAATCCGGTCGCCGCTGTCTCGCAGGCGCTGGAGCGGTTTTCCGCCACGAATGCGCAACTGGTTCAAGAGACGCGCGATGAAGTCTTTGCGCGTGGGCTACAGCTCCAGCGTGAAATAGCCGATCGCGGTCAGTTTTTTGGCTGGCAGGCGCTCACGCTGTTTATCGTCAGCCTGGCGCTGGTGCTGCTTTTTACCCGCATGATTATTGGACCCGTAAAAAGCGTTGAGCGGATGATTAACCGGCTTGGCGAAGGGCGCGAACTGGGCGCAAGCGTGGCGTTTCGCGGCCCGCGCGAGCTGCGTTCACTCGGGCAGCGTATTGTCTGGCTTAGTGAGCGGCTCGCCTGGCTGGAAAGCCAGCGGCATGCGTTTCTGCGCCATTTGTCGCACGAGCTGAAAACTCCACTTGCCAGCCTGCGGGAAGGCACCGAATTACTGGCAGATGAGGTGGTCGGCACGCTCAACAATGAGCAGAAAGAGGTGGTAGCGATCCTCGATTCCAGCAGCCGCCATCTGCAACGCCTGATTGAACAGCTGCTTGATTACAATCGCAAGCTGGCGGAAGGGGAAGGGTCTGGATCGCTGGAGCGGGTAGAGATCGGTGAGCTGGTCGACAGGGTGGTCAGCGCGCATGCGTTGCCGGCACGCGCTAAGCTGATGCATACCCTGTGCGATCTGTCGGTAACACACTGCCTTGCCGAGCCGATGCTGCTGATGCGGGCGATCGACAACTTATACTCTAACGCAGTGAACTATGGCAGCGAATCGGGTAGCATCTGGCTGCGCAGCCAGCTGCACGGCGATAAAGTCTGGATCGAGGTCGCCAACAGCGGCACGCCGATCCCGGTTGAGGAGCGGGCAATGATATTTGAACCTTTTTTCCAGGGCAGCCAGCAGCGTAAAGGGCCCGTTAAAGGCAGCGGACTGGGACTGAGCATAGCCAAAGATTGTCTGCGTCGCATGCAGGGCGATCTGCAACTGATTGACAGCAAAGACGCTGACGTTTGTTTTCGTATTGTACTGAATCACACAGCCGGGAATGCCTGACAGATGAAAATCATCTTCGCCTCACTTTTTACCGCGCTGCTAAGCCTGTCGCTCAGCGGCTGTAATGCCTCCCCGGCCACTTCGTCCGCACACCGCAACGCCGTTGTTACCGAGCCGGAAGTTAATCTCCCTGATTACCTTGCCACAGAATGCAGCAGCGTCTGGCGCAATGAAAGCGCGGCGGCCACCGGCAATCCGCTCTACTGGATGCGTGCCATTGACTGTGCCGAGCGACTGTCCCCCGCCGAGGCGCGCGCTGAGGCGCATCGCTGGCCGGTAGAGGGGTGGGCGCGCGCATTCAAGAATGGCATTTTGATGGCTAACGGCAACGTGACGCCGCTGGAGCGACGCGATTATGTTGCGTCGCTGGATGAATACAGCAGCGAGTTTCCGGGCGCCGTGCGACCGCTGATCCAGCTGTGGCGCAGTAGCCAGGTGGCTCAGCTTAACCTCAGCGAAACGCGATCCCGTTATGCCCATTTACAGCAAAGCAGCGATGCGCAGCTTGACGCGCTGCGTCAGCAGCAGACGCAGATGCGTAACACCCTTAACGATACCCAGCATAAGCTGGAGCGGCTGACGGACATTGAGCGCCAGCTCTCATCGCGCAAAGCGCCTGACGTCACCGAAAGCAGTCACGCGCCGGAAACGCCGCAACACGAGGAGCCATGATGGCCAGACAATCCGCACGTTTGCTGCTGGTAGATGACGATCCCAGCCTGCTAAAGCTGCTGGGCATGCGCCTCAGCAGCGAGGGCTTTCAGGTACATACTGCCCCAGGCGGGCCGGACGCGCTGCGGCTGTTGCAGAAAGAGCAGATCGATCTGGTGATCAGCGACCTGCGCATGGACGACATGGATGGCCTGGCGCTGTTCGGCGAAATCCAGAAGCGCAATCCCAGCCTGCCGGTGATTATTCTGACGGCGCACGGCTCGATTCCAGACGCGGTTTCCGCCACGCAGCAGGGGGTATTCAGCTTTCTTACCAAGCCGGTCGATCGTGATGCGCTCTATAAGGCTATTGACGATGCGCTGGCGCAGCGTGCGCCAGCGGGTGGCGACCGCTGGCGTGAAGCGATAGTGACTCGCAGCCCGGTCATGCTCCGACTGCTGGAGCAGGCGCATATGGTGGCGCAATCGGACGTCAGCGTATTAATCAACGGTCAGAGCGGCAGCGGTAAAGAGGTGCTGGCGCAGGCGATTCATGCCGCCAGCCCGCGCGCTGAAAAACCCTTCATTGCCATTAACTGCGGTGCGCTGCCGGAACAGCTGCTGGAGTCAGAACTCTTTGGTCATGCCAGAGGAGCGTTCACCGGTGCGGTAAGCGCACGTGAAGGACTGTTTCAGGCGGCGGAAGGGGGCACGTTATTCCTCGACGAGATCGGTGATATGCCTCCGTCGCTACAGGTTAAACTGCTGCGCGTCTTGCAGGAGCGCAAAATTCGCCCACTCGGTAGCAATAACGACATCGAAATTAACGTGCGCATTATCTCGGCGACGCATCGCGACTTGCCGAAGGCGATGGAGAAGAAAGAATTTCGCGAGGATCTTTTCTATCGTCTTAACGTCGTGAATCTGAAGCTGCCTGCGCTGCACGAGCGCACCGAGGATATTCCGCTGCTCGCCGCGCATCTGCTGCGTCAGGCAGCCGGGCGGCATAAACCCTTTGTACGTAGCTTTTCGGTGGATGCGATGAAGCGTCTGATGTCCGCGAGCTGGCCTGGTAACGTGCGCCAGCTGGTGAACGTCATTGAACAGTGCGTGGCGCTGACGTCGTCGCCGGTTATCAGCGATGCGCTGGTAGAGCAGGCGCTCAGCGGCGAGAATAGCGCATTACCGACGTTTGTTGAGGCGCGTAACCAGTTTGAGCTGAACTACCTGCGTAAGCTGTTGCAGATGACCAAAGGCAATGTCACTAACGCCGCGCGGCTGGCCGGGCGTAATCGCACCGAGTTTTATAAGCTGCTTTCCCGACATGAACTGGACGCCAGCGATTTTAAAGAGTAGCTTTCTGGCGCAAAGAAAACGCCTGAGGTTGCGGGTATATACTTACAGCACCCCATCCGGTCTGGAGGGAGTGTAAAAAGGGTCTGACATGAAAAAGATTGATGCAATTATCAAACCATTCAAACTCGATGATGTGCGTGAAGCCTTAGCCGAGGTGGGCATTACCGGGATGACGGTCTCTGAAGTGAAAGGCTTTGGCCGCCAGAAAGGGCATACTGAGCTCTATCGCGGTGCGGAGTATATGGTCGACTTCCTGCCAAAAGTGAAAATCGAAATGGTCGTAGGCGACGACATTGTCGATACCTGCGTGGAAACTATTATGAAAACCGCGCAGACCGGCAAAATCGGTGACGGTAAGATTTTCGTTTTTGACGTTTCACGCGTGGTGCGTATTCGTACCGGGGAAGAGGATGAAGAGGCGATTTAAGCCTGCCGTGTCCCCGCAAAAAGCCCGCTACTCTGCGGGCTTTCTCTTGAGTAATGGTTACAGACCTTTGTGTGGGCCAAAAACCTCATAGTGAATGCGCGATGCATTAACGCCCGCCTCGCGCAGTTGTCCGGCCACACACTGCATAAAGCCCACGGGACCACACAGCCAGAACTGCGTACGTGCATCCCGCAGCCGCTCAGAGAGGCTGGCCAGATCCATTACCCCCTCAGCGTCAAAACGCCCGGCGTCAGCCGCGTCCGGCATGCGATACCAGACACGCTTGCAGAAATCGCGCAGGAGAGCCCCCGTTTCAGCCACCTCAGCAGCAAAAGCGTGCTGCGCGCCGTTTTCAGCTGCGTGAAGCCAGGTAACCGGTGCAGCGTGAGCCTGTTCTGCCAGCGCGTGCAGCATAGCCAGCGTGGGCGTTACGCCCACGCCCGCAGAAATCAGCGCAACCGGGATCTCTGATGTCACATCCATGAAAATATCCCCATGCGGAGCGGTCAGCGCCAGCACATCGCCCACTTTTGCATGCCGGTGTAGCCAGCCCGATACCACGCCTGGCGGCTCATACTTCACCGCAATACGGTAGGTCTTGCCATCCGGTGTATGCGTCAGCGAATACTGACGGTTTTGCTGAAACACAGATCCGGCGGGGCGCAGATGCACGGTGATATACTGCCCGGGCTTAAACGCTGCGACCTTACCGCCGTCCACCGGCGTCAGGGTAAAGCTTTTGATCACCGCGCTTTGCTCCTCAATGGCGCTAATGCGAAACGCGCGCGTACCGCGCCATCCTCCTTCCTGCTGCTCGCTTTCCTGATAAATCGCCTCCTCGCGCTGGATAAAAACGTCTGCCAGCACATCGTATGCGCGTCCCCACGCGGCCAGCACCTCATCGCCTGGATTAAGCAACTCTTTGATGGTCGCCAGCAGGTTTTCTCCCACGATAGCGTACTGGTCAGGCGTGATAGCCAGGCTGGCATGCTTCTGCGCAATCTTTTCTACAGCAGGCAGCAGAGCCGCCAGGTTGTCCAGGCTGGCCCCGTAAGCACAGATCGCATTAAACAGCGCCTCACGCTGGTCGCCGTTGCGCTGATTGTTCATATTAAAAACATTTTTTAATGCAGGATGCTGCGTCAGCATGCGGTCATAGAAATGCGCAGTCAGTCCTGGACCCACGGCGGCAATAGCAGGAAGCGTAGATTTCACCGTAGCAATAGTGTGTGCATCAAGCATGAGTAATCCTCTGGCTGTTTAAAGTTGTATTTTAAATGCATGTTATTATCGGGCATCAGCGGTTGTAAATAATCCGGTGCACGTTTGGGTTATCTGACTGGCAAGCTTCTGGGACAGAGGGAAAAAATCTGCGCCACGGTTTAAGGAAAAATTGTGGTGGAACGACAGAATAAAAAAGCGTAAAAATCCCGTTCCAGCTGGCAGCCAATCGTTTGCGTCTATTCCGGAATTGGCGCTACCGTCACCTGGCAAAACGGTTTACACTGTGGGCCTTTGCTCCCTCAGGGAGTGTAAACTGCCGTTAAAAAGTTAGCTGAGTCAGGAGATGCGGATGTTAAAGCGTGAAATGAACATTGCCGATTATGATGCCGAGTTGTGGCAGGCGATGGAGCAAGAGAAAGTGCGTCAGGAAGAGCACATTGAACTGATTGCTTCTGAAAACTACACCAGCCCACGCGTAATGCAGGCGCAAGGTTCGCAGCTCACCAACAAATATGCCGAAGGGTATCCAGGCAAGCGCTACTACGGCGGTTGTGAATATGTCGATATCGTTGAACAGCTGGCCATCGATCGCGCTAAAGAACTGTTTGGTGCCGATTACGCGAACGTGCAGCCGCACTCTGGTTCTCAGGCTAACTTTGCCGTCTATACCGCGCTGCTGCAGCCGGGCGATACCATTCTGGGTATGAACCTGGCACACGGCGGTCACCTGACTCACGGGTCGCCAGTTAACCTGTCTGGCAAGCTCTATAACGTTGTGCCTTACGGCATTGATGAGAGCGGCAAAATTGACTACAACGAACTGGCTGAGCTGGCAAAAACGCATCAGCCGAAAATGATCGTTGGCGGCTTCTCTGCCTATTCTGGCGTCTGTGACTGGGCGAAAATGCGCGAAATCGCTGACAGCGTAGGCGCTTACCTGTTTGTCGACATGGCGCACGTAGCGGGTCTGATCGCGGCTGACGTCTATCCGAGCCCGGTGCCGCATGCGCACATCGTCACCTCAACCACGCACAAAACCCTGGCGGGTCCGCGCGGGGGGCTGATCCTGGCGAAAGGGGGTGACGAAGAGTTCTATAAAAAGCTGAACTCTGCTGTCTTCCCGGGCGGGCAGGGCGGTCCGCTGATGCACGTTATCGCCGGTAAAGCGGTTGCGTTCAAAGAGGCGATGGAGCCGGAGTTTAAAACCTACCAGCAGCAGGTAGCGAAAAACGCGAAGGCGATGGTGGAAGTGCTGATCGAGCGCGGCTACAACATCGTTTCTGGCGGTACGCACAACCACCTGTTCCTGATCGACCTGGTCAGCAAAAATCTGACCGGTAAAGAGGCGGATGCCGCGCTGGGCCGTGCCAACATCACCGTAAACAAAAATAGCGTGCCGAACGATCCGAAAAGCCCGTTTGTTACCTCTGGTGTGCGTATCGGTACGCCAGCGGTTACTCGTCGCGGCTTTAAAGAGGCCGAAGTGCGCGAGCTGGCTGGCTGGATCGCCGACGTGCTGGACAACGTCAACGATGAAGCGACCATCGAACGTATTAAGCAGAAAGTACTGGACGTCTGTGCCCGCCTGCCGGTGTACGCGTAATTTTAATTCTGTGCAATCGTGAAGAAGGATGGCCCTGGCCATCCTTTTTTATTGCCTGATTTCCGGTAGAGTAGCGCGCAATAACGTGAACGGATAAGCATTGCTGGAGGGATAATGGCAATCAGCTCAGCGAAATGGCTCGGTCTTGGCTATTTCACTTACTTTTTTTGCTACGGCATCTATCTGCCTTTCTGGGGCGTCTGGCTGAAGGGCACCGGCCTTGATGCTGAAAAAATTGGCCTGCTGCTGGGCTGTGGCATGGTGGCACGCTTTGCCGGTAGTCTGTTCATCGCTTCACAGGTTAAACATCCGGCGCAGCTGATCGTCGCGCTACGGCTGCTGGCGCTGATGACCTGCCTGTTTGCCGCCGGATACTGGATAGGGCAGCAGTGGCTCTGGCTGCTGCTGGTGATGGTAGGCTTTAACCTCTTTTTCTCGCCACTGGTACCGCTCAGCGACGCGCTGGCTGCCACCTGGACCCGGCAAATCGGCCTGAAATATGGACCGGTCCGCCTGTGGGGCTCGCTGGCCTTTGTGATCAGCTCTGCGCTGACCGGACTGTTGGTCAATCACTGGTCATCGCAGGCGATTCTCGCGCTGCTGTCGGTTGGCATGCTGGCGATGCTGGCGGGCATGCTGCTGCCGCCGCTGACCTACCCACAGGGAGAAGAGCGTCATGGCGCGGCTGGCGGGGGCTGGCGTGCCTGGCGCGATCTGCTGCGGGAAAACAGCGTATGGCGCTTTATGGTCTGCGTTACGCTGATGCAGGGCGCGCATGCAGCTTATTATGGCTTTAGTGCTATCTGGTGGCAGCAGAGTGGTTACTCCGCCTCGGTGGTCGGCTATCTGTGGTCACTTGGCGTGGTGGCGGAGATTATCGTTTTTGCCTCAAGCAATCGCCTGTTCCGCCGCTGGCGTGCTCGCGACTTGCTGCTGCTTTCCGGCGTCTGTGCGCTGGTGCGCTGGGGGGTGTCAGGAGCAACCGTGGAACTGCCCTGGCTGATTGTGGGACAGATCCTGCACTGCGGCAGCTTTACCGTTTGCCACCTGGCGGCAATGCGCTTTATCGCCAGCCGCAGCGGTCCGGACGTTATTCGCCTGCAATCGATTTACTCGGCGCTGGCGATGGGAGGCGGTATTGCGGTAATGACCATGATTTGCGGCCTGCTGTTTACCCACCTGCAGGGACATCTTTTCTGGGTGATGGCGCTGGTTGCACTGCCTGCGCTCTTTTTGCGTCCACGCGCGAGTTAACTCTCCAGCAGCGCGCGAATACGCTGCTGCTGATGGTCACTCAGCGGCAGCTCAGCGTGGATCAGCGGCGGCGAGTAGAGCGGCAGGGAGGTGGCATAGGGCGAGATCACCAGCGCAATTTCACGGGGTGCGCCGTCGCGCTGAAAGTCCGCCATATCCTGATATTTGATGTTAATCGGCAGCAGTGAGATTTCGCGGATCTGCTGTTCGATCTGCTGTTCAAGGCGGGCATTTTCTCCGGTCAGCAGCAATACCTGCTTCTCCTGAAGCGCGCTCCCCTGCATCAGCCAGGCACCGAAAATAACAGCAATCAGGCTGACCTCTTCCTGACTGAAATGTAAATCGTAATGGGTTTCAAACGGCGTCAGCGCCTGTTGCGTGGTGCGCAGCAGCCGCGGATAGAGCTTTGTCACGTCCAGCGCCACGCTGTTATCAATGCCAATAGCAAAATGGGAGCGGTCCAGCGCCTGCCCCAGGTGGGTATAGAGCTGGCGCGTCAGTTCCTGCGGCTCCACGAAGCGTAGCCCGGCAAGCTGTTCAAAGGCCTGGATAAGCTGTTCCGTTGCCGTCATCAGCTGCTGATGGCAGGGATGATGCAGTGTGTCAGCGTCTGGCGCATGGGTCAGGCTGAACAGCAGCGTCCAGAAATCGGCTTCGCTACTGTGCGGCGCAAGGTGACAGCGCTTTTGCCAGTGGAGGATGATGTCCATCGCCGCCTCGCGCTCAAATTTTTGCGCCAGCCAGGCGCGCTGACGTTCGTTAAACAGCGCAGGCTGACGCTGGAGCAGGCCATATTTCATAAAAATTTGCAGGAACAGGCGATCGCGCGCGCTGAAATCGCGTGACAGCTTCAGGCTACAGTGCTGGATCAGCGCCTGTAAGTTAATCTCATCGTAGAGCGCTTTTTCAATTTTCATTATCTTCAGCCGCTGGCGTAGCGGCGCAGCAAACTGCTCTCGCACGAAGGTTTCCGACAAACGCAGCCCGCGCCGCAGCCAGTGCAGCAGGCAAAGTCGCCGATCCAGCTCGGTGCCATGAATGCGAAAGCTGCCGTCCACCATCTGATGCAGTTCCAGCTGGTGATAACGCTGTATCTCCTCGCCGACATCTTCGATATCCTGTCGGGCAACGACAGCATCAACGCCATTCAACTGACAGAGTTTTTCAAGCGTAAGTGCGGGAGTAGGCAGATACAGTAGCAGTAGCAGATGACAGCGGCGCTGCGATCGGGTGAAGAGTGGTGCCGAAGAGGTAGCAGAACTCATCAGTCTGGATTCCAGCGGTCCGGTATTGCGCTAAGAATAGCCAATCGCATAAAACGCTGGGGCGTTGTTCAGGTTTTTAATGCAATGCTTCAGCATGGGTCACAATTTTTTGTTACTTATATAAGCTTCCCGTCTGGAATGTAACTTTATAACATTATGAAAACTGCACTTCTTACTCTGTTGATGGTGCTGAGTGCTGCGGGCTGGGCACATCCGCACAGTTTTATCGATATGAAAACGGACCTGATCGCGAATGATGATACGTTTACCGGACTGAAAATGCGCTGGACGATGGATGAGATTACCTCTGCCGATCTGCTCTATGACGCAGGAGATGCAAAACCAGGCAGCGAGGTGTGGAAAAAGCTGGCGGCAGAGGTGATGGCCAATGTCCTGGGCCAGCACTACTTTTCTGAGGTATGGCACAATGGCCAGCGGGTGAAGTTTCTAAATTTGCCAACAGAGTATCATCTGTCGCGCAGCGGCAATAAAGCGGTGCTGGAGTTTATTTTGCCCCTGGCCGAACCGCCGACCTTAGGCGGTCAGCGCTTTGATATTCTGACTTTTGATCCCACCTATTTTGTCGATATGACCTATGCCGACGCGCAGGCGCTCAGCCTGCCAGAAGCATTACGGGGACGCTGCGCCCTGGCGCTGCATACGCCCAAACCGGATGACGGCCTTAAGCAGTATGCGCTGTCGCTGGATAAAGCGGATGCACCGCCTGAGCAGATGGATTTGGGGCGTCAGTTTGCACAACAGGTAACGCTGACGTGTCGCTGATAATAGCAGGCTCCCGAACGCACCGGCTCTGGCCCCTGTGGCTGCTGGCTATTGTCATGATGGCATCGGCTTTTGCGCTCTGGCTGTACTGGCCGCAACTTCTGCTGCAAAGCGTTATCTGGCAAAAAGCTTTGCACCAGCAGATGACGCAGCTGTTGCAGCAGGTGAAAGCCGAACCTGACAGCACCGGTGGCCTGCTGGTGCTGTTTAGCCTGGCGTATGGCGTTCTGCATGCGCTCGGACCAGGCCACGGTAAAGTCGTGATCGCAACCTTTCTTGCGACTCATCCAGCACGCCTCAGGACCAGCCTCAGGCTGACGCTACTGGCGTCGCTGCTGCAGGGCGGGGTCGCGATTGGACTGGTGACGCTTATGCTGATTGTGCTGCAAACCTCCTCACGTCAGCTGCATCTCAGCAGCGACTGGCTGGAAAAAGGCAGTTATCTGCTGGTGATGGGCCTGGGCCTGTGGTTGAGTTTCCGCTCGCTGAAAACGCTGTGGCAGCGGCTGCGTCCGCGGTCAGCGCGCCGTGTACGCGCACGACATGTACATCATCACAGTGCGCATTGCGGCTGCGGACACGCGCACCTGCCAGCTGCGCAGCAGGTTGCCGAAGCGGTAAGCGTTAAAACACAGCTTCTGCTGGTCGCTTCAATGGGACTACGTCCTTGCTCTGGTGCGGTTATGATGCTGCTCTTTGCTCGCGTAACGGGCGTCTATCTGTGGGGCGTACTGTCGGCGGTGGTCATGGCTTTAGGAACGGCGCTAACTATCTCTGCGATCGGTCTGCTGGTGCAGCGATTCCGGGCGCTTGCACAACGTCTGGCCGGTGACCGCTCGTCATCCTCAGCGGCAGCGATTCTCATGCCTCTGCTGGCCCTTACCGGCAGCCTGCTGCTGGTGGTAACAGGCATGATTTTATGGCAGAGCGCCGCATCCGGTATCGGCGGGGGAGTCAATCCTTTTCGTTAGCGCCAGTTTATTCGCGACCGCAAATAAATTTATCTTCCGGCCTTGCTGTTTTCCGTTTTGTTTATCTCTTTTTTTTTGCTTCGCTATTGAAAACAGATGAATCATCTCACTGGTGAAAATAGTTTTCTCGTCTACGCTAAATAACAACCACCAAATGTTATGTTGTTTTAATTAATATTGATTATTTAACGTTGTCTGTTGCGAGGAGAACCACCATGCATGAAACCCGGATTAATAATGGCACAACAGAGACCATTACCGAAACGCACGCTGGATTACCGTTAAAGCGTATTTCCTGGAGTGCGGTTTTCGCTGGCGTAATTGGTGCGCTGATAGTGCATATTTTACTGACGCTGCTCGGAACCGCGATCGGCGCAACAACAATCGATCCTCAGCAGGAGCAGAATCCTCTACAGCATTTGGGCACCGGTGCACTGATCTGGACCGGACTGAGCATGCTAATCGCGATGGCAGTGGGCAGCTATCTGGCGGGGCGTCTGGCACAGCGTGAAGGTGCACTGCATGGCCTGCTGATGTTTGGTCTCAGCACCCTGCTGACCATCTGGCTGGCCGTTTCTCTTGCCAGCAGCCTGATCGGCGGCGCATTCAATATTATTGGTTCTGGTTTCCAGGCAGTAGGCAGTGGTATTTCCGCCGCCGCCCCAACGGTAACCAATTATGCGAAGCAGAAACTGCAGGAAAATAATATTAATCTTGACGATTTGCAGAATGAACTGGAAACGACGCTGCGCCAGACGGGCAAGCCTGAATTGCAGCCGGAAAATTTACAGCAGGACGTAAATAACGAAGCGAATAATGCAGAGAATCAGGCGAAAAATACCGCGCAGAACCCACAGAATGCCGATAACGATATTACCAACTGGGTTCGCGGCGTGCTGACGCGCCATTCTGATACACTGCAGGCGGCTGACCGCGACGCGCTGAAAAATATCATCAAGGCGCGCACCGGTAAGAGCGATCAGGAAGTTGAACAGATCGTGAGCCAGACCGAGCAGAGCTATCAGCAGGCGGTACAGAAATATGAGCAGCTGAAGCAGCAGGCGGAGCAGAAAGCACGTGAGGCCGCTGAGCAGGCTGCAGCCGCAACGGCGAAAGCGAGCTGGTATGCCTTCTTTATGCTGCTGATTGAAGCCGTACTGGCAGCGGTAATGGGCCGCATCGGCCGTCGCACTCAGCCTCGCCAGGTGCTGAGCCACGAACGTCGCTAAGCGTAAGCGGTGACCCATAAAAAAGGCGGCTGAAAAGCCGCCTTTTTCATGTTAGCGCTTCAGCGCTTCGCTCAGTTCATCACGCATATTTGAGAGCAGTGATTTAACCACGCGCGGGTTACCCGCCACGATGTTACCTGAGTGCATATAGCTGTGGCCGCCGGTAAAGTCGGTGACCAGGCCGCCAGCTTCGCGCACCAGCAGTTCACCTGCTGCGAAATCCCACGGTTTCAGGCCGATCTCAAAATAGCCATCTACGCGACCAGACGCGACATAGGCCAGATCCAGCGCGGCTGAACCGGTGCGACGGAAGTCGGCACACTGAGTAAACAGTTTGGTCACGACGTTCATGTAGGACGGCGCATGCTGTTTGGTTTTGAACGGGAAGCCAGTGGCGAGAATGGTGCCATCGAGATCGCGAGCCGTGCTGCCGCGCAGACGGTAGCCGTTAAGCTGTGCGCCCTGACCACGAACGGCGGTAAAGAGTTCGTTACGCATCGGATCGTAAACCACGCCCACTTCGGTGCGGCCTTTGATACGCACGGCGATAGAGACAGCGAAATGGGGCAGACGTTTGATGAAGTTGGTCGTGCCATCCAGCGGATCGATAACCCATTGAATGTCCTGATCGTCGCCCGCCAGTTCGCCACTCTCTTCAGTAATGATGGAGTGCTGCGGGTAGGATTTGCGAATCACTTCGATAATCAGTCGTTCTGCATCACGGTCAACATTGGTTACAAAGTCGTTGCTGCCTTTCTGGCTGGCTTCGACCGCGTCCGGGGTTTCATAATTCTTGGCAATCAGGTTTCCGGCCTTGCGCGCAGCGCGCACGGCGATGTTGAGCATCGGATGCATCGGTATCTCTCACTGGATGTTAAAGAACGGGAAAAACGGCGCGGAGTATAGCAGTGCGTTCTTTAAATGTCTCGATTTATGTTAGCATGCTGACCATCATTTCCTGACTGACGCCAATCTATGCTGCAGAACATTCGAATCGTACTGGTAGAAACCTCCCACACCGGCAACATGGGCTCTGTGGCCCGCGCCATGAAAACCATGGGCCTGAGCAACCTTTATCTGGTCAATCCGCTGGTCAAGCCTGATTCACAGGCAATCTCGCTCGCCGCAGGTGCCAGTGATGTCATTGGCGAAGCTAAAATCGTCGACACGCTCGACGAGGCTATCGCTGGCTGTAGCCTGGTGGTAGGCACCAGCGCCCGTTCGCGCTCGCTGCCTTGGCCGATGCTGGACGCGCGCGAATGTGGTGTGAAAAGTGTGGAAGAGGGCCAGCAGGCCCCCGTTGCGCTGGTGTTTGGCCGCGAGCGCGTCGGCCTGACCAACGACGAACTGCAAAAGTGTCATTACCACGTTGCCATTCAGGCTAACCCGGCATACAGCTCGCTCAACCTGGCGATGGCGGTGCAAATCATTGCCTATGAAGTGCGTATGGCATGGCTGGCCGCTCAGGAGAACGCGCAGCCAGCCCCGACGTATGCGGAGTCACCTTATCCGCTGGTAGACGATCTTGAGCGTTTCTATCAGCATATGGAACAGATGATGCTGAACAGCGGCTTTATCCGTGAAGGCAACCCGGGCCAGGTGATGAGCAAGCTGCGTCGCCTCTATACCCGCGCGCGTCCTGAGCGCGATGAGCTGAATATCCTGCGCGGCATGCTCGCCTCATTTGAGAAGCGCAAAGGCGACAAAGAGTAGTTGACTAAATTACCAGGTTAAATAGTTGAGTGAAATACTCGGTTAAATAGTTGACCAAAACACTCGGGAATGTCAGACTTCGGCTATCTTTTGCTAATCCTCCGATAACCGGACGCTATTGAGGTAGTTCGCTATGAGACTGACATCCAAAGGACGTTACGCTGTGACCGCTATGCTGGACGTGGCCCTGCATTCCCATGAAGGACCGGTTCCGCTGGCGGATATCTCCGAGCGTCAGGGCATTTCGCTCTCCTATCTGGAGCAGTTATTCTCACGTCTGCGTAAACATGGTCTGGTGGCCAGCGTACGTGGTCCGGGCGGCGGTTATCTGCTGGGTAAAGAGTCCAGCGCCATTGCGGTGGGGGAAGTGATCACCGCCGTTGATGAGTCCGTCGATGCCACCAAATGCCAGGGTAAAGAAGGTTGCCAGGGCGGTGAGCGTTGCCTGACGCATGTGCTGTGGCGCGATCTCAGCGTGCGCATTAGCGAATTCCTGAACAACATTACGCTGGCCGAACTGGTCAATAACCAGGAGATTCTGGACGTTGCCGATCGTCAGAATGCTCAGGACAACCGACGTTTCCAGAACAACCGCGTTCAGGAAATCAACGTCAATCTGCGCGCCTCGTAATCCCTCGCTTCTGCGGCCCTAACTGCTAACGCGGTCAGGGCCGAATCTGCTATAAAGACGTACGATTTTCGATACGGAGCTTTAGCGCAATGAAATTACCGATTTACCTGGATTATGCCGCCACCACCCCGGCCGATCCGCGTGTTGCCAGCAAAATGATGCAGTTCCTGACGCTGGACGGCACCTTTGGTAATCCGGCTTCACGCTCGCACCGTTTTGGCTGGCAGGCGGAAGAGGCGGTCGATGTTGCGCGTAATCAGGTGGCAGAGCTGGTCAATGCCGATCCGCGCGAAATTATCTTCACCTCTGGCGCAACCGAATCTGACAACCTTGCCATTAAGGGTGCCGCCCATGCCCGGCGCGCCCGCGGCAGGCACATCCTCACCAGCCAGACCGAACATAAAGCGGTGCTCGACAGCTGTAAGCAGCTGGAGAGTGAAGGTTTTACCGTCACTTATCTGACTCCGCCAGCGAACGGTATTGTGACCGTGGATGCGGTGCGTGATGCACTGCGCGACGACACCGTGCTGGTTACCCTGATGCATGTGAACAATGAAATTGGTGTGGTTCAGGATATAGCGGCCATTGGCGAACTGTGCCGTGCGCGCGATATCCTGTTCCACGTCGATGCCACGCAGAGCGTGGGTAAGCTGCCGATCGATCTCAGCACGCTGCCGGTCGACCTGATGTCCTTTTCAGCCCATAAGCTCTATGGGCCTAAAGGGATCGGCGCGCTTTACGTGCGTCGCAAGCCGAAAGTTCAGATCGATGCGCAGATGCACGGCGGTGGCCACGAGCGCGGCATGCGTTCCGGCACCCTGCCGGTGCATCAGATTGTCGGCATGGGCGAAGCATTTCACCTCGCCCGCGAGGCGCGCGAAAGCGAAATGACGCGCCTGGCTGCGCTGCGTGCGCGGCTGTGGCAGGGGCTGAGCGCGCTGGAGGGGGTTCAGCTCAACGGCGATCTGACGCAGAGCGCACCCACTATTCTTAACGTCAGTTTTGCTGGCGTTGATGGCGAATCGCTGATCATGGCACTGAAAGATCTGGCGCTCTCTTCTGGATCGGCCTGTACCTCTGCCAGCATGGAACCCTCTTATGTCCTGCGCGCCATTGGTCTGGACGAGGCGCTGGCGCACAGTTCACTGCGCTTCTCGCTGGGCCGCTTTACCACCCAGGAAGAGATCGACTACGCCATTGCCCTGGTGCAAAAGGTGGTGACTCGCCTGCGTGCGCCCCTGTCCACTTCACGTTAATCCCTGCGCCGTTGGCCGGATAAAACCGGAAACGGCGCCTCTCCGGCTGGATCCGCTGGCGTCACCCGAGAATATCTGTTATCAGGTCTGACGTTTAACTGCTAAAGCCTGCGCTTCTGGCTGGATGAGACTTATAACGCATACGGAGTTTCGCGATGACAACACAACCGATGACTATCACGCTGAGCCATCAGCCCGCAGATGCGCGCTGGGGTGAGAAAGCGATTCTGACCAGCAACGACAGCGGCATGACTATCCACCTGAACGGTGCGGATGAACTCAACACCATCCAGCGCGCGGCGCGTAAAATTGACGCCCAGGGTATCCGTCAGGTGACACTGAGCGGTGAGGGCTGGGATCTGGAACCGTGCTGGGCGTTCTGGCAGGGCTATCGCGGGCCGAAAGGGCAGCGCAGCGTGGCCTGGCCCACCCTCAGTGAACAGGATCAGGCGGAGTTCTCCCGCCGTTTGCGCATTATCGACTGGGTGCGCGATACCATTAACCTGCCAGCAGAAGAGCTGGGCCCGGAAGATCTGGCGCATAGCGCGATCGACCTGATTACGGAAGTCGGCGGTGAAGCGGTCAGCTATCGCGTCACGCGCGGCGACGACCTGCGCATTCAGGGTTATCTTGGCCTTCACACCGTGGGACGCGGCTCCAGTCGTCCGCCCGTGCTGCTGGCGCTCGATTACAACCCAACCGGTGACGACAGCGCACCGGTCTACGCCTGTCTGGTGGGCAAAGGCATTACCTTTGATACCGGCGGCTACAGCCTGAAACAGAGCGCCTTTATGGACTCAATGAAGTCCGATATGGGCGGTGCAGCGACCGTAACCGGCGCGCTGGCGCTGGCGATTTCCCGCGGCCTTAAGCAGCGCGTTAAGCTGTTCCTGTGCTGCGCCGATAACATGGTCAGCGGCAATGCGTTCCGCCTGGGTGACATTATTCGCTACCGCAACGGCAAATCGGTTGAGGTGATGAATACCGACGCGGAAGGGCGCCTGGTGCTGGCTGATGGTCTGATCGATGCCAGCGAGCAGCAGCCAACGCTGCTGATAGATGCAGCCACGCTGACCGGCGCGGCAAAGACCGCCCTGGGCAACGACTACCATGCGCTTTTTACCTTTGACGACGTGCTGGCACAGTCGCTGATGGGCAGCGCCACCAGCGAGAATGAGCCGTTCTGGCGTCTGCCGCTGGCGGAGTTCCACCGCAACCATCTGCCGTCTAACTTTGCCGATCTCAATAACATTGCCAGCCCGGCGCACGCCGCAGGGGCAAGCAGTGCCGCCGCATTTCTGTCGCACTTTGTGACGCGCTATCAGGAAGGCTGGCTGCATATCGACTGTTCAGCGACCTACCGCAAAGGTGCAGTCGATCAGTGGGCTGCGGGCGCAACCGGCATTGGTGTGCGCACCCTGGCGAATCTGCTGCTTAAGTAAAGGACCGGGTGACGGTTTCTCCGTCACCTTACGGAGAAAGGCAAATTATGAATCGTCTTGAAGAGGTGCTAAAGCTGGCAGCCACTGAGCCAGCGCACCGTCCAGAGTTTTTTCAGCTGCTGCTGACCGCCGACGTCTGGGTACCGGGCGAGAGTACTCAGATGCCGTTTGCTGCCGATACGCCGGTCGATCTGGTGCACTGGGAAAAAGAGGATGGCCGCAGTGTTATCCCGTTTTTCAGCTCCCAGGAAGCCATGAGCGAGGCCATTGAGGGCGAGCAGGCTTGTCTGCGTTTGCCGGTGCGCACGCTGTTTGAGATGACGCGCGGCGAAACGCTGTTCCTCAACCCCAGGCTGCCAGCCGGTAAAGAGTTTTCTCCGGCGGAGATTGCCCATCTGCTGGGGGAGGAGGGGAATGCGCTGAGCCAGCAGACCGTACTGGAGGGCGGGCATGCGCTGCTGCTCTCTGAGGTGGCAACGCCGCCTGCGCAGATGATTGACTCGCTGACGCAGCTGTTCAGCAAATACAAACAGGTACGCCGCGCTTTTGTTGCCACTATTCGCGAAAGCACCGATGAGCAGCCCAATCTGCTGATCGGTATTGAGGCGGAAAGCGACATAGAGGCCATTATTCAGGCGGCGGGCAGCGTCGCCACGGATACGCTGGCCGAGGATGCGCCGATTGATATTTGTGAAGTCGTGGCGGGCGAGAAGGGCATTAGCCATTTTTTCACTGCCCACATCACACCGTTCTATGAACGCCGCTGGGGCAGCTTCCTGCGCGACTTCAAAGGAAGTCCTCGCATTATCTGAAACGGGTGCGGCGATCGGCCGCCCCTTTTTATCTCTTCTCGATCGGCAGATCGTCGCGGCTGCCCCATTCGCCCCAGGATCCGTCATAGAGCGTCACGTTGCGGGCGCCCAGCACGGTCAGCGCCAGAATGACCACCACGGCGGTCACGCCTGAACCACAGCTGGCAACGATCGGCTCATCCAGCTTCACGCCCGCGTTGTCGAAAATAGCGCGCAGTTCTGCTTCCGGCTTCAGCGCCCCGTTGACCACCAGATCGTTCCAGGGCACGTTGCGGCTGTGGGGAATATGACCGCGATGCAGACCCGGACGCGGCTCATCGACTTCGGCGTTGAAACGGTTCGCCGCGCGCGCGTCAATAATCTGTGCGCCGCCCTCATGGCTGATCAGCAGCACGTCGGTCAGGCGTTTCACCTGAGTTTCATCCAGTGTCGCTTCAAACTCCCCCTCTGGCAGCGTGACCGGCCCGGTCGCCAGCGGTAAGCCCGCCGCTTTCCAGCCCTGTAATCCTCCTGCCAGAATCGATACCTGCTCTACGCCAAAGGTGCGCAGCATCCACCAGGCTCGCGGGGCAGAGAAGAGGTTGCCCTCGTCATACACCACCAGATGTTTATCGCTATGGATCCCCAGTTCACGCATCGCCACCGCAAAGCGCTCGGCGCGCGGCATCATATGTGGATAAGGGCTGCTGTGATCGGAAAGGGTTTCAATGTCGAAAAAGGGGGCGTCGGGCAGATGGCCCGCCAGATATTCTGCGGTGATATCGCGTACGGCCTCCTGGCCTGGCGGCAGCATGCGGGCATCCAGTACCTGTACGCCCTCTTCGGCGTAGTGTTCGTTTAACCAGTCAGCAGAGACAAATATGGCTGTCATAACAACCTCTTCTTATCGTCAGGAAAACCCAGTGTCAGGGAATGTGAAAGCTATCTCAAGGGCAGGGTGGCTAAAATGGTGAGTTTGCGGTGAAATCGCGCAGCGACGGTCTCCAGTGGCTACCCTTCCCTCCGCTGCGTAAGGGGAAAGCCGCACCGATGGCGATCGCCAGCGCTCTGCTGCGCCATCTTACAGCCAACTGGCCAGACGGTGCTGATTTTGCCTGCGGCGATGCAGGTGAAAAGCGCGAGTGGTGTTTTAGCGGCTCGCCAGGCGAGCAGGGCGCATTCAGCAACCCTGTGCAGCGGGTGCCGCTGCGCTTCCGGCCGCAGGCGGCGGGGGAGAATAAAGGAGAGGCGGAGCCGTTCGGTCCTCTTTTCTTTACCTGCAGCTGAAAGGCGGCGTATTGCACATTTTTTGCCTGTTTGCCCCGACAAATATCAATAATTTTCAATAAATCATGCGATCGCTAATAGGCAACGCCCGCCGATCTCCCTATAATCGGCGCGTTTTCTTACCGGGAGCGGGTTCCCGGTTTCTTCAGGATGCTAAAGACAGAGGTCAACATGGCAATCGAACGTACCTTCTCCATCATCAAACCAAACGCCGTTGCTAAGAACGTGATTGGTGCTATCTACAACCGTTTTGAAAGCGCAGGCTTCAAAATCGTTGGCGCTAAAATGCTGCAGCTGAGCAAAGAGCAGGCTGAAGGTTTCTACGCTGAGCACCAGGGCAAACCGTTCTTCGACGGCCTGGTTGAGTTCATGACTTCTGGTCCGGTTGTGGTTTCTGTACTGGAAGGTGAAAACGCCGTTCAGCGTCACCGTGACCTGATGGGCGCGACCAACCCGGCGAACGCGCTGGCTGGCACCCTGCGCGCTGACTACGCAGACAGCTTCACTGAAAACGCGACCCACGGTTCTGACTCTGCTGAGTCTGCCGCGCGTGAAATCGCCTACTTCTTCGGCGAAAACGAGATCTGCCCGCGCACTCGTTAATTGCGCTGAGGTCAGCCAGGCAGGGCGCTTTACAAATTTCTACGTAACGCGCAGCCGACTGTCCTGACATCATCTTGCAGATGTTGTAAAATATCGCGCCCTTGTTGAGCCAGTCTCAGCAAGGGCGTCTTTTTTTTCTATCCTTAACCAGAGCCATAACGTGTAATAACGAGGCCAGAGAATACTATGTCCGAACAGATTGTGACGCCGTCGTCCGCTTCCCCTGCCGTAGTCGCCCCCAAAAGCGAAAAAATTAACCTGCTGGACCTCAACCGCCAGCAGATGCGTGAACTGTTTCTCTCCATGGGCGAAAAGCCGTTCCGCGCTGACCAGGTGATGAAGTGGATGTACCACTACTGCTGCGATGATTTCGAGCAGATGACCGACATTAACAAGGTGCTGCGCGCGAAGCTGAGCCAGATTGCAGAGATCCGTGCGCCGGAAGTAGCCGAAGAGATGCGCTCCAGCGACGGCACCATTAAGTGGGCAATCCGCGTTGGCGATCAGCTGGTTGAAACGGTTTATATCCCGGAAGACGATCGCGCGACACTCTGTGTATCGTCCCAGGTAGGCTGTGCGCTGGAGTGTAAATTCTGCTCAACCGCACAGCAGGGCTTCAACCGTAACCTGCGTGTTTCCGAGATCATCGGTCAGGTATGGCGCGCAGCGAAAATCATCGGTGCAGCGAAAGTCACCGGTCAGCGTCCTATCACCAACGTGGTGATGATGGGCATGGGTGAACCGCTGCTTAACCTGAACAACGTGGTTCCGGCGATGGAAATTATGCTGGACGACTTCGGTTTTGGTCTGTCAAAACGTCGCGTCACGCTCTCCACCTCTGGCGTTGTGCCAGCGCTGGACAAGCTGGGCGATATGATCGACGTGGCACTGGCAATTTCGCTGCATGCACCTAACGATAAGCTGCGCGACGATATCGTCCCGATCAACAAGAAGTACAATATCGAGATGTTCCTTGGCGCAGTTAAGCGCTACCTGGCGAAATCCAACGCTAATCAGGGCCGCGTAACCATTGAATACGTGATGCTGGACCACGTCAATGACAGCACCGACGACGCCCATGAGCTGGCGGCGCTGCTGAAAGATACGCCCAGCAAAATCAACCTGATCCCCTGGAACCCCTTCCCGGGCGCGCCCTATGGCCGTAGCTCTAACAGCCGGGTGGACCGTTTCGCTAAGGTCCTGATGGAGTATGGCTTTACCACCATCGTGCGTAAAACGCGCGGTGACGACATTGATGCGGCCTGTGGTCAGCTGGCGGGCGATGTTATTGACCGTACCAAGCGCACGATGCGTAAAAAAATGGCGGGTGAGCCGATATCTGTGAAGGCGCTCTGAAACGAGGCAACTGGGGGTTTCACCTGATGAGGACGCATGGCAGGCTGCTGCCATAGTAACGTTCTGGTCATCAGGAGAACCGAATGGGTAAAGGATTACCAGCCAGTTTACTGGCACTGATTGTTGTAACCGGTTGTGTCAGTCGCAGCCCCTGTTCTGGGGCAGCTGAGACGCGTCTGGCGCTGGGGATGCACTATCTGGCGGCAGGGGATTTTGCTGCCGCCAGCCGCAATTTTCAGCGGGCGCAGGCCGCTGCGCCACGTGACTACCGTATGCCTCTGGCACGGGCCCGGCTGGCAGAAAAACAGGGAAACCGTGCCGAGGCGATGCGTAACTATCAGCAGGCGCAGCGGCTGGCACCAGCAAATGGCTATGTCGCTAACAATTACGGTGCGTTTCTCTGCGCTTTAGGGCAGTATGATGAAGCGCATCAACAGTTTAAGCGGGCTATGGATGCGTCAGAAAGTGACGCTCAGGCCGACGCATGGGAGCTGTCAGGATATTGTTATCTCCAGGCAGAGAATATGCAGGCTGCACGAGCGGCGCTGGGGCGGGCACTTGAGGCAAATCGCGCGAAAGGCGATGCGTTGCTGGACGAGGCGGAAAAACAACGCGTACTTTATCCGGCACATGCTTTACTGTTAACTGAGCTTTATCAGCAATATCTGCCTGCTACGGCACGCAGCTTAGCGTTACAGATCCGTTTCGCCGCGCAACAGGGAAAAGCTGCTGACGTTACACGTTATAGCGACCAGTTAGCGCGAAGTTTTCCACAATCGATACAGTACCAGCGTTATTTAGCTAATGAATACTGAAGCCACTCAAGACAACTCTGCAGTACACTCCACAGGTGAACGCCTGCGTCTGGCCCGTGAAAAAATGGGGCTGACTCAGCAAAACGTGGCTGAACGCCTGTGCCTGAAACTTACGACCGTACGCGATATCGAAGAGGACAAATCGCCGGCCGATCTGGCGTCGACCTTTTTGCGTGGATACATTCGCTCCTACGCGCGTCTGGTGCATATTCCTGAAGAGGATCTGCTGCCGATGATGGCGAAGCAGACGCCGGTGCGTGCGGCAAAAATTGAGCCGATGCAGAACTTCTCGCTCGGCAAACGTCGCAAAAAGCGCGACGGCTGGCTAATGATTTTCACCTGGCTGGTGCTGTTTGTGGTGGTCGGTCTGACCGGCGCATGGTGGTGGCAGAATCACAAAGCTTCCCAGGACGATCTGGTTTCTATGGCGGACCAGAACGGCAGCAGCAGCGATAACAGCCAGTCGATCCCTCTCGACGGCGGCAGCAATGACGCCAGCGAGGAGACGACGGCACCGGCTGCACCAGATGAAACCAACAGCGCTGACAGCAGCACGGCATCACCGGCCGCCAGCCAGCCGAGCAGCACCACTGCGGCTCAGTCTGCCAACTCCAGCGCGGCACCTGCCGCAACCTCTGCTAACAGCGCGGTGGTCTCACCGAGCCAGGCTCCGGTTGAGAGTAGCGCAACGCCGTCTGTGACCGCCGGTCAACTGCCGACCAGCAATGCAGCCGTGGGTGAAGCACCTGCCGATCCGAATACCGTTGTCATGAATTTTAATGCGGACTGCTGGCTGGAAGTCACCGACGCCACCGGTAAAAAACTGTTCAGCGGAATGCAACGTAACGGTGGTAAACTCAGCCTTTCCGGTACCGCACCCTATCGCCTGAAAATTGGCGCACCGGCGGCGGTGCAGGTGCAATATCAGAACCAGCCGGTTGATTTAAGTCGTTTTGTCCGTAATAACCAGGTTGCTCGCCTGACGTTGGGT
This sequence comes from Pantoea sp. KPR_PJ, assembly GCF_041386365.1. Classification (NCBI taxonomy): domain Bacteria; kingdom Pseudomonadati; phylum Pseudomonadota; class Gammaproteobacteria; order Enterobacterales; family Erwiniaceae; genus Pantoea; species Pantoea sp. KPR_PJ. The sequence continues at coordinate 695,851 of NZ_JABMIK010000002.1, read as the reverse complement.
GCGCAATAACGCTGCATCGCGCCCCGGGCAATTGTGGAGAAAGAATATGCATAACGAAGCACCCATTATCCGTCGTAAATCAACCCGGATTTATGTCGGCAAGGTGCCTGTCGGCGACGGCGCGCCTATCGCCGTTCAGTCGATGACCAATACCCGCACTACCGATGTCGATGCCACGGTCAATCAGATCAAAGCGCTTGAGCGCGTCGGCGTGGATATTGTCCGCGTCTCTGTGCCAACGATGGATGCTGCGGAAGCCTTTAAGCTGATCAAGCAGCGCGTCAACGTGCCGCTGGTGGCAGATATCCATTTTGACTATCGCATTGCGCTGAAGGTCGCCGAATATGGCGTTGACTGCCTGCGTATTAACCCAGGCAATATCGGCAACAACGAGCGTATCCGCCAGGTGGTGGACTGCGCGCGTCACTACAACATTCCCATCCGTATCGGCGTTAACGCCGGTTCGCTGGAAAAAGATTTGCAGGAAAAATATGGCGAGCCGACGCCACAGGCGTTGCTGGAATCGGCTATGCGCCACGTTGACCATCTTGATCGCCTTAACTTCGATCAGTTCAAAGTCAGCGTTAAAGCGTCAGATGTTTTCCTGGCGGTTGAATCCTATCGTCTGCTGGCGAAACAGATCGATCAGCCGCTGCATCTCGGTATTACCGAAGCAGGCGGCGCGCGCGCGGGCGCGGTGAAATCGGCGATTGGTCTTGGCCTGCTGCTCTCTGAAGGAATTGGCGACACGCTGCGCATTTCGCTGGCGGCCGATCCGGTGGAAGAGGTCAAAGTCGGCTTCGACATTCTCAAGTCGTTGCGCATCCGCTCGCGTGGCATCAACTTTATCGCCTGCCCAACCTGCTCGCGCCAGGAGTTTGACGTGATCGGCACGGTGAATGCGCTTGAACAGCGTCTTGAAGACCTGATCACGCCAATGGATGTCTCCATTATCGGCTGCGTGGTAAACGGTCCCGGCGAAGCCACGGTCTCGACCCTGGGCGTCACCGGCGGTAACAAGAAGAGCGGTTTCTACGAAGATGGCGTGCGTCAGCGCGATCGTCTCGATAACGACGATATGATCGATCAGCTTGAGGCGCGCATCCGTGCCAAAGCCACCATGCTGGATGAGAGTCGTCGTATCAGCGTGCAGCAGCTGGAAAAATAACATCCGGCGCGTGCAGCGTGACTTTGTTTAATGAACCTGTGCGGTTTCATCCTCATAAGGTATGATGCCGGACAGGTTTTTTTGTATTAAGAGATTTTAACGTGGCGAAGAACATTCAAGCTATCCGCGGCATGAACGACTACCTGCCGGCAGATACGGCTATCTGGCAACGGATTGAAGGCACGCTCAAGCAGGTGCTCTCCAGCTACGGCTACAGCGAAATTCGCATGCCGATCGTGGAGCAGACGCCGCTGTTTAAGCGCGCTATCGGTGAAGTGACCGATGTGGTTGAAAAAGAGATGTATACCTTTGACGACCGCAACGGCGAAAGCCTGACGCTGCGTCCCGAGGGGACCGCAGGCTGCGTACGCGCCGGGATTGAGCATGGTCTGCTTTACAACCAGGAACAACGCCTGTGGTACATGGGCCCGATGTTCCGCTACGAGCGTCCGCAGAAGGGCCGCTATCGCCAGTTCCATCAGCTGGGGGCAGAGGTATTTGGCCTGCAGGGTCCCGATGTCGACGCTGAGCTGATTATGCTGACCGCGCGCTGGTGGAAAGCGCTGGGCATCGCCGATCACGTGCGCCTGGAGCTTAACTCCATCGGTTCGCTGGAGGCGCGCGCCAACTATCGCGACGCGCTGGTCGCGTTTCTCGAACAGCATAAAGAGGTGCTGGACGAAGACAGCAAACGCCGCATGTACAGCAACCCGCTACGCGTGCTGGACAGCAAAAATCCTGAGGTGCAGACGCTGCTCAACGATGCGCCACAGCTAATGGATCATCTCGACGACGACTCTCGCGAACACTTTAGCGGGCTTTGCGCGTTGCTGGACGATGCGGGCATCGCCTACACCGTCAATCAGCGCCTGGTGCGCGGTCTCGACTATTACAATCGCACCGTTTTTGAGTGGGTGACAGAAAGCCTGGGTGCGCAGGGCACAGTATGCGGCGGTGGCCGTTACGATGGCCTGGTCGAGCAGCTAGGCGGACGCGCTACTCCGGCGGTAGGTTTCGCAATGGGGCTGGAGCGTCTGGTGCTGCTGGTGCAGGCGGTTAATCCTGAATTTGAACCGACGCGCGTTGTTGATGTCTATGTTATCGCTTCGGGGCAGGGCGTTCAGTCTGCGGCCATGCAGCTGGCAGAAAAATTGCGTGACGAAGCGCCAGAGCTAAAGCTAATGACCAACTTTGGCGGCGGCAACTTCAAGAAGCAGTTTGCCCGTGCCGATAAGTGGGGCGCTCGCGTCGCGCTGGTCGTGGGTGAAGATGAAGTGAAAGCCGGTCAGGTGGTGATTAAGGATCTGCGCAGCGGCGATCAACAAACGCTGGCACAGACAGAGGCTGCTGCTGCATTGCGCACGCTGTTGCAGTAAGCGTGGCACGGCACCAACCAGAGAAAGGAGAGGGATCGCGTGGAAGTCTATAGCAATGAAAACGAGCAGGTTGACGCGTTACGTCGCTTTTTTGCCAGTAACGGCAAGGCGCTGGCGGTCGGCGTGATTATCGGCATTGCCGCGCTGGGCGGCTGGCGCTACTGGGCCAGCCATGAAGAGGGGTCGGCAAAAGCGGTTTCAGCGCAGTATCAACAAGTAACCAGCGCGATGAAAGCTGACCAGCCAGCCACGCTGGATGCCGTAGCGAAATTTGCTAACGAAAACAGCAATACCTATGGCGCACTGGCGGCGATGGAGGCGGCAAAGCAGTATGTTGACGCTAACCAGCTGGACAAGGCCTCTTCCCTGCTGGAAAACGGCCTGAAAAATACCAAAGATGCCAATCTGCAGGCGGTGATTAACCTGCGTCTGGCGCGCATTCAACTGCAACAGAATCAGTCGGATGCCGCACTTAAAACCCTCGACGCTGTCAAGGGCGATGGCTGGACGGCCATTGTAGCGGATATTCGCGGCGAGGCGCTGCTGAGCAAAGGCGATAAGCAGGGCGCACGCGCGGCATGGAGTAAGGGCGTTGAGTCAAACGCCTCTCCAGCGCTGAAGCAAATGATGCAGATGAAGATGAATAACTTAAGCTAAGCCAGTCAAGAGAGAGCGCATGGAATTACGTAAATACCTGCTGCCAGGACTGATTTCAGTCACTTTGCTCAGCGGTTGTTCGCTGTTCAGCGGCGAAGAAGATGTAGTGAAAATGGCCCCGCTGCCGAAGGTGGAAAATCAGTTTACCCCTCAGAAAGCGTGGAGCACGTCAGTTGGTGATGGCGTTGGCGATTTCTACTCTAACCTGCATCCGGCATGGCAGGACAATACCGTATTTGCGGCGGACCGTTTCGGCGTGGTGAAAGCGCTGGACGCCTCCAGCGGCAAGGAAAAATGGAAAGTCGATCTCTCTGAGAAAACCGGCTTTTTCTCGAAAAATATCTCGGCTCTGCTCTCTGGCGGCGTCACGGCGGCAGGCGATCATATTTTCGTGGGCAGCGAACGCGGCCAGGTGTTCGCGCTGAACAGCAACGATGGCACCCTTGCATGGCAGACGAAGGTGGCGGGTGAAGCGCTGTCGCGTCCGGTGGTCAGCGATGGCCTGGTGCTGGTGCACACCAGCAACGGTATGTTGCAAGGGCTGGATCAGAGCAGCGGCGCGGTGAAGTGGACCGTCAACCTGGATATGCCTGCGCTGTCACTGCGCGGCGAGTCTGCGCCAGCGGTGGCATTCGGCGGCGCAATTGTCGGCGGCGATAATGGCCGCGTTAGCGCGGTCATCATGAATCAGGGCCAGATCATCTGGCAGCAGCGTATTTCCCAGCCGAGCGGCGCAACGGAAATCGATCGCCTGAACGATGTCGATACGACACCGGTCATTGTCAACGGCGTTGTCTACACGCTGGCCTATAACGGCAATCTGGCGGCACTCGATCTGCGTTCCGGCCAGATCCTGTGGAAGCGCGAAATTGGCGGCGTGAAAGATCTGATTGTCGATGCCGGCCGTATCTATCTGGTGGATCAGGACGATCGCGTTATCGCCCTGAACGCAGACGGTGGCGTGGCTATCTGGCGTCAGAGCGATCTGCTGCACCGTAACCTGACCACGCCCGTGCTCTACAACGGCTATCTGGTTGTGGGTGATAGCGAAGGGTATCTGCACTGGCTCAACACCACGGATGGCCGTTTTGTTGCCCAGCAGAAAGTGGACAGCGATGGCTTCCAGACTGAGCCGGTCGTGGCCAGCGACAAGCTGATCATTCAGGCCAAAGGCGGCGAGGTTTACGCGATAACGCGTTAACCGGCTAGCAGGATTTGCCTTCCGTATAACGGCTCCTGACGCGTCAGGGGCCGTTTCGTTTTTATTCAGGCATGATATTCTTAGCGCCTTCAGCCTGAACCTGGCGGTTAAAACCGTTATAATCACGCCATTCGGGCGATTAATTTTTTTATTGAGGCACTGTTATGATTCCTGTGGTCGCGCTGGTTGGGCGTCCCAATGTGGGGAAATCCACGCTGTTCAACCGTTTAACGCGCACTCGTGATGCGCTGGTGGCGGATTTTCCCGGACTGACTCGCGATCGCAAATATGGTCGCGCCGAAGTGGAAGGGCGCGAATTTATTGTTATTGATACCGGCGGTATCGACGGCACCGAAGAGGGTGTCGAGACGCGTATGGCAGAGCAGTCGCTGCTGGCGATCGAAGAAGCCGACGTCGTGCTGTTTATGGTGGATGCACGTGCGGGTGTGATGCCAGCGGACAAGCAGATCGCCAACCATATCCGTTCGCGCCAGAAGCCAACCTTCCTGGTCGCCAACAAAACCGACGGGCTCGATCCCGACTCTGCGGTAGTGGATTTCTACTCGCTGGGTCTGGGCGAAATTCATGCGATTGCGGCCTCCCACGGTCGCGGCGTGACCAGCCTGCTGGAGACGGCCCTGCTGCCGTGGATGGATGAGGTTGATCCGCGTGAAGTGACCGAAGAAGACGAAAACGAAGCTTACTGGGCGGCACTGGCAGCGGAAGAGAACGGCGAAACGCCGGAAGAAGAGGAAGAAGCGTTCGATCCGACCGGCCTGCCCATTAAGCTGGCTATTGTTGGGCGTCCTAACGTCGGCAAATCAACGCTGACGAACCGCATCCTCGGTGAAGATCGCGTTGTGGTCTATGACATGCCGGGCACGACGCGCGACAGTATCTATATCCCGATGGAGCGTGACGGCCGCGAGTATATCCTGATTGATACGGCAGGCGTGCGTAAGCGCGGCAAAATTACCGACACGGTAGAGAAGTTCTCGGTGATCAAAACGCTGCAGGCAATCGAAGACGCCAACGTGGTGATGCTGGTTATCGACGCGCGTGAAGGGATTTCCGATCAGGATCTGTCACTGCTCGGCTTTATCCTGAACAGCGGGCGCTCGCTGGTGATTGTGGTCAATAAGTGGGATGGTCTGACGCAGGAGATCAAAGAGGAAGTCAAAGAGACACTGGACTACCGTCTCGGCTTTATCGACTTTGCCCGCGTACACTTTATCTCTGCACTGCACGGTAGCGGCGTAGGTAATCTGTTTGAATCCGTTACGGAAGCCTATGACTGTTCCACCAAACGTGTTAACACCTCTATGCTGACGCGCATTATGAATATGGCAGCAGAGGATCATCAGCCACCGCTGGTGCGCGGCCGTCGCGTTAAGCTGAAGTATGCACATGCCGGTGGTTATAACCCGCCTATCGTGGTGATCCACGGAAACCAGGTGAAGGATTTGCCTGACTCCTACAAGCGTTATTTGATGAACTACTTCCGTCGTTCGCTTAACGTGATGGGCACGCCAATCCGTATTCAGTTCAAAGAGGGCGACAACCCGTTTGCGGGTAAACGCAATCTGCTGACGCCAACCCAGCAGCGCAAGCGCAAGCGTCTGCTGTCGCACCTGAAGAAAAATAAGCGTTAAACCATAAAGGGACCGGAAGGTCCCTTTTTTTTGCCCTGATAGTTGTTCAGTGGCTCTTCAGTCACGGCATAGCGCTGCCGCGCTTCGGCGGCAGTCGCCTGCCACACCCATTTTGTAGCAAAAATGCTATTGCCACGTTTACTTCACGTTATAGATGTTCACCTTATTATGTACCAGGTGGTACAATCCTGCCCCGTATTGCGACGCGGGCAGAAAATTTTACATGCTTCCTCGCTCACAATGCCTGCAACCCGGACATGGGTCCGTACCATTACCAAGTAAAATAAAGCTGTACCCGGTGCGTCAGACGCCGCTATGCCTCAGCCGCTGTCGTCAGGCTGGTGTGAGGTAAGGCTTTATTTTTTCAGGAGAGTTTGTGTTATGGCTGAAACATCATCCCGATCCGGCAAAGGATTGGGTATCTGGTCGATTTTGCTGGGGCTGGTGCTGCTGGCAGTCGGCCTGTTCTTTGCTATCGGAGGCGGCAAACTGGTGTCGCTCGGTGGAAGCTGGTACTTCCTGATCGCAGGCATTGTCACCCTGCTCTCAGCAATCCAGTTTTTCCGCCGTAAATCCTCTGCCGTTGTGCTGTTTATTCTGGTTTTTGTCGGCACGCTGATTTGGGCACTGTTCGATGCGGGCTGGTCGTTCTGGCCGCTGGTATCGCGCCTGATGGTGCCGTCAGGTCTGATGCTGCTGGCCTTTTTGACCTGGCCGGCGCTGCGCAAGCGCGAGGGAAAATCTTCGCTGGCAAAAGTTTCCTTTGTGCTTTCAGCCGTAATCGCTGTCGGTATGGTAGGCACCCTGGTGCAGATGTTCCAGCCGCATCCGACCGTGGCGATTACCGGTAAAGCGCTGCCGCTGATCCCGGTTGATAAAAGCAAACCGCAGCAGGACTGGAACAACTATGGCCGCACGCCGGGCGGTGACCGCTTTGCTGCGGTTGACCAGATCACGCGTGATAACGTGAAAGATTTGCAGGTTGCCTGGACGTTCCATACGGGTGATACGCCGATCAGCCCGACGGGCAACGGCGCGGAAGACCAGCAGACGCCGCTTCAAATCGGCAACACCATCTACCTCTGTACACCGCACAACAACGTGATTGCCGTTGAGGCTGACAGCGGTAAGCAGATCTGGAAACGCGAAATCAACGCACAGGCAGATGTCTGGCCGCGTTGCCGTGGCCTGGCTTACTTTGATGCGACGAAACCGCTGACCCAGCCGAGCAAACCAGGCTCAACGCCCGTACCCGCAGCGAACCTGGCGGCAGGGGATAGCTGTCAGCGCCGTATTCTGATGAACACCATTGATGCGCGTCTGATTGCGATCAACGCCGACAACGGTGAGTTCTGTGAAAACTTCGGTAACCACGGTGTGGTGAACCTGAAAGAAGGTCTGGGTGAAGCGCAGGATCCGAAGTATCAGCTGACTTCCGCGCCAACCCTGGCGGGCACCACGGTAGTGGTGGGCGGTCGCGTGGCAGATAACGTTCAGACCGATATGCCTGGCGGCGTACTGCGTGGTTTTGACGTGATCACCGGCCAGCAGCGCTGGGCGTTTGACCCAGGCAATGTCGATCCCAATGCCGTCCTGATGCCGGGCCAGAACTATAAACGCAGCACCCCGAACTCCTGGGCACCGATGTCCTACGATCCGGCGATGAACACCGTGTTTATCCCGATGGGCAGCTCATCTGTGGACCTGTGGGGGGCAAACCGTACTGAACTGGACCATAAATATGGTGCATCGGTACTGGCGCTTGACGCCACGACAGGGAAAGAGAAGTGGGTTTACCAGACCGTACATAACGATCTGTGGGACTTTGACCTGCCGATGCAGCCGAGTCTGGTTGACTTCCCGATGAAGGATGGCACCACCAAACCAGCGGTAGTGATTGGCGGTAAAACCGGCATGATCTTTGTGCTGGACCGCGAGACGGGCAAGCCGCTGACGAAAGTCGAAGAGCTGCCAATGCCGCAGGGTCACATCCCGAATGAGCAGTACACCAAAACTCAGCCGCACTCGACTGAGATGCCGCAAATCGGCAACCAGACGCTGACTGAATCAGACATGTGGGGAGCGACGCCGTTCGATCAGCTGGCATGTCGAATCGCTTTCAAATCGATGCGTTATAACGGCCTGTTCACCGTGCCGGATACCGACAAATCTCTCAGCTTCCCTGGCTCTCTGGGCGGCATGAACTGGGGCAGCATGTCGTTTGATCCGAACAACCAGTACATGTTCGTTAACGATATGCGCCTCGGCCTGTGGGTGCAGATGATCCCGGCCGATACCAGCAACATTGCGCGCGGCAGCAACGGCGGTGAGGCGATCAACACCGGTATGGGGGCGGTGCCGCTGAAAGGCACGCCTTATGCGGTGAACAAAAACCGCTTTATGTCTCCGCTGGGCATTCCATGCCAGGCACCGCCGTTTGGTACGCTGTCGGCGATCGACATGAAGACGCGTAAAATCGTCTGGCAGGTGCCGGTAGGTACGGTGCAGGATACCGGACCGTTTGGAATTAAAATGCACGCGCAGATGCCCATCGGTATGCCGACGCTGGGCGGAACGCTGGCAACGCAGGGCGGCCTGGTGTTTATCGCTGGTACGCAGGACTACTACCTGCGCGCCTTCGACAGCTCAACGGGTAAAGAGGTGTGGAAAGCACGTCTGCCGGTGGGCAGCCAGGGCGGACCGATCAGCTACGTTTCACCGAAAAATGGTAAACAGTACATTCTGATCTCTGCAGGCGGTGCGCGTCAGTCACCCGATCGCGGCGACTATGTTATAGCTTACGCGTTGCCATAACGGTTAAGCGTGATCGTCAGACCCTGCGCCTCAGCGCAGGGTTTTTTTTTGCATGCAAATAAGAGCGGACATCGCGTTTGTCAGTTATCGGCCTTATCGCCGTCACGCCACAGCGCTTCCAGCTCCGGTGGTGCCACCTGTTCCGGGATCAGCAGGACAATGGTGCCGATTTCCCGGTGAGTGGCATAACTGATTTGAATGCGGAAGTAGCGCTGGTCACTGCGCCCGATTTCAGGCGCTTTATCCTCAGGTTCGCCTAACGGCAGCGCCTGCTCCAGAACCTGACAGACGCGCTGCTTCTGCGGCTGAGGCAGCTGAGCCAGCGCAAAGCGCCGCGCGCCGCGCAGGCCGGGAATAAACGCCAGCCCGCCTTCCCGTTCGACCTCAATCACCGCATCGTCAGTCAGTTCAGGAAAAGCACTCATAGCACGCCAACCTCCTTCCACGCCTGTTCAATAGACTGCGCCACCGGGCGATCGAAACGACGTTCAGCATGCTGGATAGTAAAGCGGGCAAAGGTACTGAAGTCGGCGTTTTGCGGCAGCGATTTATCACATACCGTATCGTACCAGGCGTAGCCTGCCTGCTCCCAGGCGTAACCTCCCAGCGCTTTTGCAGCCAGGCAGAAGGCGCGGTTTGGAATGCCTGAGTTAAGGTGAACGCCGCCGTTATCTTCCCGCGTCTTGATGTAGTGATCCATATGCGCAGGCTGCGGATCTTTGCCCAGCATAGGATCGTCGTAAGCGGTGCCTGGCTCAGCCATAGATCGCAAGCCGCGTCCGTTGATCCCGCTCGCCAGCAGACCTTCACCAATAATCCAGTCAGCGCTCTCTGCGGTCTGTTTCAGGTGATACTGTTTCACCAGCGAACCAAATACGTCGGAGAGCGATTCATTGAGTGCACCCGCCTGCTCAAAATAGATCAGGCCCGCTTCCGTCTCGGTCACGCCATGCGCCAGCTCATGCGCCACCACATCAATAGCAATGGTGAAACGGTTAAAAATTTCGCCGTCGCCATCGCCAAATACCATCTGCTGACCGTTCCAGAAAGCGTTCTGATAGGCCTTGCCGTAATGGACGGTTCCGAGCAGCTTCAGACCCTGATTATCCAGCGAGTTCCGCTGGTAGGTCTGCCAGAAAAAGTCGTAGGTAACGCCCAGGTAATCCCACGCCTCTTTTGCGGCGACGTCACTGCTTTCCGGCTGGCCTTCACTCAGCAGCAGCTCGCCCGGCAGGTTTTGCGTATTTTTTGCATCATAAATTTCACGGTCGACCTGACCGCCAGCTGCCGTTCGCGGCGCAACCGGCTTTTGCCAGTTTTCTGCCATCAGATGCTGAACGTGCATCAGCGTGCGGCGCGCATAGTCCTGTTGATGAGTGGAACCGTGAGCGACAATGTTACGTAAAATATAGGGAGGAATAACGCTGTAGGACATACCCGACTCCTTGGCACAAGTAATGTGCCAAAAAGTATAGTCTTTGCTCAGGAGGGCGTTTTGCGGCGGCGTTTTTTTTCTGGCTCGATATGGGTAACCTGGCTCTCTACCCAGCCGTCGTCAAGACGCGTGCGCAGGGTATCCCCACCCTGGAGCTGGGCAGTTTTTTTCACAACCTGCCCTGTGGCATCGGTTGTCACGCTGAAGCCGCGCGCCAGCGTCGCCAGGGGACTGACCGCCTCAAGCTGTCCGGCCAGCACGGCAAAACGCTGTCGATCCTGATTAAGCTGCTTCTCCATGCTTTGCTGTAAACGGTAGTGCATCTGCTCCAGCTGACGCCGGGCCTGAAACAGGCGAGACTGCGGCTGGTGTGCGGCCAGACGTTGCGTCAGACGATCCTGCTGGCGTGCGGTTTGACGTAGCTGATTCTCCATCGCCTCATTCAGTCGCTGCTGCAGGCGGAACAGGGTAGTTTGCTGGCGGGCAACGCGCAGCTGGGGATGTTGCTGCTGCAAACGATGATCGAGGCGCGTAAAGCGGCGTTGCTGCTGCGCCAGATAATAATCCATCGCCATCTCCAGCCGCTGTTGCTGTGACAGCAGCTGTCGCAGTAGTTCCGTCTGGTTTCTGCTTACCATCTCAGCCGCAGCAGAGGGAGTGGGGGCGCGCAGGTCAGCGACAAAGTCGGCGATAGTCACGTCGGTTTCATGACCCACGGCGCTCACCACGGGAATGCGGCTGGCAAAAATCGCCCGCGCCACGCGCTCTTCGTTAAAGCTCCATAAATCTTCCAGCGAGCCGCCGCCGCGTCCGACAATCAGGACATCACATTCTGCACGCTGATTTGCCAGCGTAATGGCGCGCACAATGGCGTCCGGCGCATCCACACCCTGAACCGGCGTGGGATAGACAACAACGGGTAGCGAGGGGTCACGGCGGTGCAGCACGCGCAGCACATCGTGCAGCGCTGCGCCCGTTGCCGAGGTAATCACGCCCACCTGTCTTGCAGGCTCAGGCAGCGGCTGTTTGTGCTGCTGGTCAAACAGGCCTTCACTGGCCAGCTTTGCTTTCAGCAGCTCAAACTGCTGTTGCAGCGCGCCTTCACCAGCGGGATGCATGCTTTCGATAAGCAGCTGATAGTCGCCGCGCGGTTCATAGAGGGTAATGGTGGCACGCACCAGAATTTGCTGGCCATGCTGAGGACGAAACGTCACCCGCCGGTTGCTGTTACGGAACATGGCGCAGCGCACCTGAGCACCATCATCTTTCAGGGTGAAGTACCAGTGGCCGGAAGCGGGCTGAGAAAAATTAGAGATCTCCGCGCTCAGCCACACCGAGCCCATCTCATTTTCCAGCAGCTGACGCACCGTCGTATTCAGGCGGCTAACGGTAAAAATATTGGCGTTCGGAGGTAGCGACATGTGATGGAGATCAAATAATAAATCAGAGGGTTAATTAACCGATACTACATGCCTGGCAATGAGGATCAAGACTTTTTCTCAAATAAAGCTGGAGGCAAACGATTACGGCCTGTATAATGCCGCGGCAATATTTTATCTGTTCTCATTCACCTCCAGGTTGAGATATTGCCATGCTAAGAATCGCTAAAGAAGCCCTTACTTTCGACGACGTTCTGCTCGTTCCTGCTCACTCCACCGTTCTGCCTAACACGGCCGATCTCAGCACGCAGCTGACCAAAAATATCCGCCTCAATATCCCAATGCTCTCTGCTGCGATGGATACCGTGACCGAAGCGGGTCTGGCTATTGCGCTGGCGCAGGAAGGCGGACTGGGCTTTATTCATAAAAACATGTCAATTGAGCGCCAGGCAGAAGAAGTTCGTAAGGTGAAGAAGCATGAAAGTGGCGTGGTAACGGAGCCGCAAACCGTCCTGCCGACTACCACGCTGGCTGAAGTTAAAGCCCTGACCGAACGCAACGGCTTTGCCGGTTATCCGGTCGTCAACGAAAGCAATGAGCTGGTCGGTATCATTACCGGTCGCGACGTGCGCTTTGTAACCGATCTGACCCAGCCGGTCACGGCAGTGATGACGCCGAAAGAGCGTCTGGTGACGGTGAAAGAGGGTGAAGCACGCGATGTGGTTCTGCAAAGAATGCACGAAAAACGCGTGGAAAAAGCGCTGGTGGTTGATGACAGCTTCCATCTGCTCGGCATGATCACCGTAAAAGACTTCCAGAAAGCTGAACGTAAACCGAATGCCTGTAAAGATGCGCAGGGTCGTCTGCGTGTGGGTGCCGCAGTGGGTGCCGGTGCAGGTAACGAAGAACGCGTTGACGCGCTGGTGGCTGCCGGTGTTGACGTGCTGCTGATCGACTCTTCGCACGGCCATTCTGAAGGGGTGCTGCAACGCATCCGTGAAACCCGTGCCAAATACCCGGACCTGGATATTATTGGCGGCAACGTCGCGACGGGTGCAGGCGCGCTGGCGCTGGCAGACGCGGGCGTAAGCGCGGTGAAAGTGGGTATCGGCCCGGGCTCTATCTGTACCACCCGCATCGTGACTGGCGTTGGCGTGCCGCAGATTACTGCCGTTTCTGACGCGGTTGAAGCGCTGGAAGGTACGGGCATTCCGGTGATTGCCGATGGCGGTATCCGTTTCTCTGGTGATATCGCTAAAGCGATTGCTGCGGGTGCCGCTGCCGTCATGGTTGGCTCAATGCTCGCCGGTACGGAGGAGTCTCCGGGTGAAATCGAACTCTACCAGGGCCGCGCCTTTAAATCCTATCGTGGCATGGGCTCGCTGGGCGCAATGTCTAAAGGCTCGTCTGACCGCTACTTCCAGACCGATAACGCTGCTGACAAACTGGTGCCGGAAGGCATTGAGGGTCGCGTTGCCTATAAAGGCCGTCTGAAAGAGATCGTTCACCAGCAGATGGGCGGCCTGCGCTCCTGCATGGGCCTGACCGGTTGCCCGACCATTAACGACCTGCGCACCAAAGCAGAGTTCGTTCGCATCAGCGGTGCGGGCATCAACGAAAGCCACGTGCACGACGTGACCATCACGAAAGAGTCACCTAATTACCGTATGGGATCCTGATCCCGTTAGTTTTACCGCCCGGCCTGGCCGGGCGCTTTCATTATCAAGTTACCCGTTCTGGAAACGCCTCAATGACGACGGAAAATATTCATAAGCATCGCATTCTGATTCTCGATTTTGGTTCGCAATACACGCAACTGGTCGCGCGCCGCGTACGTGAGCTGGGCGTGTACTGCGAACTCTGGGCATGGGATGTCACCGAAGAGCAGATCCGCCAGTTCAACCCTAACGGCATTATCCTTTCCGGCGGTCCGGAAAGCACCACGGAGTTCGACAGCCCGCGCGCACCGGAATATGTGTTCAACGCAGGCGTGCCGGTACTGGGCGTATGCTATGGCATGCAGACCATGGCGATGCAGTTGGGCGGCAAAGTCGAAGGTTCCAGTGAGCGTGAGTTCGGCTATGCGCAGGTTGAGGTGAAAACCTCAAGTGCGCTGATCCGCGACATCGAAGATGCCATCAGTGCCGCAGGCAAACCGCTGCTCGACGTATGGATGAGCCACGGTGATAAAGTGACGGCTATCCCGTCTGACTTCGTTACCGTTGCCAGCACGGAAACCTGCCCGTTTGCCATCATGGCAAACGAAGAGAAGCGTTTCTATGGCGTGCAGTTCCATCCAGAGGTAACCCATACCCGTCAGGGGCTGCGTATGCTGGAGCGTTTTGTTCTCGACATCTGTGAGTGTGAAGCGCTGTGGACGCCGGCAAAAATCATTGAAGATGCGGTTGAGCGTCTGCGTGAGCAGGTCGGCAACGACAAAGTGATCCTTGGCCTCTCCGGCGGCGTGGATTCTTCCGTGACGGCCATGCTGCTGCACCGCGCCATCGGCGAGCGTCTGACCTGCGTCTTTGTCGACAACGGTTTGCTGCGCCTCAATGAAGCGGAGCAGGTGATGGATATGTTTGGTGACCACTTTGGCCTGAACATCGTCCACGTACCGGCTGAAGCCCGTTTCCTTGACGCACTGGCCGGTGAGAACGATCCGGAAGCCAAACGTAAAATCATTGGCCGCGTTTTCGTTGACGTGTTCGATGAAGAAGCATCAAAGCTGACCGACGTAAAATGGCTGGCGCAGGGCACCATCTATCCTGATGTGATTGAATCTGCTGCCTCTGCAACCGGCAAAGCGCACGTGATCAAGTCGCACCATAACGTGGGCGGTCTGCCGAAAGAGATGAAGCTGGGCCTGGTCGAGCCGCTGAAAGAGCTGTTTAAGGATGAAGTGCGCAAGATCGGCCTGGAGCTGGGTCTGCCATACGACATGCTTTATCGCCATCCTTTCCCGGGTCCGGGTCTTGGCGTACGCGTGCTGGGCGAAGTGAAGAAAGAGTATTGCGATCTGCTGCGTCGTGCCGATGCAATCTTTATTGAAGAGCTGCGCAAAGCGGATCTTTATAACAAAGTCAGCCAGGCTTTCACCGTCTTCCTGCCAGTGCGTTCGGTGGGGGTAATGGGTGACGGCCGTAAATATGACTGGGTTGTTTCACTGCGTGCAGTAGAGACCATCGACTTTATGACCGCGCACTGGGCGCATCTGCCGTACGATTTCCTCGGCCGCGTCTCGAACCGCATTATTAATGAAGTTAACGGAATTTCGCGCGTGGTTTACGACATTTCTGGTAAGCCGCCTGCGACCATTGAGTGGGAATGATTTGATCTCAGGCCATCGCAGGCCTGTCAGTCACGCTCGACTCACCCGAAGCCCGCAAAATGCGGGCTTTTTTTTTAAATAATCCATTGAAAAAACCGCTTATAACCTCTTTATTTTTGCCGGTGAAAAGAGGAATAAGGGCCAGCGCAACGCGTTACTCGCGGACAGGGATAAACACGGTTGCAGGCTGGGCATATTTGTCTGGTGCTGCTGGCTTTAGCCGGGCTTAACAGAACCGTGCACGCTATTAAGCGATGCGCCTCAGTTCATCCAGGGGGAATGCCAGCCAGTTGCTGTAGCGCAGGCGATGAGTGACCACCGTGCAGGATGAGGAAAGCCGTTTCCTGCACATAATCCTTTGAAACAGAAAAAGTTAATATAAAGCTTATCCGAGGGAGGGCAAGCGCGATGAGCTGGATCCTGACATTCGTGTGGTGCTAAAAAATAAAGCGCTACGCGCTAACTGTTTATTAAAAGCAGCTATAAGCTGGCCTTATAGCAGGGAATAAGCTGTCACTATTCTGATTCAAACAAAAAAGGCTTCACTATTTTTATATAAGCAGCCACACTCTGCGTTGAATAGATTATATGCAAAAACAGCCAGAGGAGAAAAAAGCCGTCGGGCTAATCTCTTTTATTGTGCCACGATCTACTGCTAATTCATTACTGCTGGTTTTTACCAGGGATAGATCACAAATTTAATATAGCGATGTTTACAACTTTTGTCTATGTGAGAAGTGAAATGTACTCGAATGCAATATGGATCATGCTGGAAAAGTCGATTAACATCATTGGTCTGATATATGTTAATTCGCTCATGGCAAAGTACATTGGCCCTGACAATTTTGGCAAAATAAATATTGCCACTTCGCTTTTTATCTTTGTGCAAACCTTATCCTGGTTTGGCGGACAGAGCATCATATTCAAACGAATGAGCGAGAATACCCGGTCCGGTATTGCCATGGCAATGCATACGCAAAATCAACGGCGTGCATTTTTCCTTTTGTCTTCGAGCGCGGTCCTGGTTTATTTATACTTCTTCACCGACGCTATCGTCTTTTTGTTTGGGGTGGCTAACTGCATTGCCACTTACTACATCGTGATGGATTTCTTTTCTATCTACAATAACACCCAGTTAAAATCAAAAATAAACACCATAACAAATGTTATTGGGCTGCTTATTGCACTGTTAATAAGGTATCTTATCTCAAGCTTCAAAATGCCCATTTACTGCTTCACGCTGCCAATTATCATTATCCCGCTTGTGCCTTATCTTCTGCGACTTTTTTATTTTAACTATACTACCCAGGTGAAGTCCGTCAGCAGAGGGAGCCGCCTGTATAACCGACATATGTTATCTACAGGCGGCGCGCTGATTTTATCAAGCCTTTCTGCGGATATCTATACGCAGATTTCCAGCATCTTTCTGGCCAAAATCATTTCGTACTCCGAACTGGGGATCTATAGCGTAGCGCTAACGATGGGAAGTGCCTGGTCGTTTATCGTTTTATCATTGATCACCAGTTTCTTCTCGAAAATATACAGTGAAAGAAATCAAGTCGCCGTCGATAAACTGTTGATGACGATAAACCGGCTGGTCATTTTGTTTTCGCTGATTGCGCTGGGTGGTTTTTACCTGGTGGGCGACTGGGTTATACATTTGCTGTATGGCGATAAATATATGGATGCGGTGCGGATAATACCCGTAGTTATCATGGGTACGATGTTCTCTGCGCTGGGAACGATCTGTTACCGATATATAATAAAAGAGTCTGGATATCACTATCTGGCGAAAAAGATGTCGTTATGCTGTGTGTTAACAGTGCCATTGTCATGGATAATGATCAGTACATTTGGAATAAATGGTGCTGCCTGTTGCTTTTTGATTGTCGAGATTTTGTCCTGCACGTTACTTAACTACTTTTTTAAGAACAAAACCATTATCAAAATGCACCTTAATATTTTCAAATTACGAGAGTTTAAACTGAAATGATAAAGCAAACTGTTAAGTCAGCGCTGAAGCTCAGTGCCGGTATCTTTCCTGAGTCCTGTGCTAAAGCACACTACTATATTAAGTTTAAAAAGAAGTTGAACTTAAGTAATCCAACCAATTTTAATGAAAAAATACAGTGGCTCAAATTCAATGAGTTCAACAACGCTATCTATACACTGTGTGCTGATAAATATAAGGTCAGGGAGTATGTTTCGTCTAAGGGATGTGGTGACATTCTTAACGAACTCTATGGCGTATACGATAGCCCTGAACATATAAACTACGATGCTCTGCCGGAAAAGTTTGCTCTCAAGTGCAACCATGGCGCAGGCTACAACATTATCTGTGATGATAAATCGGCGTTAGATACTGAAAAAACCAACAGGCAGCTGGGGAAGTGGCTGAGAGAGGATTTCTCCTCGCTTTTTGTCGAGCCGCAGTATAAAAAAATAGAAAGAAAGATTTTATGTGAAAAATTTATCGAGAACGAGCGTGGCGGATTTCCCGACGATTATAAGTTTTACTGCTTCAACGGTAAGCCTTACGCGGTAATGGTATGTAAAGAGCGAGAAAAAGGAACGCCTAAGTTCTATTATTTTGACATGAACTGGAACCCGCTCCCTTTTGAAGATACCGTTGAGTTAATCAGTAAAAATGACTATCCAGCCATGCCTGATGGCTTCATGAAAATGAAGGCATACGCGATTAAACTCGCGTCTGACTTTAAGTTTGTCCGAATTGACTTCTACCTGCTTAATGGCGACGTAATTTTTGGCGAGCTGACATTCACCCCCTCCGCTGGACTGGATGTAACCCTGCAGGAAGCGGATGTCATTTTAGGAAGCCAGCTCAAACTGTAGTTCCAGCCGTACTGGCCATGCTGGCCCTGATGCCAGGCGCGTCGTTATTTCTCATCAGAGTCAGGTTATCAGGATTTTTACAGGCTCTGCCGACGGGCTGACATTAACGCCTTTCTGGCCCTAAAACGCTTTTTGAAAGTCAGCTGACGCCTGGATGATAAAAAGTGGGGCGTACCGTATTAGCCCTGAATGATACCTTTAGTGCTGTAAAACGTGCCTTTTTTTAACGTTATGAAAGAAGCCGCTTTTTAAAAATGGTTTAACATTGAGCAGGGATTACCTTTCCGCTTACACTACTACGCACTTCTTACGCTATCGCCAGCCCGTCGTCAGACAGGCTGGCGATTTTCTCTTTGCTGTTGACGCGAGGAACCACGCTATGTTGTCACTGAAGGCGCTGAGCCTTTGCATTTTGCTGGTGATCCTGCTGTCGCTGGGTGCGAGTCTGGCGCAGGCAACGCGCAATGGCGAACTCTCAGGGCAGGGGGGCTGGTGGTCGGCACGTCGTGATTCATCCGGTCTGGCACCCGATGCGGGCCGCAATGTAAACCAGGCGATCGTACAGGTCTATGCTGCGCCAACGTACGGCTGGAAAGGGGCAGTAGCAGTGCACCCCTGGATTATCTTTAAACGTGCGGGCGAAACACGCTACAACCGCTATGAGGTCATCAGCTGGGGCAGCGGCGATAAAGTCAGGCACAACAGCAACCTGCCTGACGGCTACTGGTATGGCGCAAAGCCGCGCCTGCTGGTTAGCCACCGTGGAGCAGACGCGGAGGCGATGATCCCGCACATCGAAGCGGCCATTCGCTCCTATCCCTGGCCGAAGACCTATCACGCCTGGCCGGGACCAAACAGCAATACCTTTCTTGCCCATATCGGGCGGGAAGTACCGGCATTAAAACTCGATCTGCCCGCCAATGCGCTCGGCAAAGATTACCGTCCCCTGTGGCGCCCGGTGGGTTTGCCACCTTCCGGACGCGGCATTCAGGTTTCTGTGCTGGGGGTTGCGGGGGTCACACTGGGCGCGGAAGAGGGGTTTGAACTCAATGTTCTGGGACTGAATATGGGGCTCGATTTTACGCCGCTGCGTCTGCGACTGCCGTTTATTGGCGGCATTGGCAGCGAAAACGTTCAGCAGGACAATCCGCCGGGCTGAATGCCCGGCACAGGCGTTAACAGACGCCAAAATCGCCCTCTTCATGGTAGAGATTGACGCTGTCGGCTTTTACCTCAATCTCCTTTTTAGTTGCATCGTCAACGCGCGCGCACCACAACGTATCGCCCTCAACGCGCAGCACCAGCATTTTTGGACCACCTGTTTTTGACTGTACAAAATCATCTGCTTTAAACATGGCTTTCTCCCTGGGTTTTAAGGAAGTGTAGGGTGCCTGACCGTGGCCTGCAAAAATATTGTGAGGGCTGCTTTCTCTGTTTTTTCACAGGATTTGCCCAGCGGGTGGCCCGGGGCAGACTGACGTGAAACCAGGATAATGTCTTTGGTTGTCAGCTGCTTCCTTTTTTGACTCAGCGAAAAGAAAACGGCATCGGGATAAAGAGAGGGCAGTGGCTTTACGCCATACAGAAACCCGGGGAGAAGGGATCATCACGATGGCTTACCATGGCTGGGAAAACTAATCGACCCTGCACACCAGGCGGCGTATCGCTGTGGGAAATTTTATCTCAGCGTTAACCCGTATCACGCCGCGACATGCTGCGGTCAATGCAGTGCGCATAGCACTGCATTGACCGCAATGTGAAAAAACAGAATCAGTGATGCAGTAAAAACAGCGTCGCCAGGCCCAGAAAGATAAAAAAGCCGCCGGTATCGGTGATAGCGGTAATCAGCACGCTGGAGCCAACCGCCGGGTCGCGTTTGAGTTTAGTCATAATAAGCGGGATCAGGACACCCATCAGCGCCGCCAGCAGCAGGTTCAGCATCATGGCCAGCATCATAACGCCCCCCAGCTGCACATTATCGTACATCAGCCAGGTAATGAGTCCCATCGCGCCGCCCCAGAACAGGCCATTAAGCAGTGCCACGCCAAGTTCTCGTACAATCAGAAACGAGAAGTTGCCCGGCTCAACCTGGTGCAGGGCCAGCGCGCGTACAATCATGGTGATGGTCTGGTTGCCAGTGTTGCCACCAATGCCCGCCACAATAGGCATCAGCGTCGCCAGTGCAACCAGCTGCGAGATGGTCTCTTCAAACAGGCCAATCACGCGTGAGGCGACAAAAGCGGTACACAAGTTTATGGCCAGCCATGCCCAGCGTCGACGTACCGCTTTGCGTACCGGCGCGAACACATCCTCTTCCTGACTGATACCGCCCATGCGGCGAATATTGCTCTCGTTCTCTTCGTTAACCAGATCGACCACATCTTCAATTGTTACGCGGCCAATCAGTTTGCCTTTTGCATCGATGACCGCCGCGGAGATGAGGTTATAGCGCTCGAACGCGCCCGCCGCATCTTCGGCTTTATCGTCAAGCTGGAAAGTCGTGGGAGAGGTATTCATGACCTCGTCGACCCGTTTTTTCGGCTTATTCAGCAAAATATCGGTCAGCGGCAGCTCGCCCAGCAGCAGATTATTTTCATCGGTGACGAAAATTTTATCCGTGCCGTTTGGCATGGTTTTTTTATGACGCAGGTAGCGCTGCACAGTAGCCAGCGTCACATCGGCGCGTATCGTCAGGATATTGAAATCCATGATGCGCCCGACGCGATCGCGGTCGAAGTCGACCACGCTCAGAACACGCGCCCGCTGGCCAGGTTCCAGCGACGCCAGCAGCCGCCCGGTCAGATCGCGAGGCAAGTAGCGCGCCAGCCACACCTGATCGTCAATGTCGAGGGGTTCGATAGCGCGCAGAATATCGCGATCGCTCATCTCTTCTGTCAGGCTGGCCCAGACGGTCTCTGACGCCTCGACCAGGACATGGCCGCGCTTTGAGGCAGGAACCAGCCGCCACAGCGCCTGTCGCGCCTCTTCGGGCAGGGCTTCGAGGATATCGGCGAGGTCAGCAGCGTGAAGCTGTTCGATATCCTGCTCAAGGATCGACTGATTGACCGCATTTTCACGTTGCTGTTCAGCGCTATGCTCGGTGGATTTTCCCAGCAGCACATCCACCAGATCTGGCTCACTGAGCAGCAGCGTCAGAATGCGATGACGAATTTGATTTAGACGTTGAGTATGCGAAGCAGACATAACGAGTCCCTTGTGTCTGAAAGTTACAGCACGAAGTGTAGCGGTTCGCCTCGCAAACAGGCGCAAAAAAAGACGCGGTTATTCAGGCTGCGTTTAGCTGGCGTGCATGAAGAACGTTAATTGCTAACGACTGTCGCGCAGCGTCGTGCTTATCGGCGCAGATTCTGGTGCAGCTTTTTTTTGCTGATGATGCTCAAAGGCAGCAGGCAGGATGAAGATCAGGCGGCTGGCAAGAATGATAAAGCTAATCAGTAAAACGATCCGGGTAAAGGAACTGGTTTTAGGACGTCTTCGGGAAGGGATAGCGCTGTTCACGCGGGGTGTTTCCTGTAATGACCCTGTCGGGCGATAGCAACATTTAGTCACAACCCTGCGCTGAAATCAATTGCCGATTAAAAAAAGAGCAGAAATGGATTAGGCCGCACGCAGCGGCCCCGATTTACAGGCTCGCTTTTTGCGCCAGCAGCGTGGCAAAACGACAGCTGATGCGATTGCCTTGCTCATCACGCTTGTGCAGCTGGCCGACGTGCTCGTTGTACTTGAGGATGTGCCAGTTGCGGTAGTAGTGGCTCAGCTCACCCGATTTAAAGGTAAAGGGAAAGGCGAGGGGGCACGGGTAATCGTCAGTGCTCATTGCGGCAACGATCAGGTTATGCCCGTTTTTCACCGTGCTTGCCTGCATATCGGCAATCAGCTGTGGAATGGTTTCCGGCTGCAAAAACATCATCACAACCGTGGAGAGTACAAAGGTATAGCCACCGTTAAAGCGCGTCTGGTTGAGGTCGCGCTGTTCAGTATGGATTGTGGTTATCCCTTCCTGTGCGGCAATCTGCTCCAGTCGAGCCAGGCTGGTGGGGTTATGATCCCAGGCGGTAACATCAAAGCCGTTCTGGCTCAGAAAGAGGCTGTTACGGCCGTTGCCGCAGCCGAGATCGAGCGCTTTGCCCGGGTTAAGAAAGGGCAACGCCGACAGCACTTCGGAGTGCGTCGGCGTCAGGCCGTAGGTTTCGGCAAAGTAGTGTTCAGGTTTAATCATGACGTCTTTTTTTGGGCGTAAACGCCCCTCTCCTCAGGCTTCTTCTTTCAGCATCAGCTTCCAGCCGGTGACTTCGTTCCAGTAGGTCTGCTCACGCTCCAGATCGAGCTGTACCAGATTATTCTGGCTGAAATAGCCTGACGGAAAAGTCAGTGTCCAGTGACCATCATCGGTGGTCAGTTTGAGCGAATCGGGACGCGTAGTGGCCTGACGCTGATTGTTGAGCAGGGTGCCAAGGCGCAACAGGAACAGCAGCGGCAGAAACTGTTTTTTCTTGAACAGCGTGACGCGCGGCAGATCTTCTACCTTGACGGCTTTGCGGTGGAATCGTACCAGCGCAGCCAGCAGCGTTTGCTGATCCTGGTTAAAACCGGGCAGGTTGGTGTTTTGCAGGATATAGGCTGAATGGCGCTGCATGCCGCTGTGGTTAATTGTCAGACCGACTTCGTGCAGCATGGCAGCCCATCTCAGCAGTGCCGCCAGCTGTGGGTTTGCCAGTTTAGGGTTTTGATCGCGCCACTGCACATAGAGCTGGTCGGTCGTGTCCAGCACGCGGCGCGCCTGGTCATTGTCGATGGCGTAGTGGTTCGCCAGGCTCTGTGCCGTGCGGCTGCGAATATCCTGATGGCGAAACCGGCCCTCCATTTCATACAGCACGCCTTCACGCAGCGCGCCGTCGGAGAGGCGGAGCTCGCGGATAGCCAGCGCATCAAACACGCCACAGATAATCGCCAGGCCAGGCACAAATACCGACTTGCGCTCTTCCGACAGCCCCGGCAGGCTTAGCGCGCTGAACGACTTATGCTTCATGACCTCGTCATAGAGCATGTCCAGGCGCTCAGGCGTGATCATTTTCTCTTTCTCACCCATCGCCAGCAGCACCTCACAGGCCGCTTTAATGGTGCCTGACGCGCCAAGCGCATACTGCCAGCCGTGCAGACGATACTGCCACGCCAGCGTTTCCAGCTTTTGCGTCGCGGCGAGGCGTGCGCGCCGGAAGTTGTCACGGCTGATCTCCCCGTCAGGGAAGTAGAGCTGGGAAAAGCTGACGCAGCCCATGCGGCGACTCTCTACCAGCTGAGGTTCAAAATTTTCGCCGATGACCAGCTCGGTTGACCCGCCGCCGATATCGATCACCAGCTTACGGCCTTTTTCCGGCTGCGTATGCTCCACGCCCATAAAAATCAGGCGTGCCTCTTCATGGCCGGAAATCACCTCGATAGGGTAGGGGATCACCTCCGCCGCACGCTGCAGAAACTCTTCTGCGTTCACCGCCTGGCGCAGCGTATGGGTGCCGACAATGGTCACGTTACTGGGGCTAAAGCCCTGCAAACGTTCAGCAAACAGCGCCAGGCAGCTCAGCCCGCGCTCCATCGCCTCTTCGCTCAGGCGATTTTTACTGTCGAGACCGTCCGCCAGATGCACACGCTGCTTGAGACGACCCAGCACCTGCATAGCGCCGTCGACCACGCGCGCGATGACCATATGAAAGCTGTTTGAGCCGAGGTCGATTGCCGCAAATTCTTGCGGTCTCGGCGTACTTTTATGAGAAATGGGCATAGATTATTCAGGCTGTTCCAGTTTCTTGATGTAATCATAAATCGCCAGTTGAGAGCGGACCTTACGACGATTGCCGCGCGGAACATAGCGGTTCCCCAACTCTTTATCAACGATACGCGCTTTCACCGTATCACTAAACAGAATAGCGATAATGTCCAGAATACGTTGTTTAACGCGGGGATCGAGGATAGATACCGCCACTTCAATGCGGTGATCGATGTTACGCGTCATCCAGTCAGCAGAGGAAAGGAAGACTTTTTTGTCGCCACCATTTTCGAAAATATAGACGCGATCGTGCTCAAGATAGCGGTCAACGATGCTGATCACGCGAATATTTTCACTGATCCCGGGCAGGTCAGGGATCAGGGAGCACATGCCACGCACCAGCAGATTGACCTTCACGCCCGCGCCCGAGGCGGCGTAAAGGCGATCGACCAGACCATTGTCTACCAGGTTGTTAATTTTCAGCGTAATGCCACAGGGATTGCCCTGCTGCGCATTGGCGATTTCGGCATCAATCAGCTGGTAAAGCATCTGACGCGAATTCTGCGGCGAGACCATCAGGTGCTCGAAGCTCACCGGACGGTAGGGGTTTTCAATAAAATTAAATACCCGACGCACTTCATTAGTTATGCGGGCGTCAGCGGTCAGCAGCGAGTAGTCGGTATAGAGGCGCGCCGTCTTCTCATTGAAGTTGCCGGTGCCGATGTGGGCATAGCGCACCACTTCTTCGCCCTCGCGGCGCGAAATCAGGAACAGCTTGGCGTGAATTTTTAGCCCTGGTGCAGAGAAGATCACGTGCACGCCCGCTTCGGTCAGCCGTTTGGCCCACAGAATGTTGGCCTCTTCATCAAAGCGCGCCTGCAACTCCACAACCACGGTAACTTTCTTGCCGTTATAGGCGGCATGCATCATTGCATCCATAATGCGTGAATGTTTTGCCACGCGATAGATGTTGATTTTGATCGCCAGCACGCTGGGATCGAACGACGCCTGGCGCAGCAGCTCCAGCACATGCTCAAAGGTGTGGTAGGGATAATAGAGCAAAATATCGCGGTCGCGGATGGCATCGAAACCGTTGCGGAAACCGTCGAAGCCGATATGGCGGATCTGCGGCAGCGGCCGGTTTACCAGATTGCTTTTGCCCACGTCCGGAAAACCGATAAAGTCTTTGAAGTTATGGTAGCGGCCACCGGGAATAATCGAGTCGTAGTTAGAGATGGTCAGCTTGTTGCGCAGCAGCTCTACCATCGCATCAGGCATATCGCGCTGATAAACAAAGCGCACCGGTTCGGCGGTCAGACGCTGCTTCAGGCTGGAGGACATCAGCTCCAGCAGGCTCGACTCCATCTCGGTAACCAGATCGTACTCCGCATCGCGGGTCATCTTCATGGAGTAGGCGTTCAGCGCGTCATAATCAAAGAAGCCTTTAAAGATATCATCCAGGCAGTAGCGCAGAATGTTATCAAGCAGGATCATAGGTTTGCGGCGGCGCGGCGATTCGGCGGGCAGATTAATGAAACGCGGCACTTTGTCGGAGGGGATCTCCAGCAGGGCGTAGCGGATATCATCGCCGCGAATGATCTCTACCGCCAGATAGGTGTAGTCATCCTTGAGAAATTCGGTGAGATCGGTGTCATGGTTAATCAGAATCGGCGTAATGTGCTGACGCAGTTCGTGCTTGAAATAGTGGCGTAGCCAGACCTGCTGGTTAGATGAAAGCTGGCGCTCGTTAATGAGGAAGATTTGGTTACGCGCCAGCTCCAGCAGCAGCTCATTATAAAGACCGTCAAACTCCTGTTCCGATTTCATCACGCGCTGCTGGATTTTTTTCAGCAGGTGGCGCGGCTGGCCCGGTGAACCCTGTTCTTCACCGATCAGGATGCGCCGCTTGAGATCGGCAAAGCGAACTTTATAAAACTCGTCAAGATTGTTGGAGTAGATCCCCAGAAAACGCATGCGTTCAATTAGCGGGTTGGTTTTGTCTGCCGCTTCTTGCAAAACGCGTTCGTTAAAGGATAACCAGCTTAATTCTTTTTCTATATATAGCTTTTCCTGACCCATTCTGACTCCATATCGCGTTTGCAGGACTTCAAGAACCAGTGTCCGACATCATTATGGCGAGAGTATGGCAACCTTGTCCAACGTCTATAGTTGTCTTATCAACCAGCTACGGGCAACATAGCGGCTAATTGCCGATCCCATTCAGAGCCGCATGAGTCTAAACCATATACCTGTTAACTTCAGCGACCGCCGTCGCCGCGCGATCGACCGCTATACGCGGCGTCTGGTGACGTGCTGTGGTATCGCTATCTTACTGCTGATGCTGCTGCTCTTTTTCTGGTTGATTTGGGTGGTACTGCCGCTGTTTGCTGGACCGGCACTTCATGCGCAGGCCACGCAGCAGCTGTGGGATCGCGAACCGGCACTGGCCGTAGGGATTCAGGGTGAACAGGGGTGGCGTATCGGACGTGACGGCGCGGCGCGCATGATCCCACTTGATGGGCAGCCTGCTGAGCCTGCGTGGATACTGCGTCCGGCCCCGCAGCAGGTCGTCAGCAGCGCCGATCGCCGCACGCTGCTGCTGAACGTGCAGGGCGCGCTGACGCTGCTTCAGCCTGTTGAGGGGGCATGGCGTTATCCGCTGGGTGAAGCGCCGCTGCCGCTGCCTGGCGGCGCGGTAAAAATCATGGCGCTGGCGGCGTCGGGCGAAAACAGGTGGCGCGTTGCCGCGCTGAATGCGGCCGGCGTAAGCGTCATGACGCTGGCAGCTCAACAAGCTCCACATCTTATTCACCTGCCGCAGAAGCAGGCAGATCGTCTGCTGCTGTCACCGCAGGGCGATCTGCTCTACACCAGTGAAGGCAACAGGCTGCGCGTCTGGCAGCTCAATGACGAACGGGCGACGCTGCGCGAAACCGTGGAGCTGGCGCAGCCGCCGCGCACTTTGCACCTGCTGGCGGGCGGCCAGAGCTTGCTGATCCAGGATGGGCGTGGCATCACACAGTGGTTCTCAATCGCTGGCGCGCAAGGGCCTCGCCTGCACCAAATCCGCACCTTTCACCAAAGCAGCCCCACCGCAGCCATCATCACGGAAACGCAGCGCCGCGTTTTTGCCACGCTGGAGGCTGACGGCACGCTGAAGCTCTTCGCCAGCAAGCAGCCTGGCCCCATCCTGCAACGCCAGCTTGCACCCGGTATCGAGCTGGCAACCTTTTCACCGCGCGGCGATGCGCTGCTGCTGGAGCGCGCGGGCAACTGGCAGCTGCTGCGCATCAGCAACCCCTGGCCGGACGTCAGCTGGCGCAGCTTCTGGCAAAAGATCTGGTATGAAAACTATCCTGCACCTGGCTGGGTCTGGCAGTCCACCAACGCCGCAGACAGCTATCAGGCGAAGTTCAGCTTTATGCCGATGGTGACGGGCACGCTCAAGGCGGCGGCGCTCTCACTGCTGTTTGCCACGCCGCTGGCGCTGGCCGCAGCCATGTACACCGCCTGGTTTATGTCGCCTGGCCTGCGCCGCTGGGTAAAACCCGCAATAGAAATGATGGGGGCGCTGCCCAGCGTGGTGATTGGCCTGATTGCGGGCCTGTGGCTGGCTCCGCATATCAGTCAGGCGCTGCCGGGCGTCTTGCTGCTGCCCCTGACGCTGGCGGCCACGCTGCTGATCTGCGGCGCGCTGAGCCACCATTTACCGCCACGCTGGCGACAGCCGGGGCGTGAAGTGATGCTGCTGATACCTCTGTTGCTTATCGTTACGCTGGCCACGCTGCTCATTCCGGTATGGCTGATGCGCGACGCGGCGGAATGGCTGCCGCACTATGAACAGCGCAACCTGCTGGTCGCCGGGCTGGCGATGGGCTTTGCGCTGGTCCCGCTGATTTTTACCCTGTCAGAAGATGCGCTGTTTAGCGTGCCGGCCTCGCTGGGGCAGGGCTCGCTGGCGCTGGGGGCGACGCCGTGGCAGACCCTGACCCGGGTTGTGTTGCCGGGCGCATCGGCGGGGATCTTTGCCTCGCTGATGATTGGCTTTGGCCGGGCGGTGGGGGAGACCATGATTGTCCTGATGGCAACCGGCAATACGCCACAGAGTGACGGTGGCCTCTTTTCCGGGCTTCGTGCGCTCTCCGCCAATATCGCGATTGAAATGCCGGAAGCCGCGGCGGGCAGCGCACACTACCGCATTTTGTTTCTCAGCGCGCTGCTGCTACTGGTGTTCACCCTGATTATCAACACGCTGGCGGAGCTGATTCGACAGCGACTGCGCCAGCGCTATAGCCAGCACGAGGGACAGGCATGACGGCCATGCGACAAAACGATCGCTGGCGCTGGCTGACCGCAGGGGCGGTGGCGGTTTGCCTGCTGGCCTTTACCTTGCTGATTGCGCTGCTGGCGTGGCAGGGGATGCGTGCCTTCTGGCCGCAGCGCGTCGATCTCTACACGCTCACGCAGCCTGACGGGCAAATGACCACGCTGCTGGGCGAAACCCTGGAACATCAGCCGCATTTTCCCGCGCCAGCAGCAGAGAGCGGGTCACAGCCGGCTACTCAGGTTCACCGCTACCTGATTAAAACCGGCAACCGCGACTGGGATGCGCCCGATTTTCGGGTGCTTTACACCCGCGAGGCGATGAAAGCGAGCCAGCCTGAGGCGGTACTGGTGTTACAGCGGCGCAGCGGCGGCAATGCCTACGGCTGGTTTACCGGGCTGCGGGAAGATAACGAGCCGCTGACGGCACGCGATCCCAACGCGCTGCTGCACCAGCGGATGAAGCAGGTGCAGGTGCTGCTGCAAAAAATCAATCATCTTCGCCGGGTTGACCTCGCGCGGCTTAACGATCAGCTGGCGGCGCTGGACGCGCGTGCCGATCGGCTGCGCCAGCAGCAGCAGTTTGACACCCAGGCGCTGTCGGAATTTGAGGCTAACCAGGCGGCGCTACAGCGTCGATTCGCGCAGCTCAGCAGCCAGCTGGCCGACCTGCAGCGTGCAAGCCAGCGAGATGTGCTGATGCTGAGCGACGCACAAAATCGCCAGCACGCTATCCCTCTCGCGCAAATTGTAGAGGCCTGGTATCCCAATACCATGAGCACGCCGCAGAAGCTGGGCCATACGCTGCGTCAAATCTGGCATTTTGTCAGCGACTCCCCGGCGGAAAGCGACAGCGGCGCATTTCCTGCGATTTTCGGCACCGTACTGATGGTGCTGCTGATGTCGCTGGTGGTTATGCCGTTTGGCGTGATTGCGGCGATCTGGCTGCATGAGTATGCAGGTCGCAACGCCCTGACGCGGCTGGTGCGTATTGCAGTGGTGAATCTGGCGGGGGTGCCGTCGATTGTTTATGGCGTGTTCGGGCTGGGCTTTTTTGTCTGGCTGGTGGGGGGGACGATCGATCAGCTCTTTTTCTCCCGCGCGCTGCCTAATCCGACCTTCGGCACGCCGGGGCTGCTGTGGGCTGCGCTTACGCTGGCCCTGCTGACGCTGCCGGTGGTGATTGTGGCGACTGAAGAGGGGCTGTCGCGCATTCCTGATTCGCTGCGGCAGGGCTCGCTGGCGCTTGGGGCAACCCAGGCGGAGACGCTCTGGCATGTGGTTCTGCCGATGGCGCGGCCTGCGATGCTGACCGGTCTGATCCTGGCGGTGGCGCGTGCTGCGGGTGAAACCGCGCCGCTGATGCTGGTAGGCGTCGTTAAGATGGTGCCGGAACTGCCGGTCGACGCGGTTTTTCCCTGGCTGCATCTCGATCGCAAGTTTATGCATCTCGGCTTTCAGATTTACGATCTCGCCTTTCAGAGCCCCAACGTTGAAGCCGATCGTCCGCTGGTCTATGCCACGGCGCTGCTGCTGGTAATGATTATCCTGTCGCTGAACCTGCTGGCCATGGCCCTGCGCCACCGGTTACGCGAACGCTACCGCCTGATGACCCAATAAAAGATGATGACTATGATGCCTGATCCCGCAGCGGCGCTGACGCTAAACCACCTTTCGTTATGGTATGGCGAGCGTCAGGCGTTGCATGACATTTCGCTCCAGATCCCAGAAAAGCACATTACCGCGTTGATTGGCCCATCCGGCTGCGGCAAGTCGACGCTGCTGCGCTGCTTTAATCGTATGAATGACGTCGTGGACAACTGCCGCATCGAAGGTGAAATATGGCTGGGCAGCCACGCCATTATGCAGGCGTCACAGGATCTGTCAGCGTTGCGCCGGCGCGTTGGCATGGTGTTTCAGCGTCCCAACCCCTTTCCCAAATCCATCTATGAAAATGTGGTATATGGCCTGCGATTGCAGGGCGTGCGCGACAGGCGCGTACTGAACGAGGCGTGCGAACGCGCGCTGCGTGCGGCGGCGCTGTGGAGTGAGGTAAAAGATCAGCTGGGGCAAAATGCGCTGATGCTCTCCAGCGGCCAGCAGCAGCGGCTGGTTATCGCCCGCGCTATCGCTATTGAGCCTGAGGTGCTGCTGCTGGACGAGCCGACCTCGGCGCTGGACCCCATCTCTACGCTGGTTATTGAGGAGCTGATGACCACGCTGAAGCAGCACTTTACGCTGGTGCTGGTGACGCACAATATGCAGCAGGCGTCGCGCGTGTCGGATTATACGGCGTTTATGCATCAGGGCACGGTGGTAGAGTTTGACGAAACGGACCGGATTTTTACCTCGCCGCGCAGTCGCCGCACTGAGGATTATATTACCGGGCGCTATGGCTAGCGGCGAAGGCGTATGTCGCAGAGCGTATCCGCACCTCGCTTAAGCTAACTCAGCACGTTCAGCCCGGCCCTCTCCATCTCAGTGATAAGGTGCACAGGGTGCGGGCCAAAACGCGTTCTTACGCAGGCAAAAGGTTTGCACGGCGGTTGAGGGGACTGTTAACGCCGTGAGTCTCAGGTAGCCTGGACCTGGCCTTCGCTAGTCATCCGCATAACCCTGCGGCGGCAGCGGCTGATTATCCAGCCAGGCTTTACCCTCACGCATCGCCAGACGACCGTCCACAAACCAGCTAATCACCAGCGGATAGATCGCATGCTCCTGATGCTGCACGCGTGCGGTGATTTCCGCTTCGTCGTCGCCGGAGAAGACCGGCACGCGCGCCTGTAATATCACCGGGCCACCGTCCAGCTCGTCGGTGACAAAGTGCACGGAAGTACCATGTTCGGCGTCGCCGTTTGCCAGCGCCTGACGATGGGTGTGCAGACCAGGATATTTCGGCAGCAGAGAAGGATGGATATTCAGCAGGCGATCGTGATAGTGCGCAACAAAGGCGCTGCTCAGGATGCGCATATAGCCGGCCAGCACCACCAGGTCGGGCGCACAGGCGTCAATCTCCTGCATCAGCTGGCGATCGAAAGCATCGCGATCGGGGAAATCGCTGGCCGCGAGCGCATAGGCTGGCACACCCGCTTCACGCGCGCGCGTCAGACCAAAAGCTGACGATTTATTACTGAAAACGGCAGCTACGCTGCCGTTAATCCGCCCGCTTGCGCAGGCGTCGAGGATGGACTGAAGATTGCTTCCGTTGCCGGAGATCAGCACAACCAGCTTTTTCATGCGTTAATGACCACGCGCTCTTCGGCATCAGATGCCTTGATTACACCGATCTTCCAGGCTTTTTCACCCGCAGCCTGCATCAGCGCCACTGCTTTATCGGCTTCGGCAGCGCTCAGCGCAATCACCATACCGACGCCGCAGTTAAAGGTGCGGTACATTTCGTGACGGCTGACGTTACCGGCCTGCTGCATCCAGCTGAACACGGCGGGCCATTCCCAGCTTTTCTCATCAATGATCGCCTGCGTGTTATCCGGCAGCACGCGCGGGATGTTCTCCCAGAAGCCGCCACCGGTCAGGTGAGCAATGGCATGCACGTCTACCTGCTCGATCAGGCTCAGGATATTTTTCACATAAATGCGCGTCGGCTCCAGCAGGTGATCCGCAAGCGGCTTGCCGTCCAGCTGTTTGGTCAGCGGATCGGTCTGGCTGACTTCCAGAATCTTACGCACCAGTGAATAGCCGTTGGAGTGCGGGCCGCTGGAACCCAGCGCGATCAGCACGTCGCCGTCCTGCACCTTAGTGCCGTCAATGATCTCGGACTTCTCGACCACGCCGACGCAGAAACCGGCTACGTCATAGTCTTCGCCGTGGTACATGCCGGGCATTTCAGCCGTTTCACCGCCGACCAGCGCACAGCCTGACTGCAGACAGCCTTCGGCGATGCCGGTAATGACAGAGGAGGCGGTCTCTACATCCAGTTTGCCGGTCGCATAATAGTCGAGGAAAAACAGCGGCTCCGCGCCCTGAACCACCAGATCGTTCACGCACATGGCGACCAGGTCGATGCCGATAGCGTCATGGCGCTTCAGATCCATCGCCAGACGCAGCTTGGTGCCGACGCCGTCGGTGCCGGAGACCAGTACCGGTTCGCGATATTTCTGCGGCAGTGCGCAAAGCGCACCGAAACCACCCAGTCCACCCATAACTTCCGGGCGGCGAGTCTTTTTCACTACGCCTTTGATACGGTCAACCAGAGCATTACCAGCATCAATATCAACACCGGCGTCTTTGTAGCTGAGAGAGGTCTTGTCGGTCACTGCGGAATCCCCACGCGATTGCGGTTGGTGGTTAACAAAAAGCGCGGCAATTCTAACAGCGCAGGCAAACGTTTGCGAGCCCCATTGCCAGGTAGAATTGCGTACGGGGCGATTTTCATCAATCCTTGAATAACGGATCAAAACTTTCCCTCTTTGCGCAACGACATATGGCGCGCTTGCGAAAAGGCGGTATAATCCCGCGATTTTTTTTAGCTCAACTCATTCCGGGAGAACACCAATGAAGATCGTGGAAGTCAAACACCCGCTGGTCAAACATAAACTGGGCCTGATGCGTGAGCATGATATCAGTACGAAGCGCTTCCGCGAGCTGGCGTCTGAGGTTGGCAGCCTGCTGACCTATGAAGCCACCGCCGATCTGGAAACCGAGCGCGTTACCATCGAGGGCTGGAACGGCCCGGTGGAAATCGATCAGATTAAAGGTAAAAAAATCACCGTCGTGCCCATTCTGCGCGCGGGTCTGGGGATGATGGAAGGGGTGCTGGAGCATGTGCCAAGCGCGCGTATCAGCGTTGTCGGGGTGTATCGTGACGAAGAGACGCTGGAGCCGGTGCCCTATTTCCAGAAGCTGGTTTCCAACATTGAAGAGCGTCTTGCGCTGGTGGTTGACCCGATGCTGGCAACCGGCGGCTCAATGATCGCCACCATTGATCTGCTGAAAAAAGCGGGCTGCACCAGCATTAAAGTGCTGGTTCTGGTTGCCGCGCCGGAAGGCATCGCTGCGCTGGAGAAGGCGCATCCTGACGTTGAGCTCTACACTGCGTCCGTCGATCATGGACTGAATGAAAAAGGTTATATCATTCCCGGGCTGGGCGACGCCGGCGACAAGATTTTCGGAACCAAGTAACTGAAGCAGCCGACCAGAGAGTCGGCTTTTTTTTGGCAAAAAAAGATAACCTTTAAAGGGGATAAATGATGACTCGTCGCGCCATTGGCGTTAGCGAACGCCCACCGCTACTGCAAACGATACCGCTCAGCCTGCAGCATCTCTTCGCCATGTTCGGCGCAACGGTGCTGGTACCCATTCTGTTTCACATTAACCCGGCGACGGTGCTGCTGTTCAACGGCGTCGGCACACTGCTTTATCTCTTTATCTGTAAAGGCAAAATTCCTGCTTATCTTGGTTCCAGCTTCGCCTTTATTTCGCCAGTGCTGCTGCTGCTGCCGCTCGGTTACGAGCTGGCGCTCGGCGGTTTTATTCTGTGCGGCGTGCTGTTCTGCATCGTGGCGCTGATTGTTAAAAAAGCGGGCACCGGCTGGATAGATGTGATGTTTCCACCGGCGGCCATGGGCGCGATTGTTGCGGTCATCGGCCTGGAGCTGGCGGGCGTGGCGGCCAATATGGCTGGCCTGCTGCCTGCGGAAGGCACCCGTCCTGACAGCACCACCATTACTATCTCTCTGGTAACGCTCGCCGTGACGGTATTTGGTTCGGTGCTGTTTCGCGGCTTTCTTGCCATTATCCCGATTCTGGTCGGAGTGATTGTGGGCTATGCGCTCTCCTTCGCGATGGGCATTGTTGACTGGACGCCTGTCTATAACGCGCCCTGGTTTGCGCTGCCTACCTTTTACACGCCGCGCTTTGAATGGGCGGCAATGCTGACGATTCTTCCCGCCGCGCTGGTGGTCATTGCCGAGCACGTCGGACATCTGGTCGTCACGGCCAACATTGTGAAAAAAGATCTGATCCGCGATCCCGGCCTGCATCGCTCTATGTTCGCTAATGGCCTCTCAACGGTCATCTCTGGCTTTTTTGGCTCGACGCCGAATACCACCTATGGCGAAAACATCGGCGTCATGGCGATCACCCGCGTCTACAGCACCTGGGTCATCGGCGGGGCGGCCATTATTGCTATCCTGCTGTCGTGCGTGGGCAAACTGGCGGCCGCCATCCAGGCGATCCCGGTGCCGGTGATGGGCGGCGTGTCGCTGCTGCTTTACGGCGTGATCGGCGCCTCCGGTATCCGCGTGCTGATTGAATCCAGAGTCGATTACAGCAAGGCACAAAACCTGATCCTTACCTCGGTGATCCTGATCATCGGCGTAAGCGGGGCGAAGGTGCATATTGGTGCGGCGGAGCTGAAAGGCATGGCGCTGGCGACGCTGGTTGGCGTGCTGCTGGCGTTGATTTTCCGCGTGATCACGCTGCTGCGTCCGGAAGAAGTGGTACTGGATGCCGACGAAAAGGGCGGTCACTGAGACCGGTCCGGGCAGGGATGCCCGTTATGCTTTCCTGGCGAAAACTGTGGTAGACTTGCCCCGTTTTTTGCCTGTTCCTTTTGAGGTGCTTCTGAACACGCCGGCACAACTGTCACTGCCACTTTACTTACCGGATGACGAAACCTTCGCCAGCTTCTGGCCGGGGGAAAACCCGTCGCTTATTGCCGCTCTTAAAGGGGCGCTCAGCCAGCAGCACGGCAGCTATCTCTATTTCTGGTCGCGAGAGGGCGGTGGACGCAGTCATCTGTTGCATGCCGCCTGCGCGGAGATGTCGGCGCGCGGCGAGGCGGTCGGCTATGTGCCGCTGGATAAGCGTACCTGGTTTGTACCTGACGTGCTGGACGGTATGGAGCATCTGGCGCTGGTCTGCATCGACAATATCGAGTGCATCGCCGGGGAAGAGGCATGGGAGATGGCCATCTTCAATCTTTATAACCGCATTCTGGAAACCGGTAAAACCCGGCTGCTGATTACCGGCGATCGTCCACCGCGTCAGCTCAATCTTAATCTGCCGGATCTCGCCTCGCGCCTTGACTGGGGCCAGATCTACCGCCTGCAACCGCTGAGCGATGAAGATAAACTTCAGGCCTTACAGCTGCGCGCCGGGATGCGGGGTTTTGAACTGCCGGAAGATGTCGGTCGGTTCCTGCTGAAACGCCTCGATCGCGAAATGCGCACGCTGTTTGAGACGCTGGATCGCCTCGATCGCGCCTCCATTAGCGCCCAGCGCAAACTCACCATTCCTTTTGTCAAAGAGACGCTCGGTCTTTAAAGGATCTCCAGCACCGCTTCCGGCGGACGGCCAAGACGCGCCTGCGCACCGTTAATGACGATCGGACGTTCCAGCAGTTTTGGATGCGCTGCCAGCGCGTCGAGCAGCTCACTTTCGCTGGCCTGCTCCAGCTGCAGCTCGCGGTAGAGATCCTCTTTGATGCGCATGAGCTGGCGCACACTGCTCATGTTGAGTTTTTGCAGCAGGATTTGCAGCGTTTCACGCGTTGGCGGAGTGTCGAGATAGCGCACAATATCCGGTGCGATGCCGTGCTTCTCCAGCAGACTCAGAGTTTCACGGCTCTTGCTACAGCGCGGATTGTGATAAATGGTGACCATCAGTGATTATCCCTTTTGATACTGTTTAAATCGCTTTTGCAGCTGGCGCAGCTGATCGATACGCGCATCGTAACGCGCCTGCTTCAGGCTGCCGACCGGCACCTGTGCGCTGGCGCTGCTCAGCGTGGTAATGGCCTGATCGATCTGGCCGTTGAGCGCCAGCGTCTCGGCGCGTGCTGACATCTCCTCGTCATTCAGTCCCTGCTGGGCTGACGCCTGCGCCAGCAGATCCCAGCCGTTGGTGTCGTCTGGATGCGACCAGGTGTAGCGGTTGAGTATACGGCTGGCGCTGGCGGGCTGCTTCGCCTCGACGTAGGCGTTTGCCAGGTTGAGCTGCACCACCGGACTGTTTTTCGCCGCACCTGCACTGTTCAGCCGGGCGATCGCCTGCTGTGGCTGATTCAGGCCGATGTCGATGTCGGTCATGATATCGAGATACCAGATATTGTCAGGCTGTTTCGCCAGCAGGGGATCAATCAGCTTTTTCGCACTGGCAAAACTTTTCGCCTGGAGAAACTGTATCGCTTTGCCATACTGCGCAGCCTGCTGCTCCCGGCTGTTGCCACGGCTATATTCATCCAGCAGCGCATCCGTAAGCTGATTACGGCCAGTCGCGTACATGCCAAGTGCGCGCACTTTAGCCATGTAGTAGTCCTGCGAAGACTGCACCACCACCGGACGCATCTGGTTAGCACGGTTGCGCGCATCCGAGAGTCGGCTGTCCGGCAGCGGGTGCGTCAGTAAAATTTCTGGCGGCTTAGAGGAGAAACGGCTCTGATCGGCCAGCTTCTGCAAAAAATCGGGCATCGCCTGGGGATTGAATCCGGCACGCTGCAACACCTGGATGCCGATGCGATCCGCTTCCTGCTCGTTGCCCTGAGTAAAACTGATAATGCCCTGCTGCGTACCCGCGAGCGTGCCGGTCAGCGCCGCCATGCCGGCCTGCGGGTTAGCCATCGCCAGCAAAATCGACCCCAGTGCACCAACCCAGGTCAGCGGCGCGTTGCGCTTCTGATCTTCCATCGCCCGCGCCAGATGGCGCTGGGTAACGTGGGAAATTTCATGCGCCATCACTGAGGCAAGCTGGCTTTCATTCTCGCTAAACCGGAACAGCGAGGCGTGCAGCACCACGTTGCCGCCAAAGAAGGCAAAGGCATTGAGTTCGTCGTTCTGGATCAGGAAAAAGTGAAAAGGGGTCTTTACCGAATCAGCATGGGCGACCAGCCGCTGACCAAGCTGGTTAATGTACTGGTTGAGCAGAGGATCGTTAATCAGCGGTGCGCTGGCCCGCAGCTGGCGCACATAAAAGTCGCCCATCTGCATCTCCTGGCCAATAGAGAGCGTTGAGCCTGCCGTCGTGCCCATGTCGGGCAGCGAGTCGCTGATGTCTGCCCGGGCGGGCAGCTGTGGCATGACAATCAGCGTGGGAAGCAGCGCGGCGAGTAGCGTTTTCTTTAACCGGTTCAACATGCCTGGATCCTGTAGAAAAGCCCTGAGGCCGGGAAAGGTCATTGTGCACTGTCAGGGCAACAGACGCGTTGCGCCTATCTTAACCAGAGCCAAAAAAGAAAGAAACGGGCAGCTCTGGCATTAACGAAGGCGAAAAGGGGATTTTTGTAGCAAAAAATTGAACATGTGCCGCAGAGTGAGGGCACCCTTATGCAAAAGGCGTATTAAATGATCAGGACCTGCAATCGTCATATTACCGGCGTTTACG
This sequence comes from Pantoea sp. KPR_PJ, assembly GCF_041386365.1. NCBI lineage: Bacteria > Pseudomonadati > Pseudomonadota > Gammaproteobacteria > Enterobacterales > Erwiniaceae > Pantoea > Pantoea sp. KPR_PJ. Next base: position 658,538 of record NZ_JABMIK010000002.1, on the reverse strand, counting down.
ACTGCGAGCCATCGGGTAAGGGACCGCCCGGGGCTTTACAATATGCCCGCACCCACAGCGTTTATGATTAAAGATATGTAAATTTACTCAAAAAAACTGAATGTGGCATGTTTTTTTCCAGGCTTTCTCTGAAAAAAGTGCGAGAGCAAGGGCAGCGGAGAGAAAACGAAAATTAATAACTTTTATGGTCATTCATTCGCAAATTAAGAACAAGCAGGAATAAATGGTCCATACAGCACAAAAAAACAGCGCGACCCGCCCGGTGCGCGCTTTTTATCCCGATCCACCCAATTCTGACCTCTTTTTCCGGCTCCATCGACAGGGCTTATTGATTAGCAAGGCTAACAATTTCATTTGAAAGTAACGCAACGTTGACCGCCAGACGGCAGGGCTTTTGCCGTGTCGGGGCTGTGGTATAGATAGCTCACCCAATTCAGGATCGGAATCAGCAACTCGCTGTTGTCTGGAGAAAATCTATGCGTTCAGCTGTATCTTACGCGCTCATTGCCATTATTGGCGGTGCGGTAGGCGCGGGCGTTACTCAGAGCGGCGCGCTCTATCAAAAAGTGGTTAACCACTTTGCGGCTAAACCCAGCGATCCCGATGGATTCTGGAGCACACCTGCCGTCGACGGCTACGGAAAAATTCATTACGAAACAGATGCCGCTTTTAAACCGGTTGCGGGCCTGAGCAATAAGATTGTCTTTCAGATTACCCGCAGCGATGGGGCAATGACCGACGTTAATCTTGGCCTGGAGCGCGTCGCGCGCGTGGTCAATCTCTATGTCGCCTCCGGCGTTCCAGCTGACGCGCTGAAGTTCGTCGTTTCAGTCACGGGCGACGCCACGCCCGCCATGCTGGATAACGCCCATTTTAAACAGTTTTACGGCGTAGATAATCCCAATCTCAAACTCATTGGCGAGCTGGATAAGCTGGGCGTAAAGGTCTCCGTCTGCGATCAGTCGGTAGCCTTCCACCACTATCCCAACGACTGGATCGATAAATCCGTTGTTCATGCGCTTTCCAGCCCAACCACGGTCTCGACCCTGCAAAACCAGGGTTATGCATGGCTACAAATGTAATCCCTTTTAAAGATAACAAGCAGGAGAAAATAATGCGTCCAGCGGCCTATATTGTGGTGGCGGCGATAGCCGGGTTTGTGGGTGGTAATGTCTTACAGCTGCCGGAATTATATGAAAAAGTGACGGGCAAATTTGCCAGTAACCCGACGCAGCCAGCGGATTTCTGGAGCACGCCCGCTATAGAAGGCTTTGGCAAAATTCATTATGTCGATACGCCCGCCTTTAAACCGGGTACCGTACCAGGCCTGAGCAACAAGGTGGTGTTCCAGATTAACCGCAGCGAAGGGGATATTCGCCAGCCGAACCTTGGGCTGGAGCGTGTTGCTCGCGTCACCAACCTTTACTACGCCGCAGGTGTGCCGCTCGATCAGCTGAAATTTGTGGTATCGATTAACAGCGATGCGGTGCCTGCGGCCCTGAATAATGAGCAGTTCCATAAAACCTACGGCGTGGATAATCCTAATCTCAAGCTGATTGACGAACTGAAAAAAGCGGGCGTCAAGGTATCGATCTGCGACCAGTCGGTGGCCTTCCATAACCTCCAGCGTGACTGGATCGATCAGCGTGTGACCCATACCCTCTCCAGCGGCACCACCGTGGCGACGTTGCAGAATGAAGGCTACGCCTTCCTGATGCTATAGACTGCCAGTCCACAGCGGCCCTGTGCCGCTGTGCTTTTCTTTTCTGTTACGCTGCGGATTCTGTCCGATAATCCACATGACCTGACTGGCTCGTACTCGCTTCAAACCCTCTATTTCTGCAATTGCCTGTGGTAGGAGAGGTGCTCACGGCGGTGGCAAGGTGTACACTTATATCTTGCCTCACCAGGGCACAACGCTTCTAAAAATAACAAATCTCTCAGGCAATCCAGTATGGACTTATCTTTTCCAGCGGGCGTGCAATGCTAATGCGCCTGCTTCCAAGAACCGATCTGCGCACACTTATCGCACTTCTTGCCATTGTCAGCATTGTTGTAACGCTGACCAATTCGCTGTATGCCACCTGGCGCGTGCAGCGTATGGCGCTGATCGACAGCACGCTGGAGGCAAATCGCGCCTATGCCACCAAGCTCGCGTCGACCACCGAAATCTTTTTTCAGCTTGCCCAGTCGCAGTTGCACTACAGCGCCAGGCTGCTTGGCGACGATTTTGATAACCCGGCGCTGCTGCGCCGGGAGGTCGATCGTCTGCGCGAGCAGACCAGCAGCTTTAACTCAGTAGCAGTGGTTGACGTAAACGGTGTGGTGAAGGCAATTTCTCCGGAGTCACTGATGTTGCAGGGCATGCATCTGACCAGCGATGCATCGCGTGAAGCGCTGAGCGTGCGGCAGCCGGTTATCAGCAAGCCCACCATCTCAGCAGCGAATAACCTGATCATCTTTGTCTCCTGGCCTGTCTGGAGCCGTGACGGTCGCTATCTTGGCTACGTGGGCGGCACTATCTATCTGAAAAAGAAAAGTATTCTCAATACGCTGCTCGGCGAGCAGTACTACCGTGACGGCACCAGCGTCTATGTGCTGGACAGCGCCAGCCAGGTGCTTTACCACCAGAACGCCCAGCTGATTGGTAAAACCCTGCCTGCGCTACTTAACGGGCAAGAGGAGAAGACCAGCGGATCGCTGCAGCTTCAGGTGGCAGACGAGCCGCCGCGTCTGGCTGGCTATGCCGTGGTGCCTACCACCGGCTGGACGGTGGTGGCGCTGAAACCGACCGCCGTGACGCTGGAGCCGCTTTCCGGGCTGCTGTTGCAGGTGCTGAAACATTCGGTGCCTTTTGCGCTGCTGACGCTGCTGGTGGCAGTGATCCTGGCGCGACTGATTGCGCTGCCGCTCTGGCAGCTGGCGCGCAAGGCGCGCCAGATGGATGCGCCAGGTGTCTCCAGCGAACTGGGTGCCGTGCATGCCTGGTATTTTGAGGCGGCACAGGTCAAGCGCGCGCTACTGACCGGCATTGGCGTGGTGCAGGATAAGATTGGCCGCCTTAAATCCGAAGTGCAGACCGATCCGTTAACGCAACTGCTCAACCGGCGCGGCCTGAGGGCGGTACTCGATTTTTATCAGACGATGCGCCAGCCGTTTGCCGTGCTGGCGCTGGATATTGACCATTTCAAACGGGTCAATGACAGCTGGGGGCACGATGTAGGCGATCGCGTTATCAGGCAGGTGGCGCAGGCACTCAGCGCCTGCGCACGCCAGAGCGATGTCGTATGCCGCAACGGCGGTGAAGAGTTTCTGATGCTGCTGCCGCTGACGGACATTGAAGAGGCTCGCCGCATTGCCGAGCGGGTACGCGCCAGCATCGCTGACGCCTGGATAGCTGATGTGGGAACCATTACCATTTCCGCTGGCGTTGCCGTCTGGCCAGGCAGAACGCAGCCGCTGGAACAGAGCCTGAAACAGGCCGATGACGCACTTTATCAGGCTAAACATGCCGGACGTAACTGCGTGGTGGTGGCGGGAAGGCCGTCGTAACAGGAAAGCCGGATGCGGCGCAAAGCTGCATCCGGGCAAACATCAGGCGGACTTCAGGTAGTCCATCACGATATCGTGGTGGTTAGAGGTTTTGAAGTCATCAAACACTTTTTCAATGGTGCCATCGGGTCCCACCAGGAAGCTAATACGGTGGATGCCGTCGTAGGTTTTACCCATAAAGGTTTTTTCGCCCCAGACGCCAAACGCCGCGCAAACCTGATGATCTTCGTCCGATAGCAGCGTGAAGTTAAGCAGCTCTTTTTCGGCGAAGCGTGACAGTTTTTCCGGTTTATCGGTGCTGATGCCCAGCACTTCCACGCCCGCTTTTTTCATTTCATCCATATTATCGCGCAGACCGCAGGCCTGAACGGTGCATCCCGGCGTCATCGCTTTTGGATAGAAATAGACCAAAACGCGCTGTCCCTGGAAGTCGGTTAAATTTACCTGTTCGCCATCCTGGTCGGGCAAGCTAAATTTCGGTGCGGTATCACCGGCTTTCAGTGGATTCATCACTACTCTCCATTTTTTTCTTTATGCTGTGGGTAAGACGAGTGCCGACAGGTGAAGCCCGGCGTTCTCTTACCATCAGGGGATATTGCGCCACATAACCCGATCTCAGTAATGTGGAGGAATAGCCCCGGCTCAGTTACAGCTTAGCGTGAAGCAGGGAGTGTCGCCGCGTCGTCATCGGCGAGACTGTAAAAACGCAGCGTGCCTTCGGCGTTCAGCTCGCGGCACAGGGCATAAAACGCTTTTTCAAAGGAGGAGTCGCCCACGCCTGCCGGGCTGTGCGCCGTTATTTGAATATAGAGCGTTGGCGTTTGATCTGCCTGATCCGGTTTGATGCGCGATCCCAGTTCGGCAATATTCATTGCGTGTTTGTCGAACAGATCGGTGAAACGCTCAATAAGGTGGGGCGAATCGGGTACTTCGACCTGAACCCAGACCGTCGCGGGCATCGGCGGACGTGTTCTGGCACGGGTACGCTTCATCACGATCAGCAGCTCCAGCTCTGCGCCTTTGAGCGGCAGGGTGGATTCAATCAGCGTGATAGCGTTCCAGCTGCCAGAGAGCAGCATAATAAAGGTGAACTCATCCCCGAGCATGGCGAGACGGCTGTCTTCAATATTGCATCCGCAGCTGCTGACGTGACGGGTAATAGTATTGACGATACCCGGACGATCAACACCCAGTGCGGTGATCACCAAATGGTGGGGCTGAGACTGCGGCAAAGTGGGATTTCCTGTTCATTCGCTAATAACTATAAGGTAAACATAAAAAAAACTGCTGACAAGCGCAGGAGCGGCGTGGCCTGCTTGCTTTCCGGCAGAAGTAAAACGTACCATGAAGCACTTATTTGTCGAGGGGATCGCCAATGTTCACGGGAAGTATTGTTGCACTCGTTACGCCAATGGATGACAAAGGTAATGTCTGCCGTGCGAGTCTGAAAAAACTGATTGATTATCATGTCGCCAGCGGCACCGCGGCGATCGTTTCCGTCGGCACCACCGGTGAATCTGCGACGCTGAGCCATGAAGAACATGGCGATGTGGTTATGATGACGCTGGAACTGGCGGACGGGCGTATTCCGGTGATTGCCGGAACGGGCGCTAACGCCACCGCAGAAGGCATCTCTCTCACCCGACGTTTTGAAAACAGCGGCGTAGTTGGCTGCCTGACCGTCACGCCTTACTATAACCGTCCGACGCAGGAAGGGCTGTATCAGCACTTTAAAGCAATTGCGGAAAGCACGGCGCTGCCGCAAATGTTATATAACGTCCCCTCACGCACCGGCTGCGATATGCTGCCGGAAACCGTTGCGCGCCTCGCTGAAATCAAAAATATTATCGGAATCAAAGAGGCAACCGGGAACTTATCGCGCGTTAGCCAGATCCAAGCACTGGTCGATGAGGACTTTATTATTGTCAGTGGCGACGATGCCAGCGCACTCGACCTGATGCAGCTGGGTGGCAAAGGCGTGATTTCCGTTACGGCCAACGTTGCGGCGCGTGAAATGGCAGAGCTTTGCGCCCTGGCGCAGCAGGGGAATTTCGCCGAGGCGCGTCGCCTGAATCAGCGTCTGATGCATCTGCATCAGACGCTTTTCTGTGAACCCAATCCTATCCCGGTCAAATGGGCAGCGAAGCAGTTAGGATTAATCGCCAGTGACACGCTGCGTCTGCCAATGACGCCGCTGACTTCAGCGGCCATTCCAAAAGTTGAGCAGGCGTTGATTAAAGCGGGTTTGCGATAAGTTAGGGAGTTTCAATGAATCATTCTGTAAAGCGCTCAACGGTGGCGACCGTCGTGGCGCTGTCGACTGCAATGTTGTTAACGGCGTGCTCAAACGATCAGCGCTATAAGCGCCAGGTAAGCGGTGACGAGTCCTATTTACAGGCCAGCGAACTGCACGATTTACAGGCACCGGCGGGAATGATCCTGCCGGTGGCGCACGGCGACTATGATGTGCCGCACCACGCCGTCAGCGGCAACGTGGGTAAACAGCTCGACATTCGTCCTCCGGCTCAGGCGCTGGCGCTGGTAAACGGCACCCGCACGCAGTTTACCGGCAATACTGGCGTACTGATGCTGGAAGGCAACCGTGGCTCTGTCTGGTCGCAGGTAACCAAAGTGGTCGAGTCCAGTCGCTATCCTGTGGCGCAGCGTGATGACGCGCGACAGCAGCTCACCACCGACTGGGTGCAGTGGAACCGTGCCGATGAAGATAACCAGTATCGCGGTCGCTACCAGATCGGCGTGCAGTCGCAGAGCTATCAGCAGGTGCTGACGGTGCGGTTGCTGGAGCTGCAGCAGCTCGATAAAGCGGTCACCTCTCCGGTACAGATCCAGCGCTACACTGCGCAGATGTTAAATGCCATCAGTGCCGGTCTGGATAAAATCGACGTTGCCAACGAAAACGCTGCGGCGGGCCGCGCCAGCGGCAGCGTTGACGTCCAGAGCGGCGCCGACGATACCGGCCTGCCGCTACTGGTGCTGCGCACGCCGTTTAACGTCGCATGGCAGCGGCTGCCTGCGGCGATGAAGCGTGTGGGCATGGAAGTAACCGACAGCAATCGCTCACAGGGCAGCCTCAACGTCACCTACAAGTCGCCGGGCAGCAGCGCCTGGGATGAGGTCGGTGCGAAAGATCCTGAACTGCCCAACGGCGACTATAAAGTGCAGGTCGGCGATCTGGATAACCGCAGCAGCCTGCAGTTTATCGATCCCAAAGGCCACGTGCTGAGCCAGTCGCAGAACGATGCGCTGGTGGCCGTGTTCCAGGCGGCACTCAACAAATAAATCGCGACAGGGCCGGAGATTCTCCGGCCTTTTTTTTTCGTCTCTGGCATAATAGCGCGCGGTAAGGTAAACGATTGCGTAGCGGCCCGCCGCTGCAGAACACCCGAAATTTTCAAGTCTGGAGTTAACAAGATGCAAAAGCGAGCTGAGTTGTATCGCGGTAAAGCGAAAACCGTATACAGCACCGACAACCCGGATCTGCTGGTACTCGAATTCCGCAATGATACGTCAGCAGGCGACGGAGCTCGAATCGAGCAGTTCGATCGCAAGGGAATGGTGAACAACAAGTTCAACCATTTCATCATGACCAAACTGCAGGAAGCGGGTATTCCCACCCAGATGGAGGCACTGCTCTCCGATAACGAAGCGCTGGTGAAAAAGCTGGAGATGGTGCCGGTAGAGTGCGTCGTGCGCAACCGTGCGGCAGGTTCGCTGGTAAAACGTCTGGGCGTGGAAGAGGGGATGGTGCTCAATCCGCCGCTGTTCGATCTGTTTCTCAAAGACGATGCAAAACATGACCCGATGGTCAACGAATCTTACTGTGAAACCTTTGGCTGGGTAAGCAAAGCGAACCTGGCGCGCATGCAGGAGCTGACCTTTAAGGCCAACGACGTGCTGAGCAAACTGTTTGATGACGCGGGCCTGATTCTGGTCGATTTCAAACTGGAGTTTGGCCTGTTCAAAGGCGAAGTGGTGCTGGGTGACGAGTTCTCACCGGACGGCGCGCGCCTGTGGGACAAACAGACAATGGATAAAATGGATAAGGACCGTTTTCGCCAGAGTCTCGGTGGCCTGATTGAAGCCTACGAAGAAGTAGCGCAGCGTCTGGGCGTGAAGCTCGACTAAATTCAACCTGTCTGAAACAGAAAAGGGAGAGCGACGGCTTTCCCTTTTTCATTTGGCCGCAAGGCTGGTAGTTGTCTCGCCGCGCAACTAAAATCACCAGGGACTATCTTAATCAGGAGCCGATTATGCGCTGGCAAGGACGTCGCGAGAGCGACAATGTAGATGACCGTCGGGATCAGAGCCCGGCTTACGGTGGCGGACGGCAGATCCGTATCCCGCGCGGCAAGGGCGGCATTATTCTGTTAGTCGTGGTGGCGGTAGCCGGGTACTACGGTTATGACCTGACAGGATTGCTGACCGGGGGCGAGGTTGCACCGACCAGTCAGCAGCAGCGCGTCAGCGCTAACGACGATGAGGCGGCGAAATTTACCCGCGTTATTCTGGCCTCAACGGAAGATACCTGGAATAAGCTGTTCCAGCAGATGGGCAAAGAGTATGTCGCTCCCACGCTGGTAATGTATCGCGGTGCGACCCAGACGGGCTGCGGCACCGGCCAGACGGCGATGGGGCCGTTTTACTGTCCGGCAGATCAGCGTGTCTATATCGATCTCTCCTTTTACGATGAAATGAAAACCAAACTGGGCGCGGGTGGGGAGTTTGCGCAGGGCTATGTAGTGGCGCATGAAGTGGGTCACCACGTGCAGAAGCTGCTCGGTATTGAGCCAAAAGTGCGCCAGATGCAGCAGGGCGCGAGCCAGACCCAAATCAACCATCTTTCGGTGAAAATGGAACTTCAGGCGGACTGCTTTGCCGGCGTCTGGGGCCACTATGTCAGCAAAGATAACTGGCTGGAAACCGGCGATCTGCAACAGGCACTGGACGCTGCACAGGCCATCGGCGATGACCGTCTGCAGCAGCGCAGCCAGGGCCGCGTCGTGCCCGACAGTTTCACCCACGGCACTTCAGAGCAGCGCTATACCTGGTTTAAACGCGGATTCGACAGCGGCGATCCCGGCCAGTGCAACACCTTTGCCGCTAACTGATGACGGCTGAACAGCTTAGCCGCCAGATGCAGCAGGCAGGCATCCGGCGGCTCTGTGTGATCAGCGGTGAGTCAGCCTGGGCTCTGGCGCGCGTTGCCGAATGGCGCGCCGATCTGCAGGGTGACTGGCTGGTGGTCAGCGACACGCCAGTTGACTCTCTTCCGCACTGCGCGCCAGCGGCACTACGAACGCTGCTTGGTCGTGAATTCACCCATGCCATTTTCGATGCGCGGCGCGGTTTCCATGCGGAGGCCTTTGCTGCGCTGGCCGGTACGCTACGCGCCGGTAGCTGGCTGCTGCTGTTAACGCCGCCGTGGTTGCACTGGGCAGAGCAGCCGGACGAGGACAGCCTGCGCTGGGCTGACGTTGCTGAACCCATCGCCACGCCACATTTTATTCGCCATCTGCAGCAGACGCTGCTTGCCGATCCCAGCGTGGTGCTGCTGCGTCAGGGAGAAGCGGCGCGGCTGACGCCGCTGTCTGCACGGTCAGCCTGGCGCTGTGGTGCGCCTCAGCAGCAGCAGGCCATTGTGCAGCAGCTACTGACGATGGCATCGGGTATCGCGGTCGTCACCGCGCCGCGTGGTCGGGGCAAGTCGGCACTGGCAGGTATGCTGGCGCAGCAGCTGCCTGACGCGACGATTACTGCACCAGCCAAAGCGGCGACCGACGTGCTGGCACACTTTGCAGGCGAGCATTTTCACTTTATGGCTCCCGATGCCATTCTGGCGCAGCCCGCGCTGCCGGGACGGGAATGGCTGATTGTGGATGAAGCTGCCGCTATACCCACACCGATACTGACTCAACTGGTAGAGCGCTTTTCTCGCGTGTTACTGACCACCACGGTTCAGGGGTATGAGGGGACCGGGCGCGGCTTTATCCTGAAGTTCTGCGCCGGGCTGGAGCGGGTACGTTACTTCACGCTGGATGAGCCGCTGCGCTGGTCACGCCAGGATCCGCTGGAGCAGTGGCTCAACCAGGCGCTGTTGTTTGAGGATGCCGTACCTGCGCCCGCTGCGTCGCCCGCCGCACCGCGACGGCTGTCTGCTGACGCCTGGCAAACAAACCCGTCACAGCCCAGGGCCGCCTACCGGCTTTTGGCCAGTGCGCACTACCGCACCTCGCCGCTCGACCTGCGACGACTGATGGATGCGCCTGGCATGACGCTGTGGCTGAGCGGTGAAGCGACGGGATTGCAGGGGACGCTGTGGCTGGTCGAGGAGGGAGGATTACCACCTGAACTGGCACAGGCGGTCTGGGCGGGCAGACGGCGTCCGCGCGGCAATCTGGTCGCGCAGTCGCTGGCTGCCCATGCCGGATTTATCGAAGCGGCAACGCTGCGTTCGCGGCGCATCAGCCGGATTGCTGTCGCGGCAGAACAGCGCAGGCAGGGGACTGGGCAGGCGCTGGTCACCGCCGCGCAGTCGCAGCAGGATGTCGATTTTCTTTCGGTCAGCTTTGGCTACACTGAGGCACTGTGGGCATTCTGGCGCGCCTGCGGCTTTACGCTGGTGCGCATCGGCACACAGCGCGAAGCCAGCAGCGGCTGCTATGCGGCGATGGCGATGCGGGCGGTGACGCCCGCCGGCGCCGATCTTCAGCGGCGCGCGTCGCAGCGGCTGGCGCGCGACTGGCCCCAGCTGCGTCAACAGATCGCGATATCGCTGGATCTGCCGGAAATGGCTCTGGCTTTTACGCACGAAGATGCGCGGCTGGCAGCGGGATTTGCCTGGGCGCAGCGGCCGCTGGAGGCGAGTCTGCCGGTTCTGCATCGGCTGGTGCTTACCAGCAATCTGGCCTCGCCGCTGCTACGAGCCGTGCTGGAGCCGCAGGCGGAGCTGAGCCGTCTGACGCAGTCGCTGGGACTGACAGGCCGCAAGGCACTGGTCGCGCAGCTGCGGCTCGATACCGCCGCCGCGCTGATCGCGTGGGATGCGGCACAGGCGCAAAAGCTGCAACAGCAAGTGGAATAAATCCACCATGTTGTTCAAATTTTCCCGATAGCGCTCTACGCAGGGCAGCGTATAGTGATCCCAGGAGGTCGATATGACACTGCAATACGTTATTGTCCAGCAGCCGAGCGCGGCTGCTCAACAGCTGTTCCTGCTCTATCACGGCGTCGGCGATAATCCACACGCTATGGCGCAGCTTGGCGGCTGGTTTGCACGCGAGTTTCCGCAGGCGCAGGTGGTTGCGGTAGGCGCGCCTGCGCCTGGTCACTACTGGTACAGTGAAATCGCACAGCACGATCAGAGCGAACAGCAGCGAGTCAGTGCCGTGCTGCCGCAGTTTGTCGAGTCGGTGCGGTACTGGCAGGATCAAAGCCGCGTGCGTCCTGAAGCGACGGCGCTGATCGGCTTTTCGCAGGGCAGCACCATGGTACTGGAAGGCGTGAAGGCGCAGCCCGATTTGGCAGGCCGGGTGGTGGCGTTCAGCGGCCGCTACGCCACACTGCCGGAAAGTGCCACGACGCGCACCACGATCCACCTGATCCACGGCGAGTATGATGAGCAGATCCCGATGGAGCACGCTGAACAGGCGGCACAGCGACTGACCGCGCTGGGCGGCGACGTTACGCTGGATATCGTCGAGGATCTGCCGCATGCCATCGACGATCGCAGCATGGCGCTGGCGTTGAAGCATCTGCACTATACCGTGCCCAGGCGCTATTTTGATGAGGCGTTAAGCGGGGCGAAGCCCGGTGACGACGATGTGATGATGATGTAAAAACGCCCTCGCGCAGGCGAGGGCGTTAACGCGAGTCAGGGCGCCGTGTTATTTCTTTTTCGGCCAGTCGTCCTCATCGTCCCACTTGTCGTTAAAGTCGCGATGGGGCGGCAGGTCGGGTTTGTTTGCCATGTATTTTTTATGATCGATGCGCTTCAGATCTTTATAAACATTCATCAGCACGCCAACCATCAACAGGATCACCAGGATCCACCAGTAGTCTTTAATAAATTCCATTTGCCTGCTCCTCTCGATCGCGATCAGGCGACCAGCTGTTCCATAATCCGCTGATACATGCGGCTCAGCGTTTGCAGATCGGCAGCCTTCACGCACTCATTGATTTTGTGAATGGTGGCATTCACCGGGCCGAGCTCGACGACCTGTGCACCCATACGCGCGATAAAACGCCCGTCGGAGGTGCCGCCAGTGGTCAGCAGCTGCGGCTTAATTTCATTATAGTGCGAGACCGCCTTAACCACGGCCTCAACCAGCTTACCGCGTGACGTCAAAAACGGCTGACCCGATACGTTCCACTCCAGGGTATAGCGCAGCTGATAGCTGTCCAGCAGTGCCGCAACGCGATCTTTAATCATCTGATCGGTCAGCTCAGTGCTGAAGCGGAAGTTGAACTGCACAAAGAATTCGCCAGGGATCACGTTGTTGCTGCCGGTTCCGGCCTGCACGTTGGCTATCTGCATGCTGGTGGGGGGGAAAAACTCATTGCCGCGATCCCACTCCGTCGCCACCAGCGCGTTAAGCGCAGGCATGGCACGGTGCACCGGATTATCTGCCAGATGTGGATAGGCGACATGGCCCTGCACGCCGTGAATAGTCAGATTGGCGGTCATAGAGCCGCGGCGGCCGTTTTTGACCACATCACCCACCACTTCAGTACTGGAGGGTTCGCCAACCAGACAGTAGTCGAGGCGCTCATTGCGCGCCATCAGGCGTTCAACGACTTTGACCGTACCGTTTTTTGCGCTCGCCTCTTCGTCAGAGGTAATCAGAAAGGCCAGGCGACCCCGGTGGGTGGGATGCGCGGCGACAAAACGTTCCGCAGCGACGACCATGGCCGCCAGCGAACCCTTCATATCCGCCGCGCCGCGGCCAAACAGCATGCCGTCACGGATGGTCGGCTCAAAAGGAGGATTGATCCAGCGGCTGGCATCACCTGGCGGAACCACGTCGGTGTGGCCGGCAAACGCCAGGGTTTCACCCTGGCCACGCGTGGCCCAGAAGTTTAGCGTGTCGTCGATAAGCATCTGCTCAACGTGGAAGCCAATGGCTTCCAGACGCGCGATCAGCAGAGCCTGGCAGCCTGCGTCATCCGGGCTGAGTGAAGGGCGGCGGATAAGCTGCTGCGTCAGTTCGATAACCGGACAGAACATGTTATGACTTCTCCTGTATAAACGCCTGGTACGTGGCTTCGGTGAACCCCACGAGCAGCGTGCCGTCCGGCGCGCGCAGCACAGGACGCTTGATAATGGCGGGATGGGTCAGCATTAACGCTTTGGCACTTTCGCTATCGGTAACCGCCTCACGCTCTGCTTCGGATAGCTTGCGCCAGGTCGTGCCGCGCGTATTAAGCAGCGTCGGGTAGCTTAGCTGATCGATAAACTGCGTCAGCAGTGCATCGCTCAGCCCGCTGGCGCGGTAATCATGGAATTCATAGTTGATGTCGGCGGCCTCTAAATAGCGGCGCGCTTTTTTTATGGTGTCGCAATTTTTTATGCCGTACATCACCCACAGCGCTGTCATCATGGTTCCCCGTCAGAAAAAAGAGAGCGGCAGTTTATCACAGACCACCCGGGCGCTGAGCGGCGCAAAGGAAAAAGCGGTGAAATAACTCGCCACAAAGTCCCCAGGACTAATCTGAGTAATCGCTTTCATTTTTTCAGGTAACAGTCATTCGGGTTATCATCACTCAGTTAAGAATTATCTTAGAAGGCTTTTTGAGCGGCTGGTCCAGATCTTTCATCTTTTATCCAGCCAGATTAGCGTGTTGCTGAATTGTGCGTTAGCCAGCAGATCCAGAAAATTACAGCTTTCTCCGGTTCTGCCGATAGTGAAAACAGGTGTAACCGTATTCACCTGTGGAAAAGTTAAGCGTAGAATCGGCAGCACAATAAGAGAGGGTTGATATGATTGACGCTGAGATGGGGAACTGGAAAGAATTCATCGCCGCGATGTTACGCAACAAGTAACTGCCAGCGGAGAAACAGCAGGTCGCTCCTTTGCTGTTATTCTGACCACACACAGTAATGTAAGGCAGCCACTTCGGTGGCTGCCTTTACTTTTGAGTCAGTCGTGCGGTTTTTCCTTAAGAGGAAAGCGGCGGCGCACCAGCACAAAGAACAGCGGCACGAAAAAGATCGCCAGCACCGTGGCGGAGATCATGCCGCCCATCACACCCGTCCCTACGGCATGCTGGCTGCCGGAACCGGCACCGGTGCTGATTGCCATCGGCAGTACGCCAAAGATAAAGGCCAGTGACGTCATCAGAATTGGCCGCAGTCGCTGGCGTGAGGCAGAGAGCGTTGCCTCAGCGAGTTCAGTGCCTTTGCTGTTCATTTCACTGGCGAATTCAACAATCAGAATGGCGTTCTTTGCCGAGAGTCCAACCACCGTCAACAGCCCCACCTGAAAATAGACGTCATTTTCCAGTCCGCGTAGCCAGGTGGCGATCAGCGCACCCACTACACCAAGCGGCACCACCAGCATGACCGAGAAGGGAACAGACCAGCTTTCATAGAGCGCAGCCAGACAGAGAAACACCACCAGCAGCGACAGTGCGTAGAGCGCCGGTGCCTGCGATCCCGACAGCCTCTCCTGATAGGAGGCGCCGGTCCACTCGAAGCCCACGCCGAGCGGCAGCTTGCCAACCAGCTGCTCCATCACGTCCATTGCGGTTCCGCTGCTGACGCCCTGGGCTGCCTCGCCAACAATCTCAATTGAGGAGTAGCCATTGTAGCGCTCAAGGCGCGGCGAACCGGTCTCCCAGCGGCTGGTGGCAAAGGCAGAGAAGGGCACCATGCCGCCGCTGCTGTTGCGCACATACCATTTATTGATGTCGTCAGGCAGCATGCGGAAGGAGGGCGCTGCCTGCACATAGACTTTCTTCACGCGCCCGCGATCGAGGAAGTCGTTCACGTAGGTCGAGCCCCAGGCCGTGGTCAGGGTATCATTGATGGTCTCAATGGAGACGCCCAGCGCCTGCGCTTTACGCTGATCGACATCGATCTGTAGCTGTGGGCTGTCGTCCAGGCCATTGTGGCGCACGCGCGACAGCGACGGGTTACTGCCCGCCATCTCCAGCAGCTTATCGCGCATGGCCATCAACCGGGTATGGCCGATTCCCGCGTGATCCTGAAGCTCCATATCGAAGCCCGACGAGCTGCCCATGCCGGTGATAGCCGGTGGGCTACTGGCTATCACGCGCCCCTCTTTAATGGCGCGGAAGGCCTGAGTGGCGCGTTCAATAATGGCGAAAGAGGTGCGATCGGAGCCAGGCCGTTCCTCCCAGTCCTTTAGCCGTACAAACAGACGCGCGACGTTCTGACCGTTGCCGCCCGGGCCAGCGCCAATCGTTGAAAAGACCGACAGCACATTCTCTTTTTCCTGCGTCATATAGTAGTTTTCCACCTTTTCGACCACGGCTGAGGTTTGCTGCAGGGTCGATCCCGGCGGCAGCTGCACCTGGGTTAAAAAGACGCCGCGATCCTCGAGCGGCAGAAATGACGTAGGCAGGCGAATAAACAGAAAGGCCATCAGGCCGATAATCGCGAGGTAGAGCAGCAGCCAGCGGCCCCCTTTACGTAACAGGCGTGCCACGCCGCGCTCATAACGATCCGCACTGCGGTTAAAGTGACGGTTAAACCAGCCGAAAAATCCGCGGCGTCCGTGATGTTCTCCTTGCGCCAGCGGCTTCAGCAGCGTGGCACAGAGAGCGGGCGTCAGGATCATCGCCACCAGCACCGACAGCACCATTGCCGAAACGATGGTAATGGAGAACTGGCGGTAGATCGCTCCGACGGTGCCGCCAAAAAAGGCCATCGGTACAAAGACCGCCGACAGGACCAGCGCGATGCCCACCAGCGCACCCTGAATCTGGCCCATCGACTTTCGCGTTGCCGCGCGTGGCGAAAGACCTTCCTCACTCATGATGCGTTCAACATTCTCCACCACCACAATGGCATCATCCACCAGCAGGCCGATCGCCAGCACCATGGCGAACATCGTCAGGGTATTGATGCTGAAGCCACAGGCGTAGAGCACCGCAAAGGTGCCCAGCAGCACCACCGGCACCGCAATCGTCGGAATCAGTGTGGCGCGAAAATTCTGCATAAACAAATACATCACGCCAAATACCAGTACGATTGCCTCCAGCAGCGTTTTCACCACGTCGATAATCGACGCCTTAACAAACGGCGTGGTTTCATAGGCAATTTTGGCTTCCAGCCCGTGTGGAAAGTAATGCGACAACGCCTCAATACGCTGACGCACCCGTTTATCGGTATTCATTTCGTTCGCACCGGAGGCGAGTTTGATACCCAGCCCCGACGCCGGCTGACCGTTATAGCGGCTGAGATAGTCATACTTTTCGGCACCCAGCGCCACCTGCGCGACGTCGCTCAGCGTGACCACAGAGCCGTCGGGATGGGTTCGCAGCGTAATCGCCTTAAACTGCTCTGGCGTTTGCAGCAGCGACTGCGCATTGACGGTGGCGTTCAGCGCCTGCTTGTCGACGGAAGGCAGCCCCCCCACCTGGCCTACAGCGACCTGCGCATTTTGCGCTTCAATGGCGCTGACGACATCTTCGGTGGTCAGCGAATAGGCGATAAGGCGGGCGGGATCGAGCCAGATGCGCATCGCATACTGCGAGCCATAGGCGTCAACCTGGCCGACGCCGTCAATGCGGCTGAGCGGATCCTGAATATTACTGGCGACATAGTCGGCAATATCCTGCTTATCCATGCTGCCGTCGGTAGAGACAAAGGCGACCATCAGAATATTGCTGTCGCCCGTTTTGTTTACCGTCACGCCCTGAGACTGAACCGCCTGCGGCAGCTTACGCAGCGCTGACTGAAGCTGGTTTTGCACCTGCTGGCGCGCTTCATCGGGATCGGTGCCGGCAGAGAAGGTCAGGGTGATCTGTGCCTGGCCCGTGTTACTGCTGTTTGACGACATATACATCAGGTTGTCGATGCCGGTCATGTTTTGCTCAATGACCTGGGTCACAGTATTTTCCAGCGTTTCTGCCGATGCGCCAGGATAGTTAGCGGTGATACGTACGTTAGGTGGGGCAAGGTCGGGATACTGCTCAATGGGCAAAGAAAAAATGGCCAGTGCGCCACACAGACTAATTAAAATCGCCAGCACCCAGGCAAAAACGGGACGGTCGATGAAAAAATTCGACATCGAGTCGACACTCCTCAGTAGCGTTTCGCCGTTATTATCATAATGCAGGCCGCCATATAGACGGGCCGTGCGGGCAGGACATTCGGAGATCGCCTCCTGAAACTTACTCTACGTGCTGTAAATTAGGAAATCGTGGAGAAAGTGTGGAGAAGTGTAAATCTCGCGTCAGGTTAGCTGTGGCGGCTCTCCAGCCACAGGATGGTGGCGGCCACGCGTGAGCGGACGTCGAGTTTCTTCAGCAGATTACGGATATGCACCTTCACTGTCTCTTCGGAGATATGCAGGGTGGCCGCAATCTCTTTATTTGACAGGCCGCGCGCCACCTCCTGTAGCACGTCGCGCTCGCGCTCGGTAAGCTGGCGCAGCGGGCTGGCGCAATGCTGACGCGTGACAAGGTGCTCGCGCACCGCGTCGCTGAACACCTTTTCGCCGCGTGCCGCCTCAAGGATCTGGCCTGGCAGCAGCTCAGGATCGCTGTCCTTGAGAAGATAGCCGTCGGCACCGGCGTCCACCATTGTATCTATATCGCTGCGCGCGTCCGACACGGTGAAGATAAGAATACGTGCGCTGATCCCTTCATGGCGCAGCGCCTTCAGGGTATCCAGCCCTGACATCCCTTTCATATTCAGATCGAGCAAGATCACGTCTGGCGACAGGTGACGGGCTTCGGCCAGCGCCTCGGTGCCATTGTTGGCTTCAGCAATTACCTCCAGGCGCGGCTCCAGCGCCAGCAGCTGGCGAATTCCGCGCCGCATCAGTGGATGGTCATCCACAATCATTACCGTCAGCACAGGTTGTTGCATATCGACTCCTGGCGAATAACGCAAAAGCGCTTATAAAACAGTTATCAAGGGCGCGTTAAGCTCTAACGCGATGAATTAACGTCGGGACGCGGCGGAAAGCGCAGAGCTACCTGCGTGCCGCGTGCCTGCGCCTGAATGCTCAGCTCGCCCGACAGTCTTGCGGCGCGCTCCGACATTGTGGTCAGTCCGTAGTGGCCCTGCGGCTCATCGGTACTGGCGATGCCGACGCCGTCATCAGTAACAGTCAGCAAATGCTCACCTTTATCGTTGCGCTCATAGCGCACGCTAATGATCTGCGCACTGGCGTGACGAATAGCGTTCAGCACCGCTTCGCGCGCAATCTGCAACAGATGTACCTGCTGCTGCGCATCCAGCGTTTCCAGCCCCGGCTGATAGCTGAAGTTAATTTTAGCCGTCACCTGCTCCTGCAACGAGGCGATCATCGCCTGCATCGCCGCCAGCAAATCGGCCTGCTCAATGGTCAGACGAAAAGTCGCCAGCAGTTCGCGTAGCTGACGGTATGCGTCAGCGAGCGTGCGGTCAAAGTCGGCAATAATGGTTTGCGCTGCCGGATCTGGCGTCTCCAGGGTACGGCGCAGCAGCGTCAGTTGAATGCGCATAAAGGAGAGCGCCTGCGCCAGTGAATCGTGTAGCTCACGCGCGATGGTCGCCCGCTCTTCAATCAGCAGCATCTGCTGAACCTGTTTTTGCGTTTGCCAGAGGAAGACGGCGCGCGACAGCATATTGGCCAGGCTTTGCATCAGTGCCTGACGCGGCTGGCCCCGCTCGCACTGCCAGCGCAGCGTACCGTTCTGTTCATCATCCTGCTGCAGCGGGACGCTATACCAGTGAGATTTCGGTTCACGTTCCCCCACGCAAAAGCGAACCTGCTCACTTTCCAGCACCAGCACGCGCAGATTTTCGCGTTCTTGCACCTGCGTCATGGCGGCTTCAATCCGTGCTGCGCTGAGCGGGCTGGCGGACAGCATCTGTGAGATCTCATAGAGCAGCGACAGGGTACGGTTGGCCTCTTGCAGATCGCGCGTTTTCTCCTCTACCGCGCCGGCCAGCGCCTGATGATGCGAATGCAGGCGCGCCGCCATCGCGCTAAACGTCTGGGCCAGCACCCGTAGCTCATTATTCTGCTCCACGACCAGCGCAGGAAAAGCAAAGTTGCCGCTTTCAACGTAGCGGCTGGCGGTCACCAGCGCATTAAGCGGGCCGACCACCTGACGGCGACTAAAGCGAATGGCCGCTAACGCCAGTGCCACAATAGCAATGACGCCCAGCAGACTACTGGCTGCCACCAGCTCCATTTTTCTTTCGCTGTAGCGCTGTAATCCCATCACAAAACGGTCGATCTCGCCGACATAGTTCGCGACCTGCTGCTGGTAGACCACCGCGTCATTGCGTTGCAGCTGCTGTTGCAGTGCAGGCCAGGCGTTGCGCAGATGATGGTAACGACTGATGACCTCTCGCGGCACCCAGGGGCGATCGAGATCGCGTAGTGCAGGCTTATCCAGCGTTTGCTGGTACTCCAGCAAATGCTGCCTGAGCTGTTGCGGGTCGCTGTTGCTGTCCCAGGCGAGGCGATAGCTCTGCATACGCAGCGATCCCGCCAGGTTAATCGCCTCCGCGTCGCGCAGGCTGCTGGAGAGGGTCATCAGCGCCAGCCCGGTCGTCAGCAGTGCCAGCAGTACGATGGCGCTCAGCGCCTGGGCGAGACTGCGGGTCACAGAACGTTTTACTATCACGGCAATACCCCTGTTTTTGGTGCGGGGATTATAAAGGAGACCCCCTGATGCTGCCAGGCGATCCCAGAGTGATGACACATAATGGGTTACGTTCTGCACAAAAAATAACCTCTCCTGACATATCCCAGGAGAAGGCGCAATGCTGCGCTTAAAAAGTACACAGGTTTACATCAGCCAGATGTTGGTTTTCATTACGGCGCTAATAATTCTAACCAGAATTAAGTAAACACCCTGTAACGTCAATGAAGGAGCATGCTATGAAAAAACTGACTGTGATTCTGGCGGGTGCCCTGCTTGCGACCGCATCTTTTTCTGCCCTGGCAGCGTCACCGGTAAGCCAGGAGCAGGCTCAGGGTCTGCAAAGTATCGGCAGCGTCTCCGTCTCAAATGCACGCGGCTCACTGGATGACGCCACACGTCAGCTGTCGCAAAAAGCTGAAGAGATGGGCGCAAGTCACTACCGTGTCATTGGTGTTGATAACCCGGGCGATTCCAGCCTGTGGAGCGGCACCGCAGAGATTTATCGCTAACCCTCAAGCTCTTCTTTCCATCCCTGTAGCATTTACCGGCCTGCCAACGGCCGGTTTTTTTTGTGCAATAAACCCGATTATTACAAAACACTTCGTGCACTTCATCGGTATCTTTTGCTTCGTTCACGCAGAACGGGTAGGATTCATCGCCGTAATTTCCCCTGCCGCTTTACTTATAACTCACAGGCAGATTAAGAGGGGACTTACCCCATTTCGCATGGCGTACGCAATCGTTTGTGTTCGCGGTGATTGATGGTCAGGACAAACAGGAAGGCTATGAAATCTACTAAAAAAACCGCAGCCGAGATGCGCGCTGCGAAAAGACGCTGGCTGAACTCACATGACACCGGCTACCAAAAAGCGATGGGCAATCGTCACGTTCAGATGATTGCTATCGGTGGCGCGATTGGCACCGGCCTGTTCCTCGGAGCGGGGGGACGCCTTCAGGCGGCAGGACCGGCGTTGGCGCTGATCTATCTGGTCTGCGGTATCTTCTCGTTCTTTATCCTGCGGGCCCTTGGCGAACTGGTATTGCATCGTCCCTCAAGCGGCAGCTTCGTCTCCTATGCGCGCGAATTCCTGGGGGAAAAAGCCGCCTACGTGGCGGGCTGGATGTACTTTGTCAACTGGGCAATGACCGGCATTGTGGACATCACCGCTGTTGCGCTCTATATGCACTACTGGGGCGCATTTGGTGATGTGCCGCAGTGGGTCTTCGCGCTGGGCGCGCTGGCTATCGTCGGCACCATGAACATGATCGGCGTGAAATGGTTTGCCGAGATGGAGTTCTGGTTTGCGCTGGTGAAAGTGCTGGCGATCGCCATCTTCCTGGTGGTAGGCGTGGTGTTCCTCGGCACCGGTAAACCGCTGGACGGCAATGCAACCGGCATCCATCTGGTGACCGATAACGGCGGACTCTTCCCGCACGGTCTGTTACCGGCGCTGGTGCTGGTGCAGGGGGTGGTGTTTGCCTTTGCCTCTATTGAACTGGTCGGAACGGCTGCGGGAGAGTGCAAAGATCCGGAAACCATGCTGCCGAAAGCGATCAACAGCGTCATCTGGCGTATCGGGCTGTTTTATGTCGGTTCGGTGGTACTGCTGGTGCTGCTGCTGCCGTGGAACGCCTATCAGGCCGGTCAGAGTCCGTTCGTGACCTTCTTCTCGAAGCTGGGCGTACCCTACGTTGGCAGTATCATGAATATCGTGGTGCTGAGTGCGGCGCTGTCCAGCCTGAACTCCGGTCTTTACTCCACCGGCCGTATTCTGCGCTCAATGGCGATGGGCGGCTCTGCTCCGAAGTTCATGTCAAAAATGAGCACCCAGCAGGTGCCTTACGCCGGTATTCTGGTCACCATTGCGGTCTATGTTATCGGTGTGGTGCTTAACTACTATGTGCCTTCACAGGTATTCGAGATCGTGCTGAACGTAGCGTCGCTGGGCATTATCGCGTCGTGGGGCTTTATTGTGATCTGCCAGATGCGTCTGCGTAAAGCGATCAAAGAAGGGAAAGCGGATGACATCAGCTTTAAGCTGCCAGGTGCGCCAGTGACCTCCTGGCTGACGCTGCTGTTCTTGCTGAGCGTACTGGTGCTGATGGCGTTCGATTATCCAAACGGCACCTATACCATTGCCGCGATTCCGGTGCTGGCGGTAATTCTGGTGCTGGGCTGGTTTGGCGTGCGCAAGCGCGTACACGCCATCGCACAGACCGAGCACGATCATTTGCATGACGACGATCAGCCGCATGCGCTGGCGGACGACGCCGCACGCTAAAGGCTTCTGTAAGCCTGCCCGATAACGGCAGGCTTTTTTATTCCTGCTTTCGGATAGTTTTCCCTCGCGCTTCCGCCTATGATGGCAGGCTCCCTCAGGTCTGTAGTGGAGCCACTATGTCGTTCAAGATCAATATCATTAAAGACAAACTTCTCTCCGGGAACTACTTCATCCTGCGTAATTACACCTATGAACTTGCTACCAAAAAGGGCGAGGTAGTGCGCCACAAGCGCGAGGTGTATGACCGCGGCAATGGTGCCACCATCCTGCTCTACAACCGTGAGAAAAACAGTGTGGTGCTGACGCGCCAGTTTCGGATTGCCACCTACGTTAACGGCAACGCGAACGGCATGCTGATTGAGGCCTGCGCCGGACTGCTGGATAATGACTCACCAGAAGTCTGCATTCGCAAAGAAGCGATTGAGGAGACGGGCTATGCGGTAGGTGAGGTGACTAAACTCTATGAAGCCTATATGTCACCTGGTGGCGTAACGGAACTGCTCCACTTTTTTGCCGCCGAGTACAACGAATCGCTGCGCGACAATGCGGGCGGTGGGGTAGAGGATGAGGATATCGATGTGCTGGAAATCGCCTTTCCCGAGGCGCTGGCGATGGTGCAGGATGGCCGCATCCGTGACGGTAAAACCATTATGTTGCTCCAGCACGCTCAGCTGGCGGGCTGGCTAAAGGCCTGAGGGTAATCGCTGACGCACCGGCATTCACGCCTGCGTCGCGAAACATTGTCCGATAAATCCGATTGAGACTGGCGCGTGCGCTACCGATGATGGAAGCGGTGATTTTCTTTGCGCTACACGACCTTATCGTATGCTTTTTCAGCAGTCAGGTGCGCTTTCTGAACCTGGTCTCAGTTTCGACCCACCTGATGTTCAGGCGTTGCGCTATCATCTCCACTCTGAGGTTTTGGGGACCGTTTTTCTTGATGTCGACCTGGACGAAATCACTGCTGGTATTACCTTTTCTTTTTATCGCCTGCGTTAACGCCGATCCCCTGCAAAAGTCGTTTTCCGACTGGCAGGTGACCTGCAATAACGTTGGGTTCTGCGTGGCGCGCAATATTCCCGGCGATAAAGGACTGGTGATGACCATTGCGCGTCATGCTGGCGTCAACGACCGGCCGCTGCTGCGCATCGACTACGGCAGCGCCTATAGCGGCGAGGTGCCCGGCGCGCCGCTCCAGGATAATCTGCTGCTGGACCAGCGTCGGCTGCGTCCCGATCTAAAGCACTGGTCGGTTGAGCCTCACCATCTCGCCACCAGCAACGCTATCGCGATTGATGAATTTCTGGCACAAATCATGGATGCCGACGCTATCCAGCTCACTTACAACGCCCAGGCGGCCATTTCGCTTCACGGCCTGAAGGCCGCCCTGCTGCTGATGGATGATGTTCAGGGCCGAGTAAACGGCATGAGCGCATGGATAAAGCGCGGCTCTCGCGCGCTATGGGATGTTCCGCCGCCGCCGCCACTGCCGACGCTGCCGCCAGCGGGAGTGCCGCCTGCTGCACTAACGCGTGACGAAACCAGTGGGCTACTGGATTATGGCACCTGGCGTCTGAACACCGACACCTGCTCGCTCGATCCCATGCGGCGCGAAGTTAACATTGCGCCGCTGACCGACAGCAAGGCGCTGTTGATGGTGAGCTGTGAAATGGGGGCCTATAACGTTATCGATCTCGCCTTTGAGGTGACGCGCACCGCACCTTATGTCGCGCGCGGCATTACCCTTCAGCTGCCGTTTACGCCGCCGCGCGGCGAACGCCAGCTGGAGTTAATCAACGCTGACTATGATGCCAGCACCGGGCTGCTCTATACCTTCAGTAAAGGACGCGGGCTGGGAGACTGCGGTGCCGCCACGCGCTGGCGCTTCAATGGCACCGATTTCACGCTGGCGGAGTATGCGGAAGAGTCGACCTGCGACGCCTGGCACAGCAGCGACGACTGGCCCACGCTGTGGGTTTCGCAGTCATCGCCGGAAAGAGCGCCCTAGCGCATGACCTGAACCATCATCGGCGAACCGTTCTGATTGCCCACCAGCTCTGCCAGCATATCGTTGACGCCGTCGCTCATGGCGGTAAAGCGCGTCAGCGGCGAGCGCGTGACCACCACAAAGACGCCCACGTTATTTTGCGGCACCATCGCCATATAGGTGATAAAGCCGCCGCCGCCGCCGGTTTTCTGGATAATGCCGGGACGGCCGTTTTTCGGTTTCATATAGACCCAGCCCATGCCAATGGCATCAGCTTTGCCCGGCACATCCATTCCTTCAACCTTCGTCAGCTGATCGCGACGGTAGATTAGCGTCTGCATGCGATCTACCTGCGGTGAACGTGGATTAATGGCAGAGTTCAGAAACTGCTGCATCCAGCGCGCCATATCCTCTGGGGTCGAGTAGACGCCACCGCTGCCGATGGCCGCCAGGGTATTGTTACAGGGGCTGGCCCCTTTCTCTGCCACCATCAGACGGCTGCACTGCTCTGGCGATGGGGTAAAAGTGGTGTCTTTCATGCCAAGCGGACGGGTGATCAGCTGCTGGAGCAGCGCCGGGTAGGGCATCCCTGCCGCGCGTGACAGCGCATCGCCCAGCAGATCGTAGCCCAGGTTCGAATAAGCAGCACTGGTGCCCGGCGCAGCCTTGAGCTTCGCGCCAGCCAGCCACTCCCAGCGCTCGCTGCGCGTTGGCCAGACAAACACTGGCCGCTGGGGTTTGCCACCGGGCTGCTCGCGCGGCAGGCCGCTGGTATGGGTAGAAAGATTGATCAGGCGAATTGGCTGACCCGCATAGGTAGGCACGCGTGCGCCCGGCGGCGCGTATTTGCTCAGCGGGTCGTCAAGGCGGATTTGCCCGCGCTCTGCCATCTTCACCATGACCTCGCTGGTCAGCAGTTTACTCAGTGAGGCGATGCGAATTAAGGAGTCTTTCTGCGGGCGCACGTTATTACCCGGCCGGGTTTCGCCAAAGCTGGCAAAGACGCGCTGGTTACCATCAATGGCGACCAGTGCCATACCGGTCGCGCCACTGCCATAAAAAATGTGTTCAGCGTAACGATCCACAATCTGTGAAGAGAGCAGCGGATCGGGCGCGATCTGCGCGTTGCCTGCGAAGGGCATCAGAGACACCATCAGGGCGAGTAAACAGGAGGTAGCGTTTTTCAACGGGAAAGCATCCGGCTAAAAGAATCAGAGAAGGATTCTATAGTAATGCGTTTATGTAAGCGGTGAAGGGGCGGGCGCGATTTTTTTTCTGTTTCTGATTCTGAAGGCAGGCCCCTCTCGCAGAATGCGAAAGAGGCCAACCTGTTACGCTGGCTTGAGTAAGGACTCTGCCTGCGCCACCACGTTTTCAATGGTAAAGCCAAAGGCCGGGAAGAGTTTGCCTGCGGGCGCGGATTCACCAAAGGTTGTCATACCGACAATCTTGCCATCAATGCCCACGTATTTGAACCAGTAGTCGGCGATCCCCGCCTCTACCGCAACGCGAGCCCGTACCGTTGAGGGCAGCACCGATTCACGGTAGGCACTATCCTGCTTGTCGAACACGTCGGTGCTGGGCAGGGATACCACGCGGACTTTGTGGCCGTCGGTGGTCAGTTTCTCCGCTGCGCCCAGCGTGATCTCAACTTCTGAACCGGTAGCAATCAGGATGATATCCGGCGTGCCGTCGCTGTCCTTGAGGATATAGCCACCGCGAGCGATGTTCTCAACCTGAGCCGCGGTACGTTCCGGCTGTAACAGATTCTGACGCGACAGGATCAGTGCGGTAGGTCCGTGGTGACGCTCAATAGCCGCTTTCCACGCCACGGCGGTCTCAACCTGGTCACAGGGGCGCCAGGTGCTGAAGTTTGGCGTCAGCCGCAGGCTGGCAAGCTGCTCGACCGGCTGGTGCGTCGGGCCATCTTCGCCAAGGCCGATAGAATCATGGGTGTAGACCATGATCTGTCGCGCTTTCATCAGCGCCGCCATACGCGCAGCATTACGCGCATATTCAACAAACATCAGGAAGGTGGCGGTATAGGGGACGAAGCCGCCGTGATGGGCGATGCCGTTGGCAATTGCGGTCATGCCAAATTCGCGTACGCCGTAGTGGATATAGTTACCCGCTGGATCCGCTTTAATAGGCTTCGAGCCTGACCAGAGGGTAAGGTTACTCGGTGCCAGATCCGCCGAACCGCCAAGCAGTTCTGGCAGCAGCGAGCCGAGATGCTCCAGCGTGTTTTGCGATGCCTTACGGCTGGCGATCTTCTGCGGATTTGCCTGCAGATCGTTGATGAATTTTTGCGTTTCAGCGTCCCAGGTCGACGGCATTTCGCCGTTCATGCGGCGCTGATACTCTTCTGCCAGCTCTGGATGAGCCTGTTTGTAGGCCGCCAGTTTCTCATTCCAGGCACGCTCGCGCTCGGCACCGGCCGCTTTGGCATCCCACTGCTGATAAATCGCCTGCGGAATTTCAAAAGGTGCAGCGGTCCAGCCCAGCTCTTTACGCGCCAGCGCCACTTCTGCGTCGCCCAGCGCCGCGCCGTGCGACTCTTCTTTGCCCGCTTTGTTAGGCGAGCCAAAGCCGATAATGGTGCGGCAGATGATCAGCGACGGCTTGTCGGTGACGCTTTGCGCCTCTTTAATGGCGCGGCTGACTGCATCGGCGTCATGGCCGTCGATTTCACCGACAACGTGCCAGTTATAGGCTTCGAAACGTTTATGGGTGTCATCGGTAAACCAGCCTTCGGTTTCGCCATCAATAGAGATGCCGTTGTGATCGTAGAAGCCAATTAGCTTGCCGAGGCCCAGCGTGCCGGCCAGCGAGCAGACCTCATGCGAGATCCCCTCCATCAGACAACCGTCGCCCATAAACACATAGGTAAAGTGGTCAACGATATCGTGGCCTGGACGGTTGAACTGCGCACCCAGCGTGCGCTCGGCGATTGCCAGACCCACGGCGTTCGCCAGGCCCTGGCCCAGCGGACCGGTGGTGGTCTCAACGCCTGGCGTATAGCCGATCTCCGGATGGCCTGGGGTTTTCGAATGCAGCTGGCGGAAGTTTTTCAGCTCTTCCATCGGCAGATCGTAGCCAGTAAGGTGCAGCAGGCTATAGAGCAGCATTGAACCGTGGCCGTTAGAGAGAATAAAACGGTCGCGGTCGGCCCATGCGGGATTGGTCGGGTTATGTTTCAGGAAGTCGCGCCACAGCACTTCGGCGATATCGGCCATGCCCATTGGCATGCCTGGGTGACCTGAGTTTGCTTTCTGTACCGCATCCATACTTAATGCACGAATGGCGTTCGCCAACTCTCTGCGTGATGACATAGGGTTCTCCCTTCGTTGAGCAGAAGTGCGGGCGGGAAAGCCCGCCCGACGAAGTTTAACAGGCAAAAACTACAGGCGTGCCGCCAGCACATCCTCGAGTTTCTGCTGATCGACCGCAAACTGGCGAATGCCGTCGGAAAGTTTCTCTACCGCCATGGGATCCTGATTATGCTCCCAGCGGAACTCGGCTTCAGAAAGCGACGCGGGCTGGTGGAAGCCTTCGGTAGACGGCTCCAGCTTGCGCTCAACCGGCGCGTCGCTGTTTTGCAGTTCTTCCAGCAGGTTCGGGGAGATGGTCAGACGATCGCAGCCGGCCAGCGCGATAATCTGTTCAACCTTGCGGAAGCTCGCGCCCATGATGATGGTGCTGTAGCGGTGCTTTTTGTAGTAGTCATAAATGCGACGCACCGATTTCACGCCCGGATCGTCATCCACCACATAGGGATCCAGCGGCTTACGGCTGTTATACCAGTCATAAATACGACCCACAAAGGGGGAGATAAGGTAAACACCTGCTTCAGCACAGGCACGTGCCTGTGCGAAGGAAAACAGCAGCGTCAGGTTACAGTGGATGCCGTTTTTCTCCAGCTCCTCAGCCGCCTTAATCCCTTCCCAGGTTGACGCCAGCTTAATCAGAATGCGTGAGCGGTCGATACCGTGCTCTTCATAGAGGCGAACCAGTTTTTCCGCCTTGGTCACACACATGCCACGATCGAAAGAGAGGCGCGCATCCACTTCGGTCGAAACACGGCCCGGTATGCTTTTCAGGATCTCCATACCGAGGTTAATCGCCACTTTGTCACTGGCGTTGATGATCTGCGTCTCTTTGCTGCCGCCTTGCTTCTTCGCATAGTCAACCGCGTCGTCGATCAGGTGCTTGTAGCCTTCCAGGCTTGACGCTTTCAGAATCAGTGAAGGGTTAGTGGTGGCATCCTCGGGATGGTAGCTGCGAATGGATTCAATATCGCCACTGTCCGCCACGACGGTAGTGAACTGTTTTAATGCGTCTAGCTGGTTCATCTTTTAACTCCTTGATGAGCAATTCTTTATTGCGAATGATTTCACCCTGCAACACAGTGCATCAGGCGTTCGGTGATGAAAATACTCTTTTTCTGATTATTACGATGGGTTGAACTCATCGGGGCCCCGCACGGCGAAAACAGCGTGACGTCAAACAGGGAGAGCGTGCTGCAACATCCTGTCAGCGAGCCGGAGGGCGAAAATCGCGCATCTCAAAGATTAGCAGAACTGGGGGGTTCTGCCGGGGAACCGCACTTTACGCCCAGCCTTTCCCCGAAGGCGAAACGGCTTTATCGCGATCGCCTCAACGTTTTCCTGGCTGGCTAACTTTTATACTGCTGGCGCACAGAAGCTGATCAAGGAACCGACAATGGACGACCAATTCAAGCAGAGCGCGCTGGATTTTCATCAGTATCCTACGCCAGGCAAAATTCAGGTTTCCCCGACTAAACCCCTTGCTACCCAGCGCGATCTGGCGCTGGCCTATTCGCCGGGCGTTGCCGCGCCCTGTCTCGCTATCGCCGAGGATCCGCTGGCGGCCCATAAATACACCGCACGCGGCAATCTGGTCGCCGTCATCTCTAACGGTACCGCGGTGCTGGGGCTGGGCAATATCGGCGCGCTGGCAGGTAAACCGGTGATGGAAGGCAAGGGCGTACTGTTTAAAAAGTTTGCCGGAATTGATGTCT
This sequence comes from Pantoea sp. KPR_PJ, assembly GCF_041386365.1. Taxonomy (NCBI): domain Bacteria; kingdom Pseudomonadati; phylum Pseudomonadota; class Gammaproteobacteria; order Enterobacterales; family Erwiniaceae; genus Pantoea; species Pantoea sp. KPR_PJ. Next base: position 629,824 of record NZ_JABMIK010000002.1, on the reverse strand, counting down.
TTGATATTGAAATTGATGAGCAGGATCCCGACCGCCTGATCAACGTTATTGCCGCACTGGAGCCAACTTTTGGCGGAATTAACCTTGAGGATATTAAGGCACCGGAGTGTTTTTACATCGAACAGCAGCTGCGTCAGCGCATGAAAATCCCGGTTTTTCACGACGACCAGCACGGCACAGCGATCATCTGCACCGCGGCGGTGCTCAACGGATTACGCCTGGTTGGTAAAGCGATGAGTGAGGTGCGGCTGGTGGTCTCAGGCGCAGGGGCGTCGGCGATTGCCTGCCTGAACCTGCTAACCGCGCTCGGCATGCAAAAGCACAATATCGTGGTATGTGACTCAAAAGGGGTAATCTATCGCGAGCGCGAGCCGGATATGACACCCACTAAAGCAGCGTATGCCGTCGAGGACACGGGCGCGCGCCGGCTGGATGAGGTGATCGAAAACGCGGATATCTTTCTCGGCTGTTCCGGGCCGCGGGTGCTGACGCCAGAGATGGTTAAAAAAATGGCGCGTGACCCGCTGATTCTGGCACTGGCAAATCCCGAGCCGGAAATTATGCCGCCGCTGGCAAAGGCGGTACGTCCCGATGCGATTATCTGCACCGGTCGCTCTGATTTTCCCAATCAGGTCAACAATGTGCTCTGCTTTCCCTTTATCTTTCGCGGTGCGCTCGACGTGGGGGCTACCCGCATTAATGAGGAGATGAAGCTGGCGGCGGTACAGGCTATTGCTGCGCTGGCGCAGGCGGAGCAGAACGATGTGGTGGCGTCAGCCTATGACGATCAGGATCTCTGTTTTGGGCCAGAGTATCTGATACCCAAGCCCTTTGATCCGCGCCTGATTGTGCAGATTGCCCCGGCAGTTGCGCGCGCCGCCATGGACTCTGGCGTGGCCACCCGTCCTGTTGTTGATTTTGACGCTTACCGCGAGAAGCTCACCGAGTTCGTCTATAAAACCAATCTGTTTATGAAGCCGATTTTTTCCCAGGCGCGCAACGCACCGAAGCGTGTGGTACTGGCAGAGGGCGAGGAGGTCCGGGTACTGCACGCGACGCAGGAGCTGGTTACGCTCGGGCTGGCGCGGCCGATCCTGATTGGCCGCCCCAGCGTGATAGCGATGCGCCTGCAAAAACAGGGATTGAAAATTGAAGCGGGAAAAGATTTCGACGTGGTGAACAACGAGTCCGATCCGCGCTTCAAGGCGTACTGGAACGAATATTATCAGATGATGAAGCGACGCGGCGTCACGCCAGAGCAGGCGCAGCGCGCGGTGATCGGGAATCCTACGCTGATTGGGGCCATCATGGTGCATCGCGGTGAGGCGGACGCGCTCATCTGCGGCACCATTGGCGACTACCATGAGCACTATGACGTGGTGGAGAGGGTTTTCGGGTTGCGCGACGACGTTAAGGTGGCGGGCGCGATGAATGCGCTGCTGCTGCCCAGCGGTAATACCTTTATTACCGACACCTACGTTAACGAGGATCCAACGGCGGAGCAGCTGGCCGACCTGACGCTGCTGGCCGCAGAAACGGTGCGCCGCTTCGGCATTGAGCCGCGCGTGGCGCTGCTGTCCCATTCGAGTTTCGGTACCTCCAGCGCGCCGGGCGCGTGCAAGATGCGCGAAGCGCTGGCGATAATTCAGCGTCGCGCCCCGGATCTGGAGGTGGATGGCGAAATGCACGGTGACGCGGCGCTGATTGAGAGTATTCGCCGCGAGCTGATGCCGGACAGCCCGCTTAAGGGCGCGGCTAATCTGCTGATTATGCCTAACGTAGAGGCGGCGCGTATCAGCTATAACCTGCTGCGCGTCTCTACGTCAGAGGGCGTCACCGTCGGCCCGGTGCTGATGGGCATCAGCAAACCGGTTCATGTGCTGACGCGCATCGCCTCGGTCAGGCGCATCGTCAATATGGTGGCGCTGGCGGTGGTTGAGGCACAAACCCAGCCGCTATAGCCAGTCGCGCACCGGTAAAAAGTCGCGCGTCAGCGCGGCTTCTGGCGAATCTGGCTCTGGCTGGTAGTCATATTCCCAGCGTACCAGCGGCGGCATCGACATCAGAATCGATTCGGTGCGGCCGCCGGTTTGCAGACCAAACAGCGTGCCGCGATCCCACACCAGGTTGAACTCGACATAGCGGCCGCGGCGATAGAGCTGGAACTGACGCTCACGCTCACCCCACGGCAGCGCCTTGCGTCGCTCAACAATCGGCAGATAGCCGTCAAGGAATCCGTTGCCCACGGCCTGCATAAAACTAAAGCTGGTGTCAAAATCGGGCGCGTTGAGGTCGTCAAAAAAGATGCCGCCAATGCCGCGCTGTTCATCGCGGTGCTTCAGGTAGAAGTAGTCGTCGCACCATTTTTTGTAGCGCGGATAGACCTCATCGCCGAACGGCTGGCAGAGATCGAACGCGGTCTGGTGCCAGTGCACGGCATCTTCGCTGAAGCCATAATAGGGTGTCAGATCGAAGCCTCCGCCAAACCACCAGACCGGATCGGCACCGGGTTTTTCAGCGATAAAAAAACGTACGTTGGCATGGCTGGTCGGTACATAGGGGCTGCGTGGGTGGATCACCAGCGACACGCCCATCGCTTCAAAGCTGCGGCCTGCCAGCTCAGGGCGGTGCGCCGTCGCTGAGGCAGGCATCTGGTCGCCGTGAACATGCGAAAAATTGACGCCTGCCTGCTCAAACACCGCGCCGTCGCGCAGCACGCGGCTGCGACCGCCACCGCCGCCCGGACGTTGCCAGCTGTCTTCGATAAACTGCGCACCGCCGTCGGCCGCTGCCAGTTGATTACAGATTGTCTCCTGCAGACTCAGCAGAAAGGCTTTAACGCGGGATATATCAGGCATGACGTTTGCTCATTGTAAAGAAAGTGGCGCGATTATACCTGACCATTGCGGCGATCGTATTCATCGAAGTAGCGGGTAATGCCGCCCGCGATGGCCGTTGCAATGGTACGGCGAAACGCGGTGGTGCCAAGCAGCTTCTCTTCGCGCGGGTTAGTAATAAAAGAGGTTTCGACCAGCACCGAGGGAATGGAGGGCGATTTCAGCACGGCAAACGCCGCCTGTTCGGTGTGTTCGCTGTGCAGATGATGCACGGGACGGATTTGATCTAATACGTGCTTGCCCAGCGTCAGGCTGTTGCGGATGGTATCGGTCTGCACCAGATCGAACAAAATCTGATTCAGGTAGTGATCCTGCTGCTCGACCTTCGCGCCACCGACCTTATCCGCCGCGTTCTCCTTGTCTGACAAATAGCGCGCCATGGCGCTGCTCGCACCGCGGTTCGACAGGGCGAACACGGAGGCACCGCTGGCCTCAGGGCTGGTAAAGCCATCGGCGTGGATGGACATAAACAAATTTGCGCCGTGCTGATGGGCAATTTCGACGCGCTGGTAAAGCGGAATAAAGTGGTCGCTGTCGCGCGTCAGCCGCACCTCGATACTGGGATGGTCCTGCAGCAGCTGGCGCACGGTGTCAGCGATCTCCAGCACCACATGCTTCTCTTCCGAGCCTTCGCTGCCCACCGCACCGGAGTCAATGCCGCCGTGGCCGGGGTCGATCATCACGATGCGCTTGCCGTTTTTTTGCGGCGGTGCAGGCTTTGCGTGGCGTGAACTGGCGCGCAGCGGCGCATTTTCTTCCCTGGCCTGAATGGCGCGCGGCGACAGAATGGCCAGCGCCAGGCCAGAGAGCAGCAGCTGTCGACGGTTGGTCAGACGCTTGAGCAGTGAGAGTTTTTGCATATGCAGGCCCATTGATAGTCATTGTGCCCAGTGTTATATCGTAACGTTTTACGTATCGCGAGAGACGAACCCTTTCAGGCCATTACTTTGTATGTCAGGTTGCTAACAGAAAAATCACCGCTTTTTGTTATGCGCTGCGCTAACCAGGGTTGCGCCCGGCCAGGAATGCGTGATAATCAGCGAATTGAGCTTATTGCAGGGTAAAGACAATGGAAATTCGCGCTTTCCGCCAGGAAGATTTTGAAGAGGTGGTGACGCTCTGGGAGCGTTGCGATTTGTTACGTCCGTGGAACGATCCGGAACTCGATATCGAGCGCAAGATGAATCATGACGCGGATCTGTTTCTGGTAGCGGAAGTGGGTGGCGAGGTGGTCGGGACGCTGATGGGCGGTTATGACGGCCATCGCGGTTCCGCCTATTATCTGGCGGTGCATCCCGATTATCAGGGACGTGGCTTTGCCAATGCGCTGATGAATCGGCTGGAGAAAAAACTGATCGCACGCGGCTGTCCTAAAATAAACCTGATGGTGCGTGAAGAGAACGATCAGGTGGTGGCGTTTTACGAAAAGCTGGAATATGAGCCGGTGGATTCCGTACTGCTCGGCAAGCGGCTGATCGAGGACCGGGAGTATTGAGACGGTGAAATATTTGCCGGACGACTATGATGCGAAAGGGCAGCTGCGGCTGCCGTTTCTTTTTTGGCCGATCCTGCTGCTACTGGCGCGCACCTGGCTTCTGCTGGTCATGGCGGGCGCATCGCGTCAGCAGGGCAACGATTTGCTGGGGCTTTTCTATCCCGATCGCCAGACGTTCTGGCTGGGGCTGGCGCTGGGCGCCCCCGCGCTGATCGGCCTGCTGCTGACCGGCTACCGTGCACGCTGGCCACGTCTGTGGCAGGCCTGGCGCTGGGTGCTGGTGCTGTCGCTGGCAATCAACCTGGCGTGGCAGGGCATGGCGTTTGTCTCTGGCGATCTGCTCGCTTCGCCGTGGCCGCTGCTGCTGACGCTGTTTGACGGCCTGGCACTGCTGTGGCTGCTGGTCAACGCCAGGCTGCGCGACTGCTTTCTGCCGGAACATCAGCTGGCGGAATAAACTTTTTTGCGCCGGACGACTCCAAAGAGTTCTGCCGTCCGGCACAGGATTAACAGGAGTTTTAATGAAAGCTTTACCTTATTCACTGCTGGTGGCGGCCGCGCTGCTGAGCGGCTGCGCCAGTTCCGGCTCTGCGACCTCATCTGATTCGACAGTCAACTGGTATAACCCGCTGAGCTATCACTGGTCATCGGCGCTACCGTGGAACTGGTTTGGCTCTTCACTGACGGCAACCGAGCAGGGCGTCGGTGGGGTAGGCAGCACGACGGCCATGAGCGAAAGCGCAATTAGCGACGGCTTAGACGGCAACTATAAGCTTCGTCAGGGAATGCGCAGCGAAAACGGTGAGGTAGTGGCCTTCTGGCAAGCGCTGGACGAGGGGCAGGTTAAACTCCAGATCAGCGGTCGCAGCAGTGTTGAGCGCATTGACGTCATGGACAGCGCTATCGCCGCGCAGGATGGTAGTAAAATCGGCGACGCCTTTAGCGACAAATTCAGCAAAGCCTTCAATAACTGTAAGCTGGCAGGGAGCGTTAATCGCCATGACGTTGAATGCCGCGCGCCCGGTAGCCAGCACCTCTCCTATGTCTACAGCGGCGACTGGCACGGCCCGGACGGGCTGATGCCTTCTGATGATGTGCTGAAAAGCTGGAAATTAAGCAAAATTATCTGGCAGCGCTAAGGGCATTTGCGTCAGCCCCTTTTTCGGCTGGCGCATAAACTCTTGCAGTGGCTTATGCCATTTTCGACTTTGAAATCATCAAACGATATATAAAACCGCTACTGCTTTTCACGGGGTTATAAATACACTGGGCAAACGGCTGGCGTGAGCCGGATCTCATGTTTTCTCAGGGTGCCCAATGACCATAAGAACGATGAAAAATATCGTTGGCGGTATTGCCTTGTCGCTTAGCCTTGCGGGCGCGGCGAATGCCACCGAACTGCTTAACAGCTCGTATGATGTCGCACGCGAGCTGTTTGCCGCCTTGAATGCGCCATTTGAGAAGCAATGGGATGCCAGCCATCCTGACGACAAGCTCACCATTAAAATGTCCCACGCCGGTTCTTCTAAACAGGCGCTGGCGATCCTGCAGGGGCTGCGTGCCGATGTTGTCACCTACAATCAGGTCACTGATGTTCAGGTGCTGCACGATAAAGGCAATCTGATCGCTGCTGACTGGCAAAGCCGTCTGCCCAACAACAGTTCGCCATTTTACTCCACCATGGCGTTTCTGGTGCGCAAAGGCAATCCAAAGCAGATTCACGACTGGGCCGATCTGGGCCGTGACAACGTCAAACTGGTTTTCCCTAATCCCAAAACCTCAGGCAACGGCCGCTATACCTGGCTGGCAGCGTGGGGCGCAACCAGCAAAGCCAACGGCGGTGACGAGGCAAAAACGCGCGCCTTTATGGCAAAGTTTCTGAAGAACGTTGAGGTGTTTGATACCGGCGGACGCGGCGCCACCACGACTTTCGCTGAGCGCGGTCTGGGCGACGTGCTGATAAGTTTTGAATCGGAAGTGAACAATATCCGCAACCAGTACGGCAAAGATGAGTATGAGGTGGTGGTGCCGAAGAGCGACATTCTCGCGGAATTCCCGGTGGCCTGGGTGGATAAAAACGTCGAGCACAACCATACCGCCGACGCGGCAAAAGCTTATCTCAACTATCTCTATACGCCCCAGGCGCAGCAAATCATTACCAGCTTCTATTACCGCGTCAATAATGCGCAGCTGATGAGCGAGCACAAAGCGCGCTTCCCGCAAACGCAGCTGTTCCGTGTTGAAGATCAGTTTGGTGGCTGGGATAAGGTCATGAAGACGCACTTCGCCAGCGGCGGTGAGCTGGATCAACTGTTATCAGCGGGGCGTGGATAATGTTTGCCTTGAGTCAAAAACGCGTCTTGCCCGGCTTTGGTCTCAGCCTGGGAACCAGCCTGCTGTTTACCTGTTTGATTCTGCTGTTGCCGATCAGCGCGCTGCTGATGCAGCTGTCACAGATGACGCTGGCCCAGTACTGGGAAGTGATCAGCAATCCGCAGCTGGTGGCGGCCTATAAGGTGACGCTGCTTTCAGCTGGCGTGGCATCGCTGTTTAACGCTGTATTCGGCATGATTATGGCGTGGATTTTAACGCGCTATCGTTTTCCGGGGCGCACGCTGCTGGATGGTCTGGTTGATCTGCCCTTTGCGCTGCCAACGGCCGTTGCGGGCCTGACGCTGGCTGGCCTCTTCTCGGTGAACGGCTGGTACGGCGAGTGGATTTACCACGCGTTCGGCATCAAAATTTCCTACACCTGGCTCGGTATCGCCGTTGCCATGGCGTTTACCAGCATTCCTTTTGTGGTACGTACCGTCCAGCCGGTTCTGGAAGAGCTGGGTCCGGAATATGAAGAGGCGGCACAAACGTTAGGGGCGACGCCGTGGCAGAGCTTCCGCCGCGTGGTATTGCCAGAGGTGGCGCCTGCGCTGCTGGCGGGCACGGCACTCTCCTTTACCCGCAGCATTGGCGAATTTGGCGCGGTGATTTTTATCGCCGGTAATATCGCCTGGAAAACGGAAGTGACCTCGCTGATGATTTTTGTGCGCCTGCAGGAGTTCGATTATCCGGCGGCCAGCGCTATCGCCTCAGTGATCCTGGCTGCATCGCTGGTACTGCTGTTCGCGATTAATACACTGCAGAGCCGCTTTGGCCGTCGACTGGGAGGCCACTAATGGCGGATATTTCTCACCTTAACGCGGCCGATCGTCAGCCGGTGAACTGGAGCAAGTGGCTGCTGATTGGCATTGGCGTGCTCTTCTCACTGCTGCTGCTGGTGGTGCCAATGGTCTCTATCTTCTACGAAGCGTTAAAGATGGGGCTGGGCGTAACCTTCCAGAATCTGGCCGACAGCGACATGCTGCACGCGATCTGGTTAACGGTGCTGGTGGCGCTGATCACCGTGCCGGTGAATCTGGTGTTCGGCACGCTGCTGGCCTGGCTGGTGACGCGCTTTACTTTCCCTGGCCGCCAGCTGCTGCTGACGTTGTTCGATATTCCGTTCGCGGTATCGCCTGTAGTGGCTGGTCTGATGTACCTGCTGTTCTGGGGCGTTAACGGACCCGCCGGCAGCTGGCTGGACGCGCATAATATTCAGGTAATGTTCGCCTGGCCGGGCATGGTGCTGGCCACTGTTTTCGTTACCTGTCCCTTTGTTGTACGTGAGCTGGTGCCGGTGATGCTGAGTCAGGGTAGCCAGGAAGATGAGGCCGCGGTGCTGCTTGGCGCATCCGGCTGGCAGATGTTCCGCCGCGTCACGCTGCCAAACATTCGCTGGGCGATGCTGTACGGCGTGGTGCTGACCAACGCGCGTACCCTCGGTGAGTTTGGCGCGGTCTCGGTGGTGTCGGGATCGATACGCGGCGAAACCTATACGTTGCCGCTTCAGGTTGAATTACTGCATCAGGATTACAACGTGGTTGGGGCATTTACCGCTGCCGCGCTGCTGACCCTGATGGCAATCGTGACACTGTTTCTGAAAAGCGTGTTGCAGTGGCGTTTAGAGCAACAGCAGCATCGCCTGCAACAGGAGGAAAACCATGAGCATTGAGATTAAGCAGATCAATAAATCTTTCGGCCGCACCCCGGTATTGAACGATATCTCTCTGGATATTCCTTCTGGCCAGATGGTGGCGCTGCTGGGCCCCTCGGGCTCCGGAAAAACGACGCTGCTGCGTATTATCGCCGGACTGGAACATCAGAACAGCGGACAGATTCGCTTTCACGGCAAAGACGTCAGCACGCTGCACGCCCGCGACCGTCAGGTAGGCTTTGTGTTCCAGCACTATGCGTTATTCCGTCATATGACGGTGTTTGACAATATCGCTTTTGGCCTGACGGTACTGCCGCGCCGCGAACGTCCTTCCTCTGCGGAAATTAAACAGCGCGTAACGCGTCTGCTGGAAATGGTGCAGCTGGCGCATCTGGCGAACCGTTTCCCGGCACAGCTGTCGGGTGGCCAGAAGCAGCGCGTCGCGCTGGCTCGCGCGCTGGCGGTTGAACCCCAAATCCTGTTGCTCGACGAGCCGTTTGGTGCACTCGATGCGCAGGTGCGTAAGGAGCTGCGTCGCTGGCTGCGCCAGCTGCACGAAGAGCTGAAATTCACCAGCGTATTCGTCACGCACGATCAGGAAGAGGCGATGGAAGTGGCCGATAGCGTGGTGGTGATGAGCCAGGGCAATATCGAACAGGTGGGCACCCCGGACGAGGTCTGGCGCGATCCTGCCACGCGTTTCGTGCTGGAGTTCCTTGGCGAGGTCAACCGCTTCGACGGCGAGATCCACGGCTCGCAGTTCCATGTGGGGGCGCATCACTGGCCGCTGGGCTATACGCCAGCGCATCAGGGCGCAGTCGAGCTGTTCCTGCGTCCGTGGGAGATTGACGTTTCCCGCCAGAGCAGCCTGGAGACACCGCTGCCGGTGCAAATTCTGGAAGTGAGCCCGCGCGGCCATTTCTGGCAGCTGGTGGTACAGCCGACCGGCTGGCAGAGCGAGCCTTTTTCACTGGTATTTGAGGGTGACAGAAGCGCACCGGTGCGCGGTGAGCGTCTGTTTGTGGGACTGCAGCAGGCACGGCTCTATCAGGGGACCACGCCGCTGCGCGCAGTTGCCTTTGCCGAAAGCGCCTGATATTTTCTCACGCGACAGCGGGCGGAATAACATCCGCCCCTTTTTTTGCTCGCTTTGCTCGCCGGGAAACGCATCTTGACCACTCTGCACAACACTATCGGTAATACGCCGCTGATCACACTCCAGCGCCTGACGCCTGCCAACGGCAGTGAAATCTGGCTGAAGCTGGAAGGCAACAATCCCGCTGGCTCGGTCAAAGACCGCGCTGCCTGGTCGATGATCCATCAGGCTGAGCTGCGCGGCGAGATCGCGCCGGGCGATCGCCTGATTGAAGCGACCAGCGGCAACACCGGCATTGCGCTGGCGATGATCGCCGCGATGAAAGGCTATGCGCTTCGGCTGCTGATGCCCGACAATATGAGTAAGGAGCGGCAGGACGCCATGCGCGCCTACGGTGCGGAGCTGGTGCTGGTAAGTCGTGAACTTGGCATGGAGGGCGCGCGCGACCTGGCACTGAGCATGATGGCACGCGGGGAAGGGCGTGTGCTTGACCAGTTCAACAACCCTGATAATCCGCTGGGACATTACCAGACAACCGGCCCGGAAATCTGGCAGCAGAGCGCCGGACGCCTCACCCACTTTGTTTCCAGTATGGGCACCACCGGCACGATTACCGGTGTGGGTCGCTATCTCAAAGAGCAAAGCGACAGCGTAAAAATTGTCGGTCTGCAACCGGAGGAGGGCAGTGCCATTCCAGGTATCCGCCGCTGGCACCAGGCCTACCTGCCGGGCATCTATCGGCCCGAGCTGGTAGATGAGGTGATCGATATGGGACAGCGTGAAGCAGAAGAGACGATGCGTGCGCTGGCGCGGCGCGAAGGCATCTTCTGCGGCGTCAGTTCCGGCGGTGCCGTGGCGGGTGCGCTGCGTATCGCCCGGGCGCAGCCTGGCAGCGTGATTGTGGCTATCGTCTGCGATCGTGGCGATCGTTATCTCTCTACGGGCGTTTATCAGTAACGCCTCTCTGTCTCGGTCCAGACGGCTGGACCGCTTTTGTCTATAGTCATCTGGAGTATCGCCTGACGCGGGGTCTGTAAGGAACGCGTAAAACTGGCTGCGTCCGGCGCTCGCTCAGGCCAAAATAGCGGCAATTCAGGCGAGAGAACACCATGAAAATTTTGTTAGTTGATGACGATCTGGAACTGGGAACTATGCTCAGCCAGTACCTTATTGCAGAAGGCTTTGAAACCCAGCTGGTTTTAACAGGCAGCGCGGGTATCGAAGGGGCGCTTTCGGGCCACTACACCGCAATGATCCTCGATATTATGCTGCCGGATATGAGCGGTATTGACGTGCTGCGTCAGGTACGGCAGAACAGCCGGTTACCGGTAATTATGCTGACCGCCAAAGGCGACAATATTGACCGCGTGATTGGGCTGGAGATGGGGGCAGACGATTATATGCCTAAACCCTGCTATCCACGCGAGCTGGTTGCGCGGCTGCGAGCTGTGCTGCGGCGCTTCGAGGAGCAGGCACCGCAGCCGGACAAAAAGGAGATGCTGCGATGGGGCGAGCTGACGCTCAATCCCGCTACGCGTATCACTGAATGGCAGGGCAAAACGTTTGATCTGACCGCCTCAGAGTTTAACCTGCTGGATCTGCTGATGCGCTCACCGGACCGCGTGGTCTCGAAAGATGAGCTGTCGGAAAAAGGGTTAGGTCGCCCGCGTGAAGCCTATGACCGCAGCGTGGATGTTCATATCAGCAATATTCGCCAGAAGCTGGCCGCGCTTACCGCCGACAGCGTTAACATTGAAACGGTACGCAGCATCGGTTATCGCATTCGATGAGGCAAAATTATCGCGGCCGCATGTTCTGGAAGATCCTTATCGGCTTCTGGATTGTGTTCATTATTATCAGCCAGCTGCTCTGGCTGGGCTTTACGCTGGGCGGTAATCGCCATGAGCCACCGGAGATTGTCGCCACTCGCCGCATTGTCAATTTACAGATGGCCTCCGCCGTTTCGGTACTGGAGCGCGGTGGCCTCAGTTCTCTGGACGACATGATGGCGGACTGGGAGCCAAACGATCGCCAGTTCTTCTCTGTCATTCAGCATGCGCGCCCGGCCAACTCTGAGACACTGCCAGAAACCTTTAGCCCTGCGTTTCAGAAGAAATTTCCGGACGTGATTGTGCGCTGGGTGAAGGGCGCGGACGGTAAGGAGTATGAACTGCGCTACAACGTCAAGGGCCTGCGTAAAGACAGTTCACTGGGAATGAACAGGCCTCGCCGCATCCTGAATATTCCCGAGCCAATGTTTATGTTTGCAGGGTCGGTAGGGCTGCTGTTCAGCCTGTTGCTGGCGTGGAACCTGACGCGACCGATGCGCCAGCTACGCGAAGGGTTTTCACGCGTATCTAATGGCGATCTCAGCGTGCGTCTCTATCCCATGATGCGCAAGCGGCATGACGAGCTTTCCAGCGTAGCTGAAGCTTTTGATGCCATGGTAGAGCGACTGGATACGCTGGTGCGCGCGCGTGAAGAGCTGCTGCACGATATTTCACATGAACTGCGTTCGCCGCTGGCGCGATTGCAGCTGGCGACCGGGCTGGCACGTCAGACGCCAGAGAGCGTTAATGCTTCTCTGGATCGCATTGATGAAGAGGCTCGGCGGCTGGACAAGATGATCGGCGAGCTGCTGACGCTGTCGCGCGCCGGGTATGAAAGCATGCCGGACGAACAATATTTTGATCTGACTGGCCTGGTGCAGGCCGTGGTTACCGATGTGCGCTATGAGGCGCAGATTCCTGGCGTTAAAGTGGATTTACGCGTGGATGAAAGTGCAGACTTCACCGTGCGCGGCAACGCCGAGCTGATTCGCCGCGGCGTTGAGAACGTGCTGCGTAATGCGCTGCGTTTCTCTATGCCCGGTCAGCATATCGAGGTGGAATTAACGGCTGAGCAGCAGTGGCTGGCAATTCGCGTGCGCGATCAGGGACCGGGCGTGGATGAAGAGAAACTTTCCAGCATTTTCGATCCCTTCGTACGGGTGAACTCGCCGCTGCTGGGCAAGGGCTATGGCCTTGGGCTGGCCATCGTGCGGAAGGTAGTGCTGGCGCATCATGGCGAGGTGAATGCGGAGAATCGCCCGGAAGGGGGGCTGGAGCTGACGATTCGCCTGCCGCGCTGGCAGTTACAGCAGCAAGGCTGAGGCTGCGCAGAAACAACAACGGCACCCAGTGGGTGCCGTTGTTGTTTGCTGGATCCGTTACTTCTTGATACGGATAACCGGCGTCTCGCCAACCGTTACCTGACCAGAGAGCTTAACCAGCTCTTTGATCTCGTCCATGTTGGAGATAACAACCGGGGTCAGCGTAGATTTTGCTTTCTCTTCGAGCAGCGGCAGATCAAACTCGATCACCACGTCGCCTTTTTTGACCTTCTGTCCCTCTTCAGCGATACGTTTAAAGCCTTCACCTTTCAGCTCAACCGTATCAATACCAAAGTGTACGAACAGTTCAATGCCATTGTCAGACTCGATTGAAAACGCATGGTTGGTTTCAAAAATCTTACCGATGGTGCCATCAACCGGCGCAACCATTTTGTTGCCGGTTGGTTTGATGGCAATACCGTCGCCGACGATCTTCTCGGCAAACACCACATCCGGTACGTCTTCAATGTTTACGATCTCGCCTGACAGAGGCGCAACAATATCAATCGTCCCAGATGTGCTTTCTGATTTATTGCCAAAAAGCTTGTCAAGAAAACCCATATTCTTCTCCTAAACAGTATTGTTGGGCCAGCGTCTCGTGGATCAGCAGAGTGTTTTCTCTTTAATGAACTTGTTAACCAGGTTCATCAGGTCTTCCGCTGTAGGTTGAGCCAGAGCCTGCTCCGCCAGAGCCTTCGCATCTTCGAAATTAGTATTGCGAATAATTTTCTTAATGCCTGGGATTGAAATGGCACTCATGCTGAATTCGTCCAGCCCCATACCCAGTAACAGTAGTGTAGCACGTTCATCACCAGCCAGCTCACCACACATGCCGGTCCATTTACCTTCAGCATGAGACGCGTCAATAACCTGCTTAATCAGGTTAAGAACAGACGGCGTCATCGGATTGTAGAGGTGAGAAATCAAATCGTTACCACGATCGACGGCCAGAGTATACTGGGTCAGGTCGTTTGTCCCAATACTGAAGAAGTCGACTTCTTTCGCCAGGTGGCGCGCAATCACGGCTGAAGCCGGCGTTTCCACCATAATACCCACTTCGATGGTTTCGTCGAAGGCTTTACCTTCTTCGCGCAGCTGCGCCTTCAGGGTGTCGAGTTCCGCTTTCAATGTGCGAACTTCTTCCACTGAGATGATCATCGGGAACATAATGCGCAGCTTACCAAACGCGGAAGCGCGTAAAATGGCGCGCAGCTGGGCATGCAGAATCTCTTTACGATCCATAGCAATACGAATCGCACGCCAGCCGAGGAAAGGGTTCTCTTCTTTCGGCAGATTCATATAAGGCAGATCTTTATCACCGCCGATATCCATGGTACGCACGATAACCGCCTGCGAGCCTACGGCTTCAGCAACGGCTTTATAGGCCTGGAATTGTTCTTCTTCCGTCGGCAGCGAGTCGCGGTCCATAAACAGGAACTCGGTGCGGTAGAGGCCCACGCCTTCTGCACCGTTGCGTTCTGCACCTGCGACGTCACGCACGGTACCGATGTTCGCGCAGACTTCAACCTGGTGACCGTCCAGCGTAATCGCCGGCAGATCTTTCAGCTTCGCCAGCTCATGTTTATCGCCCAGATACTGCGCCTGAACGGCTTTCAGCTCTTCCTGCTCGCTCTCTGACGGATTAACGTAAATTTTATTGTTAACGCCGTCCAGGATCAGGTAATCGCCGTTTTTAATTGTGGTGGTCACGTTGCCGGTGCCGACAATGGCCGGCAGCTCCAGCGAGCGCGCCATGATGGAGGTATGCGAAGTACGACCGCCAAGATCGGTGATAAAGCCGAGCACTTTTTTCAGGTTCAGCTGCGCCGTCTCTGACGGAGTTAAATCTTTTGCGACCAGAATGGACTCATCCTGGATAGCGCTCAGGTCAACGATATGCAGACCCAGAATGTTCTGTAGCAGGCGCTTACCGATGTCGCGAACGTCAGCGGCGCGCTCTTTAAGGTATTCGTCGTCCAGCTCTTCCAGGGCCTTGGCCTGACCGTCAATCACGGAGTAGGCTGCAGCGTCGGCCGACGCGTGATCTTTCTTGATCAGGTCGATGATTTCCTGCTCCAGCTCTTCGTCTTCCAGCAACATAATGTGGCCTTCGAAGATGGCTGCTTTCTCTTCACCAAACGTCTCACCCGCTTTCACCTTGATCGCTTCCAGCTGCTGTGCAGCCTGCGCACGGCCATCAAGGAAGCGTTTTACTTCCTGTTCGACCTGATCATCAGAAATTTTCTTGCGGTTGATGACGATCTCATCCTCAATCAACAGCAGAGCTTTGCCGAAAGCGATACCTGGTGATGCTAAAATGCCTGAAATCATAACCCTACCTTTTAATCACGATGGCTCTTTGACCCAATGCGTTGCCATTGTCGCGGGAGCTGTACTCTACGGATGTGATAACGCGGACAGGTTGTCCGCGATCAAGATGTTTGCACTCAATGGGGCAAAAGAGTCGGTATACAGCAAAAGCTGAGTGGATTACTCCAGTTCAGCCATCAGTTTAACCAGATGTTCAACCGCCTGTTGCTCATCTTCACCTTCTGCAGAGAGCGTCACCACTGTGCCCTGAGTCAGGCCCAGCGTTTGCAGCTTGAACAGGCTCTTGGCGCTGGCGGATTTGCCATTAGAGGTCACGGTGATTTCTGACTGGAACGCTTTCGCTTCTTTAACAAACTGCGCAGCAGGACGAGTGTGAAGACCATTCGGTGCGGTGATAGTAACTTCTTGCTGGAACATTCTGTTTCCCCAACGTTATCAGGTTTGGTGTTATGGACTTAAAGTCTAGCCTGGAGCCGTAACTTTAGCCTGTGTAGGTGCGCGGGTATAGCGTAACGCTGACCAATAAATGCGCTTGATTGAATGAGCGTGTCACTCCAGTGAAGGGTCAAAATCCATGTCGAGCACTTCAGCTGCCAATTATGCCGTGATTCGCCTCAACGCCAAAAGCGTAAATCGATTCAGCTTGATCCACTTCAAAGGCTGATTAATTTCAGGCTTCGAAATAATTGGCAGCTTAAATACCAGAGCCGAGTCACTGAAATCAATCTGGCTGGTGATGAAAGTGAGATCTGCGCCACAAAAAAGCACCCATCCGGGTGCTTTTTCGGCATTTTCAGACGCAGACCTTACTGCTGAAGCTCTTTCTCGGTAAAAAGGTCGGCAAAGAGTGCGGTGCTGAGGTAGCGCTCGCCGGAAGAGGGCAGAATGACCACAATATTCTTGTTGGCGAAGGACTCATCTTCCTGAAGTTTCAGCGCCGCTGCAACGGCTGCACCTGAAGAGATACCAGCCAGAATACCTTCTTCTTCCATCAGCTGACGCGCAGTGCTGATGGCTTCTTCATTGGTGATAGCCACAACGCGATCGACCAGGTTCAGATCCAGGTTGCCAGGAATGAAGCCTGCGCCGATACCCTGAATTTTATGCGGGCCAGGTTTGATCTCATCACCCGCCATAGCCTGGGCAATTACCGGAGAATCCGTTGGCTCCACCGCCACGGTAATCAGATCTTTCTTGCCTTTAGTATTTTTGATATAGCGAGAGACGCCGGTCAGCGTGCCGCCCGTGCCGACACCGGCAATAAACACATCTACCGCGCCGTCGGTATCTTCCCAGATTTCAGGACCGGTTGTTTTTTCGTGAATTTCCGGGTTAGCCGGGTTGCTGAACTGCTGCAGCAGTACATATTTGTCAGGATCGCTGGCTACAATCTCTTCAGCCTTGGCAATAGCGCCTTTCATGCCTTTTGGCCCTTCGGTCAGCACCAGGTTGGCACCCAACGCCTTCAGCAGCTTGCGACGTTCGACGGACATGGTTTCTGGCATAGTCAGCGTCAGCTTGTAGCCGCGCGCGGCAGCAACATAGGCCAGCGCAATGCCGGTATTACCGCTGGTGGGTTCAACCAGCTCAACGCCGGGTTTCAGAATACCGCGTTTCTCTGCGTCCCAAATCATATTGGCACCGATACGGCATTTAACGCTGAAGCTCGGGTTACGGGATTCCACCTTCGCCAGAATGCGGCCGTTACCGATGCGGTTCAGTCGAACCAGTGGCGTATGACCAATTGTCAACGAGTTGTCTTCATAGATCTTACTCATGGCCTGTCCTTAACTGTATGAATTATTGGGAACCCTCAGAGCATACCCTTTCTGCTTTCACGCGGAAGGAAAGAAAACGCATATCTATATGTCTCCCCGCAATAAGCCTTGCAAAAAATTGCATAAGGCGTGCTGATAATGCGCTAGCGTAGCTCAGTACGGCCCAGTTGCCCGCGATAGCGATCCACCCACATGGCTGTCGCGCCACATACGGCGACCGGCATGATAGCCAGATTCAAAATCGGAATCATCGTGAACAGGCTAACCAGCGCCCCGAACTGCATATTGGCACTTTTGTGCTGGCGCAATGCCCCGCGCATCTGATGAAAGCTGACTTTGTGGTTATCAAAGGGATAGTCGCAATACTGCACTGAGAGCATCCAGGCGCTAAACAGAAACCACAGCACGGGAGCCACCGTCTGGCCAAAGCCCGGAATGAAATAGAGCAGCAGCAGGCCAAGGGCGCGTGGCAGGTAGTAGCCAAGCTTTTGCAGCTCGCGCTTCATGATGCGCGGCACGTCTTTGAGCATCGCCAGCCAGCCGCTGTCTGGCAGCGGTTTGCCGGTCAGCCGGCCTTCCAGCTGTTCTGCCAGCAGGCCGCAAAAGGGCGCGGCGATCCAGTTGGCAATAGTAGAAAAGAAGTAGCTAAACACCAGCACGATAGAGATGACTGACAGCGGCCAGAGCAGATAGCTCAGCCACTGAAGCCAGTCAGGAATGTGGGCCATCAGCTGCGGGATCCAGCTGCCCAGACGGTAGAACAGCCAGACGAAAGCACCGCCCAGCAGCAGAATATTAATCAGTAGCGGAACAATAACGAAACGCCGAATGCCCGGCAAACGCACCAGCTTCCAGCCTTCACTAAAATAGTGCACACCGTTGTAACGTGAGACAGTGTTCTCTCGGGCCATACAGGCAACTCTCCAGAAAATAATCAGGCGAGACCATAATAACCTGGCTTTTTCTCCTGACCACGGGGCGATTGCGCGAAAAAGCAGCAAAAAAACGTGGGGTGACTATCTTATTTGTCAGAAAATACTGCACGAGCTTGCACTTGTTTAGCTGGGCAAATACAGTTAGAGGATAAAGTTTGCCGCGGTGGCAAGGTATTGGAACAACAGAGAATACAATGATGCAGGATTTGCGTCTGATATTAATCGTTGTTGGCGCGATCGCCATTATAGCGCTTCTCCTTCACGGACTGTGGACCAGCCGTAAAGAGCGCTCGTCAGTGTTCCGCGATCGCCCGCATAAACGGCTCAAGCAGCGTGAACAGCGCGAAGATGAAGACAGCCTGACCGATGACGAAGCAGAAAGCGTCGGTGAAGTTCGCGTGCGCCAGGAGCGCCCGCATCAGGAACCTCGCTTCGACAATTTCCACGACGATCAGCAGGATGATGCCCCCGCGTTTAGCGCACCGGCAGAAAAGCCGCGTCAGCCGGCTGTTCGTCCGCAGCCGCAGCCAGAAAACGATCCGTTGCTGGCGCCACAGTCTCAGACTCCGCGCCCGCAGCAGGCTGCGACGCCGCGTCCGCAGCCTGCTCAGCCGACCGCAAAAGCGCCGCAGGAGCCTGCACCGCGCTTTGCACCGGCGCAGCCCATTCAGGCCGATCCGCTACTGGATCTTGACCCACTGGAAGCGGTTCAGAGCGAGCCGGAGTATCAGGCTGAGCCAGAGCCGCATTCGCCAGTTCACCAACAGCCAGTTCATCAACAGCCTGTGCATCAACAGCCTGTGCATCAACAGCCAGAACACTCTGAACCTGTTCATCAGGAAGCGCCTAAGGCAGCCAGTAAGCCGAAAGAGGCGGTGCTGGTGCTACATGTGGCTGCTCACACAGGCGGCTCGCTGAACGGTGAAGCGCTGCTGCAAGGTATTTTGCAGGCCGGTTTCCAGTTCGGTGAAATGAATATCTTCCATCGCCATCTCAACCCTGCGGGTAGCGGCCCGGTGCTATTCAGCCTGGCGAATATGGTGAAGCCTGGCTCGTTCAATCCAGATGAAATGTCTGCTGATTTTTCTACACCGGGCGTGTCCATCTTTATGATGGTGCCCTCTTACGGCGATGCAAATCAGAACTTTAAGCTGATGCTGCAATCTGCCCAGCGTATTGCTGATGACGTTGGCGGCGTGGTGCTGGATGACGAGCGTCGCATGATGACACCACAAAAGCTGGAAACCTATAAGACCCGCATTCGCGAGGTCACTGAAGCCAGAGAATAATTCAGGCTACGCATTCTGAATCACTCCAAACCCCCGCCTGTCGGGGGTTTTTTATCTGATGGGGCACTATGAAATCCGTTCAGGACCAGATCACCGAACTGCGCACTACGCTGCGCCATCACGAATATCTGTACCACGTTATGGACGCGCCCGAGATACCGGACGCCGAATATGACCGGCTGATGCGCACGCTGCGCGAGCTGGAAGCGCAGCATCCTGAGCTGGTTACGCCGGACTCGCCAACGCAGCGCGTGGGTGCCGCTCCGCTGACGGTATTTGAGCAGGTGCGGCATGAAGTTCCGATGCTGTCACTGGACAATACCTTTGACGAGGCGGGCTTTCTCGCCTTTAACAAGCGCGTGCAGGATCGTCTGAAAAGCAGCGAGGAGATTGCTTACTGCTGTGAAATGAAGCTGGATGGTCTGGCGGTCAGCCTGCTGTACGAAAATGGCCTGCTGACGCGTGCGGCAACGCGCGGCGACGGCACTACCGGCGAAAACATCACTGCCAACGTTCGTACCATCGGTGCCATTCCGCTGCGCCTTAAGGGTGACGATTTTCCGGCTCGGCTGGAGGTGCGTGGCGAAGTCTTTATGACGCAGCGCGGCTTTGAAAAGCTGAATAACGAAGCGCGCCGCACCGACGGGAAGATATTTGCTAACCCGCGCAACGCCGCCGCCGGCTCGCTGCGCCAGCTGGACCCGCGCATCACTGCAAAACGTCCGCTGACCTTCTTCTGCTATGGCTTTGGCCTGCTGGAAGGCGGAGAGCTGCCGGGCAGCCACTACGAACGTTTACAGCAGTTTAAGGCGTGGGGGCTGCCGGTCAGCGATCGCATCAGGCTGGTGCACAGTGCTGAAGAGGCGCTGGCCTTCTATCGTCAGATTGAAACCGATCGTCCCGAACTTGGTTTTGATATTGACGGCGTGGTGATTAAAGTTGACTCGCAGGCATTGCAGGAGCAACTGGGCTTCGTGGCCCGCGCGCCGCGCTGGGCGGTGGCGTTCAAGTTCCCGGCACAGGAGCAGATGACCGTGGTGCGGGACGTGGAGTTTCAGGTTGGCCGCACCGGCGCGGTGACGCCGGTGGCGCGTCTGGAACCGGTACTGGTGGCAGGGGCCATGGTCAGTAACGCGACGCTGCACAATGCCGATGAAATTGAGCGTCTCGGCCTGCGCATTGGCGACAAGGTTGTTATTCGCCGCGCGGGTGATGTGATCCCGCAGGTGGTCAGCGTGGTGACATCGGAGCGCCCGGCCGACGCGCGTGAAGTGGTTTTCCCTACCCACTGTCCGGTGTGCGGCTCCGATGTTGAGCGCGTAGAAGGTGAAGCGGTGGCTCGCTGCACCGGCGGGCTGATTTGCGGTGCCCAGCGTAAAGAGGCGCTGAAGCACTTTGTCTCCCGTCGCGCGATGGATGTCGACGGGCTGGGCGACAAGATTATCGATCAGCTGGTAGAGACCGAATATGTTAAAACACCGGCGGATCTTTTCAGGCTGACGCCAGAAAAGCTGCTGGGTCTGGATCGTATGGGACCCAAATCGGCGCAAAATGTGGTTAATGCGCTGGAGAAGGCTAAATCAACCACGCTGGCGCGCTTTCTCTATGCGCTTGGCATCCGCGAAGTAGGTGAGGCTACCGCCGCAAACCTGGCGAACCATTTTGGCGAGCTGCAGAAAGTGATGGACGCCGATCTTGACGCGCTGATTGCGGTTCAGGATGTAGGCACCGTCGTGGCGACGCACGTGCGCAACTTTATGGAAGAAGAGAGCAATCGCGACGTTATTCGCCAGCTGATTGAGGAGTCTGGTGTGCACTGGCCGCCCATCAACGTGGTCAGGGCCGAGGAAATTGACAGCCCGTTCGCGGGTAAAACCGTGGTGCTGACCGGCTCGCTAACGCAGCTGACGCGCGATGAGGCAAAAGACCGGCTGACCGCGCTGGGTGCGAAAGTCAGCGGCAGCGTGTCGAAGAAAACCGATCTGGTGATTGCCGGCGAAGCGGCGGGCTCTAAGCTGGTGAAGGCGCAGGAGCTGGGTATTACGGTTATTGACGAAGCCGAAATGATCCGCCTGCTGGACGCCTGATATGGATAAGGCATTCCTGGTTGAAATTGCCAACACAACAATGCCTTTTGGTAAATATAAAGGCTGCCTGCTTATCGATCTGCCGGAACCTTACCTGCTGTGGTTTGCGCGTAAGGGCGAGTTTCCTTCGGGTCATTTAGGTGAGCTGATGGAAATGACCCTCGCCATCAAGGTTGAAGGGCTGGAAGGGCTGGTAAAGCCGCTAAAACGTAATGCGTAAAAAAGCCCGCTTCTGCGGGCTTTTTTGTTACTTCTGGGACTGTATCACGGTCGCGTTAACGTCCTGCTGCTTCAGCTGCTTCTCATGACTGGTTTTGTAGCGCTGCGCAATGAAAGAGCAGACCATAAGCTGAACCTGATGGAAGATCATCAAGGGCAGCACAATAATCCCCACCGTGCTCGCCGGGAACAGGATATTTGCCATCGGCACCCCGTTCGCCAGACTCTTTTTCGATCCGCAAAACAGTACGACGATTTCATCGGCGCGCCTGAAGCCAAACAGACGCGCGGCGCTAAAGTTAATGACCAGCACCAGAGCCAGCAACAGAATACAGCCCGCCAGAATCCACAGCAGGGTATCGATACCTACGCGATGCCAGATACCGTTAACTACCGCTTCACTAAAGGCGGAGTAGACCACCAGCAAAATTGAGGTCTGGTCGGTTTTACCGATCAGGCTACGGTGTCTCTCCACCCAGCCAGCGATCCAGCGGCGCGACAGATGACCCAGCACAAAGGGCACCAGCAGCTGCAGCATAATCTTTCCGACCTGTTCAAAACCGTCGGTCGGTGCGCTGCTATGCACGTCCATGACCAGATTTACCAGCAGCGGTGAGATAAAGACGCCCAGCAGACTCGATGCTGAAGCGCTGCATACCGCAGCCGCCACGTTGCCGCCTGCCATTGAGGTAAAGGCGATGGCAGACTGGACGGTCGCGGGCAGAATACAGAGATAGATAAAGCCGGTATAGATTTCCGGGCCGACGCTGACCGGATGCCACCAGACAATCAGTAGCCCGATGATCGGGAACAGCACAAAAGTGCTGAACATAATCCACAGGTGCAGCCGCCAGTGGCTACTGCCTGCAATGATCTTGTCGCGCGACAGCTTGGCCCCGTGCATGAAAAACAGCAGGGCAATGGCCGCGGTGGTCAGATAATCAAAAATATCGACAAAGACGCCTTTAGCGGGCAGGAAGGTTGCCAGCAGCACGGTGATGATCAGTTTGATCATCATCGGATCGAGTCGCAGAAATCCCATTGTTAAAATCCGGTTAAAAATAACAGACTGTGATTGTGCGTGAAGTCGGTTTAGAAATAAAATTGATTTATTGCATCAATCTATGAGCCATTTAGATGAATTATACCCTGCGTCAGTTGCGTACCTTTGTAGCCGTAGCCCATCACGGTGGATTCAGTCAGGCCGGACAGGCAATAGGGCTGAGTCAGTCAGCGGTCAGCCACAGTATTAAAGAGCTGGAAGCTGTCATTGGGGTACGGCTACTGGATCGGACCACGCGCGAGGTCATTCTGACCGCGGCGGGGCAGCAGCTGGCATCGCGTATGGCGAGTCTGCTGGAGGAGATGAACTCTACGCTGCTCGACATCCGCAGCTACGGTGAACAGCGAAGCGGTACGGTGCGCATCGCCGCCAGCCAGACCATCTCAGCTCATCTGATGCCGCAGTGCCTGGCGGCCAGCCAGCGGAGTTATCCCGACATTCAGGTGATTTTGCGCGATCGGATGCAGCAGGTGGTATTGCAGAGCGTTCGCAATGCAGAGGTTGATTTTGGCATTGTCATTGGTCCACTTAGTGATAACGATCTCGACTATCAGCCCGTTCTGGAAGAGCCGTTTCTGCTGTTGTGCCGCAGTGATGATCCACTTGCGTCGGTGGAGAAAGCGCACTGGCGCATGCTGGCAGGACGCGACATGGTATTGCAGGATTACGCGTCCGGCAGCCGCGTGCTGATTGACGCGGCGCTGCGTCAGCAGCAGATCGACATTAATGTGGTGCAGGATATTGGCCATCCGGCGACGCTGTTTCCGATGGTGGATGCAGGCATTGGTATCAGTATTTTGCCTGCGCTGGCATTGCCGCTTCCGGCGGGAAGGGCGCTGACGGTTCGTCGTCTCTATCCTGAAATCAATCGCAGCCTGATGCTGATCAAGCGGAAAAACCGCTCGCTGACGCCCGCCTCTGAAGCGATCTGGCAAGAAGTGCGTCAGCAGGCCAGGCTGCTGACGCAACAACGCGCAGCCAGTCCCGCTTTTTAGATGTAAACGTTAACCTGATTCTTTTCGGTCGGGCGATTAATGCCATCGGCCGCCTTCACGCTTCCGGTTTGCTGCTCAGCTTCACTGCTTTGCTGCGCAGCTTCAGTCTGTTTCTGCTCAAGCTGGGCAATCTGCGCCTCAAGCATCGTAATCTGCGACTGGTACATCTGTTCCATCTCAGATTTCTGTTCGTCGGTTAGCTCCTGGTTATCTGCCAGCTCTTTTACCTGTTTCGTGATGTTCTGAATCTGTTTGTTAAGTGCGGAAATCTGCGACGACACGCTGGCGCTGCTGCCGGTACTGCCGGATAAGGCGGAAATTGCTGACATCGGTGTTCTCCCTACAATTAGACAAGATCAGTATCGGTTCAGGCAGCGATCACTTGAGGCAGAAAAACGTTAAAGTCCGGAAAAAGCGGCGTAAGTTTTTTTGAAAGCGATGAATGCTGCGTAACGAAACGATGTAGAGGTGCGGAACAGGGGGGCGGGGCGTTCGTATCCGTTACAAAGCCGCTAAAGATCGGTCAGATTTTTTCTGAAAGCATGCAGCCGAATAACCTACAGGTGCAAAGCAAGGGGCATGAGGTAAAACGTCCGCCGCAGGGCGGCAGCGGTCGAGACCACACGAACGTGTTCACACCGACTTTACGTAACGGTCCCGGCTTTAGCGGGCAGAAACATAAAAAGCGCCGACAAGACGCTTTTCTCTGAACCGGAGAGTTGCTGGGCAGTGCCTCGGCCCATCCCCGGCTTCGCTGCGGGTGAGACTGCGCATCGGCCTGAATCGCGGCGGTGATGCAGTTGTCTCTGCGCGGATTTTCATCCGACCCATCAAACCTGTGGCGCAGAGAAACCAACAGGGGCAGACTCACAGCATGCAGAAACGAAAAAAGCGCCATAAGGCGCTTTTCTCTGAATTGGTGGGTCGTGCAGGATTCGAACCTGCGACCAATTGATTAAAAGTCAACTGCTCTACCAACTGAGCTAACGACCCGAAGTGGTGGGTGATGACGGGCTCGAACCGCCGACCCCCTCCTTGTAAGGGAGATGCTCTACCAACTGAGCTAATCACCCACTTCGGTACTACTTAACAAGAGCGTCATCTGACTGAGATATGGTGGGTGATGACGGGCTCGAACCGCCGACCCCCTCCTTGTAAGGGAGATGCTCTACCAACTGAGCTAATCACCCATATCTTATCTCTTGTTCACTGCGGGCCACCTTGAGAGTGGTGGGTGATGACGGGCTCGAACCGCCGACCCCCTCCTTGTAAGGGAGATGCTCTACCAACTGAGCTAATCACCCCCGCTGTGTGGAGTCGCATTATAGGGATCCTTCGAAGTGAGTCAACGCTTTTTAAAACTAAAATGCGCGTTCGCTTTAAAATTAGTCATCCCGCGCTGCTTTTAGCCAATGTGCTGGTTTTATTAGCAGAAACCCGCGGCTTTAGCCGCTTGCGCCCGTGCGCAGTCATTGAGGATTCAACGCCAGGTGCTAGAATGTGCGCACTGTTTTTTCGCGTCTAACCCGTTTTTTGTCATCCAGACACAAAACCTGCGCATCTAAGGCACTGCTGAATGAAAATCAAAACACGCTTCGCACCCAGCCCGACCGGCTACCTGCACGTTGGCGGCGCTCGTACCGCGCTCTACTCCTGGCTCTTTGCCCGTCACAACCAGGGTGAATTTGTCCTGCGCATCGAAGATACCGATCTGGAACGTTCAACGCCGGAAGCCATTGAAGCCATCATGGATGGGATGAACTGGCTGAGCCTGGAGTGGGACGAAGGTCCGTACTACCAGACAAAACGCTTCGATCGCTATAACAACGTCATCGACGAAATGCTGGAGGCGGGTACCGCCTATAAATGCTACTGCTCTAAAGAACGCCTGGAACAGCTGCGTGAAACCCAAATGGCGAATGGCGAAAAGCCGCGCTACGACGGCCGCTGCCGCGACAGCCACGAACATCACGCGGCAGATGAACCTTGCGTGGTACGTTTCCGTAACCCGCAGGAAGGCTTGGTTATCTTTGACGACCAGATCCGTGGCCCGATTGAATTCAGTAATCAGGAGCTGGATGACCTGATCATCCGCCGTACCGACGGCTCGCCTACTTATAACTTCTGTGTGGTTGTCGACGACTGGGATATGGGCATTACCCACGTTATCCGCGGTGAAGACCACATCAACAACACCCCGCGCCAGATCAACATCCTTAAAGCCATTGGCGCGCAGGTTCCGGTTTATGCACACGTCTCCATGATCCTGGGCGATGACGGCAAGAAACTGTCTAAACGTCACGGTGCGGTTGGTGTAATGCAGTACCGCGACGACGGCTACCTGCCGGAAGCGCTACTTAACTATCTGGTACGTCTGGGCTGGTCTCACGGCGATCAGGAGATCTTCTCTGTTCCTGAGATGAAAGCGCTGTTCACGCTGGAAGCAGTCAGCAAATCGGCCAGCGCCTTTAATACCGAAAAGCTACAGTGGCTTAACCACCACTACATTAATAGCCTGGCACCAGAATATGTGGCGACACATCTGCAATGGCACATTGAACAGCAGAAGATCGATACCCGCACCGGTCCGGAACTGGCTAAGCTGGTGACGCTGCTGGGTGAACGCTGCAAGACGCTGAAAGAGATGGCTGCATCCTGCCGTTACTTCTATGAAGAGTTTGATGCGTTTGATGCCGATGCGGCGAAGAAACACCTGCGCCCGGTTGCGCGTCAGCCGCTGGAAGTCGTGCGCGACAAACTGAACGCCATTACCGACTGGACGGCCGAAAACGTGCACCATGCCATTCAGAGCACGGCAGATGAACTGGAAGTCGGTATGGGCAAGGTCGGCATGCCGCTGCGTGTCGCCGTTACCGGAGCCGGTCAGTCGCCGGGTCTGGACGTCACCGTTGAGGCTATTGGCCGCAGCCGCAGCGTGGCGCGCATTGAAAAAGCGCTGGCCTTTATCGCAGAACGCGAAGCACAGGCCTGATAAAAAAAACCGGAAGCACAACGCTTCCGGTTTTTTTATTCTTCGCTAATTCCCAACCTTTGCAGTACGCCACTAATCCCTTCACGCAGAATCATCGCAGCGAGCAGGTCTTGCTCATTTTGTGTCATTTGCTGTACAGAACTTAATAGTAACGCAGGTAAAGAATTTTGTTGTGCAGTGTAGGAGGCGTTAGGCTCGTTCAGGTTACGCATGGACTGAATAAAGCTCTTCACACGCTCATCAATATGAATCAATCTCGCTTTACCACCTTGTACGCCGGGCTTCGGCGTTGTGGTCCAGTTTTCACGTTTGATCCATTTATTCACAGTCTGACGACTGTAACCCGTTTCATTTGCCAGCTCTTCCGGAGTTAACCATTCCTTTTTCACGATGCTGTCCCTGTTTAATACATTAGCTCTACATATTACAGCAAATCGTTACGTGTGAAAGTAACCCATAGGGAAATTGCCTTTTGCCTCGTGACAAAAGGCAAAAAAACTTACTGGGCCGAACTCACTGCTTCAGCAGAAGGGCGGAAAGCCAGGAAGTAGGCGAGGCCAACAAAAACCGCACCCCCTACGCCATTACCCAGGAAAACGGCAGCAAAGTTTGGCAGATACTCTGCCCAGCTCAGCTGGCCCGCAAAAATAGCCGCAGGCACGATAAACATGTTGGCAACAACGTGCTGGAAGCCGATGGCAACAAACGCCATAACCGGGAACCACATGCCGAAGATTTTGCCCACCACATCTTTACTGGCGAACGCCAGCCAGACCGCCAGACAGACCAGCCAGTTACAGCCAATACCGGAAATAAAGGCGTGCATAAAGTCAGCATTAACTTTAGCGCTGGCGATAGCGACAGTCTTCTTCAGGTAGTCACCTTCGGTCATGCCCAGCATGTGGCCAAAGAACCACGCAACGGCCAGGCTGCCGATAAAGTTGGCGATGGTCACCCAGAACCAGTTACGCACTACGGCAAATCCGCTGATACGGCGTGCGAACCAGGCGACTGGCATGGTCATCATATTGCCGGTCAGCAGCTCGCCACCCGCCAGTACGGTCAGGATCAGGCCCACCGGGAAGACGGCTGCACCCAGCAGACCGCCGAATGAGCCCCAGTCTGCCGGAAGTGAATTGATGACGTGCAGATCGAGCAGGAAGCCGGTAGCAATAAAAGCGCCAGCCATAAAGCCAAGAATGAGCAACGTCGGAATGGAGGCGCGGCTTTTAGTGACGCCAGCCTGAATCGCCAGCTGAGCGATTTCTTTAGGTGAATGCAGCGACATAGTATCTCGAATATTATGAGTTATTGTGACAGAAATGGTGTTGTATAAAGGCGTGGCTTGCGAGGACCACATAGTTAGCGGGCTAAGTTTTGCACGGCTTTTAACGGAAAACAAGAAAAATCCTAAAGGGTGATTAACTGAAATTTAACCTGTGCAGGGGGGAAAGAAGTCCGGATTGCCGTGCTTTGTTGCCGGGCTGGTGGGCAGCAGCTAAAACCCGGCGAAAAAACAGCGCAATCCGTGACTTGCCGCCTTTTTCAGCGATCGCACGCGCTTTTTCATTTTGCCGTTGACACTCCGGGGACGGTTTCATATTATGCCGTCCGTCGAGTAACACGACGGTTTTTTCGGTTCGGGGCTATAGCTCAGCTGGGAGAGCGCTTGCATGGCATGCAAGAGGTCAGCGGTTCGATCCCGCTTAGCTCCACCAAATCGCTTCCCAACGGTTTGGCACTGAAAAAACAATTCCAGATGTGGGGGTATAGCTCAGCTGGGAGAGCGCTTGCATGGCATGCAAGAGGTCAGCGGTTCGATCCCGCTTATCTCCACCATTATCTAAGCCCTGATTTCTCAGGCAGAGTCCAGAACCTTCTTCCGTTAGCATTTTCACGCCTGAAAAAAAGCGTCATCGCTGCCGCCTGAGATTTTGCACGCGCTGTTTACGCCGTCACATTTTCTGCCTGCGGCTGTAATACCCGAAAGCCGTGCGTGCCGTCGCGATCCAGTTGCGCCACCAGACCATACTCCCAGTCGAGATAGGCCTGCATTACCGCGGGTTCAATATCGGTTCCCTCATAGGGACGACGGTAGCGATCGATCGCGGGTGACAGCAGTCTGCTCTCGCCCGCTTCCGTCGGGAGACCCGCCTCGCGCCAGGCCGCATTACCGCCCTGTAGCACGTAAACCGGCTTGCCGGTAAGCACCTGCACCTGTTCCACCGCATACCCCGCCAGCAGACTGCTACCGCAGGTTAACACGTAGCGCGCAGCATCGGGCAGCAAGGCGTTGCCCCGCTGTTGCAGCGTCGAGCGCAGCAGCCAGGCGGCTCCGGGAATATGGCTTTTCACATAATTGGCGCGGGTGGTGAAATCGAGTACCTGGGTATCACCCTGCCTGAGCCACTCATCAAGCTGCTGTGGGGAAAGCGTCTGCGCAGAGGGAGAGGGCGGAACCTGAGCCGACCAGCTGCCCGTAGCGCTAAAATCCTGCGGCTGCACGCCGTCGAGTACCGCAACGTCCCAGCCCATCTGCGCCAGCCAGGAGGCGGTCATACTGGCGCGCACGCCGTCACTGTCTACCAGCACGATACGCGCGCCGCGCACGCTGGCGTAGTGATCGGTTTCCTGCACCAGCTGGCCACCCGGAACGTGCCGACTGCCTGGCAGATGCCCGGCGCTGTACTCATCGGCGTCGCGTACGTCAAACAGATAAGTCGTGCGTGCCTCCTGCTGCCAGCGCGTCAGCGTACCGGCGTTAATGCGCGCCACGCCCGCCTGTTCCGCCACCTGACGCGCCTGCGCGACGGCGTGGCGACGCGCGGTTTCGCTGGTCTCGCCATAGCGACGGCTCTGCTGCTGCTCCAGCGTCAGCCCCGCCAGCGTCCAGCCAATCGTACCGTTGCGTAGCGCATAAACCGGATTGCGGATCCCGGCATTCACCAGCGACTGCGTGCCGATAATGCTGCGCGTGCGTCCCGCGCAGTTCACGATCACCGTGGTATCCGGTGAGGGAGCAATGTCGCGCACGCGCAGTACCAGTTCGCCACCCGGCACGCTGATGCCGCCGGGAATCGACATCGTGTGGTATTCATCAAAACGGCGCGCGTCCAGCACCACAACGTCAGCCTTGTTGCGTAGCAGCGCATCGACCTCCTCTGCGGCCAGCGATGGCGTATGGTTATGATGTTCCACCAGCTCGCCGAAGGCTTTGCTGGGCGAGTTCACGTCGATAAACAGCTCGCCTCCCGCAGCGGTCCAGCCTGCAAGGTCGCCTTTCAGCAGGGTGATATTGCTGTAGCCCCACGCCGTAGCCCGTTCCGCCGCCGCCTGTGCCAGGCCCTCACCGTTGTCATACAGCGTAATGGCCGTATCGCGTCGCGGAAGGCGATCCAGCCACTCCAGCTCCAGTTTCGACAGCGGTATATTAATGGCAAACAGCGGATGCCCTTGCGCATAGAGCGCCTCATCGCGCACGTCGACCAGTGCCACTTCCTGCTGCTGACGCAGCGCCTGCTGAATCTCTGCGGCATCGCGCAGAGGAAAAAGATTAGCCATGTGAGAGATCCCAGATATTAGGTAAATAGCGGTTGCTGTAGCCGGAAATAAAGGGTTTTTCGCTGCCGTCTTCACGGTAGACGGCGCGCTTTACCGCGCCAATATTGGCGCCGTAAACGTGAATGCTGACAGAGACGCGGTCATCGAACGCGTTACGGACGCGATGAATATCGCCGACGCGCGGCGACACCGCCTCAATCTGACCGGGCTCCAGGCGCACCGGTGCGCCATCCTCGACCAGATCGCCGTTAACGGACCTGAAGCCCTGTGATACTTCTGCGCCGCGCAGCATGCCGATCAATCCCCACACGCGATGATCATGAACCGGCGTCTGCTGGCCAGGCCCCCAGACAAAGCTCACCACGGAGAAGCGCTGTTGCGCGTCGGCATAAAGCAGATATTGCTGATAATGCTGCGGATGGGGCTGGGTAAAAGTGTCATCCAGCCAGTCATCATGCTGTAGCAGCGGGCGGAGCAGCGCGCTGCCGTGCGTCAGAATTGTTGCCTCGTCTGGCTGCTGGTCGAGCAGGGCAGCAAGCTGCGTGACGAAATCACGCAGGCGGTGATGCTGTAGAGCGCTCACGATTTATTCTCCTGATACTGCTTCGCCACCTGATTTGCCCCGTTTGCCAGGCTGAAATCAAAGGCGCTGCTGACGTCCACCGCGTCAGGCAGCACCTGATAGCGATGGAAGAAGTCCGCCGATTTTTGCAGCGTAGCGATAATAGACGCATCAAACACCAGCGGGCGGATGCGCGCGTCGTCAATCCAGCTGCGGGTGAGGGTCGTCGGCATATTGAGTGATTTGCCCAGCGCCTGCGCAAACGGCTGTGGATGCTGTGCGGCCCACACCTGCGCCTTTGCCAGGCGGGTCAGAAGATCGGCAATCGCCTTACGTTTTTCGGGATCGTTCAGCGCCTCTTTACGCGCCAGCGCATAGGAGTAGCCGGACATAATGCCGCTGCCGCCCCCCTGCGGCACGCGCACCGTGCCATCTACCTGCGTTGACGTGGCGATATAGGGTTCCCAGGGCGCCCAGGCAGCAACCGCACCGGAAGTCAGCGCGGCACGGCCATCGACCGGGCCAAGGAAACGCAGCGTCACGTCATCGGGCTTCAGGCCCGCGCGCTCCAGCAGGCCGAGGATCAGATAGTGTCCCCAGCCGCCGCGGTTAACCGCAATCTGCTTGCCCTTCAGATCCTGCAGGCGGTGAATGTTGGCATCAGGTCGGGTCAGCAGCGCAATGCTGTCCGGGTTGTTCTGCCACGCGCCAACGGCCTTCACCGGCGCGCCCGCAGCATAAACAAACAGGAATGGCAGATCGCCGGTAAAGCCAACGTCGAGCGCGCCCGCATTCAGCGCTTCCTGCACCGGCGCGCCAGAGTCGAAGGCGGTGAGCTTCAGGTTGTAGGGCAGGTTATTCAGCTCGCCGGACGCCTGCAGCGAGGCAAAGCGATCGCCTTTAACGTCTCCGAGGCGCAGCGTGACTTTTTCCGCAGCAAAGGCGTGGGTGAGGCTTAACGCCAGCGTAACGCTGGCAAACAGGGCGGCGAGACGCATCAGGCGCTCCTTTTGCCGCGCGTCTGCGCAGCAACTTTTTCCCGCGTCAGCGGCAGCAGTTCGCGACCATACTCCACGGCATCGTTTAGCGGATCGAAGCCGCGGATCAGCACGCTGTCGATACCGAGGTTGTAATAATCAAGCAGCGCGTCAGAGACCTGATCCGCCGTGCCTACCAGCGCGGTAGAGTTATAGCCACCGCTGACCAGCTTTGTCACGCCGGTCCACAGCACTTTGTCATGGCGATCGCTTTCGTTTGCCGCCGCCAGCAGACGCTGCGCGCCCACGCTTTGCGGTTTAGGCAGGCCAAAAGTGTAGCCTGACTCGGCCAGCTGCTTCTGCGCCGTTTCGTAGATATGCTCGGCGCGCTCCCAGGCCTCTTTTTCAGTCTTGCCGATAATCGGGCGAAAGGAGATGTTGAATTTGATGTTTCGTCCCTGCTTTTTAGCGGCGGCGCGCACGGTCTGTACGGTCTCCGCGGCACCCTGGAGCGGCTCGCCCCACAGCGCAAACACGTCTGCATGACGTGCTGCGACGTCAATCGCCTCCGGCGAGGAGCCGCCAAAGTAGATCGGCAATTTGCTTTGCAGGGGTTTAATGGCGGAGAACGCCTGCTCAGCGCGGTAAAATTCGCCCTGGTGGTCATAAGGTTCTGTCGAAGTCAGGCTTTTGTGCAGTACGCTCAGAAACTCATCGGTGCGCGCATAACGCTCAGCTTTACTGAGGAAGTCGCCATCGCGGCGTTGTTCACTGTCGCTGCCGCCGCTGATGATGTGCACCGCCAGACGTCCTTCGGTCAGCTGATCGAGCGAAGCCAGCTTGCGCGCCGCCAGCGTTGGCGAGACAAAGCCAGGCCGGTGGGCCAGCAGGAACTTAATGCGTGAGGTGTTGGCAGCAGCGTGCGCCGTGACTAAAAAGCCATCGGGTTGATCGGACCAGTAACCCACCAGAATCCGGTCAAAGCCTGCCTCTTCATGGGCGCGGGCAAAACTGGCGATGTACTGTTTATCGAATAGCGGCCCGCTGGCCGGAATGATTTCAGAGGCCAGTCGATGGCCGATCATGCCGAGAAATTGAATGCTCATGCTGTTCTCCTGAGGTGAAGTCATCAGAAAAACTACGGGGCAGCAGGCGCGAGATGAAATTCGATATTGTGCAAAGGAATTGCGCTAAACGGGGAAGGGCGGTACAGCGCGGCTGCAGCAGAAAAGGCAGGCGTTATAACAAGCAGGAATAATTAAGAAGAAGGGCGAGAACCTGTCTCGCCCCTGGCATCAGAAAGCCAGTACCAGTCCGGCGATGGCAGCGGAAAGGACGCTGACCAGCGTTGAACCGTAAAGCAGCTTCAGGCCGAAGCGCGAGACCACGTTGCCTTGCTCTTCATTCAGGCCCTTGATGGCACCCGCCACAATACCAATAGAGGAGAAGTTGGCAAAGGAAACCAGGAAGACAGAGAGAATACCTTCCGCGTGCGGTGACAGCTGGCCCGCCACTTTTTGCAGATCCATCATCGCCACAAACTCATTGGAAACCAGCTTGGTTGCCATGATGCTACCCACCTGCAGCGCCTCGTGCGCCGGCACGCCCATCACCCAGGCAAAGGGATAGAACACGTAACCCAGCACACCCTGGAAGCTGATGCCGAAGATGAAGTCAAACAGCGCGTTCAGACCGGAAATCAGGGCGATAAAGCCAATCAGCATCGCGGCAACGATAATCGCCACGCGGAAACCTGCAAGGATATATTCGCCCAGCATTTCGAAGAAGCTCTGGCCTTTATGAATATCCTGCAGTTGCAAATCTTCTTCGCTGTCGACGCGGTAAGGGTTGATCAGCGACAGCACGATAAAGGTGCTGAACATGTTGAGCACCAGGGCCGCCACCACATACTTAGGCTGCAGCATGGTCATATAAGCGCCAACGATGGACATGGAAACGGTCGACATTGCCGTTGCGGCCATGGTGTACATGCGGCGCTGCGACATTTTGCCCAGAATATCCTTATAGGCGATAAAGTTTTCTGACTGTCCCAGAATCAGAGAGCTCA
Organism: Pantoea sp. KPR_PJ; assembly: GCF_041386365.1. Classification (NCBI taxonomy): domain Bacteria; kingdom Pseudomonadati; phylum Pseudomonadota; class Gammaproteobacteria; order Enterobacterales; family Erwiniaceae; genus Pantoea; species Pantoea sp. KPR_PJ. The sequence goes on along the minus strand of NZ_JABMIK010000002.1, from coordinate 596,301 downwards.
CGGCGTTAAACGACTCCAGCTTGCCCATACCGTTGATCTTTGACAGCACGGTGCCGATGCCGCGGATCACCCAGGGCAGAATGCGGAAGTGTTGCAGAATACCGATCAGGGCAGAGATAAAGACGATAGGACACAGGACGTTGAGGAAGAAGAACGCGAGGCCTTTGTCATTCATATTGCCGAACACAAAGTTGGTGCCTTCACCCGCATATTTGAGCAGGTGATCAAACAGACCCGCGAAGCCTTTAACAAATCCAAGTCCGGCTTCGGAATTCAGGAAGAACCACGCCAGAAGCACTTCAATGACCAGAAGCTGGACAATGTAGCGAACTCGAATACTCTTACGGTCATGGCTGACAAGTAACGCCAGCACGCCTACCACCACTAGTGCTAAAAGAAAGTGCAAAACATGGGACATGATTGCTCCAAATTTGAGGAGAGTTGTAATTTGCTGCGTATTCTATGTAACGCGTTACTTAAAAACGAGATCAAATCCACATTATAAGGATTCGCTATCACCCCATTTCTCAGAAAAGTCTCACAGGTCACAGCCTGTTCACAAAATATTCACATCAAATATCCACAAATTTATTGTCTATAATACATCCAAAGCCTAGAGTAAGCGTTATTGCACATTTTTTTAGCAAGTGTAGCTTTACCTCGAGTTATAGCAATGGCTATACTTTATAGCTTCATCTATCACAACGATAACGATAATCCCATTTCATTTTCCGCGATCGAGCCATAAGCTGCCATGGTGTGACGCGTTCAGACAGGTAGAAAAATATGTTTGAGAGCCGTACCGCCGAGCGTGCCGCTCGCGGAGCCAGAAAAATCAAGCTCGCGCTGCTGGGGCCAGCGTTTATCGCCGCCATCGGCTACATCGATCCGGGCAATTTCGCTACCAACATCCAGGCGGGGGCCGCCTACGGCTATAAGCTGCTGTGGGTCGTTGTCTGGGCCAATATTATGGCGATGATCATCCAGCTGATGTCCGCCAAGCTCGGCATCGCCACCGGTAAAAACCTTGCAGAACATATTCGCGATCGCTTCCCGCGCCCGGCAGTATGGTTCTACTGGGTGCAGGCAGAAATTATCGCTATGGCCACCGATCTGGCGGAATTTATCGGCGCTGCCCTTGGTTTCAAGCTACTGCTGGGCATCTCTCTGCTACAGGGGGCGGTGCTGACCGGTGTGGCAACCTTCTTGATCCTGATGCTGCAAAGCCGCGGCCAGAAGCCGCTGGAGCTGGTTATTGGCGGTCTGCTGCTGTTTGTCGCGGCAGCCTATATCGTTGAGCTTTTCTTCTCTCAGCCCAAAGTCAGCGAGCTGGTGACAGGCATGGCGCTGCCTTCTCTCCCAACGTCGGATGCGGTATTCCTTGCGGCAGGCGTGCTGGGTGCTACGATCATGCCGCACGTTATCTATCTGCATTCGGCTCTTACGCAGGGGGGGGCGAGCGGCAATAAAAGCCAGCGTTACTCTTCAACCAAGCTGGATGTAGCGATAGCCATGACCATTGCGGGTTTTGTTAATCTGGCGATGATGGCAACCGCTGCCGCTGCCTTCCACTTTAGTGGCCACAGCGGTATTGCCGAACTCGATCAGGCTTATCTGACGCTGACGCCGCTGCTCGGCCATGCGGCCGCAACCGTGTTTGGGCTGAGTCTGGTCGCTGCAGGGCTTTCCTCTACCGTCGTTGGCACGCTGGCGGGTCAGGTGGTCATGCAGGGTTTTATTCGCTTCCATATTCCGCTGTGGGTACGTCGCGTAGTCACCATGCTACCCTCATTCATTGTCATCATGGCGGGCTGGGATCCGACGCGCATTCTGGTGATGAGCCAGGTCTTGCTCAGCTTTGGAATTGCGCTGGCGCTGGTGCCACTGCTGGTGTTTACCGGCAACCGGGCGCTGATGGGCGAGATGGTGAACTCTCGTCTGATGCAGAATGCCGGACGCGTGATTGTCGTGCTGGTGGTTGCCCTCAACGGCTATCTGCTGGCTGGAGAAGTGCTCGGCCTCTGACGCTGCCACAAGGCTGGCCCGATTTACGCTGGCCAGCTCGGCTTTTAACCTCACGTGCCGCGGACCCGGCAGCTTACCTCCGCTCATCTACGCTCGATATGCAGTCGCTTTCTCTTTTTTCACAGGAGTCAGAATATGCATGCATTGATAGTGGTGGCCCATCCCGATCGTGATTCTTTCACCCATGCCGTTGCCCGCGCGGTAACGGACGAGATCTGTGCGCCGCATACCTTTGACGTTGCCGATTTGCTGGCAGAAGGCTTTGATCCGCGCTATGGCGCTGCCGATCTGGCGCTGTTCCGCCATCGCGCTGCGCCGCCTGCTGATGTGCTGGCCGAGCAACAGCGCATCGACCGGGCGGACGCCCTGGTGCTGGTTTATCCCGTCTACTGGTGGTCTTTTCCCGGCGTGCTGAAAGGGTGGATCGACCGCGTATTTACCCACGGCTGGGCCTATGACGAAATGCCGGACGGCAAAATTAATAAAAAGCTGGGGCGTTTACAGGTGCATCTGCTGGGGGTCGGCGGGGGAAATCTGCGCACCTATGCGCGGCGTGGCTACTATGCCGCAATGCGCACCCAGATCGATGAAGGTATTTTCGACTATGTTGGCGCATCGGTAAGAAGCTCAGAGCTGATCTTACTGCCGGAGGCCGACACGCCGGAGGCGCATCTGGAAACGGCGCGGCTGACGGGAAGGCGGCTGTTCGCCGGTTAGAGGCTGGCCTGTAACCGGCGTTGCAAGGCAACCGCTGGCGGTGTTGCTGCGCGATCAGTGATGGTGGTGGTCATGACGATCGTGGCGATCGTGATGACGCTTCGCCTCATGCCAGTGATGGCGGCGTTCCCGCTCGTGCCAGCGTCGCTCCCGCTCCCACTGCTGATGACGACGCCACTCTTCATGACGCCACCAGCGATGATTATTGTACTGATAGCGCTCGTGCCACCAGCGTGGCTCGCGCCAGCGTCCTCCGTCCCAGTAGTTACCATGGCGATCGCGATCTCCCAGATTCAGCGTGACGCCCGGTGCCAGGTTAATAGAGGCACCAGCGGCCTGAACGTCAGTGATGGCCAAAGGCGACAGGCAGGTCAGCAAAGCAGCAAAAACAGCAAATTTCATTTTTTTCTCCTTGTCAGCGGCGGAACCACTGCGGCGCGGGCCCTGTGGTGCCCGCGTATTGCTTGTGTTGCGAACAGAGTGTCGCTGACAATTGTGAGGAAAATCTGAAGAAAAGGAGGATTGAGACTATTCCGGCGAAAAAAATACCCGGCACCAGCCAGACCAGCCGGTGGTTACATCAACACACTTTCAATGGCGGAAAGCTCAGCCAGCGTAAAATGACGGCGGGTCAGCATCGCTACCGCATCGTCAATTTGTGCAGTTTTGCTGGCACCAATCAGGACCGACGTGACGCGCACATCGCGCAGCACCCAGGCGAGCGCCATCTGAGCCAGTTTCTGACCGCGCTGGTGGGCAATGTCATTCAGCTGACGAACTTTCTCCATCTTCTCAGGGGTAAGCTGTTCTTCGCGCAGGAACTTACTACCGCTTGCTACACGTGAATCCTCTGGAATGCCTTGCAGATAGCGGTCGGTTAATACGCCACCCGCCAGCGGAGAGAAGGCAATACAGCCGACGCCGTTATCGGCCAGGGTTTCAAACAACCCGTTTTCCGGAGCGCGTTCGAACAGGGAATAGCGCGGCTGATGGATCAGGCAGGGCGTACCCAGATCGCGCAGGATCGCGATCGCCTCAGCCGCCCGATCCGCGGGATAGTTAGAGAGCGCCACATAGAGCGCTTTGCCCTGACGCACCACCTGATCCAGAGCGCGCATGGTCTCTTCCAGCGGCGTGTCGGGATCCGGACGGTGGTGATAGAAAATATCGACATACTCCAGCCCCATACGTTTCAGGCTCTGGTCAAGACTGGAAATCAGATACTTCCGCGAACCCCAGTCACCATAGGGGCCATCCCACATGGTGTAACCCGCTTTGGTGGAGATCACCAGCTCATCGCGAAAGCCGTGAAAATCTTCCCGCAGGATACGCCCAAAATTCTCCTCAGCGGAGCCGGGCGGTGGGCCGTAATTATTGGCGAGGTCGAAATGGGTAATACCGCGATCGAAGGCGTGTCGCAGCAGCTCGCGGCTGTTATCGACGCGCGTGTTATCGCCAAAATTATGCCACAGGCCGAGCGAGACAGCGGGCAACTTCAGCCCACTGTTTCCGCTACGGCGATACTCCATTTGCTGATAACGGTCTGGATGCGGGCAGTAGATCATAGAGCGTTCCTGTCTCGGAGGAGAAGATTAGCGTGGAAGGATAGCAGTGTATACGCTTACACACAGTCAAAAAGCGTTGCCGATCGCAGAATTACAGAATTATCCGCCATCGTAACGGCAGGTTGCCACTTTTTTGTTCAGAGGATTTCGCTGCTTTCATGCTGGTTTAGCAGCATAGAGGATACTCAAAACAGACAACGGATAAGAGGAGTGGCATATGCAACGCTTTACCGTAGGCGATTATCTGCTGGCTCGCCTGAAAGAGGTCGGGATAGGGCATCTGTTTGGCGTACCCGGCGACTACAATCTGCAATTTCTCGATCGCGTTATCGCACATGCAGAAATCGGTTGGGTGGGGTGCGCTAATGAACTGAATGCCGCCTACGCTGCGGACGGCTATGCCCGCTGTCGAGGCGCAGCGGCCCTGCTGACCACCTTTGGCGTGGGCGAACTGAGCGCCATTAACGGCATTGCAGGTAGTTTTGCTGAGTATCTGCCGGTGATCCACATCGTGGGCGCACCCGCCAGTCAGGCGCAAAAGCGCGGTGACTGTGTGCACCACTCGCTGGGTGATGGCGATTTTCGCCATTTTCTGCGTATGGCGGGTGAAGTCAGTGCCGCAACCGCGCAGCTTAGCGCAGACAATGCCAGGGTTGAGATCGACCGGGTCATTACCACCGCGCTGCGTAACAGGCAGCCGGGTTACCTGATGATGGCGGTAGATGTTGCCGAAGCGGAAGTCGCTCCTCCCGGCGCTCCCCTTGATGGTGTGGTGCCTTCCAGCGAGCCGATGCGTCGCGCCTTCCGCCAGGCTGCAGAACATCATCTCTCCCGGGCGCGGCGGGTAGCGCTTCTGGCTGATTTTCTTGCCGCGCGCTGCCAGCAGCAGGCGAAACTGGCGCAGCTGCGCCAGCTGCGCGCTATTCCCTGCGCTACGCTACTGATGGGCAAAGGCGTGCTGGATGAGCACTATCCGGGCTATGTGGGCACCTATGCGGCTGCAGGCAGCGAAAGCGGCGTGTGTGAACCGATTGAACAGGCCGACGCGACTATCTGTGTGGGCGTACGCTTTACCGATACCCTGACCGCAGGTTTTACCCAGCAGCTACCCGCTACGCAGTTAATCGATATCCAGCCTGCCGCCGCCAGCGTCGCGGGTAAGCGCTTTGCGCCGCTCAGCATGGCCGATGCGCTGGATGAGCTGGTGGCGATTTTCACCCGTTATGGCGAACACTGGGCGCAGGCTCCCGCGCTGCCGTCGGCTGACCCTCCCCCCACCGAACCGGCAATCAGCCAGCGCGCCTTCTGGCATCTGATGCAAAACTTTCTCCAGCCGGACGACATTATTCTTGCCGACCAGGGGACAGCGGCATTTGGCGCAGCCGCGCTGCGTTTACCCCCCGGCGCGCAGCTGCTGGTACAGCCGTTGTGGGGCTCTATTGGCTATACTTTACCCGCAGCCTTCGGTGCGCAGACCGCCGCCCCCGCGCAGCGGGTAATTCTGATTGTGGGTGACGGTTCAGCGCAGCTCACGATTCAGGAGCTAGGCTCCATGTTGCGAGATGGACAACGGCCCATTATTTTTCTGTTGAACAATGAGGGCTATACGGTGGAGCGCGCCATTCATGGCGCGACGCAACGCTATAATGACATCGCGCAGTGGAACTGGACGGCTTTGCCCCAGGCGTTTTGTCTGCATGGACAGACGCAAAGCTGGCGCGTAACGGAATCTGTTCAACTGGAAGAGGTGATGGCACGGCTTCAGTCACCTGCCTGCCTGACGCTGGTGGAAGTGACAATGCATAAAGACGATCTGCCACCGTTGCTACGTAAGGTGACGGCCTGTCTGGCACAGCGCAACGGCGGATAAGATTCGGAGTGTTGCCGCTGTAAAGCCTCTTGCCGGACGGGTAGGCTGTGCACACTACCTTCAACGCTCGCCTTTTGTCGCGGTGAGCGTTGTTGTTTTACCGGCAGACTTTTATAGTGTCCCGCATCTTAGGGACCCCAAGCGGAGCAACAAAAGAATGACAACCTATGCCCTGGTCGGCGACGTCGGCGGCACAAACGCACGACTCGCCCTGTGTGAGGTGGAAACCGGCAGCATCTCCCAGGCCCAGACATTCTCAACGTCTGATTATGACAGCCTCGAAGCCGTCATCCGCCACTATCTTGGCGAGCAGCAGCAGGACGTGAAAGACGGCTGCATCGCCATTGCTTGCCCGATTACGGAAGACTGGGTCGAAATGACCAACCATGACTGGGCTTTTTCCACCAGCAAAATGAAAGCCAGCCTTGGCTTTGAACACCTGGAAATCATTAACGATTTCACGGCCGTCTCAATGGCTATCCCCATGCTGACCACCGACCATGTGATTCAGTTTGGCGGCGGCGAGCCGGTAAAAGACAAACCGATCGCGATCTACGGTGCCGGCACCGGGCTGGGTGTCAGCCATCTGGTGCATGTGGATCGCCGTTGGGTCAGCCTGCCGGGCGAGGGCGGCCATGTCGATTTTGCCGCCAACAGCGATGAAGAAGATTTGATTCTGGAAGTGCTGCGCGCCGAGCTGGGACATGTTTCCGCAGAGCGCGTGCTCTCCGGCGCGGGTCTGGTCAATCTCTACCGCGCTATCGTCAAAGCCGATAACCGCGTGCCGGAAAACCTGAAGCCAAAAGATGTCTCTGAGCGGGCACTGGCCGACAGCTGTACTGACTGCCGTCGCGCGCTGTCGCTGTTTTGCGTGATCATGGGGCGGTTTGGCGGCAATCTGGCGCTGAACCTTGGCACTTTTGGGGGCGTCTATATCGCGGGCGGCATCGTGCCGCGCTTCCTGGAATTTTTCAAGGCATCTGGTTTCCGCGCCGCATTTGAGGACAAGGGACGCTTCCGCGACTATGTTTCCCGCATTCCGGTCTATATGATCACGCACGATCAGCCGGGCCTGCTCGGCGCAGGCGCACATCTGCGTCAGACGCTGGGACGCGTCCTGTAAACAGTTAAAACGGCCTGCGGGCCGTTTTTTACAGGCGCATCAGCTCGCGGAAAAGCTTGACCTTACTGCGGCTGACCGGCACCTGAAAGGTCAGATCGCGCAGCCTGAGCAGGTAGGTATTGTTAAACCACGGCTCTATCTCGCTAATCTTACTCAGGTTGACGCAGTAGGAGCGGTGACAGCGGAAAAAGCCCGGCTCTGGCAGACGGGTGCAGAACTCGCTGATGCTCATCGACATGACATAGGCTTCGCGCCGCGTGTAGACAAACGTCAGCTTTTCGTGCGCCTCCACGTAATAAATATCGTTAATATCCGTGACGATAATACGCTCATCTTTTACCAGATTGACCGTTTGCGGTGGACTGGCAGCGGGCACCTGCGCCACGGCCTGCTGCTGTCCCGCCGCTTCCAGCTTATTCAGCATCGTAACGATGCGCGCCTCGTGATAGGGCTTGAGGATATAGTCAAACGCCTCCAGTTCAAACGCCTCTACCGCATGCTCTTTCCACGCGGTGATAAAGACAATCAGCGGCCGCTGGGCAAACTGGTGAATGTTCTGCGCCAGCAGCATGCCGTCCAGAGACGGAATATTGATATCAAGAAAAATGACGTCGACGCGGTGCTGTTGCAGATATTTCAGTACCTCCAGTCCATCGTCAAAACAGGCTTCGATGGTGATCTGGCTGTGCTGCTGGATCATCCAGCTGAGCTCCTGCTGCGCGAGGAATTCATCTTCAACAATAATGGCTTTCATGAGGTGCTCTCCGCGACGGCAAGCGGCGAGACAGCAAGCTGGCCGCTTTTGCTCAGGGTAAAGGCGATCTCGGTGCCAGGCTGCAGCCGGGTAATATCCAGTCCCTGCCCCGTAAGAAGTTTGACGCGGTGATGCACATTCAGCAGGCCAATCTTATTGCCCGGCATCTCATTGCTCGCCACGCGGCGCATCACCTCATCGCTGATGCCGGGTCCGGTGTCGCGCACGGCAATGCGCACCCGATCGCCGCACGCCTTCACGCTTAGCGTGACCACGCCTTTACCACGGCAGGGCTGAATGCCGTGCACAATGGCATTCTCCACCAGAGGCTGGATCAGCAGGCTGGGCAGAGAAAAATGCAAATCGTCATCAATGTCGTAGATCATCGACAGCTTGTCGCCGAAGCGCGCCTGTTCGATAGCGATATAGTCTTTCACCTGCCATAGCTCGCGCTTGATATCGATAGTCTCATCATCGTTCAGCTCAAGGTTGTAGCGCAGATAGCGCGAAAGATTGATCACCAGCTGACGAGCGGTGTCGGGATTCAGGCGGATCGAGGAATTAATGGCGTTCAGCGCGTTAAACAGAAAATGAGGATTTATTTTGCTCTGCAGCGCGCGCAGTTCCGCTTTATTGGCCATCTCACGCAGCTGCTCAGCGCGCGACACCTCCAGCTGGGTAGAGATAAGCTGCGACAGGCCGATAGCCATCTCCTTAAGTGAGCCGGTAATACGATGCGCGCGACGGTAGTAAATTTTCAGCGTGCCGGTGACGTTGCCCTTCTCGCGCAGCGGGATCACAATCATGGAGTGAATATCTTTGGTGCGATGCGCCTCATCGTTATTTTTTATGATGATTTTACCACTGGACATCGCCTGCGCCGTGGTCGGGCTGATGCCCTCGTCACCGTTCTGGTAGTTGTGCTCGCCGTAGCCGACATAGGCCAGAATCCGGGTTTTGTTAGTGATCGCCACGGCGTCAGCGTTGATATCCTGACAAATAATCTCACAGATGCGGCGCAGCGAGTCGCTGTTAACGTTACGAAACAGCGGCAGGGTTTTGTTAGCAATCTCCAGCGCCAGCTTCGCCTGGCGGGCGGCGATCGCCTCTTTTTCACCCTCTACGCTCTGTACCAGCAGCACAATCAGGCCGATGCTGGAGGCGCCCAGAATCATCGGCAGCGCAATTTCCGATACGATAGCCAGCCCAAGCGACATCGGTTTCGCCCAGATCAAAATCAGTATCATGGTCAGGGCTTCGCACAGCATGCCGCCGATAATGCCCGTGCGCCAGCGCTGCGCTTTCGGCACGCGCCGGTTAATGATGCCAGCAACACAGCCAGCCACAATACTGGTGATAAGGCAGGGTACGGAGGTGACGCCGTCGATATCAATCAGAAAGCGATGCAGCCCGGCAATGATCCCGGTAATCACGCCCACCCAGGGGCCAAACAAGATGCCGCCCGCCATCACGGCGATAACCCGCACGTTAAGTAGCGATCCGTCAACGTGAATGCCTGACCAGGTGCTGAAGAGCGCAAATAGCGAAAAGATGACAATAACGGCGGCTTTTTCCAGCGGCGAGTGATCATCTTTTTGCAGTAGCTGGCGGAAAAGGCGCGTGCGGGTCAGGAAAAAGAGGCAGATGAGCATCAGGGCGGCGCGGTCAAACACCGCCAGAAGCATATCAAAGTGGGAGATCACGGCCAGCCCTGGGAAAATGAATAAGTCAGGTGCCTACTATAAAAAATGTGATCGCGATGCGCCAGCCGGGAAAACAGACAGGCGGCTATATCCTGCTCTGGATCAATCTTTATCCGAATGTGAATAAAAGAGGAAGCCTGAGTAACAAAACAGGGAACAGATTTTTGCCGGTTACGGACTGGTGAGTGACAGATGAGTTTGTTATGTTCTGACTGCCATTGTGGCTATCCGCAGCTGGAGCCGGTTCATGCAGTTAATTACGCCACGCCTTACCCTGAAAACCCTTCAGCCAGAAGACTGGCGGCTGTTTCGCGCGGTACACGAAGACGCGGCCACCATGACCTGGGTGAGCGATATTCCCGACGAAGAGGATTTACGCCAGCGCTTTAATGAGCGGCTCGCGCCCTGGCAGGTGACCAGCTTTCATATGCTGTGCGTGGTTGCACGTCTGCGCGACAGCGGCGAGCCGATCGGCCTGTTTGGCTGTAGCCCTGAATGGCAGCCTTATCGCCAGGCAGAAGTCGGGTATATGCTGCTACACCGCTACTGTGGCAAGGGGTATGGCAGCGAGGCGCTGGCTGGATTATGTGACTTTCTGCTGGCGGCAGGCTTCCATAAGCTGAAAGCGCTGGTGGTTGAGGGGAATCAGGCATCGCGCCGGATTCTGGAAAAGAACGGTTTTGCTCTCGAAGGCACGCTACGGGATAATTATCTGCTAAAAGGTCAATGGGTGAACGACTGGGTGCTTGGCCGCCTGAATCCGGATAATTAAAAAAACGTTCTCCTGCTATCGACAATCTTATCGTCAGCGCGATATGTTCTTTTTTCGGTCACAGAGAATGTGGCCTGCGTCGCTCGGACGGTCCGGGCGCTTACGTAATCCAAGAGGACATTATGGCTGATAACAGCACACCCCGTCGTTTCTCGCGTATCGATCGCCTTCCTCCTTATGTCTTTAACATTACCGCTGAGCTAAAGATGGCTGCGCGTCGGCGCGGCGAAGATATCATCGATCTCTCAATGGGTAATCCCGACGGCGCGACACCGCCGCATATCGTAGAAAAACTTTGTCAGGTGGCGCAGCGGGAGGATACGCACGGTTACTCAACCTCGCGCGGTATTCCGCGTCTGCGCCGCGCTATTTCACGCTGGTATGCCGAGCGCTATCAGGTTGAGATCGATCCTGAATCGGAAGCGATTGTGACAATCGGCTCAAAAGAGGGGCTGGCGCACCTGATGCTGGCCACGCTGGATCACGGTGACACCGTGCTGGTACCCAATCCCAGCTACCCGATCCATATTTACGGCGCGGTGATCGCCGGAGCCCAGGTGCGCTCCGTGCCGCTGGTGGCTGGCGTGGATTTCTTTGCCGAGCTGGAGCGCGCCATCCGCGAAAGCTACCCTAAACCAAAAATGATGATCCTCGGCTTCCCGTCGAACCCGACCGCGCAGTGCGTGGAGCTGGACTTTTTCGAGCGGGTTATCGCCCTGGCGAAGCAGTACAACGTGCTGGTCATCCACGATCTTGCCTATGCTGACATCGTCTATGACGGCTGGAAGGCACCCTCCATTATGCAGGTCCCTGGCGCACGTGACGTGGCGGTGGAGTTTTTTACTCTCTCCAAAAGCTACAATATGGCGGGCTGGCGTATCGGCTTTATGGTCGGCAACAAAGAGCTGGTTTCTGCGCTGGCGCGTATCAAAAGCTATCACGACTACGGTACGTTTACGCCTTTGCAGGTTGCGGCAATTGCGGCCCTGGAGGGGGATCAGCAGTGCGTGCGTGACATTGCGGAGCAGTACAAGCGTCGTCGTGACGTGCTGGTAAAAGGGCTGCATGAGGCAGGCTGGATGGTTGATAATCCTAAAGCTTCGATGTACGTCTGGGCAAAAATTCCCGATCGCTACGCCCATCTCGGTTCGCTGGAGTTCGCGAAGAAGCTGCTGCAGGAGGCGAAAGTCTGCGTGTCGCCGGGCATCGGCTTTGGCGACTACGGTGATACCCATGTACGTTTCGCGCTGATAGAGAACAGCGATCGCATTCGTCAGGCGGTACGAGGAATTAAGGCGATGTTCCGTGCTGAAGGGGTTTTGCCGGGCAGCGTCAAAGCGACAGAAGAAGCAGAATAAAACGCATCGGGGCGACAGCACTGTCGCCCCTGACTAATGCTACAGCATCAGCACAAATGTGCCGACCCACAGCAGCACAAAGAAAGAGATTCCCATCAAGGCGTATTTCACACACAACTCCTCTGAGCGGTTACGACGATAGCGATCCCAGGCCAGCGCAACGCAAACAGAATGAGGAAAACGCATCAGGTCATCCTGGCCTCAGGCATTTTCTCAGGTCGTTCTGAGTCACTCAGAACAGGATCGAGCGCTAATGTACGCGTAATCGATCCTAAAATAAATAGGCCCAGCTTGAGATATTCATCACAATTTTAGGGCGCTTCAATCTCAGGGATCGCTGACATGCCAACCCGCAGCTGTGACAGGCCGGGCTGGTTCTTATCCAGCACGATTTTGACCGGGAGTCGCTGGACGACCTTAGTATAGTTGCCGGTCGCGTTGTCAGGTGAAATTGCTGAAAACGTAGCGCCCGTTGCAGGGGCAATGCTGTCCACATGGCCCGTGAAGCTTTTGCCCGGCAGCGCATCAACCGTTACGCGCACCCGCTGTCCCTGGCGAACGTCGTTAAGCTGCGTCTCCAGGTAGTTGGCAGTGATATAGGTTTGTTGTAGCGGCACAACCGCCAGCAGCCGCGTTCCCGCAGAAACATAAGCGCCGACGCGCACTGCACGCTGGCCCACCATGCCATCCACTGGCGCAACGATGCGCGTATAGGAGAGATTCAGGCGCGCCTGATCCACACTGGCCTGGGCGACAACCACATCCGCCTGCGCCTGGCGAACCGCTGCCTGTAAGACGCTGGTTTGTTTCACTGCCGATTCAACGGCAGCCTGACTCTGGCGCACGGCGGCGGCAGCCGATCGCTGGGTCGAGCTCGCCTTTTGCTGATCGTCAGCAGCGATGGTGCCGCTTTTATAGAGGCGGCTATAGCGCTCGGCGTTCTGACCCGCATATTGCGCCGTGGCCTGGTTCGCTGCCAGCGTCGCTTTCGACTGCGCAATCGCCGACGTATGCTGCTCAAGCTGCGCCTGGCTGCTGAGCAGTTTTGCCTGACTGACCTGCAAATCCGCTTCAGCGCTCTCCAGCGCAACGCGATAGTCGCGGTCGTCCAGGGTTGCCAGCACGTCACCGGCTTTCACCTGCTGATTATCCTGCACTTTAACCTCGGCGATATAGCCAGACACTTTTGGTGCCACCAGCGTATAGTCCGCGTTCACATAGGCATCGTTGGTGCGGTGATCGTTACCGGTTATCGCGGACCAGATAAAAAAGGCCATACCCAGCAGCACCAGCAGCAGCAGGCTTAGCAGCACGGTTTTTCTCATTATTAATGCACGCATAATCTTGTTATCTCGATGTCGAAGAGGCAGGTTGAATCAGGGTTTGCGGTGGCCAGACGCGCAGGGGCAGCCAGGCAGTAAGCAGTAACAGCAGCGCGGCAAAGGCGATCAGCATCAGCCAGCTGTCGCTCAGGCTCAATACGGTGGCCTGATGTTTTACCAGCGTGGCAAAGCCGCTCAGATTCTCGCTGCTGCTGACGCTGCCATCCATCAGCAGCGGCTGGCTGACGCTGGCAGCGCTACCGTCAGGCGCGCTCATCAGCCAGGGGCGACTGGCGGCCTGATCCAGCAGGATACTGGAGTGGATCTTTTCACGATGGCTGAGGAAAACCTCCACCAGCACCGAGGCCGCAATGCTGGAGAAGCCACGTACGGTGTTAAACATCGCCGAGGCAAAAGGGCCTTCAGGTGGCGCAACCACGCTGGTGGCGCTCATCAGAATGGGCAGGATCACCATCGGCTGACCAAACGCCTGCAAAATTTGCAACGTCCAGAAATTCTGCCGTGCCCAGTCGCTGGTGATCTGCGATCCCATCAGGCAGGCGGTCACCAGCAGCGCAACGCCTGTCATCAGTACCCAGCGGCAGTCAATCCAGCGGATATTGAGAACGGCGGCCACCATCGGCGCAATCAGCAACTGTGGCAGACCGACGGTCAACGCCAGCGGTGCGAACTGCAGCGTGCGAAAACCTTCAACCTGACCAAAATAGGCAGAGGGCAGCGCAGAGCCGGACAGCGAGACCACCAGCACCGCTGCCAGTGCCAGCAGCCCGTGCGTCAGGTTGCGGCGCGACAGCATCTGCAGCCGGAACAGCGGTAGCGGGTGAAACCATTCGTTAATCAGAAACACCAACAGTAGCGGCAGCGCCGTCAGCAGCATGGCGGTGAACAGCGGTGACGCCAGCCAGTCGAGACGTTCACCCTGCGTCAGCGCCAGGATCAGCAGCGCCATGCCGCTGCATCCGGTGATCATGCCGAACAGATCGATCTGCTTAAAGCGCTCCAGACGCAGCGGGTCCTGCGGCAGGCCCCAGCCAAACAGCAGCATGGCGAGCAGCATCAGCGGCACCACCTGCCAGAATACAAACATCCAGCTCACGTCATCCGTCCAGAAAGCCGCCAGTGAAGCCGCCATGTTGGGACCGAAGGTCGCCGTAAGCGCATAGCCACCCAGTCCGTAAAGCTTCAGCGGCGGCGGCAGAAAACGCAGCGCGACGGTCATCAGCATCGGTGGCAGCGCGCCGCCAAACAGCCCCTGCAGCACGCGCAGCGCGATAAAGCTGCCGGGCGAGGGAGCCAGCGGCAGCAGAATGCCGCACAGCATAAAGCCGGTGGAAACCACCAGCGAAAAGCGACGCAGTGAAAAGGTCACAGCGAACCAGGGCGCGATCATCATCGCTGCCACTTCGGCGGCCTGGTAGGCAGAGACGATCCAACTGCCCTGGTCATAGCTGACACCAATGGCCGCGCGGATATCGGCCAGTGCGATATCCGTAACGCGATCGTTAAGGCCTGACGTCAGTGCGGCGATAAGCACGCCAGCCAGTCCCATAGCGAGGCGAAATGTAAAAGGATGCAGGCTCGGCGCAGCAGTTGGCTGAGCAGTCATAGCAGGTTTCTCATTATTATGATGCAGTGTATTGCGATGTGATACAGGACGCGATTTTACATTTCGATATGCTGTATTGCAATGTGGTACAGGCTGTAAATTGTGCCTTTTTCGCGGTAGAGTAGGGCAGCTGAAAAGGACGACCCATGGCAAAACTTCCATCCAGCCGCGAGGATGAAAAAACCGGCGGTATTCAGGTTATCGCGCGTGCGGCAAACATTCTTAACGCGCTGGGAGAACATCCTGGCGGTATGAGCCTGGGCGAAATTGCCCAGGCGGTTGATCTGCCGCGCTCGACGGTACAGCGCATCGTGGCTGCGCTCGACAACGCCCAGCTGGTACGCAGCAGCGGCGCAGGCGGTTTGCGGCTTGGCCCGGCGCTGCTGAAACTGATCTCCAGCGTACATACCGACGTGGTTGACCTGGTTCGCCCTGAGCTGGAAGCCCTGTGCGCCGCGACCAACGAAACGGTTTCACTGTCGCGGGCCAGCGGCACACAGCTCACCATCATTCACTATGTGGTAGCGTCACGCGAGCTACGCGTGGTGCCGCGCATGGGGCTGAACCTGCCGCTTTACAGTACCTCAGGGGGCCGCGCGCTGCTGGCGCTGGAGTGTGACGATGATGTCCGCGTTATGGTTGGCGAAGCCTATCGGGAGCTGACCGAAAATACCGTCAAGACGCTCCCACAGTTAATGGCGCTTATCAATGAGGTACGGAAAACCGGCCTCTCCTACGATCGCGGCGAAACGCTGGAAGGTATCTCCACCATGGCGGTTGCGCTGGACACGTTATTTGGTCGCTTCTCTGTTTCTCTGCTGGTGCCCACGTCCCGTTTTCAGAAAAATGAAGACGCTTACCGTGAGGAGATGCTGAAAAGCAAAGAGAAGCTGATACGCGAAATTGGCAAAATCGCCGCTGTTGAAGGATAAATCCTGATGAAAACCCTGCTGATGGCTGTTGATAACTCCCCGGTTGCCCAAAAGGTGATCGCAACGGCAATAGAGGAAGCCCTGGCACACCAGGCACAGGTTGTGGTGCTCTGCTGTGTCGATCCCGCTTACTCATCCTGTAACCAGCCGATCGAAATTACTGCTGGCGAAGATCCGGAAGATTTTGCGGTGGCGCAGGATGAGCAAAACACCGCCGAGCTGGTGGTGCGACACGCACTTGCTCCGCTACTTCGCGCTGGCGTCGAGGCGCGCGGACTCATTGTGGCGGGTGAAGCCGCCGAGACTATTGTCGCCCAGTCGCAGCGGCTTGAGGCCAAAATGATTATTATGGGTCGTCGCCATCTTTCATCCTTTAATCGCCTGTTAAAAGGTTCAGTGAGCGCAGCAGTGATTGAGCGTGCGCACTGCCCGGTACTTATTGACGTTCGCAAGGATTAAATAACTTCGCATGACTTCGCTGTGGATCGTCACGCTGGCCGCCTTTGCGCTGCTGGCGCTTCTTATCGTGGTGCTGATTAAAACGACCCGGCTGCGCGCCTGGCAGGGCGTATTGCTCTTCCTGTTGCCGCTGCTGCTGGCCAATCTGCTCTGGTTTAGCTGGCTGAAGCCGCAGCAGCAGCGCGTCGCGCAACAGCAGGCAGCCATCGACTATCTGGCCCAGACGCCCGGCTACCGCGTGCTACAAACTCAGGAGCCTGCGTTATGGCAGCTTCTGGTAAAAGAGTTACAGCACAAGGTGCGGTCCGGTGAAGCGCCGGCGCAGGCGGTAGGCGAGCTGCGCGGCTGGCTGGCGGACGTCATTAACCAGCGTCTGATGCGTGCGCCAGATGCGGCCGTCGTTAACTATGTTCGCGTCTCGGTAAAGGCGATGCAGGCGCTCGGCCAGCGCGATCCGCAGCTCTGTTTTCGCTTTCTTTTCCCCCAGGTGAGCGGCGGCGTTAATCTGGCCACGTCGCTGTCGCCTGCGCTCAACGCGCAGGACGCAGAGGCCATGGAGCAGCTGTTGCTGGCCAGCCGCGGCGCGGATTTACCAGTGGATCAGCCGCAGGCCCAGCAGGATCTTCAGCGCATTGTCGCTACGCTTTACAGGAAGTGGGGCGATAAACTCCAGCAACTTAACATGCCCGCGGATGCCGCCGTCGATCGCTCATCAATGTGTGGCATGTCAGTCGATCTCTACAGCGCTATCCTCGCATTACCGGACAAGCAGGCCGCAAATCTGCTGCGTAGAATGGTCACCCTTTCCGGCTGACAGGCAAAAAAAAGCCCGCTCAGCGCGGGCTCAATGGGGGTCAGATTATTTTCTTTATTTTCACCTGGTGTGGTGCAGACGCTGTTTTGTCTGGTTCCATCCTCTCACCCTTTTTTCGATAGCTATAGCCATTTGGTCTTATCAATTTAATCGGCAAAAGCTTGCATTTATAGTATTAAGTCGGGCAGTTATCTGATAGCCGTCACTGGTATGAGGCCTTACACTGCCGCGACACGATGAGGAAACAAAATGAAATCAGTAATGGTTGGCGCAGTAGCGCTGTTATTGTTGGCGGGCTGTAGCGTCAATAAACCAGGGGGATTTGAACGCGTTGATGAAGATCCCAGCTCAAATACCGTGCAGTATCGCTACGATCCGCAAAAACTAAATAAAGATGCGCTGGAACTCGATTTGGCGAATTATTGCAGCAATAAGGGATTTGATAAAGTTGAGGCGCTGAGCCCGAAAGACAGCCATATTCCAGGGCTGAAAACCAGCTGGTTCCAGTGTAACTACGCAATAAAAAGTTAATCTGTACACCAAATAAAATGGGCGGGTAATATCCCGCCCTTTTTTTTATATATGCTGTGTGAAATCTTTGCCCTTAGCGGTGATGATGCCAGCCATGGTGATGACCGTGGTGCCATCCTCTGTCATGCCCTCTGTCGATAATGCACCCGCTCAGCATAGTGATAACGGCAATAACGGTTGCAGTTTTAGCCAGTTTCTTCAAAGACAGCCTCCTCTTTTCCAGTGGGTATGACATTACGCTGGAATAGTGGAGTGAAGATGCAGCAAATGTAGAGTTATTTAGAGAGGTATTACAGGATATTTCAGCGATACTGGAAAATAAAGGGTGTCTGATTAAACCTATCGGAATGCACTGAATAAAAATGATTATCGTCAGGATGATTCTGAAAAGCAAGCGTCCGCTTTTCACCCGGCGGGGCAAATTAAGACTACAGTATGCTGAGACCGCATTAACAAGGAGAAAAAATGAAGCGTGAAGTTAAAAACGTGCTGGCGTTACAGGCAGAACTGGGGGAGTGCCCCACCTGGTCTGTGCGCGAACAGGTACTGTGGTGTGTAGATATTCTTGCTCCGGCTATCCATCGCTTTGACCCGCACAGCGGCACACTGACGCGTTTTCCGCAGCAGGAAGAGGTGGGCTGTATTGGTCTGCGTGAGCAGGGTGGCGTGATCGCTGCGTTACGCAGCGGCGTCTGGTTGCTGGATGAACAGGGCAGGCCGCAGCGCAAAATTGCAAATAATCCAGGCGAGGCGGCAAAGAGCCGCTTTAACGACGGGCGCGTTGATCCCTGGGGTAACTTCTGGTGCGGCAGTCTGTGGGAGCCGCAGGACAAAAACGGCGCACTGCTGTGTCGCGTCACACCCTCGCTGGAGCTGGAGGTGAAAGCGCGCGATATCAAAATCTCAAACGGGGTGGCTTTTTCTCCTGACAGGCGCTGGATGTATCACAGCGATACGCCGAACAAGGTGCTCTATCGCTATCCGCTGGATGAAAACGGTGAGCCGGGCATGCGTGAAGTTTTTCGCCAGTTTGATGCGAACGGCGGGCTGCCTGACGGCGCGGCGGTGGACAGTGAAGGCTTTTACTGGTCCGCACAGTTCGACGGTGGCCGCGTTGTGCGAATCGATCCGGTCACTGCACAGATTGTGGATGAGATTGCGTTACCGGTGCGCTGGCCGACGATGGTGGCTTTTGGCGGCCCCGATCTGAAAACGCTCTATATCACCAGTTCACGTGAGGATCGTACGGCGGAAGAGCTGGCACGCTACCCGCAGTCTGGCGATATTTTTGCCGTCGAGCTGGAGGTGGCGGGCATCGCGGAACCGCGTTTCCCGGGGTAAAAACCGGTCAGGCACCGTGCTACTGTGCTGGCACGGTGCCTGACCTGCCTGTGGGGCTCAGCTGCGCTGCAGGAGGGGTTCTGCTGCGGGCTGGCGCTGCGGCAGACGTATGGTCAGCGACAGTAACAGTGACATGACCAGCAGCGTCATGATCAGGCTGAAGGTCACCGTAAAGCCGCCAAACACCCAGGCCACCAGCGAGCCAAGTACGCTACCGATACCAAAGCCGAGATAGAGCAGACCGTAATTTTTCGTCAGGTTGTTGAGACCAAAAAAATCACTGACCAGCGACGGGAAAACGGTAATCGTGCCGCCGAAGCTAAAGGCGATACAGGCGAGTGATACGAAAAAGGTGGTTTCATTCATGCGGGTAAAAAGCAGAATGCCCATACCGGTCAGTGAAATAATCTGCGCCAGTGAAATTACGCGGATACGCGCCATTTTGTCAGATAACACACCCAGCACCAGACGACCACTCAGGTTAGCGATAGCGATAACCGTGACCGCGCTGGCTGCCGTTTGCGTACTGAGATGCACCAGGCTTTCGCCGATATCTTTCGCAATGCCAATCACGTAAAGGCCACTCATACAGGCGGTCAAAAACATCATGGCCAGCATCCAGTACTGAGGCAGACGCACCGACTGCGCCAGCGTGTAGTCGCGCGACGGCTGGGCTGACTGAACGGCGGCACGCTGAACGGGCGCATCACGCATAAGCAGGGCGCCGACGATGATCATGGCCATTGCCGCCACGCCCCAGATAATAAAGGTCTGCTCCAGGCCGACCGCACCCAACAGTGCGCCGCAGATAAATTTGAAGCCCAGGCTACCCAGTCCGTAAGCACCGATCGCGCAGGCGGAAATCATCCCTTTACGCTCTGGAAACCACTTTACGCAGTTCGACAGCGTCATCAGATAGCCAGCGCCATCCGCCAGTCCGACCATAATGCCCGCGCTGAGATAGAGCATCATCAGGTTGTCAGCGTGCGCGGTGAGCCAGAAACCCAGCGCCATCAGAATGCCTGCACCGATAGCCACCCGACGCACGCCAAACCGCTCCTGCAGTTTGCCTGCCAGGGAGGAGGCGACCGCCAGACCCAGGCTTAACAGACCAAACGAAAAGGCAACCTGGCTGACAGGGGCATCCAGCTTTGACGCAAGCTGGCCGTTGAACAGACTCCAGGTATAAACCGAGCCCAGTGCGAACTGGGTGATGATTGTGCCGACCAGCGTTAGCCAGCGGGTACGTTGATAACAAGAGGGGGTTAACGGGTTCATCATTTTTCTCTCCCGAGCGGGGATCTGGAAACTGACGCCAGATTACGCCCTGCCTGCGCGTGCGCGGCGATAAACGGCATGAACCGGTGAAAATGCGTCATGAAATGCCGTTTACAGGGAATGAATGACATGACCTCACGCTTCGCTAATCTGTGACCAATGCCACGACCTGATAATAATTGGTTACGTGAGGTAAGCGGATATGTCTATGGCGCCGTTTATTCGGCAGGCCAGCAGAATTTTTGCCAGGCTTAGAGCTCACTTAACAGGAGGAAATATGAAAGACCGAGCATATGAATCCCTTAGCTGTGAGGACGAGGTCCGCTGCATCATCGGTCAGGCAGTGATTGAACTCAGCGATGAGCAGCAGCCCGTGACCCGATCCACCCTCGCACTGAAGCTGCTCTCCATGGCCGACCAGGATACTGACGATGAGCGTGTGCTGCTGTACTGGATTGCGCGCAAGGCCATCAATCAACCCCGTCAACTAACCGCTATGCAGCGTCGGGCATAACGTCCAGGCAGAGCGGGCCCGGCCCGCTCTTTGCTTCAGGCGGCTACGCGCCGCCTCAGCGTTGGTACACGCACAAACATCACCAGATTCCCCGCCAGAATCATCAACAACCCTGCTACTCCCTCAAGGTGCCACTGATACCCTTCAAAAAAGGTGGAGAGCGTCAGCGCCACCAGCGGGAACAGCAGCGTACTGTAAGCCGCCTGACTGGCACCAATGCGGCCAACCAGCGTGAAATAGGCACCAAAGCCGATAACGGAACCAAACAGGGCCAGATAAAACAGCGCGCCTGCCCACTGGACATTCCAGACAGGCTGTAGCGAGTCGCCCTGAAACACCGCAACCAGTGCCATCACCAGCGCGCCATAGAACATGGCATAGCTGTTGGTGGTCAGCACGTCACGCTGTCTGCGCTGGTGGCGCAGGCTGATCATATTACCCAGCGAAAAGCCCAGCGTGCCCAGTGCGCTCAGCCCGATACCCCACAAGAGCTGTGCCGAAGCTTCACTGGCGTGCAGGTCGTGCCAGAACAGCGCTACCATACCGCCTGCCCCAAGCGCAACGGCTGGCAGAAGCCGCATCGACGGACGCTGGCGAAAGAATATCCAGCTATTCAGTGCGTTATAAAGCACCGCCATGGAAAAAATCACTGACTCCAGGCCGCTGTTAATCCAGGCCGCAGCATGGTAGAAGCAGAGGAAGTTGAAGCCAAAGACGCAGCAGCCCTGTAGCAGGCAAAAGAGATGATCGCGTGGCGTCAGCGTCCGCAACCGCTTAACGATTTTTAGTCCTACAAGCATAACCAGCCCGGCCAGCAGAAAACGCCAGAACACCGCTGCTGCAACGCTGCTGCCGCCCGCCGCCTGCTGGGCATAAATGGCAATCCAGGTGGTCCCCCAAATCAGAACCACAGAAAGATATAAAAAGAGATTCATGGCATGCCTCCTCATTAGCAGGCGACAGTATTATCCGGATGAGGCTGGATGGCTTGCCTCTTCCTGTGGCGCACTTGCAAATTCTTGCGCATTTTTTTCTGCCGCCTCTAACAGGACTGTTTTCCGGAACCGGCTCGCTCTACACTGAGTTTCTGTAACCAGGAGAGCGCGTGTGAACTACCAGACCTTTGATATGCTGCAACGCCATAAAGCCCAGCTGCGTCATCACGCCCGGCTTAACGATGGCATTCAACTGGCGCACTGGTTTAACAGCGGCGATCGGGTCACTAATCTCAGCAATCACCATACCCTGAGTCTCTACATCGCCGACGGCTACGACACCTGGCATAAAACGCCTCACGGCTGGCGCAACGGCGGCGGCCCTGATCGTTTTTGCCTGATGCCCTCTGGCGTGGAGTCCACCTGGGATCTGCGTTCCGATCTCTCTTTTGTGCATCTTTACTGCACCGAAGCGCATCTGCGTCAGATGGCCGAAGAGATATGGGATCGCAGCCCCGCACAGCTGCAACTGCATGAAAAAGTCTTTGCCAGCGACGATCGCATCACGCAGCTTTATCGACACTTTCTGCTCAGCTGCGACTGGCGGCAGCCTGCCAATCAGCTGATGCTGAGCAGTGCCTCGACGCTGCTGATGACGCATCTTCTGCAGCATTACAGCCAGGTGCAGTGGCACGCGCCTTATGTGCGCGGAGGGCTGGCCCCCGCCGTTCTGCGTCATTTACTGGCTTTTATTGAGGATCATCTCGATCAGCCGCTAACGCTGGCGCAGCTGAGTCAGGAAGCGGCACTGAGTGAGTTTCATTTTGCGCGAATGTTTCGCCATTCAGTGGGTGAAGCGCCGCACCAGTATGTTATGCATCGCCGTATGCGACGGGCGAAAGAGATGCTTAACGACGCGTCGCTCTCCTTGACCGAGATTGCGTTACGCTGTGGATTTCATTCCCCCAGCCATTTCAGTAACCGCTTCAGGCAGGTACATGGCGTACCGCCTTCAGCATGGCGAAATGGGCGCGACAGGTTATTCAGACAGAGAAGCGATACCTGATAAGAGCCGGTTACTGCATCTGGCGTCAGTCATGTTATCGCTTTGCTTATTTATTGATTCTTTCTCAAGGCGGGAGTCAGATTCAGGCGTGGCCAAAAACGGCAAGGCCAAAGCGCGCAGATTATTACCTGCTACGCGAGCCAGCTGGACTTTACATCCGGGCAGGCTGGACTTTTCTCATCCTGTAAACATGCTCAGGCAGGCTATGTTCGTCTTCCTGTGCCGTCCAGAGTTGCCTTTTTTCAGCAGGCAGCCTTTATGCTAAATACCCTGAATTAACCTGTTCGTCTGAATCTTGCCTGGTAAAAAAGCAGACTCAAATGGGGCTATTTTTTTTTGGCGACTCGGTTATTCGCACGGTTGCGTTCGCTGGAAAAAACAGGCGATTAAAAAAGTGAAGCAGATTTTCATGTCGGATAAGACCTCTTTTGACTGCGTCAGTTAAGCCGCAGGGCGCGGACAGGCGCTATTCCTCTAAATTTCCGCAATATGCAGTATGTATAAATTGATTTTTTTTGACTTGTCTCAATGAATGGTTTTCTCATTACAAAATTTTGTCCATGCCATGATTTGCGAAATTTATATTTTTGAGAGGATAAAAAGTCAGGGCAATTAATTAAAGCGCGATCGCTGTCGCAATTATGGCATCTTGTTCTTTTTGGGATAATTCTAATTTTACGTCCAGTGATTCTCATTTGATTGTAGAAAGACAGTCGCTCTATTATTCCCGCCCGTAGGTGCTTATATCCAAACCACACAGCGATTAAACGAGGGACAGAGGAATGTCGGACAGCTTCCAGAGTGAAGTACCTAAAGCACGTATTAATCTGAAACTGGATTTACATACCGGCGGTGCCAGTAAAAAAACTGAGCTGCCTCTGAAATTACTGGTTGCGGGTGATTTCAGCCACGGACAGGATATCTCGTCGCTGTCGGAGCGAAGGAAGGTAAACGTTAACAAGGATAACTTTAACAACGTGCTTTCTGAATATTCTCCAAAAATAAATTTTTCAATTAATAATACTCTGGCCAGTGAGGGCGGTGAGGAAAATATCAGTCTGATCTTTCGCGATATGAAAGATTTCATGCCTGAACACGTGGTTCGCCAGATCCCTCAGCTTAAAGCGATGCTGGCCATGCGTAACCTGCTACGCGATTTAAAAGCCAATTTACTGGATAACCAGGCCTTCCGAAAAGAGCTGGAAAAAATCCTGCTCGACCCGGCATTAAGCGCAGAACTCAGAGCCGAGCTTTCAGCCCTGGCGCCTAAACAGCCATAACGGTCACGATGATTGAACGGATTAAAAAGGAAGATGCTGATGTCTGTAAAAAATGAGAATACGACTGATGGCGAAAGCGTGGTGCTGGAACGTCCTGCTGCAGGCGGGATTTATGCGTCTCTGTTTGAAAAAATTAATCTGAGCCCGGTGTCTGAGCTGAGTGCGCTGGATATCTGGCAGGACGCGCAGGCAATGTCGGATGCAACTGCGGATGAACGTTTAACGGCGGGAATGCAGGTGTTCCTGGAGTGCCTGAAAAAATCGGGCTCAAAAGTTGAAAAACTCGACAAAAACCTGATTGACCACCATATCGCGGAGCTGGACTACCAGATTAGCCGTCAGCTGGATGCGGTGATGCACAGCGAAGAATTCCAGGCGGTGGAGAGTCTGTGGCGCGGCGTGAAATCGCTGGTCGACAAAACCGATTTCCGTCAGAACGTGAAGGTCGAGTTGCTGGATATGTCTAAAGAAGAACTGCGTCAGGACTTTGAAGACAGCCCGGAAATTATCCAGAGTGGCCTGTATAAACATACCTATATCGATGAGTATGACACACCGGGTGGAGAGCCGATTGCCGCGCTGATTTCTGCCTACGAATTTGATGCCTCTGCGCAGGATATCGCGCTGCTGCGCAACATCTCTAAAGTCTCTGCCGCAGCCCATATGCCCTTTATCGGCTCTGCCGGCCCGACATTCTTCCTCAAGGAGTCAATGGAGGAAGTAGCGGCCATTAAAGATATCGGCAATTACTTTGACCGCGCTGAGTATATTAAGTGGAAATCTTTCCGTGAGACGAACGATGCGCGCTATATCGGTCTGGTAATGCCGCGCGTGCTGGGCCGCCTGCCGTATGGCCCGGATACTGTGCCGGTGCGTAGCTTTAACTACGTGGAAGAAGTGAAAGGCCCGGATCACGACAAATACCTGTGGACCCACGCCTCGTTTGCCTTTGCATCCAATATGGTACGCAGCTTCATCAACAACGGCTGGTGCGTACAGATTCGGGGTCCGCAGGCCGGCGGTGCCGTGCAGGACTTGCCTATTCATCTGTACGATCTGGGCACCGGCAATCAGGTGAAAATCCCGTCAGAGGTGATGATCCCGGAAACCCGCGAATTTGAATTTGCTAACCTCGGCTTCATCCCGCTCTCCTACTACAAAAACCGCGACTATGCATGTTTCTTCTCGGCGAACTCAACCCAAAAACCGGCACTGTACGACACCGCAGATGCCACGGCCAACAGCCGCATTAATGCCCGCCTGCCGTACATCTTCCTGCTGTCGCGCATCGCGCACTACCTGAAACTGATTCAGCGCGAAAACATCGGCACGACAAAAGATCGTCGTTTGCTGGAGCTGGAACTCAACACCTGGGTGCGCAGTCTGGTGACCGAAATGACCGATCCGGGCGACGAGCTGCAGGCTTCTCATCCGCTGCGCGATGCGAAAGTGGTGATAGAAGACATGGAAGACAACCCAGGCTTCTTCCGCGTGAAGCTGTACGCCGTGCCGCACTTTCAGGTAGAAGGCATGGACGTCAACCTGTCACTGGTTTCCCGGATGCCGAAGGCCAAATCGTAAGGCGAGGGGAAATCAGGGATGAAAATTTACCGCCCACTTTGGGAGGATGGGGCCGCTCTGGCCCCGCAGCAGTTCCAGCAGCAGGTCCGCTGGAATGAACACGTTGCCGCTATGGTCGCCCGGATGGGGGTTTCTCATCCCTGGGGCGTGGTGGCGGCAGAATTTGACGATGCCGCGCTTGCGCTCTCACGCCTGAATGCCACCCGTCTGGTGGTGCGGTTCCAGGATGGCACGATTGTTGACACGGATCTGGCGGACAATCTTCCGCCGGTCTGTGATTTATCCGTCGCAAATGGTGTTGAGGCTGTTGAGGTGGTTGCCGCACTGCCGCTGCTGAGCGCCAGCGGTGGCAACCTTGATAACGGACGGGACTGTGAACGCCCGCGTCGCTGGAAAGCTGAGCGTGTGGTGGTGCAGGAGCTGGCAGGGCATGAAAGCGGAGAACTCGCGATTTTGCGTCATGCACTGGCCCTGCGTCTGTCCAGCCAGGAAAACGCGGCATACCTGACCTGTCCGGTTGCCCGTCTGGTGCCTAATGCGCAGGGGCAGTGGAGCCGGGACCCATCCTTTATCCCGCCGATGCTGTCCGTTGCTGCCAGTCCGTGGCTTGCCACCGAACTGGGTGACCTGCTGGTTCGTCTGCAGGTCCGCCGCCGTCGCCTGATGTCCATGCGCCGCGAAAGCAATGAGCGGATGGCCGACTTTGCCGTCGCCGATGTCTCCCTGTTCTGGCTGCTCAATGCCCTCAACAGCGCCGAGCCGGTGCTGACGGAACTGCTGCAGACACCGGAGCGTCACCCGGAACTGCTTTACCGCGAACTGAGCCGTCTGGCCGGCAGTCTGCTGACCTTCTCACTGAAGCACGACGCCGGCGATATTCCAGCTTATCAGCACGCTGCACCGGAGCAGGTCTTCCCGCCGTTGCTGGCACTGCTCGACAAGCTGCTGGAAGCGAGCCTGCCGTCACGGGTGGTGAGTATCCACCTCGAGCACCGGGACCAGATCTGGAAAGGTGCCCTGCACGATGCGCGTCTGCGCGAAGGGGCAGACTTCTACCTTTCCGTACGCTCTTCCATGCCGAATCATGAGCTTCAGACGAAATTCCCGCAGCTGTGTAAAGCGGGCAGCTTTGATGATGTTTCTGATGTGGTGAATGTGGCTCTGAGCGGGATGGTTATCAAGCCGCTGCCCCACGTACCGGCCGCTATCCCGCTGCGCCTTGAAAACCAGTACTTTTCACTGGATTTGAGTAGTGAGGCAGCGCGGGCGATGCTGGAAGCGGGAAGCTGCACCTTCTATACCCCGCGCTCACTAGGGGAGGTGAATCTGGAACTCTTTGCGGTGCTGCGCTCATGAATAAATCCGAACTCAGCCAGACAGAACGTATCTTCTATCCGGGCTGGCTGATGGCCAGCCAGTTGCGCGGCGGCCAGGAAGTCCGGGACGGGGAAGGGCTCTATCGCCGGGCCTGTCGTCTGGTGCAGGAGGCGAAAGCGGCGCTCACGGAGGCAGGTTACAGCGACATCAGTCGTGACCATATGGTGTATGCCCTGTGTGCACTGCTTGATGAGAGCGTAATGAACCGGGGAACCACCGATGATGGTTACCTGACCTGGCGCCGTGATCCGCTGCAGGCACGCTTCTTTGGCACCCTCAATGCCGGTGAGGAGCTGTGGGAACGGATCCGCAACCTGCTGAAAGAAACCGCCCCTGACGCCGCCGTCCTGACCTGCATGTACCGAACCCTGCAGCTGGGATTTGTGGGGCAATATCGCGCGCAGGATGATGAGCGTCGGGAAGATATTGTTCGCGCGCTCGCAGAACGGGTGCCGGCCTTTACGCTGGCACAGGACGTCCCCATTGTAGCCCGGGCATCACGCCTCCGCACTGGTCGTTATGGGTACTGGCTGACCTGGGTTGTGGCCACAGTCGCCCTGGTGGCGTTGTGGTTCTACCTTTCGTCTTCACTTACCGACCTAGTAAGCCAGACTGTCAGGCCGGGGTAAGCGATGCGGGATGCGTACCAAGGTCTGTTCACTGCCCTGGGGGGCGTACTGGCGCTGTGGCTCATTCTGGGATTCTGGCCACTGTCCACCGGCAGCCGTGTGGCACTCAGCCTGCTGGTTGTGCTGGTGTCCGGGGCGATGTTCTGGCGTCAGCGACGGGCTGCGCAGGCGCGGACCACCGCTGTCCGGGAAATTGTGGATGAAAACCTGCCGCCGGAAGATTTTCAGGGGGCGGTGCTCCTCGTTTGTGGCGACAACGCTCCGCTGTTTGTGTCCCGTTCCCGTCACCGGGAAACCCGGCAGGGCTGGTATCTGTGGGTGAAGAATGCGGAACAGCTGCCACTCCTGGCCCAGCACCTGAGTCTGGTGCGTCCAGCCCTGGTATCGCAAATCTCGATCATGCTGGCGGTGGTGCCTGAGCAGCACACATCCGGTGATGATTTTACGCAGTCTCTGCGGGGCTGGCAGCGTGCTGTCGTCCAGTGCCGCATGGCATTTGGCACCATCCCCCCACTGTGGACCGTGACCTGGGTATCGCCCCCCGTGGCCTGCGCGGAGGCAGAGCCCGTCTGGTTTACCACGGTCAGCCAGCGAAGCGGCATTCAGGTATATCAACCCGGTCAGGGCAATGTGCCACTGACGGAGTGGGCCCGGGAAAGTGGATCTGACGGGCGACTTTCCCGTCTGAGTCAGGGGCTGTGGCTGGACAGCCTGCTTGCCTGGCAGAGTATCGCGGTGAATGACCTGCTGTCGGTACGCCAGGGAGAGCTGCCGGTGATGAAGCCCTGCGTGCAGGGGATGTGCATGGTGCCGGTAAGCGGTATCGCGGGCAATCTCTGGCAACAGCACATCACTTCCATGACGGCGCTGCCACCGGATGCCGTTGTCACCCTCGAGCCACTGCCGCTGCCTGAACTGCTGTTGTCGGCGTTACCGCGCCACCGTGGCGTGAGCCACAGAATGGTGTTCTGGCGCTATGCCGGATTACTGGGTGGGGTTTTCCTCGCGCTGGCCATGCTGGCGTCCTGGATGAACAACCAGCGCCTTATCCGTAATGTGGGCGATCACCTTGCGTTGTATCACCAGCTGACGGGGAAGCCTGTGGCCCCGAAACTGCGGGCGCAGCAGCGCCTCCGTGCCGATGGCGCATTGCTGGATGACTGGGCGCGTCGCGGGGAGCCACTGCGTTATCGCCTGGGTCTGTATCAGGGGCTGCGCCTGGTGCCGCCTGTTGAGGCCGCCGTCAGTGACTGGGCCGCGCCACCACCGCCGCCACCGGTCATCAAGAAAATCATTCAGGGCCCGAAAACCCTTCGTCTTGACAGCATGTCGCTGTTCGATTCGGGCAAATCCGTGCTGAAAACGGGGGCCACCAGAATGCTGGTGAATTCACTGGTCGGTATCAAAGCGAAGCCGGGCTGGCTGATTGTCATGTCCGGCCATACCGATAACACCGGCAATCCGCAACTGAATCAGACGCTGTCCCTGAAACGTGCCGAAGCGGTGCGCGACTGGATGCGTGACACCGGTGATGTCCCGGAAAGCTGTTTTGCGGTGCAGGGCTATGGCGCAAGCCGTCCGATCGCAACCAATGACACCCCAGAGGGCCGTGCGCTCAACCGCCGTGTCGAAATCAGTCTGGTACCGCAGGTGAACGCCTGTCAGATACCGGGCCACACCCAGGCGTCATCGCAGGATGATGGCGCATCACAACACAATGGAGAGTAATTCCATGGCAATTCCTGTTTATCTTTGGCTGAAAGACGACGGCGGCGCGGACATCAAAGGGTCTGTGGACGTTCAGGATCGTGACGGCAGTATCGAAGTGGTTGCACAGCAGCATAACCTGTACATCCCGACCGACAATAACACCGGCAAGCTGACCGGCACCCGTATCCATACCCCGTTCCTGTTCACCAAGGAGATCGACTCCTCCAGCCCCTATCTGTACAAGGCAGTGACCACCGGGCAGACACTTAAGTCTGCAGAATTCAGGTGGTACAAAATCAACGATGCGGGCCAGGAGGTGGAGTACTTCAACACGAAGCTTGAGAACGTGAAGGTAGTGAAGGTGAATCCGGTGATGCACGACATCAAGGATCCTGCTTACGAGAAGCATAACCACCTTGAGCAGATTGAGCTGCGTTACGAAAAAATCACCTGGACCTACAAAGACGGCAACATCATTCATTCCGATTCCTGGAACGAACGCGCCACTGCTTAAGTTGCAAGCGGGCAGAGCTTCTCTGTCCGCTTTTTTTTGCTGAACGTCTGCAGAACGCGGGCTTCAGCAAAGAACCCACAATCTGCCAGCCGACCGTATGCGCTTTGGTCCCCTTCACGGGAAACAGCGAGGGGCGGTAGCGTGTCCAGGAACCGACAAAGAGAGAACTTCATGGAAAATCCAGCCATCCTGCTGCGACGTCTGAACCCTTACTGTGCCCGTGCGATGGAAGGAGCGGCTTCGCTTTGTCAGACCCGTGCTCACGCGGAAATTTTGCCTGAGCACTGGCTGCTGAAACTGCTTGAGCAGGGAGAAGGTGATCTGACGGTGCTGGCGCGTCGCTACGAGTGGGATATGGATGCGCTGTGGCAGGATTTGCTGGGCTGGCTGGATAAACAGCCGCGCTCGGTTCGCCGTCGCCCGCAGTTGTCTGACGCCATTCAGACCCTGATGCAGGAGGCCTGGCTGATTGCCTCGCTGAACGGTGAAGAACACATCCGAAGCCAGCACCTGTTGATGGCCCTGGTGGAGAAACAGAACCTGGTGCGCTGCGATGGCCTGTGGCCGTTGCTCACATTAGGTCAGAGCCAGCTGGAGCGTCTGCGTCCTCTGCTCGACGCACAGTCGGATGAACGCCCGGACGTGCAGCAGGAAGCTGAGCTGGCGCAGAGCCACGGTGGCGAGGTGGAGTTTGTCGGCCGTCCGGTCGGTGCAGAACTGAAAGAAGGCGAACTCAGCCCGGCCCTGCAGAACGCGCTGGATAAATTCACGCTCGATGTCACCGCCAAAGCCAGAGAAGGCAAAATCGACCCGGTCTTTGGTCGAGATACTGAAATCCGCCAGATGGTGGACATTCTCTCGCGCCGTCGTAAGAACAACCCGATTCTGGTGGGTGAACCAGGCGTCGGCAAAACGGCGCTGGTGGAAGGTCTGGCTTTACGTATCGCAGAAGGTAACGTTCCGGAAAGCCTGAAGCCGGTTATTCTGCGCACCCTCGACCTTGGCCTGTTGCAGGCGGGTGCAGGTGTGAAGGGTGAATTTGAACAGCGCCTGAAAAACGTCATCGATGCGGTGCAGCAGTCGCCGTTGCCGATTCTGCTGTTTATCGATGAAGCCCACACCATCATCGGCGCCGGCAACCAGGCGGGCGGTGCAGATGCAGCCAACCTGCTGAAACCGGCCCTGGCGCGTGGGGAACTGCGTACTATCGCGGCCACCACCTGGTCTGAATACAAGCAGTACTTTGAGCGCGATGCTGCCCTGGAGCGTCGTTTCCAGATGGTGAAAGTGGACGAGCCGGACGACGACACCGCGTGTCTGATGCTGCGCGGTCTCAAATCCCGTTACGCCGGACACCATAACGTGCACATCACTGACGATGCGGTCCGTGCGGCGGTCACCCTGTCCCGTCGCTACCTGACCGGCCGCCAGCTGCCGGACAAGGCTGTTGATTTGCTGGATACCGCCGCTGCGCGAGTGCGCATGAGTCTTGATACCGTGCCGGAAGCCATTGTACGCCTGAAATCCCGTCTGATAGCGCTTGGGATGGAAACACAGGACTTGCTGGAGGACATTGCCGCAGGAGCATCGTCACACGGTGACCGGCTGGCAGTCATTGACACGTTGCGTACGGAGCTTGAATCGGAGCTGAAAACGCAGGAAGCCCGTCTTGAGGTAGAGCGCCAGCTGGTCGGGGAGCTGATAGCCTGCCGTCAGGACATCAGTCGTCAGGCAGATATTCACACCCTGCAGCAACAGCTGAATTTTCTGCAGCAGGACGGTGCACTTATCCGGCCGGATGTGGATATCCGTATGGTTGCCAACGTGATTGCCGACTGGACCGGCGTGCCGCTGTCCTCCCTGATGAAAGATGAACAGACCGAACTGCTGACACTCGAAAACGAAATCGGCAAGCGCGTGGTCGGGCAGGACGTGGCGTTGACCGCCATCGCCCGGCGCCTGCGTGCAGCGAAAACGGGCCTCACGTCCGAGAATGGACCGCAGGGTGTGTTTTTGCTGGTTGGCCCGAGTGGCGTCGGTAAGACCGAAACCGCACTGGCGCTGGCGGACGTGCTGTACGGTGGTGAGAAATCCCTCATCACCATCAACCTGTCCGAGTACCAGGAGCCGCACACCGTTTCACAGCTGAAAGGCTCGCCTCCGGGTTACGTGGGTTACGGTCAGGGCGGCATTCTCACCGAAGCGGTACGTAAGCGCCCGTATAGCGTGGTGCTGCTCGATGAGGTGGAAAAAGCACACCGTGACGTCATGAACCTGTTCTATCAGGTCTTCGACCGCGGCTTTATGCGCGACGGCGAAGGGCGCGAAATCGACTTTCGCAATACCGTCATCCTCATGACCTCCAACCTCGGCAGCGATCACCTGATGCAACTGCTTGACGAACAGCCGGAGGCCACCGAAGGCGACCTGCAGGAACGGCTGCGTCCGATCCTGCGCGACCACTTCCAGCCCGCGCTGCTGGCCCGCTTCCAGACCGTGATTTACCGTCCTCTGGCGGAAGCTGCGATGCGCACCATCGTTGAGATGAAACTCGCACAGGTCAGCAAGCGACTGAACCGTCACTACGGTCTGACCACGCAGATAGATGAGAGCCTGTACGACGCACTCACCACCGCCTGCCTGTTGCCGGACACCGGCGCACGTAACGTCGACAGTCTGCTCAATCAACAAATTCTGCCGGTGCTGAGTCAACAGCTGCTGACCCACATGGCTGCGAAACAGAAACCGACTTCACTGACGCTGGGGTGGAGTGATGATGTCGGAGTTGAGCTGGTGTTTGCAAATGAGTAATGAAACGCAGGATGAGTTCAGAATTAAAAAGGGTGGTGTCAGACTACTCGCAACGGGTGAGAGACAGCTGGCACAATCTGTTTTTCTATCCACCATTGATTATTCAAAAGTATGGATCCACAGAGAGAGCTATCTTCCTTTCAATTTACAGGATGAACATACGGCGATGACTCCGAATGGTGAGATTTATTTCCAAAAGGAATATAGAGATGATTTTTCACAGTCAACAGATGAATTACAACATTTGTTTATCCACGAAATGAGCCACGTATGGCAGCGGGCGAGAGGGATGAATGTTATCGGTCGAGGATTGATTAGCTGGCTGGTTAGTTATCGTTATACTCTTGATGGCCGCATATTGAGTGAGTATTCGCTGGAACAGCAAGCACAGATTATTGCTGACAGTTTCGTTCTACAGTCATTCGGTTATGAAATATGGAACAAGCTCGAAATTAACAGGTATCCGGATGTAACTCTCGATGGTGATATTTCTGAATCAGTTATTCGCGAAGGATATCAAATTGCATTGAAGGGATTTCCATGGTGAACATAAATTATTTTCGTAAAGTAAAGGTTTTTTTTGTTTCTGCTGTGTGCCTGATGACTCTTACAGGATGTCCGGGACCAGGAGACAGAATGCATTTTGATGAAACTGCTATTGTCAGTAAAGAAGGCTCTAGTGTTTGTATGAATATTACAAATGCGCAGGATTATCAGCCTGTAGATATGGGGGTTAATATTCGAGGAACTCCTTCAAAAGAAAAAAATTATGATTTTTCACCGAACCTTACGGTTAATAATGGAAGGTTATGCATTCCCCCGTCTTTTTATCAGTTTCCGGATAAAGGACAGTTCATAATTGAATATGTTATGAAATCAAAAAAAAATCCTAAGCGGCCTCGAAATTTTGTCGTAACTCTTGAAGTTGACAAAGGGCGTATTTTCAATGTAACGCCAACGCAAAGGGAAATATTTTTGCCCTATTGTCGTGATAAGGATTCCAAATCATCTTATTCTATCGTTACTGGAAACTGTCAGTATTGAGTTTTAATGATTTTGAAAGCTTATGGCTAAATGCATTCAGATTTTATTAGGATCTATAAGGGCTGTTACGGTTTTTTTTGGGGGGGGTGCCCAAAGACCCTGCGGGCACTAATTTTTTACCTCTTCTGGCTAATTGTTGCTGTGGCTATCTTTCAGAAGCCTTTTGTGCTGTCTGAGCGGAAGTCACAATCACCTTTTTATACTCGCTGAGTACCCCTGATTAAACCTGCTACTTGCCTGTTGGCAATACAGTCATGGACAGCAGGTTATCCCATGGAGTCAAAATCATGAGTCTGACAGATACGCTGAAGAACCCCCTGTCTGCGCTAACTGAAGGCGGACTTAACCGCTACCGCCTGCATATTCCGTCCTGCACGGCAGATATCGATGTGGAGAATTTCAGCGGTAAGGAGTTCATGAGTGAGCTTTATTACTATCAGATTGTCTTTACCAGCAGCGATCAGAATATTAATTCAGCTCAACTGTTGATCAAACCTGCCACGCTGACCATGGGGACCGGGCCTCTGATGGGCCTGACCGGGCAGAAAGTGGTTCATGGTGTGGTGACGCATTTTAAGCGTATCAGTGGCTCACGTGACCAGGCAACGTACCAGATTATTATTGAGCCGTTCCTGTCTTTGCTGCGCAAGCAATTCCGTACCCACCGCTTTTTTGTCAACAGGTCGGTGCCGGAAGTCGTCGCCGAAGTATTGCAGGAGCATGGCCTGAAAGGCTGGGAGTATGAGTTCACCCTCAAAGCCGACTATCCGAAGCGCGAACAGATTAACCAGTACAAGGAAAACGACCTCTCGTTCATTGAGCGTCTGCTGGCCGAAGTGGGAATTTTCTACTTCTTCACCCTTCAGCCCGACACGCAGACCGAAGTGGTGCATTTCGCAGACAGGCAGAGTGCATGGACGTTCGGTAAGTCGCTGCCACTCAGCAGGCCATCGGGAATGAGTGACAATGCAGCGGACTCTGTATGGGGAGTTAACGTCCGACAGAACGTGGTTGAGCGCTCTGTTATCGCCAGTGATTACAATCACCGTGAAGCCCAGAATGTCCTGGCCTCTGTACCGGCGGACATGACCCGTGGCGACGGTGACGGTGTGACCTACGGTGAGGTTTATCACTACCTGCCGCGTCACCTTGAGCGTGGCGACAAAATCACTCCGACGGCGGAAACCGGCAACTTCTGGGCGCGCCTTGAGCACGAGCGTTTTCTGTCCAGTCAGACGACTATCAGTGGCTGCAGTAATGACGCCCTGCTTTCTCCGGCCCAGGTGCTGACCATCAGTGAGCATGTTGTACCGTCAACACTGCCATCAGAAACGGACAACGGCATCATCCTTACCCGCACGGGCTATATAGCCAGCCGTAAAGATGCCCTGGTTGTGACGTGGGAGGGAATGCCGTACTACGAGAACCGCTGCTGGCGTCCCGCGGCTAAAAAGCGCCCGGTGGTCAGCGGCACCCTGACGGCACGCGTGACCAGCGCCAGGGAAAACGATATCTATGCCTGGCAGGATGCATCCGGCATGTACCGGGTGAAGTTCGATGCCGATCGTGATGACAAAAAGCAGGGCATGGAAAGCATGCCGGTGCGCTTTGCCAGGCCTTACGGCGGGGACAAGTACGGCTTCCACTTCCCGCTGATCCAGGGTACTGAAGTCGCTATTGCTTTCCACGAAGGTGATCCCGATCGTCCGTATATTGCTCATGCGATGCATGACTCCCGCCACGTTGACCCTGTCACTGAACTGAACAGCACGCGTAACGTTATCCGCACAGCTGGCCTGAACAAGCTGCGGATGGAGGACAAGCGCGGCGAAGAGCACATTAAGCTCAGTACCGAATACGGGGGTAAGACCCAACTGAATTTAGGGCACAACGTCAATGCTTCCAGGGTTCTTCGTGGTGAAGGGGCAGAGTTGCGCACTAACGACTGGGTCAGCGTTCGTGGTGGTAAGGGCATTCTGCTTACTGCAGATGCTCAGCCTGACGTCGGCAGTAAAATGCTTGAAATGGACAGGGCTGTAGAACAACTGGAGCATGCACTCACGCTGGCAAGAAGCCTCCAGGCCGCTGCGAAAGGGGCACAGGCAACAGTATCTGACATCGACAGCCAAAAGACGCTAAACAGCTCACTGAAATATCTGAAAATGCCAGGATTGCTGGCCAGTGCTCCCGCTGGAATAGGCATTCTCAGTCCTGAGGCTGTCCGGCTTGCTTCAGGCGGGGCAAGTATTGGCCTCATGGCAGGTAAAAACACGGATATCAGCACCGGGCAATCATTCACTGTAGCGGCAAGCGAGGCTGTAAGTTTGTTTGCGCAGGCGGCAGGAATGAAAATGTATGCCGGGGCAGGGAAGGTTGATATTCAGGCACAAGCTGATGCCATGAATGTCTCTGCATTACAGGACATCACTGTCGCCAGTGGTCAGGGAAGTGTGAAGGTGAATGCCAGTAAGGAGCTGATTTTAGGTTGTGGTGGCGCTTATATAAAACTGAGTGGCGGGAATATTGAGCTGGGATGTCCGGGGAATATTTTGCTGAAAGCGGCAAATGTTAATCAGACAGGTCCTGCAACGCTGGATACACCACCGGTGACTTTCCCGAAAGGATACAGCGAAGGGTTTACCACGACGTTATCAGCCAGCGGAGCAGTAAAGCCTTTCACCACATATAAAATTACAACGGCTGAAGGGGAGGTTTATGAGGGCATTTCCGGTGCAGAAGGAGAGACTTCTCCAATATTTACGTCTATGCCATCGCAGTTAAAAATCGAATATCCGCGAAATATAGCTGATAGCCAGGAGGGCGAATAAAATGACTATAGCTGTATCCTCACTCTACCGTAAAAACCCCCATGCTCCATGCGAAGAGCAGAAGCCCTACTGGGTAGAATTTCAACTGGTTGATGAGCAGGGCGAACCTGTGGCGAATATGCCATGGACTGTTGAAAGTGCTCATCCTGTTTCCGGGCCGGTGGAGGGATTCACTTATTCTGGTCAGAGCGATGCTGACGGGCTAATCAGGGTCGACATGACGCACGGTCTGGAGCTGAGGCTGACGTTAGATGGCAATCAGCTGGCTACGGAAATGGAAAAACGTGCTTTACGCGTTAGTCGCGATGCGGAAAATGATTCTATTGTGCGTCCTGAAGCTGAAGAGAAAGAGTATACCTGGCATTATGCCGTTATTGGTGAGCTTTGTCAGAGTTCACCAATCCTGGAATTAAGACCTGGGGAAATGTTACCTGCTTACCACTTTCCTGCAAATACAGCATTTAAAGGATTTAAATTCCGAACGAATGAACTTGAAAAGCGTCATGTAATAGAAATATGCCCTTTCAGAGCATGGGAGCTTGTTCTGCATCATCAAAAGGACTATTCCATTGCGAATGGAATTAACCTTGGGGCAGCAGCAACGCTTGCCTATGCAGATGACAGTACTCTGGATACGGTGTCAATTACACGCTTTTTCATTAACCAGTGCCAGGATCTATCCCGCTTACCTCAATTTTATAAAGACGGTTCAGCATGGAATATGTTAGTACAGGATGTTCCCTATAGTAAGCGGTATTATCCCCCGGTGTTTATGGATACCTCGCGTGATACTTCTCCTAAGGTAGACGAGAAGGGCTCACTTGGAACATTACAGGCACAGGATGATACTGCTACAACAAAAGCAGACGGTGATACGCAGCTTTATTATGTTTATAACGAGGATAAGTTGATTGTTGCTTGGCGTGGAACGGCCAGCTTGTTTGATGTAGGAACGGATCTTGCGTTTAGGCCGGTAAAATCAGGATTATGCGATATAGATAAAACGCAATGCACTCCGTTACTACCTGCTGGGAAAGTGCATACTGGGTTCTGGAGTGGATATAACAGAGTTGAAAAAAAATTTAGTAAAGAAGTTTCAAAATTTGAACAATTAGCAGGTGAGCGTGAGCTATTTATTTGTGGTCATAGCTTAGGGGGCGCGCTGGCATTAATTCATTCGGTAAAGTTAAAGAATGTTAATCCAGTTCTTCATACTTACGGAATGCCACGAACTTTTACACGTGATGCAGTGATGCAATTGTCGGAGATTACCCATTACCGTCATGTGAATGATAATGATCCTATTCCAGCCGTACCAGCAGAAGCCAACCTTGATAACGAGTTATATAAATTATGGGGATGGTTTGGTGGAACGCTGGGCTTTTTCTGGTCATTGGGTGAGCTTCTCGCTTACCAGATGGTTGCCTGGGGAGACTGCTTCTGGCACCACGGCAATACGGTTGCCTTTCTTACAGCCACACAGAGCCGGGAATGGAATGAGTGTAAGAGGGCTCTCCCAACTCCTGCAGGGTGTATTACCATCAGAAATCCACTTCCAATAAAGGCTAAGCTTTATCTGGTGCCCGCTCTGGCGGAACAAGAGATGCAACAGGCCGGGAAGAAACAGAAAGATTTTAAAGCGTCATTGACGCAATCGGATTTAAATGATTTCTTCCCTAAAGGCAGCAACCCAGACAGGGGAGGTAATATAAATATTTTTGAACACTTTATGACGTCCTATATGCCTTATATGTATAACAAGGTGTTAGAGTTGATTGATAACGCCGGTATAGTAGAAAAACGCACATTTACTGAGCATATGTATAATGTTGATTCATTCAGGGAGCAGATGGCAGAAAATAAAAATGATATACCGACTGATGAATTATCCAGAAATGAAATGTTTCTTAATGTCGAAGGCTTGCTGGGAGCGTCGCTGACTCCAACATTATCTATGCCGTCTGGCAATGATACGCTTTTGCGGTTTGCTCAATATGGAGAAGAGGTAATGGAAAATGTATAATCAATCAAAAATTATTCTGCTTTCCCTGGTGTTGTTTTCCTCTGCAGGATGCAGTGTTAGCCAAGCCGTTAACAAGACGTTATCTCCACCGGCGGATACAAAATGGGTTAATTTTGAAGTAAAAAACCCTTCTCAGTACACGAAACCGATTCCACTTGAGGTCAGATACATCTCGCATGAATGCATGAAAAAAAGAATCAGTGGATTTGATGGCTCAGTTATCACCAAGCCAAGCTATAACGTTATTGGGATCCCCATGCAGCAAGGTAGCGGGGATATCTGGAAAGCAAAAGTTGCTATGACTGGTGGTGGTTTATGTAAATGGACGTTGAGTGCAGTCAATTTAGGTATCGAGTATATAGACGCGACACATCTTGGCAAAGATCTTGTTCCTGGTACGGCGGTGGGGATGTCGCTCGCTTTTGATAATGATGCCTCCAGAAACGGGCAGTATACTGCAACTTTTGGTGATTTAAATTTATCTCCAAAATATTATCCATATATAATAGAGTGGAAATTAATTCGTAATAGGAATGACTTAACTCTTTTAGGTCGACATGACTTTATTTTAAATCAGGTTACTAATGTAAATGATATAAAATTTGAGCCGTTATTGGATGAAAGTAAAATAATTAGATACATTGAGCCTGAAAAAAAGATCAAAGGTGTTCACGCTAAAATAATATATCCAGATGGCAGTGTTATATCCGATGACACTGTGTTTCCTGATTTTGATAAGATCGATAAAATGAAAGTTAAATGATTTTTTTATTTTTTTCGAGGGTTCAACATGACAAAAGGCATGGTTTTGCTTGGTGACAAAACTTCTCACGGTGGAAAAGTCATCTCTGCCTCTTCCAATATTACTGTCGACGGGAAAAAAGTGGCCTTAGTTGGAGATATGGTCAGTTGCCCTGGAGAAGGGCACGGAACAAACCCCATTGTTGAAGGATCTCCGCACCGGACATTTAACGGTCGGGCTGTTGTCGTCGATGGCTGCAAATGTCAGTGCGGTTGTACTGCAATTTCAAGTGCTCAGAACAGCACAGTAGGATAATCAATGGGCTGGGAAAGGACGAAAGCAACAACAATAGAGTTGCCTCCTGAGCCATCATTTATTGGATGGCTGTTAGCAGGAGTTGTTGCCGCAGTTGTGGGGGGGTTGCTGTTTATCCTGCATGCGTCAGGCATGATTAAGGCTCTGGCTGCATTTAATATCTGGTGGCTGGCATCCAGCCCGGTTCTTGGCTGGTTTTTTCTGTTTTGTTTGCGGGGATGGCTGTGGGGAAGAGCAGTCAATGAACATCAGTTTTTGCAGAAGGAAGCTGAATACGGACAGCAACAGTGGGAAGCCTGGGCTGGACGTTATCTTGCCGTAATTGGAAGCAGCATATTGCTACCTTCCGGAGTGACCTCTGACGCCATAGCTAAATCAGATGCTGCAGATGCTCCGCAATTTCTTTCACTGACCTGCCATTTTGATGCGCAATCGGTGAATTCCACCTCCTTGCTCGAAATGGGGCTGGCCAGTGTACAAGAGGCGATATCAATGCTGCCTGCGACAGTACCATTCAACGTCACTATTGTGAGCGACATGATTTCGTCAGACTTCGAGACCCGGTTTCACAAATCATGGGGAAAAATTTATCCTGGGCGTGAGCTAACAGGTTCGATCTCATGTTTTGAAGCCTTTTCTTTTGTCTGGATCGAGAAGCGTCTAAAAAATCCCGTTTTCGATATTGATTTGATCCTGATATTGCAGAATCAGGGAGCTGAACAGTATTCCGATGCACTCGCAGCGATGGTACTTACCAGCGATGATGTTGCTGAAAAATACCAGCTTTCACACTCCGCCCGCATATTGCGACCGATGCCGCTGGACATGACAAATTTCAGGGCTGATATGGGGTTGTTCCTCGAAACACAAACGATCGCCTGCCAGACATCAAACGTGTTCTGTGATTACGGGCACTGGAATGATGGGTTTGCTGATCTAATGACCGCGTCTCAATCACATCTGACACCGTGGGTGCCCCAGGAAATTGATGTACTGGAAAAATATAACGGTATTCCAGGGGCCGGGAGTGCGTGGCTTCTAGCCACATTACTGGCCGACATTGTGTCCGTCAGCAACAAACCTGTTTTAGGGTTGTTTACCTCAGGTGCTGATCGTTTTGTCAGTACTGTTACCTCAGGGAGTGAAAGTAATGATGCCGGGTAGTACATGGAGCAGAGGGGGGCTTGCCGGCATAATAGCCTGCATCTCAGCGATTATAGTGGCCTTGATCCTGCATTTTGGTCCCACGTATGGCCTTGATACCCGACTGAAGCAAGTGCTTGCATTTGTTGCCGTATGGATAGTCCTGCTGATTGTTTTCTATACGCCGTTTATGTTCCGGTTTATGAAGGAAAGATATCATCGCTGGCGGGAACAGAAGAACAATGCGTTGCCTTCTGATGAATCAAGAGTTGCCCGGACTCCGCCACGCAATGTCACCGTTGATACCATCCGTGACGCCATGCGTAACCTCTACGGTCGTCGCTGGGGGCGTAAAACACGCATTCTGCTGATAACCGGCACCGCTGAAGAGGTGGAACAACTGACCCCAGGCCTTACGGCTCAACTCTGGCAGGAAGATCGCGGCACGCTGTTGCTGTGGGGCGGTGACTTCAATACCCCAGCCAACAGTGCCTGGCTGACCGCGCTGCGCAAACTGCGCCGCCGCCCGGTGGATGGCCTGGTGTGGGTCACCTCGGCCTTTGACCAGTTCTCAGCGCCTGGGCTGGAGCAGCCGCTACCGGTACCGTCTGAAAGCACCATGGATTCCCTGTCTCATGCCATCAGCGCGCGTATGGAAATGCTGGGCTGGAAACTTCCCCTGTACGTCTGGTCCCTGCATCTGCGGGCTGGTAAGCCGGAAGGGCGCGTTGTGCAGGCGGCGGGGTGTCTGCTGCCTGACAGATGTACTGCGGAAGGCCTGGCAGAGCACCTTACTGCCCTGACGCCGGACCTGACGTCCCGTGGGCTGCAGCAGACCTGTGATGATGTGAAACACAACTTCCTGCTGACGCTTGCCGACCAGCTCATTCGTGAGCCGGAAAGCGTGACCGCGCTGCTATCGGAGATGCTCAATCCGTATCGCCCGCTGCCGCTGGCCGGTGTGGTGTTCAGTCAGCCTTCAGCCAGTGCAGAGCGTGCCGTGCCGCACCACTGGGGCATGGATAAGCGCTGGGATGTTTTGCCTGAGTCTGTCCGCACGCTTCCTGCCGGACTGCGTCCTCGCAAGCCGGGCGTTCTGGGGCGTAAAGTGTTTGCGTCAGTTGCTGCTCTGGTGATGGTGGGCTGGGCTGCGTGGATGGGCATCGCGTATGTCACCAACCGCAGCCAGATTGCTGATGCGAATGCCCTGGCCGAACTTGCCGCCCGACAGAATCAGCCGCTTGAGCAGCGCCTGCACGCGCTGTCTGAACTTCAGAAAACCCTGGCCCGTCTGCAGTACCGCTCTGAGCATGGCGTGCCGTGGTACGAGAAGGCCGGGCTGAGCCAGAACAATGCCCTGCTGGCAGCACTCTGGCCACGCTATCAGGACAACGCACTGCCGCTGTTGCGGGATGCTGCCGCTGACCACCTGCAGACCCGGCTAAATGTCTTTAATGACCTGCCACCGGGTAGCCCGCTGCGTGAGCAGATGGCAAAAACCACCCGGGAGCAGCTCAAGCTCTACCTGATGCTGGCGCGTCCGGAATATATGGATGCCGCCTGGTTCAGTTCGGCGCTGCTTCGTCACTGGCCAAAACGTGACGGCGTGAAGGATGGCATCTGGCAGGGCGTAGCACCGTCGCTGCTGTCGTTCTATGGTGTGCAGCTGGTCACGCATCCGGAGTGGAAGCTCCGTGCTGATGAGGGCATGGTCAGCCAGGCGCGCTCCCTGCTGGTTCGCCTGATGGGCGTGCGTAACAGTGAATCGACCCTCTACCAGAAGATGCTATCCCAGGTGGTTCACCTGTATGTCGATATGCGTCTTGACGATATGACCGGTGATACCGATGCTGCGCGTCTGTTCAGCACCACGGAAATCGTGCCGGGGATGTTCACCCGCCAGGCCTGGGAGCAGGCCGTGCAGCCTGCCATCGAGAAGGTGGTGAAGGCGCGCCGGGACGAGCTCGACTGGGTGCTCACTGACAGCAAGC
Organism: Pantoea sp. KPR_PJ; assembly: GCF_041386365.1. Taxonomy (NCBI): domain Bacteria; kingdom Pseudomonadati; phylum Pseudomonadota; class Gammaproteobacteria; order Enterobacterales; family Erwiniaceae; genus Pantoea; species Pantoea sp. KPR_PJ. Next base: position 553,607 of record NZ_JABMIK010000002.1, on the reverse strand, counting down.
GTCAGGTGAATAAACAGGACGAGACCTCGCCGGAAGCGCTGAAAAAGCGTCTGACGGAACGTTACTTCGCTGATTTCGGTGGTGCGTGGCTGGCGTTCCTCAACAGCCTGCGCTGGAACCGGGCCGCGACGCTGTCGGATTCCATTGACCAGCTGACCCTGATGGCCGACGTGCGCCAGTCACCTCTGGTGGCGCTCATGAACACCCTGAATGTGCAGGGACGCACCGGGCAAACCGGCGAGGCGATTTCGGATTCTCTGGTTAAATCAGCAAAGAATCTGCTCGGTGGTGTCAACCAGGATGCCATTGACCAGCGTGCCGGCGTTCACGGCCCGCTGGATGCAACCTTTGGTCCGGTACTGGCGCTGATGGATAAAAGTAACACCGGTGCGCAGGCGCTGAGCCTGCAGTCGTACCTGACCCGCGTGACGCAGGTTCGTCTGCGCCTGCAGCAGGTGACTAATGCCGCTGACCCTCAGGCTATGACCCAGACCATTGTCCAGACCGTATTCCAGGGTAAAGCGGTTGACCTGACCGAAACCCGTGACTACGGCAGCCTCATTGCCGCCGGATTCGGCCAGGAGTGGAGCGGCTTCGGCCGCACGGTGTTTGTGCAGCCGATGGAGCAGGCCTGGCAGCAGGTGCTGACCCCAGCCGCCAACAGCCTGAACGCCCAGTGGCTGCAGGCAGTGGCGGCGGAGTGGAACAGCGCCTTTGGTGGCCGCTATCCCTTCAGTAATTCCAGCAGCGATGTGTCCCTGCCGCTGCTGGCCAGATATCTCAACGCGGATTCCGGGCGTATTGCCCAGTTCCTGCAGACCCGCCTCAAAGGCGTGCTGCACAAAGAGGGCAACCACTGGGTACCTGACAGCATCAACTCGCAGGGCCTCGCCTTTAACCCGGCGTTCCTCAACGCCATTAACACCCTGAGTCACATCTCGGATGTGGCCTTCACCGAAGGCAATGCTGGTATGCACTTTGAACTGCGCCCGGGCACCGCCGATGGGGTGATGCAGACCGACATAATTATCGACAGCCAGAAGCTGACCTATGTGAACCAGATGCCAGTATGGAAGCGGTTCACCTGGCCTGCTGATACTGAAGCCCCGGGGGCCAACCTGAGCTGGATTAGCACGCAGGCTGGGACCCGTCAGTACGCCGATATTCCGGGTAGCTGGGGGCTGATTCGCCTGCTCGATAAAGCCAGCGTGAAAGCGTATCCGGGCGTGGGCAGCAGCTACAGCCTGAGCTGGAAGGCACAGGATGGTCGTACGCTCAATTATACCCTGCGTACCGAAGCCGGCGAGGGTCCGCTGGCGCTGCTGAAACTGCGCAATTTCCGTCTGCCGGAAACCATCTTCAGCACGACCGGAGTTGCACCATCAGGCCAGGTCGCCAGTGCGAACATTGATGTAGCGGAGGTTTACTGATGAGCACGCTCAATGCCTTACTCAGTGCCTGCCAGACAGAACAGGAACCATTGCTTGTAGCAACCCGTGAACGTGTGGCGCAGTGGGAAAGCTGGCTGCAGCCGCTGTCCGGCTCATCGCCTGTTGGTGAAGACCCGGGCTATGACGATGACTTCCAGCAGATGCGCGAGGAGGTCAATAAACTCTCCGGTGCGGATACCGAACTCATTTGCCGGCTGGCAGAGAAGCTGCTGACCACGACTGCAAAAGATATCCGTGTGGCAACATACTACTGCTGGGCGAAGCTACACCGCGAAGGTGAGCAGGGGCTGGCCGAAGGACTCGAGTTGCTGGCCGGTCTGCTGGAGCGCTTTGGACCACAGTTGCACCCGCAGCGTGACCGCAGCCGTAAGGTGGCACTGGAATGGCTTGCCGGGTCGCGCATGACCGACTCGCTTTCCCTGTACCCGGAAGTGGTCAGGATCGATGCGATGCGAACCACTGGTGCGCTGCTGCTGATATCACAGCTTATTGAGAATGAGCCGGATGAAACCCGTCCCGAACTCAATGCGCTTTATAGCGTGCTGGAAAGTCGTCTGCAGAAAGCGGGCGGCGTGGATGCGGTGGTACCGCAGAACGCCAGTACCAGTGAAACGCCTTCGGCTGCCAGCCACAGTGATGCCCCGTCAATCGGACGCATCACCTCCGGTCAGGATTTGCTGGCCCAGGCCCGCACCCTTACTGAATATCTGCGCGAGCAGCCGGACGGCTGGCTGTCAGCACACCATCTGATGAAAAGCCTGCGGCACGACACCCTGCGGGCCATTCCTGCCCCGGATGCGCAGGGGCGCACACGCATTGAGCCGCCAAGGGCGGATCAACGCGCGTTACTCAAACGTCTCTACCTGCAGCAGAACTGGGCGGAAATGCTGGAAACGGCCGACAGCATATTTTCGCGCGGTGCCAATCACCTGTGGCTGGATTTGCAGTGGTATATCCACCAGGCGTTGACGAAATCCGGTCAGGAGACGCTGGCTGACATTGTCGCGGCTGATCTGAAAGGGCTGCTGTCGCGCCTGTCCGGGCTGGAGACACTGGCGTTCAGTGACGGTACACCGTTTGCGGACGAAGTGACGCTGAACTGGATCCAGAATAGCGTGATTGATACCACTGGTGGGTGGGACAACGATACGCCATCAGCCCCGGCTACCGCCGGTAACGATGACATTCTGGCGCTGGAGCCGGAAGCCGTGGTGCTGGCGGACAGTGAAGGCCCGGATGCCGCGCTGGGCTGGTTGCAGACCCGGCCGGGCATGACCACCGATCGTCAGAAGTGGCTGTTGCGTCTGCTGATGGGGCGCATTGCTGAGCAGTACGGTAAAAATGACCTGGCGGTGCACCTGTTTGCAGAACTGGGTGAACGTGCAAGAGAAGTAACCCTCAGTGACTGGGAGCCTGAGCTGCTGTTCGAGGTGCAGGCCCGCCATCTGAAACTCCTGCGCCTGAAAGCCGGTCGCAGCGAGGCTGAAAAGGCCCGCCTTACACCGGTAATGGACCAGTTACTTGCCGGACTGATCGCCGTCGATCCAGCTCGTGCCGCCGTGCTTTGCGGTTAAATCCACAGGAACAGAAATAAATGGAAGATTTGACCCTGCGTTATTACGACGCAGAAATACGCTATCTGCGTGAAGCTGCGAAAGAGTTTGCTCAAACCCATCCCGATCGCGCAGCAATGCTCGACCTGGATAAGGCCGGCACACCCGATCCGTATGTTGAACGGTTGTTCGAAGGCTTTGCTTTCTCAATGGGACGGCTACGGGAGAAGATCGACGACGACCTGCCGGAACTGACCGAGGGGCTGGTCAGTATGCTCTGGCCACACTACCTGCGTACCATTCCGTCACTCTCGGTGGTAGCGTTCACGCCTGCGCTTCAGGCGGTGAAGATGGCAGAAGTGATGCCTGCGGGACTGGAAGTGTACTCACGCCCGGTGGGGCCGAAAAATACGGTCTGCCGCTACCGCACCACCCGCGATGTGATGCTCAACCCCCTTAATATCTCAGGGGTAACCATGACCACTGAGCCTGACGGGCGCTCGCTGCTGCGGATGCGCTTTGCCTGCAGTCCCCAGGCGGACTGGTCCCATGCTGACCTCAGCCATCTGAGTCTCTATCTCAGCGCAGATGCGTCCGTCAGCAGCCAGCTGCACCTGATGCTGACCAGACGCCAGGCTGCCTTGTCTATGCGCCTGCCCGGACAGACCGACCGTATCCGGCTTGACGGGTACTTTTCGCCGGGCGGGTTTGCGGAGGAAGACGGGCTGTGGCCGAAGGGCGATACTGCCTTCAGTGGGTACCAGTTGCTGCTGGAGTACTTCACCTTCCGCGACAAGTTTATGTTTGTCCACCTTAACGGTCTGGACGGGATTACGCCGCCAGCAGGAGCCGAGTATTTTGATATTGAAGTGGTGTTCAGTACGCCATGGCCATCTGACCTGCCGGTCACCGATGACGCGGTTCGTCTGCACTGTGTGCCGGTCATTAATCTGTTCGCCCTGGAGGCTGACCCGCTCACCATCACCGGACTGGAAAGTGAATACCTGCTACGGCCTAAGCGACTGCAGGACGGGCACACGGAGATTTACTCGGTGGATTCGGTTACCGGCTCCAACCGTACCAGCGATGCGGAGTACGTACCGTTCAGCAGCTTTCGCCACAAAGGCGGGATGATGCGCCGTCATGCACCACCTCGTTATTACCACACCCGCGTGAAGCGCAGCGTGACCGGGCTGTATGACACCTGGCTTATCCTTGGGGGGCTCCAGTGGGAAGAGGACCGCCTGTTTGAGCGTGAAGCCGTGTCGCTACAAATCACCGGCACCAACGGTCAGCTACCGCGCCGGGCACTGCAGAGCACACTGCTTGACCGCTGTGAGCAGGTAGTCAGTATTCCGCTGTCGGTGAAAAACCTCTGTAAACCTACACTGCCGGTTTACCCGCCTGCCGAAGACCGTTTCCACTGGCGGGTGCTGAGCCACCTCGGCTCCGGGTTTCTGAACATGATGAGCACCGCCGAAGTGCTGCGCGGCACGCTTGCCCTTTATAACTGGCAGGAAGATGAGCTGAACACCCGGCGTCTGGAGGCAATTCAGCAGGTGGAGCACCGCCGCCTTCAGCGTTTTGAGCAGGGCTATCTGCTGCGAGGGCTGGATATCGAGGTGACCCTCGACAGCAACGGCTTCACCAGTGAGGGCGATATTCACCTGTTTGGCGAAATGCTCAATCGATTCTTTGCGCTGTATGCCGACATGAACCAGTTCAACCAGCTCACCCTTATCGTTCAGCCAGAAGGAAAATGCATCCGTTGGAAAGAGAACCACAATCCGCGTCTGCCCGGCTGATAGCGCAGCTGGGTGATCGGCTGCCGTATGTCAATTTTTACCGCTTCTGCCAGTTGCTGGAGCAGAGCCAGCCGGACAAACCGGTTACGGGCAGTACCTGGCAGGTACGTTATGAACCGGTACGTTTTCGTCCATATCCGGGTATGGGCTTTCCGGCATCTGAAATCAAAGGGATTGAGCAGTCTGAGCATTCACATCTGCCGCCGACGGTGCGCATCACCTTTATGGGACTCTACGGCGTGCAGTCCCCGCTGCCGACGCACTATATTGATGATATAACCCAACGCCGCGAAGGCTATGAAGCCATGGCGGACTTCCTCGATATCTTCAACCACCGGCTGATTGCCCAGTACTACCGTATCTGGCGTAAATACGCCTACCCGGCGGCTTTTGAATAAGGCGGTAAGGACAAAACTTCACAGTACCTGCTGGGACTGGCCGGGCTCGGAATTGACGGCTGCACGGACAGCATTGCGACTCCGGCTTCACGCTTTCTGGCACTGCTGCCGGTCATGTTACTGCCGGGGCGTACCGCAGAAGGTATGACCTCGCTGGTGCGCCTGCTGGCACCCAACACGCAGGCGAAAATCTGGCACCACGATAAACGCCGTGTGCCGCTGAAGAAGCCGCTGACCCTGAGTGTCAGTCAGCCCGTCACCCTGACCAGCCGTCCGGTGATGGGCAACTATGCCACCGACGTGAACAGCCAGGTGCTAATGCGTCTGACCTCCACTGATCCGGCAGAAGTGCAGGGCTGGTTACCGGGAAGGGAGCTTCACACGGACCTGATGGCACTGCTGCACGTGTATCTCGGGGCTCGGCTCGATGTCCGCCTGCAGCTGTGCGTCGACCGTAGCCTGCTGCCGGACGCAACAATGAGCACTTACCCCAAAGTGGGGGCCGCGCAGCTGGGCCGCACCGCAGTGATGCAGCCGCTGAATGTGGATAAGACTGCATCACATCCTAAAACAATCACCATTAACCTGGGGCGCTATGAGCGGGTACAGGAAAATATTCACCGCAGGGAGACCGATGAAGATGGCGATTACCGCTGGTAAATTTCTTCTGGCTGCGCTGGCCGCAGGTATCACATTGATGCTGGCGGGCTGCGGGCTGACGCAAAAAGTAGCAGACGGCACCGTTACTGTGACCAAATCGATTTTTTATAAGCAGATAAAGACCCTGCATCTGGATCTTCAGGCCCGCGAGGACCTCAACAGCAATGCAGGCGGTGTGGCACTGTCGACGGTGGTGCGTATTTACCAGCTCAAAGACCGGAAAACCTTCGATGGCACAGACTACCTGTCACTGTTCACGGCGGACAGTCAGGCCATTAAAGCAGACCTGGTAGCGGAGAAAGATATCCGCCTGCAGCCGGGCGGGGCGGTGATGGTGGATATGCCGATGGTTGAAAATGCGCAGTATGTCGCAGTGGCTGGTATGTTTATGTCGCCGGACCAGATGAACAACACCTGGCGGGTGGTGCTGAGCCGTGATGATCTCGACCCGGATAAAGCCCGGGTGATTGAGGCCGGTAACAACCGACTGATTCTGAAGGCGTTGAAAGATGAGTGAGTCATCCCGTCCTTCACTGTATGAAACTCTTTATGGCAACTTCACCGGCGGCCTCGATCTGTATCAGGTCAGCGAGCAGCACCAGGTCATTTTGTCCGTACTCGATAACATGCAGCGTATCCTCAACTGTCGTGCCGGCACGCTGGCGCATCTGCCGGACTATGGCCTGCCGGACATGACCAGAATGCTGCAGGGCATGCCGGGAACGGCCCATGAGCTGATGGGCACTCTGTCTGCTGTTCTGCTCAAATATGAGCCGCGTCTGAAAAAAATTTCTGTCGTCCTGCTGGAGCAGAACGTCCCCGGTGAACTGCATTACGCCATTGATGCCGAGCTGAGAGGGATTGGCCTTGTGCGTTACGGCACCGAGTTTGTGCCCGAAGGGCGGGTGCTGTTAAGACATTTAAAGCAGCAGCACTATCTCGACATCACAACTCGTTAGCAGGCATCACCGGACTTCACTATGCAGGAGAGACAGCAACCGTCACTGTTACGGCAAATGGAAACAGGTCATGAATGACATTACCACACGCAAAATCACTGCCGGTGGCGACCCGCGCACGCTACCGGATTTTACCGCTATACAACATGAACTGAAAAAGCTGATGCATCCGGCACGCCCGGATGTGAACTGGCGTTATGCTGAAGAACGCTGTCTCTCACTGTTTCATCAAAACGGTGTGGATCTTCAGTCGGCGGCCTGGTATACGCTGGCTCGTACGCACCTTGCCGGTTTATCGGGGCTCAATCAGGGGCTGGCCATGCTGGAAACTCTGGTCCGTCATCAGTGGAGTAAGGTCTGGCCGCAGCCCGTTCATGCCCGTATGCGTATTCTCAGCAGTCTGAGCCAGCGTCTGCAACAGTGGATGCGCTCACTCCCGCTAACGAAGAGTGACATCGCGCAGCTTTATCAGGCAGAACGCATCCTTACTGCGCTGGGGGAGGTGCCAGGGTGCCTGGAGCTTAAGCATTTGAGCCAGATCGAAACCTTGCGTGCGCTGATGCACAACCGCGCCGTCTGGCTGGAAGGCAGCGATGGCTTAGCCAGCCCAGCTGGGCCCACTCAGCAAGACAAGGTGATGCCTCACGCGGAAGCATCAGCAGGTTTACAGGTGGCGGGTTTCTCAGGGGATAACCGGTTGTCAGGCAAAAGCGCGACGAAAGGGTATCGTGCACAGCCTGAACGCCAGACGAAAAGAGAAGTAGTCAAGCCCGCTGCGATCGCGACATGGAAATCCTTCCTCGCCGGGATGGGGGCCATGCTGGTGATAAGCATGTTCGCCGTGGGGAGCTGGCACGCTCTCCATCGACCCGATCCGCTAAAGATGCAGCTTGTTGCCTCACTGGCCCCTTTGCCTGTGCCGCTTACGCCAGAACAGCTTGAAACGTTGCATCAACACTATCCGTCTCTCCCCTCACTGATTACGCAAACTCATCAGCAGCTTGGCAGACTGAATAAGTTGCCTCCTGACTGGGCTCTTCTTTACGGCCAGAAACTAACAGAACAGGCGCAGCGACTCTGGCCGGAGCAGGCAAACGCGCTCAGGCAGCAGTGGCAGCAACAGCTTGATGCCAGCGCACTGCCGACAGAACAGCTGAATGGCTGGTCGCAGGGGATGTTAACGCTACAGCAACTGAGTGACAGGCTAAGCGAACTGGACAAACAGAAGGGAAAGTACATGACAGTCAGCGAACTGAAATCCGTTATCTTTTCCGCCAGAGAGTTTTTTATTCACGCTATACCAGCAGAAGAGCAACTGCGGTTACTGTCACAAACGCCTGCGGATGAGCCTTTACCTGTTGCTGCCATCGCTCAGCTGGAAATGCATCTGAAACAGTTGGCCGCTCGCTATGTTGACATCAAACAGCGTGCATCTGAATAAATCCAGCGGGAAAAGAGTGGCAACGTCGTTTATTTTTCCCCATTGTAAATTATCTGACGACAGCGTATGCACGCTTTTATGCAGGTGGCTGATAATACAGCGAAATCACAGATAGATACAGGAAGCGACTGGTTAAACGCAAAGGTTGAAGCTGACTTTGCGGCGAAAAGTGAAGGGGCGAGAGAAATGGCTTAATCTAAGTAAGGTGGCATAAAAATTTTATGCCATCTTATAAAGTGTTATAACTTCCCTGATGACTCTGCTTACTGTTCCGCAGGAGAGTATCTTTTCCGGAGCTGATGCTTTGAAGGAAATAATTAATTTATACAGCAAGTTATTTTTTTATTAGGCCAGGGCTGAATTATATCGTCAGCAGTAAGAGTTGCCGCCAGATAAATAATTTATTCAGGTTAAAAAGAGTGTGTTTTACAGGCCATGCCACCATGCGTGAGATAGCATAGCAGGCATGGCCAGCATGTTGATAATGCGCTCGCGTCAACTGTTCATCGTTCTGGCCCTTGCCAGGTGAGTTTATTTATGGTGCAACCACTGTTTAAATTCAGCTTCAAATATTTATAGGTGAATCGCTTACCGCAACCAGTGACAGTACTGCTACAACCAATCTCATTTTTAGTAAAGTTTTACCTAAAAGATATAATGTGTCTTTTTATGTCAAGGTATAATATTGCACACTTCATTGTCGGAAATTAATATCAGCCTGTTATGAATTAATCTTGGTGCCATTCTAATTTTATTAATCTGTTTTCATTAAGTCGGCTTCCACCATCAGACCTGCCTAAGGGATAACAACATCAGGGCCTTTGCGGACGTCTTTTTTTGTTTGTCATTAGTACTGCATTGTTAACCAGGATTATATCCAGGCGCATGATAAATATGGCCTTTTTGAGACAGAATCAGCGATATGAGCATATTGTAAATATTGCAATTGAAGTGTGTAGGCGCACTTAATAATTAACAGGCAATCTTTTAATTTAATCTATGATTTCTTGATTGAGAGGCCTGTCATAGCGTAAAGTGCTGTGTTTTTAAATGGAGGTAAAATGAGTTGTGTAATAATTGAGCTAAAAACTAACGAAGCAAGAAATTACATACTGCTTTCTGGCCTGATGCATTGGTTTGAATCTGATATTCTTGGCGGTAAGAGTAAAAAATTTAAAGCAAGACGAATGGCAACGGTGCAGTATGGTGATGCCCCGCCCATAATCGATGATATTGACGCGACTAAATGTATTTTTCGTGCGCGTAGCAAATTTTTAGTCACAAGATTCCTCGATGAAAATAACTTGTCAGCAGGGGACCTGATAAAGCTTGAAAAGCTAGCGCCTTACACTTATCGGTTTTCAAAGGCATAATTTACATAAATCACCTCAATGCCTCGGTAACTTTAAAAAGTGTTCCCATTTATTGATACTCCGGGTTTCGACGAAGTACGGCCTGACGAAGTCGCAGCTGTTATTTATGCGCCAGATATTCATCGTTCATTGTGCTGGCCATCAACTGGGCAATTCATCAGCTGGTGCAAAGACAAAGAAAATGGCGCTGTACGCTTGCCGCATGAAAATATGCTTTACGATATGGTCATGCGCTGCAGTGCACGCCGTAGTTAACACAACCCTCAGAAGCCTGTCCGTTGTAGGCTAATGCGCGTTGCTGGAGGGGTACGGCTCTGTACAGCACGTGGCGTGCACAGGTGTTGTCTGAGATGAATGCCGCCTAAAGTGTCGTTGTGAGCTGCGGTAATGGCTATGTGCACCTGTTATGATGAGCAGATTCCGCCCTGAGGCGAAGCTGGAAAAGTTCTGGGTGCTGGTCAGTAATGAGAAAGCCTTGAGTTGCCTGGAACGCATAAGGGAGCTTATCAATTTGCAAAGGTGTTTTTCCTGGACCTGGTGATACTGTTTATCCTGGCACCCTCGCTCATTAAACAGGACCGCCAGATGCTGCTGATTATTATCAGCCTTGCTAAAAACAGACGGCGGCTCCAGAAGATATCCGGACCAGATAGCCATAATCAGTATGTTAGCTCAGGAAGCGCACCACGCTGTTGCTGAACCGGATCGCCTGACTGCCAGAGGTTAGAGCAAGCAGGGGGAGAAGAAGCCGTCAGAATGGTCAGGCATGCCGATGATATATTTACATCAGCATTTTATGTTAGAGTGACGTTAAAATTGATTAAATTTTTTTGTGAATGCGTGGGCGGGTGTTTTTCTTTTTTAAATTTAACTTTCTAATAAGAACTTCCTCCAGGATTAATGCGTTCAAGCTAAGGTAAAGACTACTGCAGGAATGCTGTTTATTTTGCAGGTATCTTTCTAAATCAATATTGTTTTTATTGCTGTAATCGATCACGTATTTATAGAGTTCCAGAGTTTCACCTACTGTAAACTCCTGGAATTCAAGGTTAATGGAGAAAAATGCGCTGTATCTGTCAGGAGTGATGTCCAGTTCTTTGAAGAACTTTATGGTTGCATGATTTTTAGATGGATTATCATGCATTGCTATATTACCTCCTGTAATAAACGAGTTGTCTTTGTGGGTTTTTTAAAAACTTTTCACATTACCACTTATGATATATAGCTGAAATTTGCTGTCTCTTCAAACGGCACAGGGATACTGGAAACTGAAAACCAGAGGAGGACGCTGAAAAGATATGCAGCAGTAGGCGTGAAAACAAAACAAGCAAACAGCCCTGCTTTAGGGAAAACCGCAAGCATCAGGTAAATTTGGTGATAGTTCATTACGCGTGTGGTCATTTCAAATCCATTATTTTTACGCTAGATGGGGGATCGCTTGCGCAAGATGATGGATGCAGACTGACAGGGCCGCTGATGGTAAGTCCCGCGTGATGTCATGTCTTGCGTCCCCTGGCGGGATAAGTGGCTTCATTCAATTAGCGTTGAAAAGGTTCACCCAGAGAGTCGCGATAAGATCGCATGCTATCAAAAAGAACGCGATGACATACTCTATGAGTATGGGACAAATGGCAGGGCAAAAAAATTCGCAAGAAAACAAGGGTTGAAGCGCGTACTCGATTACGTCATGAAATAAACATGCTTGTTGGGAAGAATGAACGCTCATATCGGCGAAATGCAGACGTGACAGCGTGACGTTACCGTGCTCGATGGAAGTACACACAGAATGAGCCACTGTTCTGGCGACTGTGGACGACTTTGTCATGACGTTATACCGGTCGCAAGCGGTTGTACCCTAAAACCCGCTATTCAGCCATGCAAGAGGGTAATTCTTCGGGGTCAGTAACAGGAATGATGCAGCCCGCGCCCAACTTACTGAGCTCCCTGATCAGGTTTTTTTCGCTCTCAGAAGTTAAGTTGAGCTCGCCGACAAGCAAATAGTCGGCCTGTAGCAATACGTCAGAGAGCAATGCCTCAGGTAACAATAATCAATAATCCTCCGGCTTTTTGCATGACGTCTGATGATGCATAATCCAGGTTCAATGCATCAGCACATGAGTGAATAATGGAAATAGACGTTGGGAATTTCACACGCGTCAAAGGAAATGCTGTCTATGCAGAAGTAACGATTTATACCGATCCCGATTCGGGTGGTGAAAACGTGTCTCTGTATCTGAAGTTACCTTACAAGCATGAAACAACACTTGCAGACCTTGAGGCACTGGCAAAAAACGAGGCCATAAAGCAAATGCGTGCTGCGGCTGACTGGTTAGCCAAAAATCTTGCTTAGCTAAAAACCTCGTTACTGGGCTCATTTATGAGGCCCCCCGATGGTGAATATTCCGGTAAGTGATAACGATTAGCCACGTTTTTAAGCGTCGTGATGCTGGTATAGGATTCAGGCGTCTGGTGCGCGAGATAGCCGAACGAAAACTCTGACGGGACAAAGCGTGGCATGAGCTACATCAGGCAGTGATGCTCGTGAGCGATAGTGCAAGAGCAGGGGTTCGATCCCACCCTGACAAATAACGGTCGGGCGGCGGTTTTTTACTGGAATAAAAATGGCCACGACACAGTGCAGGTTATTGAGTCGCCGTCCTGAGCTGCTGTTAACTGGTTAGTGCGCTCGATATGACTGAACTCTCAGCATAAGGTGACGGCCTGACGCTGACTGTAAAACAGCAGACCCCATGAACGCGTTAATCTGGACAAGGTAACTATCCAAAATAAAGCAAAATCGGATCTCGCATTAGCGGGGCTTTTTTTCGCCATCACTCAACCCATGCGCCGCGTGCGCGCAGCTCTTAACCTGAAACCGGCAGAAAAGTTTCGGACTGAAAAAAGGCTAATGTAATGTTTTTAGCGTGTTTTGTTCGGGCGGGTCAGGCGGGGTCATATCAGAATGGTGTCCCCTGCAGGAATCGAACCTGCAACTAGCCCTTAGGAGGGGCTCGTTATATCCATTTAACTAAGGGGACCGCGGCGCGCAGTATAGCGCAAACGCGCCGCAAGAATAACCCAACTGCGGCGCGTTTGCTCATTTCCTCAACAGCTTAGCGCTGTTTTTCCTGCTGCTGCGCCTTACGTTGTTTTGCTTTTGCTTCGGCTTTTGCCGCTTCACTCATGTCGTTACGGATCTGCGCATGGCTAATCAGCGCAAAAATCAGCGTGCCGCCGGTCAGGTTCCCCAGTAGCGTCGGTAAGGCGAATGGCCAGATAAACTCCATCCAGGTGACCTGTCCGGTAAACACCAGATAAAGAATTTCGACCGAACCCACTACGATATGGGCCAGATCGCCCAGCCCGACCAGCCAGGTCATCATCACAATGACGACCAGCTTCATCGCTCCAGCCTGCGGCATCATCCAGACCATGGTCGCAATGATCCAGCCGGAAATGACCGCATTAGCAAACATCTCTCCAGGCGTGTTTTCCATCACCTTCTGGCTGATGGCGCTAAAAGCCTGGCGCGTCGCGTCGTCGAAAATCGGCATTTCGGCAAAGGCGAGAGAGGCGAGGGCGGTGCCGATCAGGTTGCCCAGCAGCACAATGCCCCACAGCCGCAGCAGCAGGCCGATATTGCCCAGGGTGGGCTTGTGCATCACCGGCAATACCGCCGTTACCGTGTTTTCGGTAAACAGCTGCTGACGCGCCATGATCACGATAATAAAGCCGAAGGTATAGCCCAGGTTCTCCAGCAAGAATGCACCCGGCACACCATCAAGATGCACCTGGAAAATCCCCTTCGCCATTAGCGACGCGCCCATCGACAGACCAGCAGCAATCGCTGACCAGAGCAGCGCCATCCCGTCGCGCTCTAACTCCTTCTCACCATCCTGGCGAATCTCTTCATGGATGGCAGCTGCGCGCGAGGGCAGGGCATCTTCATCTACCTCAATTTCGGTTCCTTGTTCTTTCTCTTCGCTATCGACATCATTTTGATCCTGGTGAACTGATGGGGAAGGTTTCATGTTTGCTCCTTGTTATTATCGCTGCGCGTAATAAGCGTAGACGGTTTTGGCAAGGGCGAAATGTAACCATCTTTCTCAGCAAGCGTAACAAAGTTTTAACGCTGCGCAACTTTCAGCCATTTATGCCGTGAAAGGGGCTTAACCCGCATGCCGCGCGCGCCGCACCGCACCGCATGAGCTTCGGCCCACAGCAAGCTTGTGGTATTATCCTGGCCTCTTTTTTTCTGGTGCGGCTCTTCCTGCATGTTCGAAGTCATTAATCTCTCTTGTGTTCGAGATGAACGCATCCTGTTCCACGGTCTGTCGTTTGGCGTGGCGGCGGGCGATATTGTGCAGATTGAAGGGCCGAACGGCGCAGGAAAAACGTCGCTACTGCGCCTGCTGGCGGGACTTAGTCGGCCGGAGGAGGGGGAGGTTCAATGGCAGGGCTTGCCAATAGGTCAACAGCGCGAACAGTGGCATCAAAGCCTGCTTTTTCTCGGCCATCATCCCGGCGTAAAGGCGGTACTCTCACCGCTGGAAAATTTGCGGTTTTACCATCCGGATCGGCATATCGCAGCGATATTCGACGCGCTTGAATGCGTTGATTTGTTGGGTTTCGAAGAGGTGCCGGTGGCCCAGCTCTCAGCCGGACAGCAGCGGCGCGTGGCACTGGCGCGACTCTGGCTCAGCAATGCCGCACTCTGGATCCTGGACGAGCCGCTCACGGCAATAGATAAAGAAGGTGTGGAAAAGCTGATGATGCGATTTACGCAGCATGCTGAGAATGGCGGAGCCGTCATCCTTACTACGCATCAGGATCTGCCGGAAAGTCATACGCGGCTGCGTAAAATACGACTGACGGGCATGGAGCTTATCTGATGTCGTTACGTGTTATTCAGCGCGAGTTACGCACGGCCTTTCGCAGCCGCGCGGAAGTGATCAACCCGCTGTGGTTCTTCCTGATTGTCATCACGCTCTTCCCGCTTGGTATTGGGCCAGAGCCGCAGCAGCTGGCACGCATTGCGCCGGGTGTCGTCTGGGTTGCCGCCTTGCTTTCCTCTCTGCTGGCGCTGGAGCGTCTGTTCCGCGACGATTATCTCGACGGTTCGCTGGAGCAGCTTCTGCTGCTGCCCGCGCCGCTGCCGGTTACGGTGCTGGGGAAAGTCATCGCCCACTGGCTGGTCACCGGCCTGCCGCTGATTTTGCTGTCGCCGCTGGCGGCCTTATTGCTGTCGCTTGATTTCAACAGCTGGCTGGCAATGGCGCTGACCCTGCTGCTCGGCACGCCGACCTTTAGTTTTCTCGGTGCGATTGGCGTTGCGTTAACGGTAGGCGTGCGACGCGGTGGCGTGCTGCTGAGCCTGCTGGTGCTGCCACTGGCGGTGCCGGTACTGATTTTTGCCAGCGCCGCGATCGACGCGGCGAGCCAGGGATTGCCCATCAGCGGTTATCTGGCGATCCTCGGCGCGATGCTGGCAGCCAGCGCAACCCTGGCACCCTTTGCAACTGCCGCGGCGCTGCGCATTGCGCTGCACTGAACCGCACATGCGTCAGACATGTCGGAAACCCTGATTTTTAACCTGTGAGCAAGAGAACATGTGGAAATGGTTACATCAGCTGGGAAGGCCGGAGCGGCTCTATCAGCTCTGCGGGCGATTGATTCCCTGGTTTGGCGTCGCGGGCGCGGCAACACTGCTGCTCGGCTGGATCTGGGGCTTTGGCTTCGCACCAGCGGATTATCAGCAGGGTGACAGCTTCCGCATTATGTATATTCACGTTCCGGCGGCGATGTGGTCGATGGGCGTCTACGCGGCAATGGCCGTCGCGGCCTTTACCGGCCTGGTGTGGCAGATGAAGATGGCCGATCTGGTCTCGGCCGCGATGGCGCCAATCGGCGCAGTCTTCACTTTTATTGCGCTGATTACCGGCTCCGCCTGGGGCAAACCAATGTGGGGCACCTGGTGGATCTGGGATGCGCGTCTTACCTCGGAACTGGTGCTGCTTTTCCTTTATATGGGCGTGATTGCGCTCTACCAGTCGTTTGACGACCGCCGCACGGCGGGGCGCGCCGCCGGCATTCTGATTTTGGTGGGGGTAATAAACCTGCCCGTCATTCACTTCTCGGTGCAGTGGTGGAACACCCTGCATCAGGGCTCATCGGGCATATTGCAACAGGCGATCGCGCCGAGTATGCGGACACCGCTACGCTGGTCAATCCTCGGTTACCTGCTGGTGTTCGTTACCCTGACGCTAATGCGCCTGCGCAACCTGATCCTCTACACCGAACGTCACCGCCCCTGGGTTGCAGACGTGGCTAACGGAGGCCGTAAAGTATGACGCCTGCCTTCTCTTCCCTGTCCGATTTTTTTGCCATGGGCGGCTACGCCTTTTACGTCTGGCTGGCGGTCATCTGTACGCTTATTCCTTCAGGCGCGCTGCTGCTGCACACGCTGCTGCAGCGCCGCCGCCTGCTGGCCGATATCCGTCAGCGTCAGTCAAGGGAACGCCGCATCCGTTCGGCAAAAATGAAACAAGCCGCCGGTGAAGCGGCAGGAGATCCAATGTGAATACCCGTCGTCGTCAGCGTCTGTACGTTGTGGTGGCGATTCTGGTGGGGCTGGGCCTTGCCACGTCGCTGGTTATGTATGCGCTGCGTTCTAATATCGACCTGTTTTATACCCCAGGCGAAATCCTCTACGGCAAAGGCGAGGATCGCCAGAAGCCGGAAGCGGGGCAGCGGCTGCGCGTGGGCGGCATGGTGATGCCGGGCAGCGTAAAGCGTGACCCCCAAACGCTGGCGGTCTCCTTTAAGCTTTACGATGCAAATGGCGTGGTAAGCGTGCGTTTTGAAGGCATTTTGCCGGACCTGTTCCGTGAAGGGCAGGGGGTGGTTGCTCAGGGCGTACTGGAGGAAGGCAACCTCATTAACGCCAAAGAAGTGCTGGCTAAGCATGACGAGAAGTACACGCCGCCTGAAATCGAGGATGCGATGAAGAAGAACCACACAAGTCCGCAAGCGCTGGCGGAACAGGCGAGAACGCAGTCATGATGCCTGAAACAGGAAGTTTTCTGCTCTGTCTGGCTATGGCCATTGCGCTATTGTTGAGCGTCTATCCACTGTGGGGGGCGCTGCGCCAGGATGCCCGCCTGATGGGGCTGGCCCGTCCGCTGGCCGCCGGGCTGTTCTTCTGTATCGCGGCGGCGTTTCTGGTGCTGGTACACGCCTTTGTCGTCAACGATTTCACTGTCGCCTATGTCGCCACCAACTCCAATACGCTGCTGCCGGTCTACTACCGTATCGCCGCGACCTGGGGAGCACATGAGGGTTCGCTGCTGCTGTGGGTGCTGCTGCTCAGTAGCTGGACGCTGCTGGTGGCCATTTTCAGCCGCGGGATGCCACAGGATGCGCTGGCGCGCGTACTGGCGGTTATGGGGATGATAAACCTTGGCTTTCTGCTGTTTATTATCCTCACCTCTAATCCCTTTACCCGCACGCTGCCTGACTTTCCCATCGACGGACGCGATCTCAACCCGATGCTGCAGGATATCGGCCTGATCTTCCATCCGCCGCTGCTCTATATGGGCTACGTCGGCTTCTCGGTGGCATTCGCCTTTGCTATCGCCTCGCTGATGGCGGGGCAGCTTGATACTGCCTGGGCGCGCTGGTCGCGTCCCTGGACCACGGCGGCCTGGGTGTTCCTGACAGTGGGTATCGTTCTCGGCTCAGCGTGGGCCTATTACGAGCTTGGCTGGGGCGGCTGGTGGTTCTGGGATCCGGTGGAGAATGCTTCCTTTATGCCGTGGCTGGCAGGAACCGCGCTGATGCACTCGCTGGCAGTCACGGAAAAACGCGGTACCTTTAAAGCCTGGACCGTGCTGCTGGCCATTACCGCCTTTTCTCTCAGTCTGCTTGGCACCTTTCTGGTGCGTTCCGGCGTGCTGGTGTCGGTGCACTCTTTTGCCTCAGATCCGGCGCGTGGCATGTTTATTCTCGCCTTCCTGGTCATCGTTATCGGGAGTTCGCTGCTGCTCTACGCCATAAAAGGGGGGCAGGTGCGCAGCCGCGTGCAGAACGAGACCTGGTCACGCGAATCCTTTCTTCTTGGCAATAATGTCTTGCTGATCGCCGCGATGCTGGTGGTGCTGCTCGGCACCTTGCTGCCGCTGATACACAAGCAGCTTGGCCTTGGCAGCATTTCGGTCGGTGAGCCGTTCTTTAACACCATGTTTAGCTGGCTGATGGCCCCCTTCGCGCTAATGCTCGGCATCGGGCCGCTGGTGCGCTGGCGACGCGACGAGCCGCAAAAGCTCTGGAAGCGTCTGGCGCTGGCGCTGGTGGTCACGCTGGCCAGTGCGGTGCTGCTGCCGTGGCTGTTGCAGGATCGCATTGAGGCGATGACGGTGGTGGGGCTGATGATGTCGGTGTGGATCATTGTGCTGACGCTGATGGAGCTGCACGAGCGTGCAACGCATCGCCATACTTTCTTTAGCGGACTGCGCCACCTGTCGCGCAGTCACTGGGGTATGGTGCTGGGCCATCTTGGCGTCGGCGTGACGGTTATCGGGATCGCTTTCAGCACCCAGTATAGCGTCGAGCGCGACGTGCGCATGAAAGCAGGCGACAGCATTGATATTCACCGCTATCACTTTGTGTTCCGCGATGTGCATAACCTGCAAGGCCCGAATTACAGCGGTGGCGTGGGCATTATTGACGTGAGCCGCAACGGCAAACCTGAGGCGGTCCTGCACGCTGAGAAGCGCTTTTATACTGCGGCACGCACCATGATGACCGAAGCGGCCATTGATGGCGGCTTCACGCGCGATCTCTACGCCGCGCTGGGCGAAGAGCTGGACGGGGGATCCTGGGCTGTACGCATCTATTACAAACCCTTTGTGCGCTGGATTTGGTTCGGCGGCGTGTTCATGGCGCTTGGTGGCCTGCTCTGTCTGCTCGATCCGCGCTACCGCTCGCGCAAAAAGGCCGCACGTAAGGAGCAAGCATGAACAAAAAAATCCTTTTTATACCGCTGGTACTGTTCTTGCTGCTGGCGGCGGCGCTGCTGTGGCAGCTGTCGCGCAACGCCGACGGTGACGATCCCACGCGGCTTGAATCCGCGCTGATCGGTAAACCCGTGCCGGTGTTTACGCTGGAGGCGCTCGATCGTCCCGGCAAGATCTACGACCAGAAGATCCTGACCGACGGCAAGCCGATCCTGCTGAACGTCTGGGCGACCTGGTGCCCAACCTGCCGCGCGGAGCATCAGTATCTGAATACGCTGGCCGAGCAGGGCATTCGCGTGGTGGGACTTAACTATAAAGATGACCGGACCAAAGCGGTCACCTGGCTGAACACGCTGGGCAATCCCTACGCGCTGAGTCTCTATGATGGCAACGGGATGCTGGGGCTGGATCTGGGCGTTTATGGTGCACCGGAAACCTTTCTGATCGACGGTAAAGGCATTATCCGCTATCGCCACGCCGGTGATATGAACGCGCGCGTATGGCAGCAGGAAGTGCTGCCGCTGTGGCAAAAATACAGCAAGGAGGGCGCGTGAAACGCTTTATCTTGATGCTGTGCGGCCTGTTGATGAGCTTTAGCCTGTGGGCCGCCATCGACACCTGGCAGTTCGATTCTGTGGCGCAGGAAGAGCAGTACCGCGACCTGACGGCCTCGCTGCGCTGCCCGAAATGTCAGAACAACAGCATTGCCGACTCCAGTGCAATGATTGCGGCGGATATGCGTCTGAAAGTCTATGAGCTGATGAAGCAGGGCCAGAGCCGCCAGCAGATCATTGATTATATGGTGGCGCGCTACGGCAATTTTGTCACCTACGAGCCGCCCGTGACCCCGTCGACGCTGATCCTCTGGGTTGGCCCGGCACTGTTCGTGCTGCTGGGCGGCCTGATTGTTATCCTGCGCAGCCGCCAGCGTAAAACGCGTAGCGAGCTGGACGACACCGATCAACAGCGCCTTGCGGCGATACTCAAAAGCGACGGGAAGCTAAAATGAGCGCGTTGTGGATAAGCATAACTCTTTTACTGGCGGCCGCCTGCGCCCTGTTTCTGGGGGCAGGCTGGCGTCAGAAACCGGCGAGCGACCGCGATCGCGATCGTCTCAATACCGACTTCTACCATCAGCGACTGCGCGAGCTGGAAGAGGATGAGTCACAGGGCGTGATTGGCGAGCGCGCCGCGATGGTCAGTGAGCTGCAACAGACGCTGCTGAGTGATGTTCCGCAGCAGGCTGCTACGCCGTCACGCGCCAGCAGTCGTCTGGTGCTGCTACCCGGCGTCGTCATTCTGGTTGTGGCCTCGCTTGGCATGTATCTGAAAAGTGGCGGGCTGACACAGGTTGCCAGCTGGATGCAGGTGCAGCAGGCATATCCTGAACTGCGCGCGCGGGTGATGGATCCGCAGGCGAAACCGCTGTCGATGGAGGAGCTGGCGCGCTTGCAGCTTGGCCTGCGCAGCGCGTTGCAGTCTGAGCCTGATAATCTCAATGACTGGACGATGCTGGGCCGACTCGGCATGGTGCTTAACAACGCCACGACAGCCAGCCAGGCTTTTGAACATGCGTTACAGCTTGCGCCCAACAACCTTTCGCTCAAACAGGACTATGCTGAAGTCTTAACGCGCTCCAGCGATCCGCAGGATAACCGCCAGGCGGGTCTGATGTTGCAGGATATGGTGAAAGAGGATGGCAGCAATCTGCGTACGCTCGGACTGCTGGCGTTTAACGCCTATCAGCAGCAGCACTACGACAGGGCGATCGGTGCCTGGCAGTCGATGCTGCAAGCCATGCCTGCGGCCGACAAGCGTCGTGCAATGATCGAGCGCAGCATTGAACAAGCAAAAACTGAAGCAGGCCAGCAGAATACGCAGCTGGCACTGACGGTGACGCTTACGCCAGCGGCAGAAAAAATGTTACCGCCAGGCGGAGTGATGTATATTTCTGTTTCTGACGGTGTTTCACCGGTGCCCGTGGCCGTAAAGCGCTTGCCGCTGAGCCACTTTCCGTTATCGCTTACGCTGGATGACAGCAATGCCATGATGCCAGCGCGTCTGCTTTCGGCGCAGCATCAGGTACAGGTTCGGGTGCGTATTTCCCGCGACGGCAGCGCCAGTCCGCAAGCAGGCGACTGGTTTGGTCTGAGCGCGATTACCCCCTGGGATGGTCATCAGCACATGGCTGTAGAGATTAATCAACAGCAGCCCTGAAGCGATACATTTTTAAACCGCACAGGGAGATAGCAATGGCTTACCGCCTGACCAGCCTTGTCCTGGCCAGCGTCATGCTGGCAGGATGTGCCAGTTCAAAGCCCGATAGCGAGGCGCCTGCGCAGCGCAGCGATCCGCTCGAAGGCTTTAACCGCACCATGTTTAACTTTAACTATAACGTGCTGGATCCGTACGTGCTGCGCCCTGTCGCGGTGGCGTGGCGCGACTATGTGCCCGTGCCTGCGCGTACCGGACTGAGCAACTTCCTC
Organism: Pantoea sp. KPR_PJ; assembly: GCF_041386365.1. Classification (NCBI taxonomy): domain Bacteria; kingdom Pseudomonadati; phylum Pseudomonadota; class Gammaproteobacteria; order Enterobacterales; family Erwiniaceae; genus Pantoea; species Pantoea sp. KPR_PJ. The sequence continues at coordinate 532,467 of NZ_JABMIK010000002.1, read as the reverse complement.
GGCAACCTGGAAGAGCCAGCCAGCATGGTGAACTCCCTGCTGGTTGGTGAGCCGCGCCAGGCGGGCATTCACTTTACCCGTTTTTTCCTGAACTCTGTTCTGGGTCTGGGCGGCTTTATCGACGTGGCGGGCAAGGCAAATCCGGAACTGGCGCGTGAAGTGCCGCACCGTTTTGGCAGCACGCTCGGTCGCTACGGGGTGGGATATGGCCCCTATGTGGAACTGCCAGCCTACGGCAGCTTTACGCTGCGTGAAGACGGCGGCGATTATGTCGATACGCTCTATCCGGTGCTGGGCTGGCTGACCTGGCCGATGTCGATTGCCAAGTGGACGCTGGAGGGAGTGGAAACGCGCGCGCAGCTGCTCGATTCCGATGCGCTGCTGAAACAGCAGTCCGATCCTTACGCCTTTATCCGCAACGCCTATTTCCAGCGACACGATTTCCTGGCACAGGGCGGCACGCTAAAGCCGGAAGAGAACCCGAACGCCAGCGCGATTCAGGACGATCTGAAAGATATCGACGCGCAGTAACGCGAATGAAAAGCACAATGGCGACCTTTGGGTCGCCATTGTTGCCTCGTTCGGGAGCCACCTGCTCTGTATACCTGAAAAAAGGCGACCGTCAGGCCGCCCTTTTTTTAGCATTAACGTCAGAACTTGTAGTTAAAGTTCGCGCCGTAGAGCCAGGCTTTACCCACAGAGTTAAAGGTATAGGGGGTTTCTTCTACCGTTACGTGCTGGCCATGCATGTAAGAGACACCCACGTCTACCGAAGCATCCTGGTTAAAGGCATAGGACGCGCCTGCGCTCAGCCAGAGACGATCCTGGTCGGGAATAGAGATAGAGCGTTTGTCCGCCGGAACCGGGCTGTCATCAAAGGCGATACCGGTACGGAAGGTCCAGTTCTCATCATAGAAGTAGGTGGTGCCCAGTGCGATACGGTAGGCGTCTTTAAAGCTCTCATCTTTATAAAACAGCGTCTGACCGCTGGAACCGGTTGCTTTCAGCTCCTGGAACTGGCTCCAGCTGGTGTAGGCCAGACTGTAGTGCACGGCCCACTGGGGGGCGACTTTGTGCCAGCCAGACACTTCCCACATTTCCGGCAGGTTTAGCGTCAGCGCGCCCGGAATGGTCGAGCCGCCAGTCGCATACGGCAGACCTAAATTTCTGGCCTGGTTAATTGCGTTAATGGCCGTTGGCAGGCTGCTCTTATAGTCACCGTCGAAATCAATCTTGACTTCCGAACGGTAGGTAAAGCCAAAGCGGTTATTTTGGTCGACCTCATAAAGGATACCGGCGTTCCAGCCATATCCCCATTCATCGCCCTTCAGGTGTGCCACCTGGGTATCGGCGGGAATACGCAGCGCCGCACCTGCCTCGCCAGCGTAGCGCTCAATCTTGGCGCGTGCATAAACCGCATCAAATCCTACGCCAAAGCTAAAGTGCTCATTCAGGCGGTAGGCGGTGCTGAGATTGAAATTGCCGGTCATCAGATCGGTCTTGCCGCCATAACCGCCTGCGGTATAACCGTCATTAAATTCGGTGGCCAGGCCATAATTTGAGGTGGCGGATGCGCCAATCCACCATTGATCGTTAATGGGCTGTACATAGTGAATATTGGGTACCCACTGTGTAGGCGCAATATTGCTGGCGTCCAGACTGCGGCCAGAGGCACTGGTGCCGGAAATATCAACATCCGGGTCAATAAACACGGCTCCGACAGAGAATGACGGACGATCCATCAACGCCATTGTGGCCGGATTGCGGCTGGCTGAAGCCGCCGTATCGCCCATCGCACCCTCGCCTGAATAGGCGCGGCCCAGCCCAATCGAAGAAAATTCGTTAAGCTGAAAGCCTGCTGCATATATCTGTGTAGAAACAAGCGCCACTGCAGCCGCCAGGGCTGACTTTGCAAACAGGTTTTTATGGCTCATGACCACAACCTCATATGAATTATTATTTAACTGTAATTGTTACATCGCGTAACAAGGGTCGGCGGATTGTAGGGACTGACCAGACGCATACAAATCAGACCAGTGCGGCAAGTATAGGTCTGACCTGTGTGTATGTTGCAATATTGTTTTTAAAATATTTCCAAATGGATCGACAAATTTACGATCTGCATAACAAAACCAGCGGAGCAGCACCTGGCATAACGGCTCTAATTTGTTTTGGATCAAATTTAATTGTGATATTCGTCACTTAGCGACGCTGACATAGCGTAATGACGGACGCAGGCGTAAAATTCTGACCGTTAATCCCGCTCGCAAACAGATTTATCTTCAGGAGAAATCAATGACCAATGCCATGAATAAATGCAGCGCCACTGAAACCGCCGCCTGCTGCTGCGTGGATGTCGGCACCGTGATGGATAACAGTGACTGCACGGCCAGCTGGTCAGAGTGGTTCGCACAGCGCAGCGAGGCCGAGGCGAAACTGGCGATCCTGTCGGAAAGGGCGCGGCAGATTGAATCGGACCCCTGCATCATCGATGCTCGCTTTGAAGAGGTGAATAATGGCGTTCAGCTCACTATCGATTTTACCTTTGCCTGTCAGGCCGAAACGCTGATTTTCCAGCTCGGCCTGCGCTAATACGCTTAACGCCGTTGCCAGACGGCGTTTTTCATTTTCGTGTTTCTCCTCGCACTTTTTTTCTTTCATCATTGGCGGCGCTACCGCTTGTCGTTAACACTGTGGATCAGGTCAGACCTCTCTGGGTAATGATGCCCGACCAACTTTTACAGGTGATACAGATGAGCAAAGCGCAGCCGTTGCTGACGCGTGCGGGCGATCGCATCGCCATCACTCATGGACTTCGCACGCCATTTCTGCGCCAGGCCACGGGATTTCACGGCATCCCCGCCGTCGAACTGGGCCGCATGGTGGTTAGCGAACTGATGGCGCGTAGCGCGTTGCCGGTTGATGTGATTGAACAGCTGGTGTTTGGGCAGGTAATCCAGATGCCGGAAGCGCCCAACATCGCGCGCGAGATCGTGCTCAGCAGCGGGCTGAGCGTGCACACCGATGCCTACAGCGTCAGCCGCGCCTGTGCCACCAGCTTCCAGGCGGTGGCAAACGTCGCGGAGAGCCTGATGGCAGGCACCATCCGTGCAGGGATCGCGGGCGGGGCAGACTCCGCCTCAGTTTTACCCATCGGCGTCACTAAATCTCTGGCGCGGGCGCTGCTCGACCTCAGCAAAGCGCGCAGCTTCGGTCAGAAAATGCAGATCCTGCGTCGTCTGCGGCCACGCGACCTGATGCCCGTGCCGCCTGCCGTGGCGGAGTATTCAACCGGGCTGCGTATGGGCGATACGGCAGAGCAGATGGCGAAAACCCACGGCATTACGCGCGCGGCACAGGATGCGCTGGCGCTGCGATCCCATCAGCGCGCCGCCAGCGCCTGGCAGTCAGGCGTGCTGAAGCAGGAGGTGATGCCCGCTTTTGCGCCTCCCTGGAAAGCGCCGGCAGAGCAGGATAACACTGTGCGCATGGAGGCAAAAATCGAAGACTATGCCCGTCTGCGTCCAGCCTTTGACCGTCAGCACGGGAGCGTCACGGCCGCCAACAGCACGCCGCTGACCGACGGCGCTGCGGCGGTGGTGCTGATGAGCGAAGGGCGTGCACGCGAGTTGGGCATCTCGCCGCTCGGCTATCTGCGTAGCTACGCCTTCAGCGCGATTGATGTTCAGCAGGATATGCTGCTCGGCCCGGCCTACGCCTCACCGCTGGCGCTGGATCGCGCGGGTATCGGCCTGAGCGACCTGACGCTTATCGACATGCATGAGGCCTTCGCCGCACAGACGCTGTGCAATCTTCAGTGCTTTTCCGATGAGCGTTTTGCCCGCGAAAAGCTCAACCGTCCCCACGCACTGGGCGAGGTCAACGAAGAGCGCTTTAACGTGCTGGGCGGCTCTATCGCCTATGGACACCCTTTTGCCGCTACCGGCGCGCGTATGATCACACAAACCTTACATGAGCTACAGCGTCGCGGTGGCGGACTGGCGCTGGTGACGGCCTGTGCCGCCGGCGGTTTAGGTGCGGCTATGGTTCTGGAGGCAGAATAATGGAGCAGAGCGCTTTTCATTTACAGAGACGGCTGGATCACGTAGGGGTGATCACCATTGACGTGCCAGGCGAGAAGATGAACACGCTGCGTGCCGCTTTTGCTCAACAGCTGGCGGCGGTTATTGATGAAGCGCGGCGTGATGCCCAGCTTGCCGGGCTGGTGCTGATCTCTGGCAAGCCCGATAACTTTGTTGCAGGCGCCGATATCAGCATGATCGCCGCATGCCACAGCGCACAAGCGGCGGAAGCGCTGGCGCGCCAGGGTCAGGAGGCGATGGCGGCAATCGCCGCGCTGCCGTTCCCGGTGGTGGCTGCCATTCACGGGGCCTGTCTTGGCGGCGGCCTGGAGCTGGCGCTGGCCTGCGATGCACGTATTTGCACGCTGGATGATAAAACCCGGCTTGGGCTACCGGAGGTTCAGCTGGGTTTGTTGCCGGGATCGGGCGGCACGCAGCGTCTGCCACGCCTGATAGGGTTACAGCAGGCGCTGCCGCTTATCCTCACCGGCAAAACCTTACGGGCAAAACAGGCGCGTAAACTGGGGCTGGTGGATGACGCCGTCCCGCAGGCGATCCTGCTGGAAACGGCCGTAGCGCGGGTGCTGAAGGGCAAGCACAGTCGCCGCGAACTGCCGCTGCGCGATCGCATTATGCAGGCACCGCTGGCGCGTCACGCACTGTTTGCACTGGTGCGGCGCGAAACCGCGCGCAAGACGCACGGCAACTATCCGGCCGCGCAGCGCATTATTGAGGTCGTGCGCATTGGTATTGAGCAGGGCAGTCAGGCCGGACATCAGGCCGAGGCGCGTGCTTTTGGCGAACTGACCATGACGCCAGAGTCTGCCGCACTGCGCAGTCTTTTCTTTGCCACCACGGCAATAAAAAAAGAGGCGGGCGCAGAGGCCCAGCCGCGTACGATTCAGCAAACGGGCGTGCTGGGTGGGGGGCTGATGGGGGGCGGCATTGCCAGCGTCACGGCGATAAACGCGGCGCTACCGGTGCGTATCAAGGATATCTCCCTCCAGGGTGTGAACCATGCGCTGAAAACCGCCTGGGAGGGACTGAGTGAGAAAGTAAAGCGTCGCCAGATCAGCGCGGCGCAGCGTCAGCAGCAGATGGCGCGCATCACGGGCGGTACGGATTACCAGGGATTTGCGACGCGCGATATCGTTATTGAGGCGGTTTTTGAAGATCTCTCGCTCAAACAGCAGATGGTGCGCGAGGTTGAGGAGCACTGTGCACCTGATACCCTGTTCGCATCTAACACCTCGTCACTGCCGATTGCCGATATCGCCGCGCATGCCCGGCGGCCGGAAAATATTATTGGCCTGCACTACTTCAGCCCGGTGGAGAAGATGCCGCTGGTGGAGGTAATCCCGCATACCGGTACCTCAGCGCAGACGCTGGTGACCATCGTGGCGCTGGCAAAAAAGCAGGGCAAAACGCCAGTTATCGTGGCGGACAAAGCTGGCTTTTACGTTAACCGTATCCTCGCGCCCTATATAAATGAGGCGATGCGCTGCCTGCTGGAAGGCGAACCCATTGAGCATATCGATCGCGCGCTGGTAAAGGCGGGTTTTCCCGTCGGCCCAATCCAGCTGCTCGACGAGGTGGGCATTGACGTCGGCAGCAAGATTACGCCAATACTGCAACAGGCCTATGGCGAGCGTTTTGCTGCACCGGCGGCGTTTGATGCCGTACTGAACGATAACCGTAAAGGACGCAAAAATGGCCGAGGCTTCTACCTCTACGGCCGTCGGCGCGGCGGCAAAAAGCCTGACCCCACACTCTATTCGCTGCTCGGGCTTCAGCCTGCGGCGAAGCAGAGTGAAAAGCAGATTGCAGAGCGCTGCATGATGATGATGCTTAATGAAGCGGTGCGCTGTCTGGATGAAGGGGTAATACGCAGCGCGCGTGACGGAGATATCGGGGCGGTTTTTGGCATTGGTTTTCCGCCTTTCCTCGGCGGTCCGTTCCGTTACATCGATCAGCGCGGGGTCGCAGACGTTACACAAACATTACGAGCGTTAATGCGCCAGTTTGGCGACCGTTTTGCCCCTTGCGACGCGCTGCTGGCGGCCGAACAGAAACAAAGGAAATTTTACATTTCTTAGCAAACTGGAATAACTGCTCCGATTCAGCGGGTTATAAAAGCGCCGTCAGAAGCGGCGGCGCAGCACGATTCTGAGAAACGCTTATTTAATAAACAACCGGTTGACTATACTCAAGCCATTAGGGTACAACACAGCGTTCATTCACAGAATGAAGAGTCAGGTGCTCAGGCACCGGGCGATATCGACAAACAACAGCGGTGCTTTATGCAAGTTTTTATCATGCGTCACGGCGACGCTGCTCTTGAAGCCGCCAGTGATTCCGTGCGTCCTCTCACCCATTGCGGCTGTGATGAATCACGCCAGATGGCAAGCTGGCTCAGCAGCCAGTCGGTGGACGTCGAACGTGTGCTGGTCAGCCCTTATCTTCGTGCCCAGCAGACGCTGGCAACGGTACGCGAAGCGTTACCACTGCCGGAAGAGCAGGAGGTGTTACCGGAGCTGACGCCCGGCGGCGATCCTGGCCTGGTTGCCTGCTATCTTCAGGCGCTGGGAACGGAGGGCGTGAAATCGGCGCTGGTGATTTCTCACCTGCCGCTGGTAGGGTATCTGGTTTCTGAACTCTGCCCGCAGGAAGCGCCGCCGATGTTCGCCACCTCTGCTATCGCCTGTGTGGATTTCGATCCAGCCAGCTGCGAAGGCAAGCTTTTATGGCAGGTCAGCCCTTCAAAACTGGCGAAAGCCATATGATGCCCGCGGGCCGCGCAGACGGCCCATCCCCTCTCAGGGCAGCTCGGGCGGTTGCCACTCTTCTACCTCAATCAATACCAGCAGCGCGGCATCACCGCCAAACATTTTGGGGGCCTGATGAAACGCCATCACATGGGGATGCTGTGCCAGCCAGAGCGGCGTCTGCTGCTTGAGGATATGCTTGCCGTGGCCGGTCATCACGCTGGCGCAAAACAGGTGTTCGCGGCGACAGGCGGCAATCAGCGCGCCCAGTTCCTGCTTGGCCTGCTGCTGCGTTAAGCCATGCAGGTCGAGAAAAATCTCTGGCGTATAGTCTCCGCGTCGCAGCTTTTTCAGCTCAAAATGGCTGACGTCGGCTCGCACATAGCGCGTTGCGCCTTCTGTTGCCAGCAGAGGCTGAAACTCATCAGAGAAATAGTGGCTGTTATCCACCTGCTCAGAGATCAGGCGCTTCAACGGCAGCGCGCGGCTTTTGACCACGGGCGTATGCACCACGGTATCCTGTTTAATCTTGCGCGTGTCGCTCATCAGCTGGCGAAACAGCGCCTTGTCGTCATCATTAAGTGGCGTTTTTTTGCTCATTGCAGGGGAATCTTGTCTGAAAAGGCTGGAAAACAGCGAATGACGTTACCTTACCGCTCGATCCGCTAATTGTCAGCTTTTTCACCTTGCTGCGCTGAATTCTCCCCGTCTTCATGGCACACTATCGGCCGATTTAGCAATTGGGCCTGCGGAGGGCTACGTGGACAAAATTTTCGTCGATGAGGCAGTCAATGAACTGCACACCATTCAGGATATGTTGCGCTGGGCGGTCAGCCGTTTTTCCGCCGCCGGGATCTGGTACGGTCACGGCACCGACAATCCGTGGGACGAAGCAGTGCAACTGGTCCTGCCCACCCTCTGGCTGCCGCTGGATATTCCGGAAGAGATGCGCAATGCACGCCTGACCGCCAGCGAGCGTCACCGCATTGTTGAGCGCGTCATCCGTCGCGTCAACGAGCGCATCCCGGTAGCCTACCTGACCAATAAAGCCTGGTTCTGCGGCCATGAATTTTACGTTGATGAGCGTGTGCTGGTGCCGCGCTCGCCCATCGGGGAACTGATCGAAAACCGCTTTGCCGGTTTAGTGCCGCAGGCACCGCATCATATTCTGGATATGTGTACCGGCAGCGGCTGCATCGCGATTGCCTGCGCTTACGCTTTCCCGGAGGCAGAAGTCGACGCGGTCGATATCTCTTTTGACGCGCTGGCGGTGGCTGAGCAGAACATCGAAGAGCATGGCCTCATCCACCACGTAACGCCGATCCGTGCCGATCTGTTCCGTGAACTTCCCCCGGTAAAATATGATCTGATCGTCACCAATCCGCCTTATGTGGATGCAGATGATATGGCAGATCTGCCCAACGAGTACCGTCATGAGCCGGAGCTGGGCCTGGCCGCAGGCAGCGATGGCCTGAAGCTGGTACGCCGCATTCTCGCCTGCGCGCCAGACTACCTGAGTGAAGAGGGGGTGCTGATCTGCGAAGTAGGCAACAGCATGGTACATATGATCGACCAGTATCCTGACGTTCCCTTTACCTGGCTTGAGTTTGACAACGGCGGCGACGGCGTCTTTATGCTGACGCGCCAGCAGATCGTTGACGCACAACATCACTTCTCTATTTACAAAGACTGAGCAAACGCTTCGTAACAAGGAATCACCATGGCCGGAAACAGCATCGGACAAGTTTTTCGCGTAACCACTTTTGGCGAGTCGCACGGCATTGCGCTGGGCTGCATCGTGGACGGCGTGCCGCCAGGCATTCCCCTGACCGAAGCGGACATCCAGCATGACCTGGATCGCCGCCGTCCCGGGACGTCGCGCTACACCACGCAGCGCCGCGAGCCGGATCAGGTGAAAATCTTGTCCGGCGTGTTTGAGGGCGTCACCACCGGCACCTCAATCGGCCTGCTGATTGAAAACACCGATCAGCGCTCGCAGGATTACGGTGCGATTAAAGATCTGTTTCGCCCCGGCCATGCTGACTACACCTACGAACAGAAGTATGGCGTGCGGGACTATCGTGGCGGCGGACGCTCGTCGGCGCGTGAAACCGCGATGCGCGTTGCTGCAGGCGCGATTGCCAAAAAATATTTGCAGATGAAGCACGGGGTAGTGGTTCGCGGCTATCTGGCGCAGATTGGCGACGTGGCCTGCGAGCTGAAAGACTGGAGCATTGTGGAAGAAAACCCGTTTTTCTGCCCGGATGCCAGCAAGCTGGAGGCGCTGGACGAGCTGATGCGCGCACTGAAGAAAGAGGGCGACTCCATTGGCGCGAAGGTGACGGTGATGGCGGAAAATGTTCCACCCGGCCTTGGTGAGCCTGTTTTTGATCGCCTGGATGCCGATCTGGCGCATGCGCTGATGAGCATCAACGCGGTCAAAGGCGTAGAAATTGGCGATGGCTTTGCGGTCGTGAACCAGCGCGGCAGCCAGCATCGCGATGAAATTCGCGCCAGCGGCTTCCAGAGCAATCATGCCGGTGGCATTCTGGGCGGCATCAGCAGCGGCCAGACTATCAGCGCTAACCTGGCCATGAAGCCGACGTCCAGCATCACTGTGCCGGGCAATACCATCACGCGCAGCGGCGAAGAGGTGGAGATGATCACCAAAGGACGTCACGATCCCTGCGTGGGTATTCGTGCCGTGCCGATCGCCGAAGCGATGATGGCGATTGTGCTGATGGATCATCTGCTGCGCCAGCGCGCGCAAAATGGTGACGTTAACAGCACCGTACCGCGCTGGTGATCGCCATGAAACAGCTGCTTATTGCCCTTTCCGCGCTGGCAATCAGCGCCTCAAGCCTGGCCGCCACGCCGTGGCAGCGTATCCAGCAGCCGATACCCGGCGCAGCGCAGTCAATTGGCTCCTTCGCCAATGGCTGCATCGTCGGGGCGCAGGCGCTGCCGCTCAATGCGCCTGACTACCAGGTGATGCGGCAGGACCAGCGTCGCTACTTCGGTCATCCCGATCTGATTCAGTTCATTCAGCGGCTCAGCGGCCGCGCGCATAATCTGCAGCTTGGCAACGTGCTGATTGGTGACATGGGGATGGCAGCAGGCGGCCGTTTCAACGGCGGCCACGCCAGCCACCAGACCGGTCTCGACGTCGATATCTGGCTCCAGCTGCCTAAAAGCCGCTGGAGCGCGCAGCAGTTGCTGAAACCGCAGCCGCTCGATCTGGTGACGGCGGATGATAAGCAGGTGGTGGCTCGTCACTGGCAGCCTGAAATTGACAGCCTGATCAAACTGGCGGCGAAAGATGATGATGTCACGCGCATCTTCGTGAATCCGGCCATTAAAAAACAGCTTTGTGCCGACGCGGGCGCTGACCGTGACTGGCTGCGCAAAGTGCGCCCCTGGTTTGCTCATCGCGCGCATATGCATGTTCGCCTGCGCTGCCCGGCTAACAGCATTGGCTGTGTCGATCAGCCTGCGCCGCCGCCGGGGGATGGCTGTGGGGCCGAGCTGGAAAGCTGGTTCCTGCCGAAGAAACCGGGCAGTGCGCCGGTGAAGCGCGAGCCACCGCCGTTGCCACAGGCCTGCCAGGCGTTACTGGATAAACATCTGTTATAAGGGATCTCATGGAGTGGTTTGTCGTCAGTCCGATGATTATCGGGGTGCTTTTTCTGGTCGCGGTGCTGGCGGCTTTTATTGATTCCATTGCTGGTGGAGGCGGACTGCTCACTGTCCCGGCACTGCTGGCGGCGGGTCTTTCGCCTGCGCAGGCGCTGGCGACCAATAAGCTACAGTCCGTAGGCGGCTCTTTTTCCGCCAGCCTCTATTTTATTCGCCGCGGCGCGGTAAATCTGCGCGAACAGCGGCTTAACATCGCCATGACCTTTATGGGGGCGATGCTGGGAACCCTGTTGATTCAGCACCTGAATGCCGACGCGCTGCGTCAGGTGTTGCCGTTGCTGCTGATTGCCATCGGCCTGTGGTTTCTGCTGATGCCGCGTCTGGGCGAAGAAGATCGCGCGCGCCGTCTCTACGGTCTGCCTTATGCGCTGATTGGCGGCGGCTGCGTCGGTTTCTATGACGGCTTTTTCGGACCGGGCGCAGGCTCGTTCTATGCGCTCGCCTTCGTTACGCTGTGTGGCTTTAATCTTGCCAAAGCCACCGCCCATGCAAAAATTCTGAATTTCACCTCTAATTTCGCCAGCCTGCTGTTTTTTATGTTCGGCGGCAAAGTTATCTGGGGAACCGGCTTTATTATGCTGCTCGGCGCCTTTTGTGGCGCGCGGCTCGGGGCGCGACTGGTGCTGAGCCGTGGACAGAAGCTGATTCGCCCGATGGTGGTGATCGTTTCTGCGGTCATGAGCGCGAAACTGCTGTGGGATTCCCACGGCAGCGCGCTGCTGGCGTGGATGGCCACGCTGTAATACATTCATTTCCGGCGCAGCGAAAATACGCCGCTATTTACGACGACACCATGAACACAACGCACCATTACGAACAACTGATTACGATTTTCGATAGCTGCTTCTCCGACGAGTTTCAGACCCGTCTAATTAAAGGCGACGACGAACCGATTTATCTTCCGGCTGACGACAGTTCGCCGTGGAACCGCGTGGTGTTTGCGCACGGCTTTTATGCCAGCGCGCTGCATGAAATCTCTCACTGGTGCATTGCCGGTGAGGCGCGGCGTAAGCTGGTAGATTTCGGCTACTGGTATTGTCCGGACGGGCGTGATGCTCAGACGCAGAGCCAGTTCGAGTCGGTAGAAATTAAGCCGCAGGCGCTGGAGTGGATGTTCTGTGTCGCGGCGGGCTTTCCGTTTAACGTCAGCTGTGACAATCTTGACGGAGATTGTGAACCCGATCGCATCGCGTTTCAGCGTAAGGTCCATGCGCAGGTTATCTCCTTTCTGGATAATGGCATTCCTGCACGGCCCGCACGTTTTATCACCGCCCTGGCGGACTTTTATGGCACGCCTGCACTGACGTCAGCACAGTTTCCCTGGCCAGACGATCTGTGATGAGTGCAGACAATATTAAAGAGGAATGAAGATGATCGCAGAATTTGAAGCGCGTATTCTGGCCCTGATTGACGATATGGTCGATCACGCCAGCGATGACGAGCTGTTTGCCAGCGGCTATCTGCGCGGTCACCTGACGCTCGCGGTCGCGGAAATTGAACAGTCCGGTGAACACACGGCGGAAGCGTTGCAGGTTCAGGTTGCCAACAGCCTGCAAAATGCGATTGCCGCAGGCGAGCTCTCACCGCGCGATCAGGTGCTGGTGGTGGGGATGTGGGATAATCTGTTCCTGCAGGCGCGTCAGAGCGCCTGACTCATCAGGGCGGCGCACGGCGCCGCCCCTGTTTTATTTCCCCGCTTTTTTTCCTTTCAGCAGTTTCCTCACCCAGTAGCGGTTCGGGCTGAGCGCGGCCAGCGTTGCGCTGTCCAGCGGCTGTGGTTCACCGCTCATCTGCGCAGCCAGCACCTCTGCCGCGAGTGGGGCACTGCACAGCCCGCGCGAGCCCAGCGCGCCCAGCACAAACAGCCCGGCATAGTGAGGTGCCTCGGCGATGGTCTCACCGCGCGCGCGCTGCTCAGAAAGATGGGCATACTGCGCCAGTGTTGTCTCATAGTCGGGCAGCGCGCCCGCCATCGGCAGGTGATCGCGCGTGGCACATCGCACACCCGTACGCGCTTCGCCCGCGCTGACGTCGACCTTTTCCGGCCAGCCGCTGTCGGGCAGAGAGTGAATCAGCCGCGTGCGGTTTTGCTGCTGATCGTCTTCACGGTAAGCGGTGGCAGTATCGCCGCGGTGGTAGCTGGCACCGATGCAGTGCGTGCCAAACTGCGGGCTAACCGGCGTCAGATAGCCGTCATAGCAAAGCACGGTCTGTAGCGCATTCAGGCCAGGCGTGCTCGGCACGTGGCTCACCTGACCAGAAACCGCATAGGCTGGCAACTGCGCGCTCTGCGGCAGCGTAGTGAGCTGATGGCCGGTAGCCAGCACCACATTGTGATGCGTCGTCTCGCTGCCGTTGGCAAAACACAGCGTCCAGCGTTCATCGCTATCGGCCAGCCGGTTTAAACGATGCAGCCAGTGGATACGTAGCCCCTGACTTTCCCCCTGCGCCAGCAGCCCGGCGGTCAGTTCGGCGGGGGAGAGCCAGCCGCCGAGCGGATAGTAGATACCGCCCATGCCAAGCTCAACCTGCGCCAGCGCTTCAGCCTCGTCACGGCTTACGCCGTGCGCCATCGCCTCAGGCAGCGCCATTGCCAGCATCTGTGCGATTTTATCAGCGCTTTTCTCATCCCAGCCAAGCTGCAGAACGCCGCTCCAGTGGTGCTCGTAGTGCACCGGCACCGCATCGTAAAGCCGACGGGCAAAGCTAAAGGCGGCGGGGAAGAAGCGTGCCAGCGCCGGATCGTGCTGATTGAGCAGCGGATAGAGCGCGCCCTGACGGTTACCCGATGCACCCAGCGCTGCGGCCTCGTCGGCACAGTAGAGCGTAACGCGCCAGCCGCGGCGCAGCAGCGCCAGCGCCAGAGTGGCACTGGCCACGCCGCCGCCAATAATGGCCACCTCATGTTCCTTCGCGGCAGGACGCGCATACCAGGGGTGTGCGGCAGGCAGATCCGCCGCGCGCATCAGCGTGCCGCTCAGCATTTCGCGCTTGTGGCCAAATCCCTTGCGACGCGTGACGTTGAACCCGGCTTCCTGTAGCCCACGCCGGACAAAACCGGCGGCGGTAAAGGTGGCAAAGGTACTGCCAGGGCGTGCCAGCTGCGCCATCGCGCTGAACAGCTGAGGGGTCCACATATCGGGATTTTTTGACGGCGCAAAACCATCCAGAAACCAGGCATCAACCTGGCGGTGCAGGCTGTCATCAAAGGTTTCAATAAGCGCATTAATATCGCCGAGCCAGAGATCAAGCGTCACGCGCCCGCCGTCAAACAGCAGGCGCTGGCAGCCGGGCAGGGCGATCGGCCACTGCTGTTGCAGCTGCGTGGCCCAGGGCGCGAGTTCTGGCCAGCGCGCATGTGCAGCGATTAAATCCGCCTGCGTCAGCGGGAATTTCTCAAAGCTGATGAAGTGAAGTCGCTGCAGTGTGGCATCGGGCTGCGCGCGCTGAAAAGCATCAAACGCCTGCCACAGCGTCAGAAAATTAAGCCCGGTGCCAAAGCCGCTCTCCGCCACGATAAAGAGATCGCGCGGATGCTGCGCAAATCGCGCCGGCAGATCGTTGCCGCCCAGAAAGACGTAGCGCGTCTCTTCCAGACCGTTATCAATGGAAAAGTAAACGTCATCAAAGGCTCGGGAAACAGGTGTACCCTGTTCATTCCATTTTAGCTGTGCATGTTCAACAGGCGTTAATTTCACGGTAAAGGCTCGTTTTTCAGGCAGTGGCGCGATCATAGCGACCAGGATCACATGACGCAAATTTACAAAAGGAAATGGCTGATCGGACTTGTTCGGCGTACAAGTGTAAGCTAGAGTGCACGTCAATCCAAAAGAAGTGGAATGAGGACAACTGAATGAAACGTGCAGTGATTACTGGCCTGGGGATTGTTTCCAGCATTGGTAACAACCAGCAGGAAGTGCTGGCTTCTCTGCGTGAAGGCCGTTCCGGCATCACCTTCTCTCAAGAGCTGAAGGATTCCGGTATGCGTAGTCACGTCTGGGGTAACGTCAAACTGGATACCACCGGCCTTATCGATCGCAAAATTGTGCGTTTCATGAGTGATGCGTCCATCTATGCTTACCTCTCAATGGAAGAGGCCATCAAAGATTCCGGTCTGACTGACGAGCAATATCAGAGCAACCCGCGTGTGGGTCTGATTGCGGGTTCAGGCGGCGGTTCGCCGCGCTTCCAGGTATTTGGCGCTGACGCTATGCGCAGCCCGCGCGGCCTGAAGGCAGTCGGCCCCTATGTCGTAACCAAAGCGATGGCGTCTGGTGTTTCTGCCTGCCTCGCCACGCCGTTTAAAATCCACGGTGTAAACTACTCTATCAGCTCAGCCTGTGCGACCTCTGCGCACTGCATTGGTAACGCGGTTGAGCAGATCCAGCTGGGCAAACAGGATATCGTTTTTGCTGGCGGCGGCGAAGAGTTGTGCTGGGAAATGGCGTGTGAGTTTGACGCGATGGGCGCGCTCTCTACCAAATATAACGACTCACCGGAAAAAGCATCCCGCACTTACGACAGCGAGCGCGACGGCTTCGTCATCGCTGGCGGCGGCGGTATGGTGGTGGTTGAAGAGCTGGAACATGCGCTGGCGCGCGGTGCGCATATCTACGCTGAAATCGTTGGCTACGGTGCGACCTCTGACGGCGCAGACATGGTGGCGCCATCAGGCGAAGGTGCAGTGCGCTGCATGAAGATGGCAATGCACGGCGTAGACACGCCGATCGACTACCTGAACAGCCACGGTACCTCTACGCCGGTAGGCGACGTGAAGGAGCTGGGTGCAATCCGTGAAGTCTTTGGTGACAACACCCCGGCAATCTCGGCTACCAAAGCGATGACCGGCCACTCGCTGGGCGCAGCAGGCGTGCAGGAAGCGATCTATACCCTGCTGATGCTGGAGCACGGCTTTGTTGCGCCAAGCATCAATATTGAGTCGCTGGACCCGGCGGCGGAAGGCATGAACATCGTGACCAAACCGACAGAGAAAGCGCTGACCACCGTGATGTCTAACAGCTTCGGCTTCGGTGGCACTAACGCCACGCTGACCATGCGTAAATACCAGGCATAATTTCTTGTCCTGTTTATAAGGCCGGTTTATCCGGCCTTTTTTATTTCCTCGCTCTCTTTTCACCGCTGTAGCAATGTTCATTCTTCCTGATGAACGCCGGGCTGTCGCGCCACCGTTAAACAGCTGTTTACACCCATCTGAGCTAACCGCGACATCTGACACGGCGTCGGGCGAGATCAACAATAGTGCGGGTCAGTGGCTGGCGGGTGAGGACATTCATCTGCTGGCGGAGACGACCACGAACCGCACGTATCTTGAGGCTAACAGCCGCACCTCGTCGGTCAGCAACAATCGGGAAAAAGATCGCCTGCTGCTCAGCACGCTAAGCGGCAACGCAAGCCGGGGCAGCGAGTCAGGCAGCCGCACCGCCTGGAACGAGACCATGCTGGAGAGCGGCGGAGAGGTGCGACTGCACAGCGGGCGGGTTAGCGCACCTTCAGCCCGCGTCTGTATTAACTCTTCTCTGGCCGCCTTCATGTTAGCCAGCATCTTCACTATACATTCTTCTTCTTTTACCTGAACAGCGCCCCCAGCTTGCCGCACCCCGCAGCAATCTCACCAGGTGACAATGCCGAAAATCCCAGTATCCAGCCCGACTGCGCCGGTGAATCGGTTGCCAGCGGGCTAAGGCGCGGCAGCGTCAGCCCGTTCCTGCCCGCCAGGGCAGTCAACGCCGCCTCCTCACCTTCTTTTAACCTAACCGTCAACTGCAAACCACCGGGTGTCGTAATCGGCGTCAGCCAGCGCGAAAGTGGCCTTAGCTGAGCCAGAAGAAGATCGCGGCGGCTGCGATAGAGCTGGCGCATCAGACGAAGATGGCTGGCAAAGTGGCCCTGCTGCAAAAACGCGGCGGTCACGGCCTGCGGCATCAGCGCACTGTGTCCGTCCATCACGCTGCGAGCCTGACCGAGCGGCTCTGCCAGCCCAGGCGGCACCACCATCCAGGCCAGTCGCAGGGAGGGGAACAACGATTTAGAGAAGGTTCCCAGCGTAATCACCCGGCCATGGCGATCCAGCCCCTGCATAGCAGGCGTAGGGCGATCGTCATAGTGAAACTCGCTGTCATAGTCATCCTCTATAATCCAGCTGCCGTGTCGCTGTGCCCATCCCAGCCATGCCAGACGACGCGGCAGGCTCATCGCTACGCCGGTGGGATAGTGGTGCGAAGGCGTCAGGTAAAGCAGCTTCGCCGCACCGCACTGGACTATCGCACCTTCATCATCCAGCGGCACGCCGCGACAGCGTGCGCCAGCTGCAAGAAACGCATTACGCGCGCCGGGATAACCCGGCGTTTCCAGCCACACCTCATCGCCAGGATCGAGAAACATCATCGCCAGCAGCTGCAACGCCTGCTGTGAACTGGTCAGGATAATCACCTGCTCCGGTCGGCAATGCATGCCGCGCGACAGCGCCAGATAATCCGCCACCGCGCTGCGCAGCGGCAGATAACCGAGCGGATCGCCATAGCCCATCAGCTGGCTGCCGTGGGTGCGCTGCACGCTGGCGCTCAGCCGTCGCCATAGCGGGTGCGGAAAAGCGCGTAGTTCCGGTGAACCGGCAGCAAAAGCGTGCGGAAAGGGAGGATCCTGACAGCCCCCGGTGGCAATAACCGCGCTGCCGCGTGTGGAGAAGCGTGGCCTGTCCGCAGGCGTCGTGTGCGTTGTCTGCGCGGGCATCACGATAGCGACAAAGGTGCCGCGCCCGGTTTCACGTTGCAAATAGCCTTCACTTTCCAGCTGCGCATAGGCGGCTTCCACCGTAACGCGCGACAGACCAAGATCGCCCGCCAGCTGGCGCGTCGAAGGCACTTTTTGCCCGAAAGTAAGATGGCCGCCTGCTATTGCCTGGCGCAGCGTGGCACACAGGCGTTCACGCAGTCCGCCCTGTGCATGATGGCTAAAAAGCGTCAGCAGCGGCGTGCTCATAATGGTCTTATCTCATAGCTAAGATGGGTCTGATTGAGCAGTCCACTTTGCCGTAAACTAGCCAGACACCACAACAGGAGAATCACCATGTCACAGGTTTTACGCTTCCCTCCGCCTTCGCCACAGCAGAGCCTCAGCTACCTGCAACATAAACTGGCCTGCTACGCCGACGCCTGGGATGTTGCAGAGGATCTTGCGCATCAGGTCACGGAGATTGTGGTGATCGATGCACGTTCACCAGAGCACTATCGCGCCGGGCATATCTGCGGCGCAGTGAGTTTTCCCCATCGCGTTATGGACGCTGAAAGCACGGCAAGGCTGGATCGGAGCAAAGTCTATGTCACCTACTGCGACGGTATTGGCTGCAACGGCTCAACTAAAGCGGCCTTTAAGCTGGCGGCGCTGGGATTTCAGGTGAAAGAATTAATTGGTGGGCTGGACTTCTGGCGACGCGACGGCCATCCGATGGCCTGGGGCGAGGCGCCAGGCGAATGGCCTCAGGCCGTGCCCGGCGCACAGTGTGGCTGTTAATTTAAAAAAACAGCCATAGCAGGAAAAAGATCACAGCAAACAGTGCAACGGCGCTCAGCACCGGACGCTGCGCCAGCGGCTGTGGCAGGGAAGCAACAAAAGGAGCCCAGATCGGCTGAGGCCGCAGTTCACTGTCGGCCAGCGGCTGTTCCTGATTCTTCTCAGCGCGGCGCGTAAACAGCTGGTTGAGCAGGTCCTGGGTCTGCGCCGGCGTCAGAATGGTCTGTGGCGTCGCCTGAAAACGCAGCTGGCTGTAATCTTCCAGCTGTTGACGTTCGCTGCGATCCAGCGGCTGTTTTAGCGAGGCTTCCAGTACCTGCAATGTTGGCGCGCTGTGCTGGCTCAACGTCTGACGCACCTGAAGATACTGCGTCAGCAGCGGGAAATGGCGTGAAGGAATCGGATCGCCGCTGGTCAGGTTCACCAGCTTAAGCGCCGAAGCCCAGATTTTCCCGGTCGATTCGCCGGTTGCCGCTGCCAGCCGGGCGATCTGCTGATTCAGCGTCTGGTGCTCAGCAGGCAGCAGCGTGCGGTCGGTGACGCGCGATTGCTGCGGCTGCGGGATGGCCATCTGACCATTCTGTAGCATGGTCAGTACCTGGCGTAGCTGATCCTGCGAGAGTGAGCTTAACACTGTCTGGCCGAACTGCTGGCGAATAAAGTCGCTGACCGCCTGGCGATTATTGCCCTGCGGCAGCAGATCGGTGAGCTGGGTCAGCAGCTGGCGCGTAGCGCGTCCATTTTCCGCCTGGGCCAGGCGGCTGTTCAGATAGTGCTCCGCTGCGGGAAAGTGGCGCGACTGCAACTCCGCCTCACTTTTTACCCCCACTTCACGCTGCACGCCTGCCCAGAGTTCAGGCGCTTTTAACGTGCTGAATGACATAATACGCACAATCAGACGTTCCAGCGTGGTGCGCTGGGCCGGTGAAAGAGGCTGTTCGCCGGAGCGGGGCGCGCCGGTTGACGGCGTGACAGCAGAACGATCGCCCATCGGCGCACCGGGGCCGCTAAGAGGTTGCATGGCGGAATCCTTGAAAACAGAACAGCGTGGGGTGCGCCGAAAAAAAGATGCGCCATGATAGCAAAAGCCCCTGTGAAATCCCACGGGGAGCTGCGCATATTCAGCCGTGCGCTGGCGTTACCTTGCGTCGCTTCAACGGCGTTTTCAGCCGCTGGGCGAGAATAACCCCTGCCAGCGTCATGCTGCCGCCAATCCAGTGATAGAGGTGAAGCTGTTCATGCAGGAAAAGCACAGCGATGATGGCGGTGAACGCCGGGACAAAATTCATAAAAATGCTGGTGGTGCTGGCGCCCAGACGCTGCACACCCAGGATCCACATAAAGGGGGCGATAACAGAGGCAAACAGCCCGGCAAACAGCACCAGCGGAAGATTATGCGCATTAAGCGTCACGTCGGGTGCGTGCAAAAAGCCCGGCAGTAACAGCAAAACGCCAAAGCAAATCTGAACGTAGAGGCTCTGCCAGTTAGGCAGCGGGATCGCCCAGCGTTTCGTCAGCACACCGTACAGCGCGTAGGAGGTGGATGCCGCCAGCATCATTAGCTCACCACTACCGAGACGCTGGTTTAGCAGTTGCGCAGGATGGCCCTCGCTCACCAGCCATACCAGCCCGGCAAATGACAGGATACCGCCGACAAGAATGCCGCGCGTCGGTGCCAGCCGCAGTACCAGCAGGCTAAGCAGAATGGTGAGCAGCGGAATGGTTGCCCCCAGGATACCCATCATCACTGCCGACACGCTGTGTGCTGCATAGTAGGCCAGGCTCTGATAGAGCACCATGCCCAGCAGCCCCAGAACCAGCAGACGCCACAGGTTAGCGCGAAGGGTGTGTCGATGCTGCCAGACGCCCGGCAGCGCAAAGGGCGTCAGAACAATCAGCGCCAGTAACCAGCGATAAAAGGAAATGGCGGCAGGATCGATACTGCCGGCAGAGAGTTTGCTGACGATGGTGTTCACCGACCAGATTAGCACCGCCAGCAGCGGAAAAAGTAAATTCATGATGGGCTCCAGAGAGTAAGTCCAGCCAGTTTACGTTTGACGGGTTTTAAGGAGATAGTTAAATTCAGACAAAATTCTTTGCTGACAAGACAGAATGACGCTTCAGGTTGAATATCAGCCGCCCAGGGCCGCGGAGCAGCTGCGCTACTTTATGCGCTATGAGCAAACCAATGCGCAAACCGAGTACCTTCCTCACGCGCATGAGTGGGGGCAGGTGATCTTTGTGACGCGTCACGTCCTGGAGATGAACGTAGAGGGGAGACGCCTGTTAACCCCCGCCAGCATTCCGGTCTGGATCCCGCCGCGCCAGCAGCACGCCAGCTACAACCACCAGCAGGCCCAGTTCCGCACCTTCAACCTTGCCGCCGCACTATGTAACGGTCTGCCGCAGCGCGCGTGTCTGCTCAATGTTGACGCGATAGTTCATGCGATTATGGATGAGTTTGCTCGCACCGGACTGGAACAGCCGCAAAGCCCGGAAGCGTGGCGGCTGTGCGACGTGCTGCGCGACCGGTTGCGTATTGCACCGGTGCAGGAGAGCTATCTGCCCACCTTGAGGGATAAGTTTCTTGCGCCGGTGCTGCATGCGCTGGAGGCGCATCCCGGCGACAATACCACGCTGGCGCAATGGGCCGCGCGCGTCTTTACCACCGAGCGAACCCTGGCACGGCGCTGCCGTCAGGAGCTGCATATGTCCTTTAGCGAATGGCGGCAGCGCCTGCGTTTTTTACATGCCGTCGCCCAGCTGGGGCAGGGCAGAACCGTGCAGGCCATTGCCCACGATCTTGGCTACAGCTCGGCTTCCGCGCTGATTGTCATGTTCCAGCAGCAGGCGGGCACCACGCCAGATCGTTACCGCGCGCGCATGGGCTAATGTTCCTGTTTGTGCCAGAATAGCGGCCTTGTTAATGCAACCTGCAGGAAAGCCGTGGTGAAGATCCTTGTCGATGAAAATATGCCCTATGCGCAAGCGCTGTTCAGTCGTACCGGCAGCGTGCTGGCGGTGCCGGGTCGCCCGCTGCCGCAGCAGGAGCTAAATGATGCTGATGGCCTGATGGTGCGCTCGGTGACTCAGGTCAATGAGGCGCTGCTTGCGGGTAAACCGGTGAAATTTGTCGGCACCGCCACGGCGGGCACCGACCATATTGATGACGCCTGGCTGCAACAGGCGGGTATTGCTTTTTCTGCCGCGCCGGGCTGCAACGCCATCGCCGTGGTGGAGTATGTGTTCTCCGCCTTACTGCTGCTGGCAGAGCGTGACAGCTTTGACCTGCGCGACCGCACCGTCGGCATCGTCGGCGTGGGCAACGTCGGCGGGCGGCTGCAAAAGCGGCTGGAAGCCTGGGGCGTGAAAACCCTGCTGTGCGATCCGCCGCGCGCCGATCGTGGTGACGAAGGTGACTTCCGCTCGCTTGATGAGCTGGTCGCCGAAGCCGATATCCTGACCTTTCATACGCCGCTGTTCAAAGAGGGGCCCTATAAAAGCTGGCACCTTGCCGATGCGGCGCTGCTGATGGCGCTGAAGCCGAACGCGATCCTGATTAACGCCTGCCGTGGCCCGGTTGTCGATAACGCCGCGCTGCTGGAGGTGCTGAAGATGCGCCACGACCTTAGCGTGGTGCTGGATGTCTGGGAGCCGGAACCGGCGCTGTCGCTCGATCTTCTGGAGAGCGTAGATATTGCTACCGCGCACATCGCGGGCTACACGCTGGAAGGCAAGGCGCGCGGCACCACGCAGGTATTTGAGGCCTGGTGTGACTTCCTGGGCCAGCCGCAGCAGGTGTCGCTCAGCGAGCTGCTGCCAGCGCCGGAGTTCAGCAGCGTGACGCTGAATGGCCCGCTCGATCAGCCAACGCTGAAACGTCTGGCGCATCTGGTGTATGATGTGCGCCGCGACGACGCGCCGCTGCGTAAAGGTGCGGCTAAACCGGGCGAGTTTGATCGCCTGCGCAAGGAGTATGAAGAGCGCCGCGAGTGGTCATCGCTGGAGGTCATCTGCAACGATGCCGGGACCGTCAGCCTGCTTGAGGCACTCGGTTTTTGCGCGCGGCTCAATAACAACTAAATTTACCTTCTCACCGTGCCAGTCATGGCCGGGGGATAATTCCGAATCCTGGGCGGTGAATATCACCGCCTTCTGTTTTTATGTCATTGTCTGGAGTAAACCAACATGTCTGACGGCTGGAATATTGCGCTACTCGGCGCGACAGGCGCAGTAGGGAACGCTGTACTGGAACTGCTGGCAGAACGCCAGTTCCCGGTTGGTGAGTTATATTTGCTGGCGAGCGAAAACAGCGCCGGTGAAATGGTGCGTTTCGAGGGGCGCTCGGTGCGCGTAGAAAACGCGGCTGATTTCGACTGGTCGCAGGCGCAACTGGCCTTTTTTGTGGCCGGGCGCGACGCCTCGGCACGTTATGCCGAGGATGCGGCTAACGCCGGGTGTCTGGTGATCGACAGCAGCGACCTGTTTGCGCTGTCGCCCGATGTACCGCTGGTGGTGCCAGACGTTAACCCGCATGTGCTGGCGGACTACCGCAACCGCAATCTGGTGAGCGTGGCCGACAGCCTGACCAGCCAGTTGCTTAGCGCGATTAAACCGCTGGTGGACGCGGCCGGCTTAGGCCGTCTACAGGTCACCAACCTGATCTCCGCCTCCAGCCACGGTAAAAGCGCGGTGGATGGGCTGGCGGGAGAGAGCGCACGCCTGCTGAATGGCATTCCGGCAGACGAGCATTACTTTGGCCGTCAGCTGGCGTTCAACCTGTTGCCGCAGCTGGCGGATGCGGAAGGCAGCGTCGCCAGCGAACGTCGCCTGGTTGAGCAGGTGCGTAAAGTCCTGCAGGACGAGGGACTGCCGATTGCAGTCAGCAGCGTTCAGGCGCCGGTATTTTACGGTAACGCACAGATTGTGCACCTGGAGAGCCTGCGCCCGCTCTCAGCGGAGGAGGCGCGTGCCGAGCTGATGCAGGCAGCTGATATTACGCTGAGCGACGAAGATGATTACCCGACGCAGGTAGGCGATGCCTCAGGCAATGAACAGCTGAGCATTGGCTGCGTGCGTAACGATTATGGCATTCCCGAGCTGCTGCAGTTCTGGTCGGTAGCGGACAATATCCGTTTCGGTGGCGCGCTGATGGCGGTGAAAACCGCTGAGAAACTGGTGCAGGAGTATCTCTGCTAATGTTGCCAGAAGGTCAGACGCATAAACTGGCG
The DNA here is from genome assembly GCF_041386365.1 of Pantoea sp. KPR_PJ. NCBI lineage: Bacteria > Pseudomonadati > Pseudomonadota > Gammaproteobacteria > Enterobacterales > Erwiniaceae > Pantoea > Pantoea sp. KPR_PJ. Next base: position 509,163 of record NZ_JABMIK010000002.1, on the reverse strand, counting down.
CTCGGCATTGAGTATGACGGCAGCCGTTATTACGGCTGGCAGCGCCAGCAGGAAGTCCGCAGCGTACAGGAAAAGCTGGAAAAAGCGCTGTCAAAAGTCGCGAACCATCCGGTAAACGTCTTCTGCGCCGGGCGAACCGATGCAGGCGTGCACGGCACCGGCCAGGTGGTGCATTTCGAAACCACGTCGCTGCGCGCTGACGGAGCCTGGACGCTGGGCGTTAACGCTAATCTGCCGGAAGATATTGCGGTGCGCTGGGTAAAGGCGGTGCCGGATGAGTTTCACGCGCGCTTTAGCGCGACGGCCCGTCGCTACCGCTATCTGATTTACAACCAGCGGCTGCGTCCGGCGATCCTCGGGCGCGGCGTGACGCACTTCTATCATCCGCTGGATGCAGAGAAGATGCACCGCGCCGGACAGTGCCTGCTGGGCGAAAACGACTTTACCTCGTTTCGCGCTGTGCAGTGTCAGTCACGCACGCCGTGGCGCAACGTAATGCATCTCAACGTCACGCGACAGGGTGCATTTGTGATTGTTGATATCAAGGCCAACGCTTTTGTGCACCATATGGTGCGCAATATCGTCGGCAGTTTAATGGAGATCGGCTGCGGTAATCAGCCGGAATCGTGGATGGCGACGTTGCTGGCGGCAAAAGACCGCACGCTGGCGGCGGCGACAGCCAGAGCAGAAGGTCTCTACCTGGTCGCGGTGGATTATCCCGCGCATTTTGCACTACCCGAACCGCCCATGGGACCCCTGTTCCTGGTGGATTAACTTAGCAGGTCATTGTCAGAGAGGCGTTATGGAGTTCGTCCATTTTTTGGTTGATTTTATTCTGCATATTGATGTGCATCTGGCTGAACTGGTGGCGCAGTACGGCATCTGGATCTACGCCATTCTGTTCCTGATCCTGTTTTGTGAAACCGGTCTGGTGGTCACGCCATTTTTGCCGGGCGATTCGCTGCTGTTTGTGGCAGGCGCGCTGGCGGCGCTGCCGGGCAACGATCTCAATATCCATCTGATGGCGGCGCTGCTGATTGTCGCGGCAGTGCTGGGTGACGCGGTAAACTATACGATTGGCCGCCTGTTCGGAGAGCGGTTGTTCAGCAACCCGAACTCGCGTATTTTCCGCCGGAGCTATCTCGATAAAACCCATGCGTTTTACGAACGTCACGGCGGAAAAACCATTATTCTGGCGCGTTTCGTGCCGATTGTGCGCACCTTTGCGCCCTTCGTCGCAGGGATGGGGCATATGTCCTATCGCCATTTTGCGCTGTTCAACGTCGCGGGCGCGCTGGCGTGGGTGCTGCTGTTCTCCTACGCGGGCTATCTGTTTGGCGACCTGCCGGTGGTGCAGGAAAATCTTAAGCTGCTGATTGTCGGCATCATCGTGGTTTCGATACTGCCGGGTATGATTGAGGTCTGGCGTCACCGCCGTCAGGCGAAGCAGCAAAAACAGCCGTAGCAGGTCCGGTCGCGTCGCGGTTAGACCAGATTTTTATCCACAGTCAGAAGTGGTTGTGGTTTAATGAGCGACATTTCATGTCGGCTGAAGCGGTTTTCAGCGGCAAATAAGATGACTGGACCAGGTCAGTTTTAAATAAAAAGGTCTTCAATGAGCTGGATTGAACGCATTCTTAATAAAAGCAACGTTACGCCTGCACGCCGTGCCAGTATTCCGGAAGGGGTCTGGACCAAGTGCGACAGCTGCGGTCAGGTACTGTACCGCGCCGAGCTGGAGCGTAATCTTGAGGTCTGCCCGAAGTGCGACCATCATATGCGCATGCACGCCCGCGAGCGCCTCAACAGCCTGCTCGACCAGGGCACGCAGACTGAGCTGGGCAGCGAGCTGGAGCCGAAGGATATCCTGAAGTTCCGCGACTCCAAAAAGTATAAAGATCGCCTGGTTGCCGCGCAGAAAGCAACCGACGAGAAAGACGCGCTGATCGTAATGAAAGGCCAGCTGCACGGCATGCCCGTCGTGGCAGCAGCATTTGAGTTCGCCTTTATGGGCGGATCCATGGGCTCGGTGGTTGGCGCGCGCTTCGTGCGTGCGGTTGAGCAGGCGCTGGAAGATAACTGCCCGCTGATCTGCTTCTCTGCCAGCGGCGGTGCACGTATGCAGGAAGCGCTGATGTCGCTGATGCAGATGGCAAAAACCAGCGCAGCGCTGGCAAAAATGCAGGAACGCGGTCTGCCGTACATTTCTGTGCTGACCGATCCCACGATGGGCGGTGTCTCTGCCAGCTTCGCAATGCTGGGCGATCTCAACGTGGCTGAACCCAAAGCGCTGATTGGCTTTGCAGGCCCGCGCGTTATTGAGCAGACCGTTCGCGAAAAACTGCCGCCGGGCTTCCAGCGCAGTGAGTTCCTGATTGAGAAGGGCGCGATCGATATGATCATTCGTCGCCCGGAAATGCGTTATAAGCTGGCAAGCCTGCTGGCGAAGATGATGAATCTTCCCGCGCCGCTGCACGATGGCGAACCAACCGCGCCTGCGGAAGAGCCGGAAAGCAACGAGGCCTGACAGGAGAGAGAGACGCGCGCGGCGCGTCTTTCACCAATGCACCGTCGAACCGGCTGAACCGGGTCAAAATTTGTTAAACGGGACATATGGATACTCTTCACCTTCCTCAAGCCACGTCGCCTTTGGCCACGTGGCTTTATTATCTTGAGCATCTGCATTCGCAGACCATCGAACTGGGGCTGGATCGCATTCGCTGCGTCGCGCAGCGCCTCGACCTGCTGAAACCTGCACCTTTTGTCTTCACCGTCGCCGGAACCAACGGCAAAGGCACCACCTGTCGCACCCTGGAAACCCTGCTGATGGCGGCGGGCTACCGCGTGGGGGTTTACAGCTCGCCGCATCTGGTGCGCTATACCGAACGGGTACGTGTACAGGGGCAGGAGCTTGATCCCTCGCTGCACAGCGCCAGCTTTGCGAAAATCGAAGCCGGACGGGGCGATGTCTCCCTGACCTATTTTGAATTTGGCACGCTCTCTGCCCTCAATCTGTTTCAGCAGGCACAGCTGGACGTGGTGATCCTGGAGGTGGGCCTGGGCGGTCGCCTGGATGCCACCAATATTGTTGACGCTGACGTGGCGATCGTCACCAGCATCGCGCTTGATCACACCGACTGGCTCGGCCCGGATCGCGAAAGCATTGGCCGTGAGAAAGCGGGCGTCTTTCGCGGCGGCAAGCCTGCCGTTGTGGGAGAGCCTGCAATGCCGGCCAGCATTGCCGCAGTAGCCGCGGAAAAAGGGGCGCAGCTGCGACAGCGCGATCGCGACTGGCACTATAGCCAGCAGGCGGAGAGCTGGGCATTTCGCGACGCCCAGGGCGAGCTGAACGATCTGCCGCTGCCGCAGGTTCCGCTACCGAATGCTGCTACCGCGCTGGCGGCGCTGCGTGCATCTGGCCTGAACGTCAGCGAGGCGATCGTGCGGGAGTATCTGCCGCTGGCAGTCCTGCCTGGTCGTTTTCAGACGGTCAGCGAATCCCCGCGCGTTATCCTTGACGTGGCGCATAACCCGCATGCGGCGGGCTATCTGGCATCACGCCTGGCGCAGCTGGCTAACACCGGCCGCGTTCATGCCGTAGTGGGCATGCTGCACGACAAGGATATTGCCGGTACGCTGGCGGCGCTGGCTCCGCAAATTGACTGCTGGTACTGCGCGCCGCTTGACGGCCCGCGCGGCGCGAGTGCAGATGAGCTGATGGCGCATCTGCCCGCCGACGCAGCGACGGCATTTGCCGACGTGGAGCACGCCTGGCAGGCGGCTCGCCAGCAGGCTGAGGAGCAGGACATTGTGCTGGTGTGTGGATCCTTCCATACCGTGGCGCAGGTCATGGAATCGACAGAAGCGGAGAAAGGTCGTGGCGAGTAAGTTTCAGAACCGTCTGGTCGGCACCATTATCCTGGTGGCGGTCGGCGTAATTGTCCTGCCGGGCCTGCTGGACGGCAAAAAGAAGCACTATAAGGAAGAGTTTGCAGCTATCCCGCTGGTTCCGAAACCGGATGACCAGCAAGACAGCGAAATGGTGCCGCCAGTTACACAGCCGCTGCCTTCTCAGCCACCGCAGGGCGCAGGCCGCGCGGTCAGCAGCGGCAGCAACAGCGCCACCAACCCTGTGGCAGAGCAGGGCAACGCCGCGCCACAGAGTAATAGCGAGCCGAGTGTGGTGACGCCGCCGCCGGTGCATCAGAGCGAACCGGTTAAGCCTAAACAGGTTGAGGCGTCGAAGCCGAAGCAGGTTGAGCAGCCGAAACCGAAGCAGGTTGAGCAGCCGAAGCCAAAAACGCAGGTGAAGCCAGCCGAAACGAAACCGGCAGAAACTAAACCCGCGGAGAGCAAACCGGCTGAGACACGGCAGAGCGAAAGCACTAAGCCGGCCGAAACGGCCAGGCCCGCTGAGCAGAGCGCGCCCGCCGGTCAGGCATATGTGGTCCAGCTTGGCGCGCTGAAGAACGCTGCGAAAGTGAATGAGATTGTGGCCAAACTCCGCCTGTCAGGCTATCGCGCCTTTACCGTGCCCTCGACGCCGGTTCAGGGACAGATCACCCGTCTTTATGTCGGCCCGGACGCGTCAAAAGCGAAGCTGCAAAGCTCACTTTCAGAGCTGCAAAGCGTTTCCGGACTGGGCGGGGTTGTGAAGCCATATAGCGCGCGTTAAGGCAGCGATTGGTACCGCCGATTGCATAAAAAGGCGGTACCGCACGCCGTGTTAATGCCGCGTGTGAAAAAATAATTTGTTTAAATTCAATGCGTTCATCGGTTGAATCTCCGTCGGGCGAGGAAAGTTTTTTTCATCGCCCTTTTTATGGAAAGGGAAAAGGAAAACCGCTACGCAAACGTTTTCTTTTTCTGTTAGAATGCGCCCCGAACTGGATGCAGGGGTGCAGACGCACTGGCGCTGGAAGAGTTCATGATCTGGATAGATTACGTCATTATTGCGGTAGTTGGTTTTTCGGCTCTGGTCAGCCTGATTCGCGGGTTTGTCCGGGAAGCCTTATCTCTCGTTACCTGGGGATGCGCGTTTTTTGTCGCCAGTCACTACTACGCCTACCTTGCAGTCTGGTTTACAGGTTTTGACGACGAACTGGTGCGAAACGGCATCGCCATCGCGGTGCTGTTCGTCGCGACGCTGATTGTCGGCGCGATAGTCAACTATGTGATCGGCTCGCTGGTTGAAAAGACCGGCCTGTCGGGAACTGACAGGGTGTTGGGAGTCTGTTTCGGGGCGTTGCGTGGCGTGCTGATTGTCAGTGCGATGCTGTTTTTCCTCGATACATTCACCGGCTTTTCCAAAAGCCCGGACTGGCAGCAGTCCCAGCTCATTCCCCAGTTCAGTTACATAATCAGATGGTTTTTTGACTACCTGAAAAGCACGTCGAGTTTTATACCCCGGTGACACCATCGGGAGTGCGGCTAATGAGGAAATGACAACATGTGCGGTATTGTTGGGATCACCGGATTTATGCCGGTCAACCAGTCGATCTATGATGCGTTAACGGTGCTGCAGCACCGCGGGCAGGATGCCGCAGGCATTTGTACTATTGATGCGCTGAAGTGTTTCCGCCTGCGTAAGGCAAACGGTCTCGTCAGCGATGTCTTTGAAGCTCGCCACATGCAGCGCCTGCAGGGCAATATGGGGATCGGCCACGTTCGCTACCCAACCGCAGGCAGCTCCAGCGCCTCTGAAGCGCAGCCGTTTTACGTGAACTCGCCGTACGGTATTACGCTGGCTCATAACGGCAACCTGACCAACGCGCACGAGCTGCGCAAGCATCTTTTCGAAAAGGGCCGCCGTCACGTTAACACCACCTCCGATTCTGAAATCCTGCTGAATATTTTTGCGCAGGAGCTGGACCGTTTTCAGAATGACCCGCTGGAAGCGGATAATATTTTCGCTGCGGTGGCCGCCGTGCATCAGCACGTGCGCGGTGCCTACGCCGTGGTTGCGATGATTATCGGCCACGGCATGGTCGCCTTCCGCGATCCCAACGGTATCCGTCCGCTGGTGCTGGGCAAGCGCGTGCTGCCCGACAGCCGCGTTGAGTATATGGTCGCCTCGGAGAGCGTGGCGCTGGATACGCTGGGCTTTGAATTCCTGCGCGACGTTGCGCCGGGCGAGGGCGTTTACATCACCGAGCAGGGCCAGCTGTTTACCCGCCAGTGTGCAGAGAACCCTAAAAGCAATCCGTGCCTGTTCGAATATGTCTACTTTGCGCGTCCGGATTCTTTCCTCGACAAGATCTCTGTCTATAGCGCACGCGTGCGTATGGGCACCAAGCTGGGTGAGAAAATTGCCCGCGAGTGGGAAGATCTTGATATCGACGTCGTGATCCCGATTCCGGAAACCTCTACCGATATTGCCCTGGAAATTGCCCGTATTCTTAACAAGCCTTACCGACAGGGCTTTGTGAAAAACCGCTACGTTGGCCGCACCTTTATCATGCCAGGACAGCAGCTGCGCCGCAGCGCGGTTCGCCGCAAACTCAACGCCAACCGCGCTGAGTTCCGCGATAAAAATGTGCTGCTGGTAGATGACTCCATTGTGCGCGGCACCACCTCCGAGCAGATTATTGAAATGGCGCGCGAAGCGGGAGCCAAACGGGTTTATCTCGCCTCCGCCGCGCCGGAAATTCGTTTTCCGAACGTTTACGGTATCGATATGCCGAGCGCGACTGAGCTGATCGCCCATGGACGCGAAGTCGATGAAATCTGCCAGCTGATCAAGGCAGATGCGCTGATCTTCCAGGATCTGAACGATCTGATTGACGCCGTGCGTGAAGAGAACCCGGATATTGCTCAGTTCGAATGTTCGGTCTTCAACGGCGTTTACGTGACGAAAGATGTCGATCAGCAGTATCTCGAATATCTTCAGTCGCTGCGTAACGATGACGCCAAAGCCCTTCAGCGCCAGAACGAAGTCGAGAATCTCGAGCTGCATAACGAAGGTTAAGCGCGTTTTCAGCTATGATGAGATGAGCAACGGGGCGGAGAAATCCGCCCCGTTTGTTTTCGTCACCGGCAAACGGGTATCATGACGCCCTACTGAACAGGCAAGGAAGAGGTATGAAACGACTCATCATTGGCATCTCTGGCGCAAGCGGCGCAATTTATGGCGTACGGCTGCTTCAGGTGCTGCAACAGGTTAGCGAGGTGGAAACCCATCTGGTGATGAGTCCGGCAGCGCGGCAGACCCTGAGTCTTGAAACCGACTACACGCTGCGCGAAGTACAGGCGCTGGCTGACGTGGTGCACGACGTACGCGATATTGCCGCCAGCATCTCTTCGGGCTCTTTCAAAACGCTCGGCATGGCGATTCTGCCCTGCTCCATGAAAACCCTCTCGGGCATTGTGCACAGCTACAGTGACAGCCTGCTCACGCGCGCTGCCGACGTAGTGCTAAAAGAGCAGCGCAAGCTGGTACTGGGCGTGCGCGAAACGCCGCTGCACATTGGCCATTTGCGGATGATGACCACGGCGGCGGAACTGGGCGCAGTCATCATGCCGCCCGTTCCGGCATTTTATCATCGCCCCCAGTCGATCATGGAGCTGGTGGATCAAACGGTAAACCGCGTTGTCGATCAGTTTGATATCACACTACCACACGACCTTTTCACGCGCTGGAATGGTGCGTAGCGCCATTTTTTTTGCCCTTATCAGGGGCAAATGCGCGCTGGCGATCACTCTTCGTGCATTTGGTGCACCAAAAGTTAACAAAGTCGCTTTTTCTCTTTTGCTTCGCTGATATATTCCCCTCATTAACCCGGTTGTGCCGCTCTGCCAGGGCGCTGCCGGACACGCGATCGACTTGCATTGCTGGCATGAAATGTGCAAGAAATATGTGGCTTAACAAGCGCAAACACATCACGCACCCATAACAAAAAGCACTTCACTGAGGGTAATCTATGAAAAAGCGAGTTTTGGCTCTTTCTCTTCTGCTGGGCCTGACCAGCGCCGCCAGCGTGTTCGCCGCGGTGCCGTCATCAATTCGCATTGGGACCGACCCGACCTACCCGCCATTTGAATCGAAAAACGCCCAGGGGCAGTTAGTGGGCTTCGATATCGATCTGGCCAATGAAATTTGTAAACGTATCAACACGAAGTGCACCTATGTCGAAAGCGATTTTGATGCGCTGATCCCTTCGCTCAAGGCGAAGAAGATTGACACCATCATCTCCTCACTCTCCATTACGGAAAAACGTCAGGAAGAGATCGCCTTCTCCGATAAGCTCTATGCGGCCAACGCCCGTCTGGTTGCAGCCAAAGGCTCGTCGATCCAGCCGACCATCGAGTCGCTGAAAGGCAAGAATATCGGCCTGCTGCAAGGCACCACGCAGGAAACCTACGCAAACCAGAACTGGCGTCCAAAGGGCGTTAACATCACGCCTTATGCCAACCAGGATCTGGTTTATCAGGATCTGAATGCGGGCCGCATCGACGCGGCGTTTCAGGATGAGATACAGGCAAGTGAAGGCTTCCTGAAACAGCCGGTAGGTAAAAACTACGCCTTTGCCGGCCCGGCGGTGAAAGACGACAAAATCTTTGGCGTCGGCACCGGTATGGGACTGCGTAAAGACGATACCGAGCTGAAAGCCGCAATCGACAAAGCGTTTGAAGCGATGCGCAAAGATGGCACGTACGATAAGATTGCGAAAAAATATTTTGATTTCAATGTGTACGGTGACTAAACCTGTCGACCTCTGCCTGATGGTTACTGCTTAAATCGATCAGGACTGCCCGCTGGTTCGCCAGTGGGCAGAACACTGTATTTTTCTCCACGACAGGATTGTTCAAATGTTGTACGGCTATTCTGAGGTCATCCTCAAAGGCACCCTGGTCACGCTGGAGCTGGCGCTCAGCTCGGTGTTGCTGGCGGTGGTACTCGGCCTGATTGGCGCGGGTGCAAAACTCTCTCGCAGTCGTCCGCTGGCGATGGTCGCGGAAGGCTACACCACGCTGATTCGCGGCGTGCCCGATCTGGTACTGATGCTGCTGATCTTTTACGGTTTGCAGATCGCTCTTAACGCGCTAACCGATGCGATGGGCCTGACCCAGTTTGATATCGACCCGATGGTGGCCGGTATTATCACGCTCGGTTTTATCTATGGCGCCTACTTTACCGAAACCTTCCGCGGTGCTTTTCTTGCTGTGCCAAAAGGACAAATTGAAGCCGCCACGGCGTTCGGTTTCACCGGCTCGCAGGTTTTTCGCCGCATCCTGTTTCCCGGCATGATGCGCTACGCGTTGCCCGGCATCGGCAATAACTGGCAGGTGGTGTTAAAAGCGACCGCGCTGGTTTCACTGCTGGGACTGGAAGATGTGGTGAAGGCCACGCAGCTGGCCGGTAAAAGTACCTGGCAGCCTTTCTACTTTGCGATCGTGGCTGGCGTAATTTATCTCATTTTTACCACGCTCTCTAACGGTGTGCTGTGGTGGCTCAATCGCCGCTACTCGGTTGGTGTTAAAAGGGCAGAGCTATGATCGATATTATTCAGGAGTACTGGAAATCGCTGCTCTGGACCGATGGCTACCGTTTTACCGGCGTTGCCATTACGCTATGGCTGCTGATTTTGTCCGTCGTTACTGGCGGCTGTCTGGCGGTGGTGCTGGCCATTGCGCGCGTATCGCCGAACCGCTTTATCAGTCTGCCTGTCTGGCTGTTTACCTATGTGTTTCGTGGCACGCCGCTCTATGTGCAGCTGCTGGTGTTTTACTCCGGCATGTATACGCTGGAAGTGGTCAAAGGCTCTGAGTTGCTTAATGCGTTTTTCCGCAGTGGCCTGAACTGTACGCTGCTGGCGTTTACGCTGAATACCTGCGCCTATACCACCGAGATTTTTGCCGGGGCGATTCGTGCCGTGCCTCACGGCGAGATCGAGGCTGCGCGCGCTTACGGCTTCTCTACCTTCAAACTCTACCGCTGTATTATTTTGCCGTCCGCGCTGCGTACCGCGCTGCCTGCCTACAGCAACGAAGTGATTCTGATGCTGCACTCCACGGCGCTGGCCTTTACCGCCACGGTGCCGGATCTGCTGAAGATCGCCCGTGATATCAACTCGGCGACCTATCAGCCGTTCACTGCATTTGGCATCGCTGCGGTGCTCTATCTGATTATCTCTTATGTGCTGATTAGCCTGTTCCGTCTGGCGGAGCGCCGCTTCCTCGCACACATCAAACCCTCGTCATCGCATTGAGTAGAACTATGGCTGAAAACAAATTAAGCGTGACCGAACTGCATAAGCGTTACGGTGACCATGAAGTTTTAAAGGGCGTTTCTTTGCAGGCCAATGCGGGCGACGTGATTAGCATTATTGGATCGTCAGGTTCCGGCAAAAGTACTTTCCTGCGCTGCATCAACTTTCTTGAGAAGCCGAGTGAAGGCACTATTTCCGTGACTAACGAGCCGATCAATCTGGTGCGCGACACCGATGGTCAACTTAAGGTCTCTGACAAAGAGCAGCTGCGTTCACTGCGCACTCGCCTGACCATGGTGTTTCAGCACTTCAACCTGTGGAGCCACATGACGGTGCTGGAAAACGTCATGGAAGCGCCGATTCAGGTGCTGGGGCTGAGCAAGGCGGAGGCGCGCGCCCGCGCGGTGAATTACCTCAATAAAGTGGGGATTGACGAGCGCGCTCAGGCTAAGTATCCCGTGCATCTTTCTGGCGGTCAGCAGCAGCGCGTCTCTATTGCGCGTGCGCTGGCAATGGAGCCCGAGGTGCTGCTGTTTGATGAACCCACCTCTGCGCTCGATCCTGAGCTGGTGGGCGAGGTGCTGCGCATCATGCAGAAGCTGGCAGAAGAGGGCAAAACCATGGTGGTGGTCACGCACGAAATGGAGTTTGCGCGCCACGTATCCAGCCACGTGATCTTTCTGCACCAGGGCAAAATTGAAGAGGAAGGACCGCCGGAAATGCTGTTCACTCAGCCCAAAAGCGCGCGTCTGCAGCAGTTTTTAAAGGGATCGCTGAAGTAGGCAGTAGACCCGCAGCGGCGCCGTTTATCGCGCGTTTGCCCGTTCCTCGGCGGCAACGCCCGCGCGTGAGCGCGCCGCACCCTTTCAACGACGCCTGTTGATCATTCGCGCAGCAGCTTCAGTGCGGTCTCTTCATCCGTCACCAGCCCGGAAACCCAGCCGCCGTGTAGCGCGGCCTGAATAGCGGCGTATTTACGCGCGCTGCCGGCAAAGCCGATAATATTACGTTGTGCCTGGCTTTCCAGCGGCACGCTGGTCAGCAGCTCATCCGTTTCGCCGTAAACGCGTTCTCCCTGCTGGTTAAAAAAGTGGCCCAGCATTTCGCCTACCACACCCTGCGCGTTGAGCGCCTCAACCTGGGCATCGGTGATAAATCCTTCCGCATTGAGCGGACAGCCTGGCCTCACTTCACCAATGCCGACAAAAGCAACGTCCGCCAGCCGCGCTCGCTGAATGACGCGCTGATAGACCTGATGCTGAACCCACATGGCTTTATCCTGCGGCGTATCAGCGTAAAGCGGTGCCGGAATAAAGAAATATTTGCCCTGCATTTTTTCCGCCATCTTCAGCGGCACGTCGTAGCGCGTACCAGAATCGTCGCGCGCAATCGCGCCAATCATCGAAACGCACTGATGCTGTGGACGTTCGACGCGCGGCAGCGCATCAATAATTGCGCGCAGCGTTTTGCCGGAACCAATGCCAAACACCTGCGGGGTCTCTTCATTAATAAACTGTGCCATCACCGCCGCGCCCTCGACGGCCAGCATTTGCTGGATCGCCGCATCATCCAGCCCGGCTGAGGGCACCACGCGACACAGGGTAAGGCCAAACTGTTGCGCTATCTCGTGCGCCAGTTGCAGGCAGTGGGTTACCGGATGCTCAATCTTTACGCTGACCATGCCCATTTCACGTGCGTTTGAAACCAGCCGCTGCGCCACCTGGCGCGACAAACCCAGCGCGCGCGCAATCTCCTGCTGCGTCACGCCCGCCACGTAATACATCCAGGCTGCCCGTGCCGCCAGCTCCTGTTTCTTGTCTTCTCTGCTCATCGCCTTGTTCCGTCAAAAACCGATGCGTCAGTTTATCGCGTCTTGCGTCGAAAGCGCTAACTGAGCAAAAGCTCCTGAAAAGAGCAAATGTCTTAAGTGTGACAAATCTCGCAGAACAGTGGCCCTCGTGACGACTATGCTACGGCTTATCGGGCAAATGCCCTGTTGGATGGCAAATGTTTAAATCGAGGTGGTTATGACAACAAATTCGGTCTGGATGCATATTGGCGCAGGCGCTTTTCACCGGGCACATCAGGCGTGGTATCTGCATCAGCTGCGCCAGCAGGGCGATGACAGCTGGGGCATCGCCCTCGGCAATATCCGCGGCGATGCGGTTGCGCTACTCGATCAGCTGCAAGCGCAAAACGGCGAATACGTGCTGGAGACCGTTACGCCCGAGGGCGAGCGCGCCTATGAAACCATCACGTCGCTGCGCACTATTCTGCCGTGGGACGCGGAAATCAGCGCGCTGGTGGCGCAGGGAGCCCATGCCGACACGAAAGTGATCAGTTTTACCGTGACCGAAGCGGGCTACTATCTGACGCCCGGACATGAGCTCGATCTCAGCCAGGCGGATATCCAGGCCGATATTAACGGTGACGTGCGCACCATTTACGGCGCACTGGCGCGTATTTTGCGCCAGCGCATAGCCAGCGGCGGTGCGCCGGTCACGCTGCTGAGCTGCGATAACCTGCGCCACAACGGTGAGCGTTTCCGTCATGGCCTGCTGGCGTTTCTGGCCGCGCAGGGCGACAGCAGACTGACCCAGTGGGTGCATAGTCACACCACCTCGCCCGACACCATGGTTGACCGCATTACGCCTCGTCCGACGCCGGATGTGGCCGTGCGCGTCAAGGCGGCCACCGGTAAAGATGATGGCGCAGCGGTTATGGCAGAATCCTTTATCCAGTGGGTAATTGAGGATGACTTTATTGCCGGACGCCCGGCGCTGGAAAAGGTAGGGGTGGAGCTGGTGGCATCGGTGCTGCCGTGGGAAGAGGCGAAAATTCGTATCCTCAACGCCACGCACGCGGCAGTAGCCTGGGCTGGCACGCTTGCTGGACAGGAGTACATTGATGACAGCCTGCGTCAGCCGGCGATTTATCAACTGGCGTATGACTACATCACCCGGGACGTGATGCCATCGCTGTCGCCCAGCCCACTGGATCTGGCGAATTATCGCGACGTGGTACTGGCACGTTTTAGCAATCCCCACATCAAGGACACCAACCAGCGCGTCGGTGCGGACGGGCTGTCAAAAATTCCGGGTATGGTCACGCCCACGCTGCGTGAGTGTTATCAGCGCGGCGCAGAACCGGCCGCTACCGCCATGCTGCCAGCACTCTTCTACCTGTTCCTGCAGCGCTGGGCCAGCCGTCAGTTGCCTTACGCTTATCAGGACGGCGTGCTTAACGCCGAAGCGCTGCGTCAGCAGCTGGTCAGCGACGATGCGCTGCAGACATTTCTCAGCGATACCTCACTGTTTGCTGAACTGGCACACGATCGCGCCTTTCATGCGCTGGTGACGCGTAGCGTAAACCTGCTTGAGCAGCAGCTGATGCAGACAGCGACGGTGTAAGGAGCAGACATCATGTATCTCGGCATGGATATTGGCACCTCTGAACTCAAGGCGCTGATCGTTAATCTGCAGGGTGAGATCGTGGCGTCCACTCACGTCGCTCTCAGCGTTCAGCGCCCACATCCGCACTGGGCGGAACAGGATCCTGAGTGCTGGTGGCAGGCCTGTGACCAGGCGGTTGCCGGGCTGCGCCAGCAGGCACCCGCGGCATGGGCCGCCATTCGCGCCATCGGTCTCTCCGGTCAGATGCACGGCGCGGTGCTGCTGGACGCGGCCGGTGAGGTGCTGCGTCCCTGCATATTGTGGAACGACATGCGCAGCGCGGCGCAGTGTGATGCGCTGCGTCAGCGCTATCCGCAGATGGTGCAGATCGCCGCAAATCCGATTATGCCCGGCTTTACAGCGCCGAAACTTCGCTGGGTGGCTGAACATGAACCAGAGATATTCCGCCGCATCAGTAAAGTGCTGCTGCCGAAGGATTACCTGCGCTGGCGGCTGACCGGTCGTTTTGTCACTGAGCCGTCAGACGCCGCCGGAACGCTGTGGCTGGACGTGGCGCGGCGCGACTGGTCCGACGAACTGCTGGCGACGAGCGGGCTGACGCGTGCGCAGATGCCGGAACTTGTTGAGGGCAGTGCAGTTAGCGCCACGCTGCGCGCCGATCTGGCCACTAAATGGGGCTTAGCGACCACGGTGCGGCTGGCTGGCGGCGCGGGTGACAATGCGGCATCCGCGGTAGGGGTCGGCGCGGTCAACGCGGGCGATGCCTTTATCTCCCTTGGCACCTCTGGCGTGATCTTTGTGGTTAACGATCGGCTGCGCGCCGACCCGCAAGCGGGGGTGCACGCATTCTGCCATGCGCTACCGGGTCGCTGGCATCAGATGAGCGTGATGCTCAGCGCCGCCAGCGCGCTGCGCTGGCTGTGCACGCTGCTGTCGGTTACGGAAAGTCAGCTGATGGAGGAGATGGCTCTGCTCAGCGCGGAACAGCTGCGTCAGGCACCGCTCTTTTTGCCCTATCTCTCCGGGGAGCGCACGCCGCACAACGATCCACAGGCGACCGGGGCGTTTTACTGTTTACGCCATGAAACGCCGCGCGCGCTGCTGGGTTATGCGGTGATTGAGGGCGTCGCCTTTGGCCTTGCCGATGGTCTGGCCGTGCTGGGCGAGTCAAAGCAGCAGATAGCGCAGTGCAGCCTGACCGGCGGCGGTGCGCGAAGCACGCTGTGGGCGCAGCTGATCGCCGACGTGCTGCAACTGCCGATAGTGACGCATCCGGCCAGCGCCTCCGGCGCGCTGGGGGCGGCACGGCTGGCGTGGCTGGCGGATGGCGGCTGTGAAGCCGACGTGTGCCTGAAGCCACCGGTGCAGGCGCGCTACCAGCCTGATGCGGCGCGCGGAGCCATGTTGCAACAGCGTCTGCGCCTGTTTCGTGAACTTTATGTACAACAGCAGCAGGTGCGCGCGTTACTGCCTGCCTGATCGGACTAGCGAACGGAAGGAAGATTGTCATGCAATCGAGCGAATACTGGTTTGGCTTACCGAAAAAGATGTTCTGGGGCTTTATAGCCATCGCAATTTTTATGGCGGGTGACGGCTTTGAAATGGCGTTTCTCTCTCGCCATATCACTGATATGGGCTTTTCACCGGCACAGTCGGCCGTCGTGTTTACGTTTTATGGCCTGGCCGCCGCGCTGGCAGCCTGGGCTTCTGGCGTGGTAGCGGAGCTGATTACGCCGCAGCGTGCCATGATGACGGGCTTTGTGCTGTGGATTGTTATGCATGCGCTCTTTATGTCGCTGGGGCTGGGGCTACGTAACTATCCGCTGATGGTGCTGTTCTACGGCATTCGCGGCCTGGCTTATCCGCTGTTTATCTATTCATTTATGATGATGCTGGTGCAGGTTCTGCCGCGTGACAAGCTGGCCGCCGCCACTGGCTGGTTCTGGGCAATGTATTCCGTGGGTATTGGCGTGGTGGGCAGCTATCTGCCCAGCCTGACCATCCCGATGCTGGGCGAAACCGGCACCTTATGGCTGGCGATTGTCTGGGTCGCCTGCGGCGGCGTGCTGGCCTACTTCAGTTTGCGCCACGTTCCGGTGGATCGTTCGCGCGTGAATCTGCCACTGCGAGATAAAATGACTGAGATGTCGCGTGCGGTGACCATTCTGTTCACTAACCAGCATGTCTTTTATGCCTGTCTGATCCGCATTATCAATACGCTGTCGCTGTTTGGCTTTGCCATCATTATGCCGCTGCTGTTTGTCGATCGGCTGGGCTTTACCCTCTCTGAATGGCTGCAAATTTGGGCGGTATTCTTTTTTGTCACCATCTTTACCAATATTTTCTGGGGCATTACCGGCGAAAAGCTGGGCTGGATCCGGCAGGTACGCTGGTTTGGCTGTCTGGGCATGGCGATCTCCAGCCTGGCATTTTATTACCTGCCGGTCTATGCCGGGCATAACGTCTGGGTGGCGCTGATTCCAGCCGTCATGCTGGGGATCTTTGTCGCTGCTTTTGTACCGATGACGGCGGTATTTCCGACGCTGGAACCCCATCATAAAGGCGCGGCGGTGTCGATTTACAATCTGTCGGCTGGACTCAGTAATTTTGTTGCGCCGGCGATTGCCTCGCTACTGCTGCCGTTCTTCGATATCGTCGGCGTGGTGTGGGCCTATACCGCACTTTACCTGTTTGCAGGCGTACTGACCTTTATCATTCGTGTGCCACAGCCGGGACACGCGCAGAAAGCGTCAGCGGTGAAGTCGTCCGTTGCGCAGCAGCGCAGCTGAGCGTGCACCTGCCGCATCGGTTGCGGCAGGTGCCACGGTTACCCTTGCTGTTTCATGTGCTTTATCTCACGCCTGACAGGGCGACAGGCTGAGCAGGATCGAGCGACAAATCGTTCAGTCTGTCGCTCTGGCGTGCATATCCCTGCCGCTTACGTGAAAACGCTGCCGGCTACGGGTCTCAGCCAGCAACATCCTGCAGCGCTTCCTGCAGGTCATACCATCGAAAACCAAAGCCGGATGCCTCAAGTCGCTTCGGCAGCACATGCTGCCCACCCAGTACCAGCACGGCCGATTCACCCATCATCAGTTTGATGGCGCTGGCGGGCGTGCGCATAAACGCCGGACGATGCATCACGTGGCCGAGCGTGGCGGCGAACTGCTCGTTACGCACGGCATAGGGCGACACCATATTGAACGGGCCGCTGAGTTCGTCGTGGTCGAGCAGCCAGAGAATAGCGTTGATCATATCGTCAATATGGATCCACGGCAGATACTGTTTACCGCTGCCGATTGGGCCACCTACGCCGAGCTTAAACGGCAGCTTCATTTTACCTAGCGCACCGCCTTCGCTTGCCAGCACCACGCCCGTGCGCAGCAGGCAGACGCGGGTGCGATCGCTCTGGGCGGTCATCGCCAGCTGCTCCCAGCGTGCGCAAAGGTGATGAGTAAACTCATCCTGGCCGCTGTCCTCCTCTGTGAGCACCAGCTCGCCCGTGTCACCGTAGTAGCCGGTGGCCGAGCCGGATATCAGCACACGCGGCGGATGCTGGCTGGCATTAATCAGCGAGGCGATACGTTCGGTGATCTGCCAGCGGCTTTCGCACAGCCGCTGTTTTTGCTGTTCGGTCCAGCGCTTGTCTGCAATGGGTTCGCCAGCGAGATTGATCACAGCGTCAACGCCGTCAAGGTTGTGCTGCTGTGCCAGACCTGACCAGAGGGCAACACGCGAGTCGAGCTTTTCGCGTGCGCTGGCGACATCACGGGTAACGACGCTGACCTGGTGCCCGAGCACCAGCAGGCGGGGAATAAGATGGCGGCCAATCAGCCCGGTACCGCCGGTCACGAGAATGTGCATGTTGCGTCTCCTTATCATTTTTTTGTTACGCACTGAATTAGCATAGAAGAAGAGCGCTCACGCGCTGATGGGCTGCGTCGCGGTTTACGAAGATCGGACCAGCCTGGCGTTGCTTTGCAGAAAAGAAACCGGTAAAAATCAGGCAACCCGGATCCGCCTGTTGAGGTAGCAGATGAATTACCCGTCCATCACGCTGTGGTCAGATTCATCGTTTTTTAGTCCTTACGTTATGTCGGTTTACGTTGCTCTCACTGAGAAAGGCATTCCTTTCACGCTTAAGCGTATCGATCTCTCACATAATCAGCAGTTCAACAGCGACTACCGTGCACTGTCGCTGACCTGCCGCGTGCCAGCGCTACAGATTGATGAATTTGTCCTGAATGAATCCTCTGCTATTGCTGAATATCTTGAGGAACGTTTTCCGGCCCCGGAATTTGAGCGCCTCTATCCGCGCAATCGCGAGAAGCGTGCACGGGCACGTGAAATACAGGCATGGCTGCGCAGCGATCTGCTGCCCATTCGGCAGGAACGGCCGACAGAGGTGTTGTTTGCTGGCGAGCAGTTTCCACCGCTCTCGCCAGCGGCGGTGCAGGCAGTGGAGAAGCTGACCGAAGCCGCGCTGCGGCTGCTGCCGGCTCATCAGCAGAATCTGTTTGGCGAGTGGTCTGTTGCCGATACGGATTTAGCGGTGATGTTAAACCGTCTGGCGCTGCACGGTGACGCGCTACCGACTAAGCTGCGGGATTATGCTGAATTTCAGTGGCAGCGCGCCTCGGTGCAGCTCTGGCTGGCGGAAAGCGGTAAACAACGATAGGTTTCGCCGCTTGCTCAGGCGAGCGGAAGTGATTACCTTACAGCACACTATAACAACGACGTGGCAATCAAGTGCGTGTCGCACGGCACGCCAGAACAGATAAGGGTTTCCGGATGGTGGATCAAACCGCGGGCGACGGTATTGAGTGGGTCGATATCGTTAACGAAGAAAATGACGTGATCGCACAGGCGACACGCGCACAGATGCGCGCGCAGCGTATGCGCCACCGTGCCACCTATATTGTGGTGCATGATGGGGCAGGTAAAATCCTGGTGCAGCGTCGCACCGCGACCAAAGACTTCATGCCCGGCATGCTGGACGCCACCGCAGGGGGCGTGGTGCAGAGCGGGGAAGATCTGCTGGAGTCGGCGCGTCGTGAGGCGGAAGAGGAGCTGGGTATTGCTGATGTGCCTTTCGCGGAGCACGGTAAGTTTTATTTTGAAGATGAGCATGTCCGCGTCTGGGGCGGTCTGTTTAGCTGCGTATACCACGGCCCGTTCGCCATGCAGGAAGAAGAGGTGGATGAGGTGTTCTGGATGACCCCGGATGAGATTACCGCGCGCTGCGATGAATTCACCGATGATTCGCTTAAGGCCCTGTCGCTGTGGCTGACGCGCAACGGTGAAGCCTGATTATGTCGCCTGAAAAACGCCCCGCAGGGCGTTTTTCAGGCGACGCGCATCGCGTTTTCACGCACAGATAATGACGCGTTGCGTAACGCCGCTGTGGGCAGGTCGGCGTGCCCTGGCAAGGGCTTTGCTTCACCGGCGGTCATTCGCCCCGTTATGACGCTGAGAATGACCGCTCCTCCTTTTTAATGCGCCGCCAGAATGGTCGCCAGCAGGCTGAGTGCAGCGCTGAACTGTGCGTCTGGTATGGTCAGAGGATAGAGAAAACGAATAACGTTGCCGTGTACCCCGCAGGTGAGCAGCAGCAGACCCTGTTCGAGAGCCTGACGCTGAATAGCGCTCGCCGTGGCGGCACAGGGCTGACCCTCTGCGTTGTGGAATTCTGCTGCCAGCATGGAGCCGCGTCCACGGACTTCCGCCAGCGCACGGCAGCCCGCGCCGAGCAGCGTTTCACGCAGTTGCTCCCCAAGTTGTAGCGCACGCTCACACAGCTTTTCCTCCTCAATAATGTCTAATACCGCGAGCGCGGCGGCGATGGCGGGGGGACTGCCTGCATAAGTGCCGCCCAGCCCGCCGGGTTGAGGCGCATCCATAATCGCCGCGCGGCCCGATACCGCCGACAGCACCATGCCGCCTGCCAGGCTTTTCGCCATCGTCACGATGTCCGGTTTTGCGTCGGGATGGTAGTCACTGGCAAACAGTTTGCCGCTGCGTGCGAAACCGCTCTGAATTTCATCAGCGATCAGCAGAATACCGTGCTGGTCGCACAGCTGGCGCAGCGCCTGCACAAAGTCGGGCGGCGCGACGTAAAAGCCACCTTCGCCCTGAATGGGTTCATAGATGATCGCCGCGACCTGCTGCGGGCTGATATCGCTGCGGAACAGCGCGGCCAGGCTCTCCAGCGCATCCCCGGTGCTTACACCGTGCAATGCATCAGGATAGCGGGCGTGGTAGACCGGACTGGCAAAGGGGCCAAAGCCGGTTTTATAGGGCGCGACTTTGCCGGTGAGCGAGAGTGTCATCAGCGTGCGGCCATGGAAGGCACCGGTAAAAGCGATAATGCCGGGCCGTCCGGTGGCGGCGCGCGCGATTTTTACCGCGTTTTCTACCGCTTCGGCCCCGGTTGAGAAGAAAGCGGTTTTCGCCGGACCATCAATCGGGACGCGCTGGTTCAGGCGCTCTGCCAGCGTCAGGTAGTTTTCATAGGGAACAATCTGGAAGGCCGTGTGCGTAAAACAGTCGAGCTGCGCTTTGACCGCCTCAATGACCCGGGGATGGCGATGGCCGGTATTGAGCACCGCAATCCCGGCGGCGAAGTCGGTATAGGTGCGTCCCTGGCTATCCCAGAGCGTGGCGTTTTCCGCTTTCACGACAAAAAAGTCGCACATAACGCCAACACCGCGCGGTGTGGCATTCAGGCGACGGGCATGTAACTCACTGTGACTCATGGCGGGGCCTCGCTGATTTCACCGAAAGGGCATCTTTCAGTGTTAGCGTGGCGGGCAATATTCGCCAGCTGCCCATGCAGCAAAAAAAAAGAGCATGCGCGCTGGCATGCTCTTATCCGACAGGCTGAAGGCGGGGTGTCGTTAGCCTTCTGCCTGCTGTGACTGGATTGCGGTCAGGGCGATGGTGTAGACGATATCGTCAACCAGCGCACCGCGCGACAGGTCGTTGACCGGCTTGCGCATCCCCTGCAGCATCGGACCGATGGAGATGAGATCCGCAGAGCGCTGCACCGCCTTATAGGTCGTGTTGCCGGTGTTGAGATCCGGGAAAATAAAGACCGTGGCGCGACCCGCTACGGCAGAGTCAGGTGCCTTAGACTTCGCCACATCTTCCATAATGGCTGCGTCATACTGCAACGGACCGTCAATAACCAGATCCGGACGTTTCTCCTGGGCGATGCGCGTCGCTTCACGGACTTTTTCGACGTCGCTGCCTGCGCCGGAGTTACCGGTTGAGTAGGAGATCATTGCTACACGCGGCTCAATGCCGAACGCCTGAGCGGAATCCGCAGACTGAATGGCGATCTCTGCCAGCTGCTCTGAAGTTGGATCCGGGTTGATGGCACAGTCGCCATAGACCAGCACCTGCTCTGGCAGCAGCATAAAGAACACAGAGGAGACCAGCGAACTGTTTGGCGCGGTTTTAATCAGCTGCAACGGTGGGCGGATAGTATTGGCCGTGGTGTGTACCGCGCCAGAGACCAGCCCGTCCACTTCTCCCCTTTCCAGCATCATGGTACCCAGCACCACGTTATCTTCCAGCTGCTCCTGCGCCACCACTTCGGTCATGCCTTTGTTTTTACGCAGCTCTACCAGGCGCGGCACATAGTGATTACGTACCACTTCAGGATCGACGATCTCAATGCCTTTACCCAGCTCGACACCCTGAGCGGCTGCGACGCGCTGGATCTCGTCCGGATTGCCCAGCAGGACACAGGTGGCAATGCCACGCTCGGCGCAGATAGCGGCGGCTTTTACGGTGCGCGGTTCGTCGCCTTCCGGCAGCACAATGCGTTTGCCCGCTTTGCGTGCCAGTTCGGTCAGCTGATAGCGGAAAGCAGGGGGTGAGAGGCGACGGCTACGTTCAGACGCGGCGGTCAGCGACTCAATCCAGTCAGCGTTAATATAGTTCGCGACATACTCCTGCACTTTCTCAACGCGCTGGGTATCGTCACTCGGCACTTCCAGGTTGAAACTTTGCAGGCTGAGCGAGGTTTGCCAGGTATTGGTTTTCACCATAAATACCGGCAGACCGGTCTGGAAGGCGCGCTCGCATAGTTTTGCAATGCGGCTATCGATCTCATAGCCGCCGGTTAACAGGATGGCTCCAATTTCCACGCCGTTCATCGCGGCGAGACAGGCAGCCACCAGCACGTCCGGACGGTCCGCAGAGGTCACCAGCAGCGAGCCAGGGCGGAAATGTTCCAGCATATGCGGCAGGCTGCGCGCGCAGAAGGTCACCGACTTCACGCGACGCGTAGCGAGCTCACCCTCGTTGATCACCTCTGCATTCAGATGGCGGCACATATCAATGGCGCGCGTAGCAATCAGGTCAAAGCTCCAGGGCACGCAGCCTAATACCGGCAGTGGGCTATCGGCAAACAGCTGTTTTGGATCGATATTCGCGACGCTGGCCTTGGTAGAGTCATCAAAGATTTCTGACAGATCTGGACGAGTACGGCCTTGCTCATCAACAGGCGCATTCAGTTTGTTGATGATGACGCCGGTAATGTTTTTGTTTTTGCTGCCGCCAAAGCTGCTTTGCGTCAGCTCGATACGCTCTTTCAGCTGGGCCGGGGAGTCATTACCCAGTGACATCACAAAGATAATTTCAGCGTTCAGCGTTTTGGCAATTTCGTAGTTGAGCGCGTTGGCAAACTGGTGTTTACGCGTGGGCACCAGGCCTTCTACCAGAACCACTTCCGCATCTTTGGTGTTTTCGTGATAGCGGGCAATGATCTCTTCCATTAAAACATCCTGCTGGTTTGCGCTCAGCAGTGACTCCACGCGCGACATCTTCAGCGGGTCGGCGGCGGGAATCGATGAGTTTTTGCGGATGATCATGGTGGTCTGGTCAGGTGTATCACCGCCAGCGCGCGGCTGCGCGATAGGTTTGAAGACGCTAAGACGAACGCCTTTACGCTCCATGGCACGAATAACGCCAAGGCTGACGCTGGTCAGACCGACGCTGGTGCCGGTCGGAATAAGCATAATTGTACGTGACACGTTTAAACCTCGCTTTTAGGTAGTGTCAAAAACGACGCCGTCAGCCTGAGCTGACGGTGAAGGAGATATCAGGCGGTGAGACGCGCCGCATCCTGGGCAATGACCAGCTCTTCATTGGTCGGGATGACAATCGCCGGGCGGGTGCCTTCCTTGTTAATGAAGCCGGACTTGCCGAAGCGCGCGGCCAGATTGCGCTCGTGATCCACCTCGAAACCGAGCAGGCCCAGTTTTTTCAGGGACAGTTCGCGTACCATAGCGGCGTTTTCGCCGATGCCGCCGGTAAAAATCACCGCATCCAGGCGACCGTCCATCATGGCGCTGTAGCTGCCGATATATTTTGCCAGACGATGACAGAAAACATTCATGGCGCGCTTCGCGTCTTCTTTGGTTTCGTAATTATCTTCCACGTAGCGGCAGTCACTGGTGACTTCGGTCAGACCCAGCAGGCCGGACTCTTTGGTCAGCAGCTTGTTAATGGCATCGACGCTCATGCCAAGCGTGTCGTGCAGATAGAAGATGATGGCTGGATCGATGTCACCGCTGCGGGTGCCCATTACCAGGCCTTCCAGCGGCGTCAGTCCCATAGAGGTATCAACGCATTTGCCGTTACGTATTGCCGCCACAGATGCGCCATTACCCAGGTGGCAGGTAATGATGTTCAGCTCATCGACGGGTTTGTTCAGGATTTTTGCCGCTTCATGCGTCACGTAGTAATGGCTGGTGCCATGTGCGCCGTAGCGGCGGACGCCGTGCTCTTTATAAAGTGCATAGGGCAGGGCATAGAGGTAAGACTCTTCCGGCATTGTCTGATGGAAAGCCGTGTCAAAAACCGCCACATTTTTATCCGACAGGTGTGGGAAGTTTTTCATGGCCTCTTCAATACCGATAAGGTGAGCCGGGTTATGTAGCGGGGCAAAGGAGGCGTTATCCTTGATTCCCTGAATTACGGCATCCGTAATGAGGACCGATTCCGTCAGCTGCTCGCCGCCGTGCACAATGCGATGACCAATTGCAGCAATTTGTGCCGAAAGCTCTGGTTTTTGTGCCAGAATAGTTTTAACAATGAAGTTTAACGCTTCGCTGTGTGCAGCACCCGCGCCAAGAGGCGCTTCATGCTTCTCTCCATCCAGTTTCCATTTGATGCGTGCTTCTGGCAGATGGAAGCATTCAGCCAGGCCCGAGAGATATTCGTCTCCGCTGGCGGCATTCAGGATGGCGAACTTCAGGGAAGAGCTGCCGCAGTTCAGAACCAGTACTAACTTACTCGACATGGAAGTACCTATTTGTTAAAAGTGGCGAAAAATAAAGCAATCAGACTATCAGCGTAGTCCATGAAAGCGGTGAGATTAATCATAACCTCGTTGCGGTAGTCAAAATGTTGCTTCTCCGCAAAAAAATTTCGGTAATTTTACGCAAAAATTTGAATTTTACTTAGCAAAACCGAGCCGCTACGGTTGTTATTTACGGCCTGACACGCTTCCCGTACGGTATAGATGCGGGTCAGAATAGCGAGTGTCCCCTTTAAAGACAAAAAATTTTGAAGGAAGTCACGTAAAGTTGTGTAGTTATAAAATGTTTTTATTTTTTGCTGTTTTAGTTGAGGTCCGCAATGGCGAATGATTCTGGCAATACTGGCTGGGTCCGTACTTTTCAAAACGGCCAGCACTATATGAAGACCTGGCCGAATGATAAACGCCTCGCGCCGATCTTTCCTGAAAACCGCGTATCGAGCGTCACACGCTTCGCTATCCGCTTTATGCCGCCACTGGCGGTGTTCACGCTGACCTGGCAAATCGCGCTGGGTGGGCAGCTGGGGCCAGCGGTCGCGACAGCGCTCTTTGCCTGTAGCCTGCCGATGCAGGGGCTGTGGTGGCTGGGTAAACGCTCAGTGACGCCGCTGCCGCCTACGCTGCTGCACTGGTTTCATGAAGTGCGTGCCCGCCTCGAAGAAGCGGGGCAGGCTATCGCCCCCGTAGAAGGAAAGCCCACCTATCAGGCGCTGGCCGATCTGCTTAAGCGTGCCTTTAAACAGCTGGACCGTACCTTCCTCGACGATCTTTGATCCTGAGCGCGTTTCTTTCGCAGAGAATTCTTCTCTCTACCCGGTTTAAATCAAAGAATAGTGATGCGGGCATACCCGCATCACTCGCCTTGTGCCATCATTTTCGCCTGATTCTTGAGCGGCCAGTTGGCCAGGAGCCTGTGATGGAAATGACCCACGCCCAGCGTCTTATTCTCTCTAACCAGTATAAAATAATGGCCATGCTGGAGCCGGACAATGCGGAACGCTATCGCCGTTATCAGACCATTATTGAGCGCGGTTATGGGTTGCAGATGCGCGAGCTCGACAAAGAGTTTGGCGAACTTTCCGAAGAGACCTGCCGCACCATTATCGATGTGATGGAGATGCACCATGCGCTGCATGTCTCCTGGTCAAATCTCAGCGACACCTCTCAGCTCGACGCACGTCGGCTGGCATTCATGGGGTTTGATGCGGCCACCGAAGCGCGCTTTCTCGGCTACGTGCGCTTTATGGTGAATACCGAGGGGCGCTACACCCACTTCGACTCAGGTACGCATGGGTTCAATGCACAGGTTCCCATGTGGGAAAAGTATCAACGCATGCTGGCAGTATGGCACACTTGTCCCCGTCAATATCACCTGTGCGCGACTGAAATTGCGCAGATTATTAATGCCTGACGGGAGCAGCCTGTGACCTATAGTGGTTTTTTGTTTGATCTGGATGGCACGCTGGTTGATTCCCTGCCCGCGGTTGAGCGTGCATGGAGCAACTGGGGTGCGCGTCACAACATTGCAGCGGATGAGATCCTGAACTTTATACACGGCAAGCAGGCCATCACCTCGCTGCGCCATTTTATGGCGGGCCAGCCCGATGACGCTATTCAGGCCGAATTTCACCTGCTGGAACAATGTGAAGCGCAGGACACTGATGGCGTACGCGCGCTGCCGGGCGCGCAGGCGCTGCTCACTTCACTGAATGAGATGCAGATCCCCTGGGCGATTGTGACGTCAGGCACCCTGCCGGTAGCACATGCCCGTCACAAGGCTGCCGGATTGCCACTGCCATCGGTTTTTATCACGGCAGAGCAGGTTGCCAGAGGCAAGCCTGAACCCGATCCCTATCTGCTGGGCGCGGAAAAGCTGGGGCTGCCTGCGAGAGCGTGCGTGGTGGTTGAAGATGCGCCAGCGGGGATCCTCTCGGGTCTGAATGCAGGCTGTGCCGTTGTCGCTGTGAATGCCCCGGCCGATGCGCCGCGCCTGAATGAGTCACTGCTGCAACTCACCACGCTGGAATCGCTGGTGGTGACTCCGCAGGCGCAGGGTGGTTTTACGCTCGGTGTGAAACGCTGAGTTACAGCGGCGAATCCTGCGAGATCTCGTCCAGCGACAGGCTGAAGCTGGGAATAAAAACCTCGACAAAATAGTCCATTTCTGGCGAACGCCGCTGCTGTAGCGTTTTTTCCAGTCGTGCCTTCGCCAGCAGGAACTCATTATTACCCGCCGATAGCTCTTCCAGACACTTCAGGTAGGCGCATAGCGCGTCTGCCTGCTTGACCACCGACTGCTCCTCTTCACTGTGCTGATGCTCATCCAGCAGCGGACGGTATATATCCTGAAGCGCTTCCGGCAGCATCTCAATCAGCTTCTGCTGGGCGATCTTCTCTATCTGCTTGTATTCATGTGCAATCTGCGCGTTGTAATATTTTACCGGCGTGGGCAAGTCACCGGTCAGTACTTCGCTGGCGTCATGATAGAGCGCCAGCATCGCAATCCGATCGGCGTTGAGATTACCGTTGAACTTCGTGTTTTTTATGGCGGCAAGCGCATGCGCCACCATCGCAACCTGCAGGCTATGCTCCGAAACATTTTCAGTGCGCACGTTACGCATCAGCGGCCAGCGGTTAATCAGTTTGAGGCGGGAGAGATAGGCAAAAAAATGGCTACGGGTCATGCGTTATCCTGTCTGCAAGCGGGGGAAGCATCGCGCTTCCCCAAATGCTGTCAGTATACGCGGCCAGTTTTACTGACGATAGCCTTGCAGGAAACGGTCAAACTTGCCGATAGCCATTTCCAGATCGTCGACGCGAGGCAGAGTGACAATACGCACATGATCCGGCCACGGCCAGTTAAAGGCGGTTCCCTGAACCAGCAGCACTTTCTCCTGTAGCAGGAAGTCGAGCACCATTTTCTGATCGTCGTGGATATTAAACTTCTTCGCATCAATGCGTGGGAACATATAGAGCGCGCCGTTTGGCTTCACGCAGGTGACGCCAGGAATATCATTAATCAGTTCCCAGGCACGCTGGCGCTGCTCATAAAGACGTCCACCCGGAGCAATAAATTCGCTAATGCTCTGGTAGCCGCCCAGTGCAGTCTGGATGGCATGCTGTGCCGGCACGTTAGCGCACAGGCGCATGGACGCCAGCATCTCCAGCCCTTCAATATACCCTTTCGCATGTTTTTTCGGTCCGTTGAGGACCATCCAGCCCTGACGAAAACCGGCAACGCGGTAGGTTTTGGAGAGGCCATTGAAGGTGACGGTCAGCAGATCGGGTGCCAGCGCGGCGATCGAATGGTGCTGCGCCTGATCGTAAAGGATTTTGTCGTAGATTTCGTCGGCAAAAATGATCAGGTTATGCTGGCGTGCGATCTCAACGATCTCCAGCAGCAGTTCTTTGCTGTATACCGCGCCCGTTGGATTATTGGGGTTGATGATCACAATCCCGCGTGTGCGAGGTGTAATCTTGCTGCGGATATCGTCCAGATCCGGGAACCAGTCTGAGGACTCGTCACACAGATAGTGCACGGCTTTGCCGCTGGAGAGGGAGACGGCTGCCGTCCAGAGCGGGTAGTCGGGGGCCGGTACCAGCATCTCATCGCCGCTGTTAAGCAGGGCCTGCATCGCCTGCACAATCAGTTCAGAAACACCGTTGCCAATATAGATGTCCTCAACCGTCACATCGCGCATTTCTCGTGCCTGATAGTGCTGCATAATCGCTTTGCGTGCGGTATAGAGCCCTTTGGAATCGCAGTAACCCTGCGCGCTGGGCAAGTTACGAATCACATCGACCAGGATTTCATCGGGAGCTTCAAAACCAAAAGGGGCGGGGTTGCCGATGTTGAGCTTAAGAACTTTGTTACCTTCTTCTTCGAGACGTTTGGCCTCTTTAAGTACCGGCCCGCGAATGTCATAGCAGACATTTTCCAGTTTGCCGGATTTATCAATTTGAAAAGTCATTTTTAATCGCCTTTAGGGGCAGAATCCTTTTACTGCCGCAGAAATCAAACCAGCACAATGTACTCTCCTCATCGTGACAAAAGAAGGGCAGCGGCAGGTTTTGGCGTGTTTGTCATCTTTTTTTGCCTTTCCTGTAGCGTAAACAGAAATTCCTTTTGAATAAACTAGATAAAAAAACTGCAATGCTTTCGTTATTTAGTATATTGCACCATGCTGTGAGCGATTAGCTGTAAACAACGCTGTCCGGCGTCTGACATTCCAATCGAGTAATTTTAGTGAGCGATAGACGCTGGCAGGCAGATGTGTCAATACCGAAACAGTTAAGGTTTTTTACAGGAAAGCTCAAAATAGTGGCAGGACTGGATGGCTAATAAGCCAGCCCGGAAGCAGCCAGCCCGTTACGGCCATCTGCAGGGACGTTATGAACCAGAAAAGTTCCGTATCTGGAAGGACCATTTTGCATCAGATAAAAGGTATTTAAGGCGTATCTTCTGACTTTGCCTCGACTTTTAGAAATGGGCTGGTCAAAAAGCAATCAGTGGCAGGCCAGGAGGACCGAGAAATGCGATTTGGTCAAAAATTACGATGGTTTTCACAAAATCATTTCCATTTTGAAGTTAAAAATGATTAAGTATAATTTATTATTTGTCGCCTTTTACTGCTACGCACTTCATACTCTTGTAGCGAGTTTTCCTTCTGTCTATTGAAAACAGGGGGACTTTAGACAACAACGCAGCTTCCTGCATTTGCGCTCCCGCGCTGTCAGTCCAGAAGTTGTTTCTGTCTGCTCAACGCTGTTGTCCTGCCAGGTCAGGATGCGCGTTTGTCGGTATTCACCTGACACAAATTTCTTTGCTGGTCTCACACAGGACCAACAATGAGCACCATTACCGTTTATCTCTTTGATAAAACGCGTAATTACACCAGGGTAGTAGTATTTTAAAAATCTTATAAGTGAAGAAAACATGACTAATGCAAATCGTCCGATACTGAATCTCGACCTCGATCTGCTGAGAACATTTGTTGCCGTTGCGGACCTGAACACTTTTGCGGCTGCGGCTGCGGCTGTGTGCAGAACTCAGTCTGCAGTCAGCCAGCAGATGCAGCGTCTGGAGCAATTGGTAGGTAAAGAGCTGTTTGCCAGACATGGACGTAATAAACTATTAACCGAGCACGGTATTCAGCTTTTGGGCTACGCCAGGAAGATCCTGCGTTTTAATGACGAAGCCTGCACGTCTCTGATGTACAGCAATATTCAGGGCGTTCTGACTATTGGCGCTTCCGATGATACCTCAGATACCATCCTGCCATTTCTGCTTAACCGCGTGACCTCGGTCTATCCAAAACTGGCGATTGATGTCCGCGTAAAGCGTAATCCCTTTATGATGGAGATGCTGAATCAGGGCGAAGTCGATCTGGTGGTGACCACGTCAAGTCCTGGCAGCTTTACCCATCAGGTACTGCGTACGTCTCCAACACTGTGGTACTGCGCGGCAGATTACATTTTTCAACGCGGCGAAGCGATCCCGTTGGTTCTGCTGGATGAACCGAGTCCATACCGTGATATGGCTATCGATCATCTTAACGAGGCGGGCATCCCATGGCGCATCTCATATGTGGCCTCCACGCTGGCTGCCGTACGAGCTGCGGTGAAAGCCGGGCTGGGCGTTACGGCGCGTCCGGTTGAGATGATGAGTCCTGAGCTGCGCGTTATGGGGGCTGCGGAAGGCCTGCCGGTACTGCCGGATACCCAGTATCTGCTGTGTCGTAATCCTGACAGCGAGAACGAACTGGCGCTGGCCATCTTCAATGCCATGCAGTCCACTAACGATCCCTACAATCTGAGTGCAAATCCAGACGGGACGTTGTTGCTGGATGATGATGAGTAATTCATAGCATCTTGTTCCCGGCGCTTTTTAAAGCGCTGTTCACTTGTTAAAAGTGTAATAAAAAAGCCTTTCGCAATTTTTTTACTGCGAAGGGCTTTTTTTATCTCTTCAGCTTTCTGTTTTTGGGCGAAACAGAGCCTGTTTTTTATTCTGGTAACAACAAATTAAAACGCTGCTTCCTTTTTAAAAAAAGATGAAATGTTTTAGCTGCTCAAGTGAAAGCACTGTTTCGTATTTGGCTGTCAATTGCTGAAAAAAAGGACAAAAAGCCTGATTTTGTGTTCTGGATCAAAAAAATATCCCTGCTAAGGGGAAGGAAAAAGCGCTAAACCCTGCCAAAATATGTTGGATAAATGCACGATCCATGCATTTGATTTCCCGCTATCTTCAAAAGACCTTACAGACTGAAGCGATTTAGCTGGCATCACGCGCATCATATGTTAAAATTTTGATGCGCGTGTAAAATAATGTTTGGATACTTTTGTCAAAGTTGACAAAAGGTTATAGAAAGGAGTAAAAAACCCCATAAAATTGCTGCCTAATTGATAATGACAGCATAATTTATAAGGTTTTTTTCCTTCCCTTGAATCGATGTGGTGCGTTTGCTGCAAGTGACCCGCGCAGGATGCCATCGCCACTTTTGATGAGTAAGCAAAGAGTATGTCAACAGCCACCGAAGTCGTCGCTCATCACTGGGCGTTTATCATATTTGTCATTATCGCTTTCGGCCTTTGCGCCTTTATGCTTACCGGAGGATGGCTTTTAGGCGGTCGCGCTCGCGCCCGTCATAAAGAAACCCCGTTTGAATCCGGTATTGAATCTGTGGGTGATACCCATATCCGCCTCTCGGCGAAGTTCTACCTTGTCGCCATGTTCTTCGTCATCTTTGACGTAGAAGCTCTCTTTTTATACGCATGGGCGACCTCAATCCGCGAAAGTGGATGGGTCGGCTTTGTGGAAGCCGCAATTTTCATTTTGGTGCTCCTGGCAGGACTGGTCTATCTGGTGCGTATTGGCGCGCTGGACTGGGCACCTGCACGCCGTCGCGTGGTGGTCAAATCCAGCCCGATCGGTCACACCAACCCTCATAAGCAGTAAAAGCGAGGCAATCTGATGGACTATACGCTCACCCGCATAGACCCTAACGGTGGTGAGAACGACCGTTATCCTCTGCAAAAACAGGAGGTCGTCGCCGATCCCCTTGAGCAGCACGTTCATCGCAGCGTCTACATGGGCAAGCTCGAACATGCCCTGCATGACATGGTGAACTGGGGACGCAAAAACTCTCTGTGGCCCTACAACTTTGGTCTGTCCTGCTGTTACGTAGAGATGACCACTTCATTTACTGCTGTGCACGACGTTGCGCGTTTTGGTGCGGAAGTTATGCGCGCCTCACCGCGTCAGGCAGATTTTATGGTGATTGCCGGCACGCCGTTTACCAAAATGGCACCGGTCATACAGCGTCTGTATGACCAGATGCTGGAGCCAAAGTGGGTTATCTCAATGGGTGCCTGCGCGAACTCTGGCGGCATGTATGACATTTACTCCGTGGTGCAGGGTGTCGATAAATTCCTGCCGGTTGACGTCTACATTCCTGGCTGCCCGCCACGCCCGGAAGCTTATATGCAGGCGCTGTTGCTGCTACGTGAGTCGATTGGCAAAGAGCGCCGTCCACTGTCATGGGTCGTGGGCGACCAGGGCGTGTATCGCGCCAACATGCAGTCGGAACGTGAAAGGAAACGCGGCGAGCGCATCGCTGTTACCAATCTTCGCACGCCTGACGAAGTGTAAGAACACCGTACATGGATGGACTTCAGGCCCGCAGCAAAACATCACAATTTAATGCGCGGCCCCATCCTGACGCCTTCTTTTGAGTGCCTGGCGACAGGCCGGAATGGTGAGTAACGTATGACAGATTTAACCACGCACGATCTCGCTCAACCAGCATGGCAAACCCGGGATCACCTGGATGACCCGGTGATTGGCGAGCTGCGTAACCGTTTTGGGCCGGATGCCTTTACCGTTCAGCCAACCCGTACAGGTATTCCTGTTGTGTGGGTCAAGCGCGAACAGCTGCTGGAGGTCGTGTCCTTCCTGCGTAAGCTGCCAAAACCCTACATCATGCTGTATGACCTGCATGGTATGGATGAGCGCTTGCGTACCCACCGCGCCGGTTTGCCCGCCGCGGATTTTTCCGTTTTCTATCATTTCCTGTCGATCGAACGTAACCGCGACATCATGCTTAAAGTGGCGCTGTCGGAAAACGATCTGCACCTGCCTACGCTGACCAAAATCTTCCCCAACGCTAACTGGTATGAGCGTGAAACCTGGGAGATGTTTGGCATTACGTTTGATGGTCACCCGCACCTGACGCGCATCATGATGCCGCAGACATGGGAAGGACATCCGCTGCGTAAAGACTACCCGGCGCGTGCC
Organism: Pantoea sp. KPR_PJ; assembly: GCF_041386365.1. Taxonomy (NCBI): domain Bacteria; kingdom Pseudomonadati; phylum Pseudomonadota; class Gammaproteobacteria; order Enterobacterales; family Erwiniaceae; genus Pantoea; species Pantoea sp. KPR_PJ. The sequence goes on along the minus strand of NZ_JABMIK010000002.1, from coordinate 476,916 downwards.
ACCGAGTTTGACCCCTTTACGCTGACCAAACAAAAAGAAGATCTGGAGATGGAGGCGCTGACCTTCAAGCCCGAAGAGTGGGGGATGAAGCGCAGCACCAGCAGTGAGGACTTTATGTTCCTCAACCTGGGGCCGAACCACCCGTCAGCGCACGGTGCTTTCCGAATCATTCTGCAACTCGACGGCGAAGAGATAGTCGACTGCGTACCGGATATCGGCTATCACCATCGTGGTGCCGAGAAGATGGGCGAGCGTCAGTCCTGGCACAGCTACATCCCGTACACCGATCGCATTGAGTATCTTGGCGGCTGCGTCAACGAAATGCCCTATGTGCTGGCGGTAGAGAAGCTGGCCGGTATCGTGGTGCCAGATCGCGTGAATGTCATCCGCGTAATGCTTTCTGAGCTGTTCCGCATTAACAGCCACTTGCTCTATATCTCAACCTTCATCCAGGACGTCGGGGCGATGACGCCGGTGTTCTTTGCCTTTACCGATCGCCAGAAAATTTATGACGTGGTGGAGGCGATTACCGGCTTCCGTATGCACCCGGCATGGTTCCGCATCGGTGGCGTGGCGCACGACCTGCCGAAAGGCTGGGAGCGCCTGCTGCGCGAGTTCCTCGACTGGATGCCGAAACGCCTGAAAGAGTATGACAAGGCCGCGCTGCGCAACAGCGTGCTGGTGGGCCGCTCTAAAGGCGTGGCCGCCTATAACATGGATGAAGCGCTTGCCTGGGGCACCACGGGTGCTGCCCTGCGTGCTACCGGCCTCGACTTTGACGTGCGTAAATGGCGTCCTTACTCCGGCTATGAAAACTTCGACTTTGAGATCCCGGTCGGCGCGGGTATCAGCGACGCCTACACGCGCGTGCAGCTGAAGATGGAAGAGATGTGGCAGTCGCTGCGCATTCTGGAGCAGTGCCTGAACAATATGCCGGAAGGCCCGTTCAAGGCCGATCATCCGCTGACTACACCGCCGCCGAAAGAGCGTACGTTGCAGCACATTGAAACCCTGATCACCCACTTCCTCCAGGTATCCTGGGGTCCGGTGATGCCGGCCAATGAATCCTTCCAGATGATTGAGGCAACCAAAGGGATCAACAGTTACTACCTGACCAGCGACGGCAGCACCATGAGCTACCGCACCCGCGTGCGCACGCCGAGCTTCCCGCACCTGCAGCAGATCCCGTCGGTGATCCGCGGCAGCCTGGTATCCGATCTGATCGTTTACCTCGGTAGTATCGATTTTGTTATGTCAGACGTGGACCGCTAATTATGCACGATCAAAAAATTGCCATTCATACGATCGACCCAACTGAGGTCTTCGTGCTGAGCGCAGAAGAGCATCACGCTATCGAGCACGAGAAACACCACTATGAAGATGCGCGTGCGGCGTCAATCGAAGCGCTGAAGATCGTGCAGAAGCAGCGCGGCTGGGTACCGGATGGTGCCATCCACGCGATTGCCGACGTACTGGGCATCCCGGCCAGCGACGTAGAAGGCGTGGCGACGTTTTATAGCCAGATTTTCCGCCAGCCGGTTGGCCGTCACGTTATTCGCTACTGCGACAGCGTGGTGTGCCACATCACCGGCTATCAGGGAATTCAGGCCGCGCTGGAGCAAAACCTTAATATTAAGCCTGGCCAGACCACCGCGGACGGTCGCTTTACGCTGCTGCCGACCTGCTGCCTGGGCAACTGCGACAAAGGCCCGACCATGATGGTGGATGAAGATACTCATGTTCATCTGACGCCGGAAGGCATCGCCTCGCTACTGGAGCAGTATCAATGACGATGAAACAGATCATTCGTACTGCGGAAACTCATCCGCTGACCTGGCGCATGCGTGAAGATCAGCAGCCGGTGTGGTTTGAAGAGTACCGCAGTAAAAACGGCTATGCGGGTGCAGAAAAAGCGCTAAACGGCATGGCACCTGACGAGATCGTCTCGCTGGTAAAAGATTCCGGCCTGAAAGGGCGTGGCGGCGCGGGCTTCTCCACCGGTCTGAAGTGGAGTCTGATGCCGAAAGACGAATCCATGAATATCCGCTATCTGCTGTGTAACGCTGATGAGATGGAGCCGGGCACCTATAAAGACCGCCTGCTGATGGAGCAGATGCCGCATCAGCTGGTGGAAGGCATGCTGATTAGCGCCTTCGCTCTGAAAGCCTATCGCGGCTACATCTTCCTGCGCGGCGAGTATATTGAAGCAGCAGTGCACTTGCGCCGCGCCATTGCTGAAGCAACGGAAGCGGGGTTCCTCGGTAAAAATATTCTCGGCACGGGTTTCGATTTTGAACTGATCGTTCATACCGGTGCAGGCCGCTATATTTGCGGTGAAGAGACGGCGCTGATCAACTCGCTGGAAGGCCGTCGTGCGAATCCTCGCTCCAAGCCGCCGTTTCCGGCGAGCGCAGGCGTATGGGGCAAGCCGACCTGCGTAAACAACGTGGAAACGCTCTCCAATGTCCCGGCGATTCTGGCTAACGGCGTCGACTGGTACAAAGGCCTGTCGAAAAGCGAAGACGCCGGCACCAAGATGATGGGCTTTTCAGGCCGCGTAAAAAATCCCGGCGTCTGGGAGTTGCCGTTCGGCATTACCGCACGTGAGATTCTGGAAGACTATGCGGGCGGCATGCGTGACGGTTTACGCTTTAAAGCATGGCAGCCGGGCGGTGCAGGCACCGACTTCCTGACCGAGCAGCACCTCGATCTGCCGATGGAGTTTGCCAGCATTGGTAAGGCAGGCAGCCGTCTGGGAACCGCACTGGCGATGGCGGTGGACCACGAGATTAATATGGTGTCGCTGGTGCGCAACCTGGAAGAGTTTTTTGCGCGTGAATCCTGCGGCTGGTGTACACCATGCCGTGACGGCCTGCCGTGGAGCGTGAAAATTCTGCGCGCTCTGGAGCAGGGTAAAGGTCAGCCGGGCGATATTGAAACCCTGTTGCAGCTTTGCCGCCAGCTTGGGCCCGGTAAAACCTTCTGCGCCCACGCACCCGGTGCGGTAGAGCCGCTGCAAAGCGCGATTAAATATTTCCGTGAAGAGTTTGAAGCCGGTATGGCACCACAGGTCTTTGGCAATACGCGCGCGATTGGCGGTATTCAGCCTAACCTGCTGAAAGCCCGCTGGTAATTCACCGCAGCATACGGAAACGGCTCTGCGCCGCTGCCCTGGAACCAGGGCGAGAATATGATTAACGCTCGTCTCCGACGAGCCTTACGGAAGCATGTTCACTATGGCTACAATCCATGTAGACGGTAAAGAATATGATGTGAACGGAGCGGACAACCTGCTACAGGCGTGTCTCTCTCTGGGCCTTGATATTCCTTATTTTTGCTGGCATCCGGCGCTGGGCAGCGTTGGGGCTTGCCGCCAGTGCGCGGTGAAGCAATTCCAGAATGCCGAAGATACGCGTGGTCGTCTCGTTATGTCCTGCATGACGCCGGCCTCTGACGGCACCTTTATTTCTATCGACGACGGCGAGGCAAAAGAGTTTCGCGAAAGCGTGGTGGAGTGGCTGATGACCAACCACCCGCACGACTGTCCCGTCTGCGAAGAGGGGGGCAACTGCCACCTTCAGGATATGACAGTGATGACGGGCCACAGTTTCCGTCGTTACCGTTTTACCAAGCGTACTCACCAGAATCAGGATCTCGGCCCGTTCATTTCTCACGAGATGAACCGCTGTATCGCCTGCTATCGCTGCGTGCGTTACTACAAAGACTATGCTGACGGCAAAGATCTGGGCGTGTACGGCGCGCATGACAATGTCTACTTCGGTCGTCCGGAAGAGGGCACGCTGGAGAGCGAATTCTCCGGTAACCTGGTGGAGATCTGCCCGACCGGCGTTTTCACTGACAAAACCCACTCTGAGCGCTATAACCGTAAATGGGACATGCAGTTTGCGCCGAGCATCTGCCAGCAGTGCAGCGTTGGCTGTAACACCAGCCCGGGTGAGCGCTATGGCGAACTGCGCCGCATTGAAAACCGCTATAACGGCACGGTAAACCACTACTTCCTCTGCGACCGCGGCCGTTTTGGCTATGGCTACGTCAACCGCAAAGATCGTCCACGTCATCCGGTGCTGCTGCGCGGTAATGACCGCGTGATGCTGAACGCAGAGCAGGCGGTCAACGCCGCAGCTGACGTTCTGCGTCAGGCAAAACGCGTGATCGGTATCGGCTCTCCCCGAGCCAGCATTGAAAGCAACTTCGCGCTGCGTGAGCTGGTGGGCGCAGAAAACTTCTCAACCGGCATGCCTGCGGGGGAACAGGCGCGTCTGGAACTGATGATCAAGGTGCTGCGTGAAAGCGGCATCTATACGCCATCGCTGCGCGAAATGGAAAGCTACGATGCGGTGCTGGTGCTGGGCGAAGATCTGACCCAGGTTGGCGCACGCGTGGCGCTCTCGGTGCGTCAGGCGGTGAAGGGCAAGGCGCGCGAGATGGCTGCGGCACAAAAAGTTGCCGACTGGCAGATTGCGGCCATTCTCAACATTGGTCAGCACGCTAAGCATCCGCTGTTTGTGACTAACGTTGATGAAACCCGCCTTGATGATATCGCCGCGTGGAGCTATCGCGCGCCGGTAGAGGACCAGGCGCGTCTTGGCTTTGCTATTGCCAGTGCGCTGGATGAGAGTGCACCGGCGGTAAGCGATTTCGACCGCAGCCTGAACGGCAAACTGGACGTGGTCGTCCAGGCGCTTGCCGGGGCGAAGAAGCCGCTGATTATCTCGGGCACCCATTCGGGTAGCTCGGCGATGATTGAAGCCGCAGCCAACGTGGCGAAAGCATTGAAAGCGCGCGGAGCGGATGTCGGCATTACTCTGCTGGCCGGTGCGGCAAACAGCATGGGCCTGGGTCTGATGGGCGGTAATACGCTCGACAGTGCGCTGGAACAGCTGCGCGGCGGTGAAGCGGATGCCGTGGTAGTACTGGAAAACGATCTTTATCGCCACGCGCCAAAAGCGCAGGTCGATGCCGCGCTGGCCAACGTTTCAAACGTGATCGTGGTCGATCATCAGCATACCGCCACGCTGGAGAAAGCGGGCCTGGTGCTCTCTACCGCCAGCTTTGCAGAAAGTGACGGCACCTCGATCAACCATGAAGGCCGTGCGCAGCGTTTCTTCCAGGTTTACGATCCCGCCTATTATGACAACAGCATTGTGATGCTGGAGAGCTGGCGCTGGCTCCACTCGCTGCACAGCGCGCTGGAAAGCCGTCACATCGACTGGACGCAGCTCGATCACGTTATTGACGCCGTGGTGGCGAAGCTGCCCCAGCTGAAAGGCATCAAGGATGCGGCACCTGACGCCAGCTTCCGCATTCGTGGGCAAAAGCTGTCGCGCTCACCGATTCGTTCCAGTGGACGTACCGCCGCGCGCGCCAATATCAGCGTGCACGAGCCGCGCCAGCCGCAGGACCGCGATACCATGTTTGCCTTCTCCATGGAGGGGAATAACCAGCCGAGCGCACCGCGTTCGCAAATCCCGTTCGCCTGGGCACCAGGCTGGAACTCGCCGCAGGCGTGGAATAAATTCCAGGCTGAAGTGGGTGGCAAGCTGCGCAATGGCGATCCGGGTGTGCGACTGTTTGACGCGGGCGAAGCCTCCCTGCCGTGGTTCACCAACGTGCCGACCGCTTTTGTCGGCGGTGAACAGTGGCGCGTGGCTCCTTACTACCAGCTGTTCGGCAGTGAGGAGATGTCTCAGCGTTCAGCGGTCTTCCAGAAACGCATGCCGCAGCCCATGCTGGTGATTAACCAGCAGGATGCTTTGAAGCTTGGCGTCAATGAAGGCGCGGCCGTTGAGTGCACCTGCTCAGGTGAAACCCTGCGACTGCCGGTGCGCTTCTCCAGCGCCCTCCAGCCAGGGCAGGTTGGCCTGCCGCTGGGGATGCCGGGCGTACCGCCTTTCCTTGCGGGCGCAAGCATTGACAAACTGCAGGAGGCGGCACAATGAGCTGGTTAACACCGGATGTTATCGACATCATTCTGGCCGTGGTCAAGGCGATCGTGATTCTGCTGGTTGTCGTTGCCTGTGGGGCTTTTATGAGCTTCGCCGAGCGTCGTCTGCTTGGCCTGTGGCAGAACCGTTATGGGCCGAACCGCGTAGGCTGGGGCGGCTCGCTCCAGCTGGCGGCGGACATGATCAAAATGTTCTTTAAAGAGGACTGGGTTCCGCCGTTTACCGATCGCTTTATCTTTACCCTTGCGCCGGTTATTGCCTTTGTCTCGCTGCTGCTGGCCTTTGCTATTGTGCCGGTATCGCCGAGCTGGATGGTGACCGATCTCAACATCGGCCTGCTGTTCTTCCTGATGATGGCCGGTCTGGCCGTCTATGCGGTGCTGTTCGCGGGCTGGTCAAGTAACAATAAATACTCGCTGCTGGGGGCGATGCGAGCGTCTGCCCAGACGCTGAGCTACGAGGTGTTTCTTGGCCTGTCGCTGATGGGCGTAGTGGCGCAGGCAGGCTCTTTCAATATGAATGCGATCGTTGAGAGCCAGACGCATTTGTGGAACATCATTCCGCAGTTCTTTGGTTTCCTGACCTTCTGCATCGCTGGCGTGGCAGTCTGTCACCGCCACCCGTTTGACCAGCCGGAAGCGGAACAGGAACTGGCTGACGGTTATCACATTGAATATGCCGGGATGAAGTTCGGCCTCTTCTTTGTGGGTGAATATGTTGCCATCACCACCGTGTCAGCGCTGATCGTTACGCTGTTCTTTGGCGGCTGGCATGGTCCGTTCCTGCCGCCGTTCATCTGGTTCGCCCTGAAAACGGCGTTCTTTATGGTGATGTTTATCCTGATACGTGCTGCGCTTCCGCGTCCACGCTATGACCAGGTGCTGTCGTTCGGCTGGAAAGTCTGTCTGCCGTTGACGCTGTTGAACCTGCTGGCGACCGCCGCAGTGATTCTGTACAACGCGCAGTAAGGGGTTTTTGAGATGACTTTAAAAGATATTGTCGTTGGCTTCGGCACGACAGTGCGCAGTATCTGGATGATAGGCATGCACGCCTTCGCCAAACGCGAAACCCAGATGTATCCGGAAGAGCCGGTCTATCTGCCGCCACGCTATCGCGGACGCATTGTATTAACGCGCGATCCTGACGGGGAAGAGCGCTGCGTCGCCTGTAACCTGTGCGCGGTTGCCTGTCCGGTCAGCTGTATTTCTCTGCAAAAAGCAGAAACCAAAGACGGGCGCTGGTATCCAGAGTTCTTTCGCATCAATTTCTCCCGCTGTATTTTCTGCGGCATGTGTGAAGAGGCCTGTCCGACAACGGCCATTCAGCTCACGCCAGATTTTGAGCTGGGTGAGTTCAAGCGTCAGGATCTGGTGTATGAGAAAGAAGATCTGCTGATCTCTGGTCCGGGCAAATACCCTGAGTACAACTTCTACCGCATGGCAGGTATGGCGATCGAAGGGAAAGAGAAGGGCGAAGCGGAAAATGAAGCCAAGCCTGTCGACGTCAAAGGCTTGTTACCTTAAGGAGCCCGGCATGGAAATTGCGTTTTATATTTGCGGTCTGGTGGCGGTGCTGACAACACTGCGCGTTATCACCCACACCAATCCGGTACATGCGCTGTTGTACCTTATCGTGTCGCTGCTGTCGGTAGCGGGCGTTTTCTTCTCGCTTGGCGCTTACTTCGCCGGAGCACTGGAGATCATCGTTTACGCCGGGGCCATCATGGTGCTGTTTGTCTTTGTGGTCATGATGCTTAACCTGGGCAGCGCGACCGTGAAGCAGGAACGTGACTGGCTACAGCCGTCGCTGTGGATTGGGCCGGGCATCGTTTCACTGCTGCTGCTGGTGGTCATGGTCTATGCCATCCTGACGGCCAACGATCAGGGCATCGACGGAACGGTTATCGACGCGAAAGCGGTCGGTATCAGCCTGTTTGGACCCTATGTTCTGGCGGTTGAACTGGCCTCTATGCTGCTGCTGGCCGGTCTGGTCGTAGCGTTCCACGTCGGACGCGAAGAGCGTCAGGGCGAGGTGCTGAGTCATCGCGACGCCAATAAGGAGGAGCACGCATGATCCCGTTACAACACGGCTTAATTCTTGCCGCCGTGCTGTTTGTCCTTGGACTGACATCACTGGTGTTGCGTCGCAACCTGCTGTTTATGCTGATTGGTCTTGAAATCATGATCAACGCGGCCGCGCTGGCGCTGGTGGTCGCGGGCAGCTACTGGGGGCAGGCAGACGGGCAGGTAATGTATATCCTGGCGATCAGCCTCGCCGCAGCGGAAGCGAGCATCGGTCTGGCGCTGCTGCTCCAGCTCTATCGTCGTCGTCAGACGCTGAACATTGATACTGTGAGCGAGATGCGCGGATGAATCTTCTCTACTTAACAATCCTGTTTCCGCTGATCGGCTTTTTGCTGTTGGCATTTTCCCGTGGCCGCTGGTCGGAGAACCTGTCTGCCGCGGTAGGTATGGGCTCGGTAGGCCTGGCGGCGCTGGTCACGCTCTATGTCGGAATCGACTTTTTTGCTCAGGGCCAGCAACCTTTTAATCAGGCCCTCTGGACCTGGATGCAGGTGGGCAATTTCGACATCAAAGTCAATCTGGCGCTGGATGGTCTCTCGCTGACCATGCTGTCGGTGGTCACGGGTGTCGGCTTCCTGATCCATATGTTTGCTTCCTGGTATATGCGTGGAGAAGAGGGTTACTCCCGCTTCTTTGCCTATACCAACCTGTTTATCGCCAGCATGGTGGTACTGGTGTTGGCCGACAACCTGATGCTGATGTATCTCGGCTGGGAAGGGGTAGGGCTCTGCTCTTACCTGCTGATCGGCTTCTACTACAGCAATCCGGAAAATGGCAAAGCGGCGATGAAGGCTTTTATCATCACCCGCGTTGGCGACGTCTTTCTCGCGTTTGCGCTGTTCATTCTCTACAACGAACTGGGCACCCTGAACTTCCGCGAGATGATGGAACTGGCACCGCAGCACTTCGCCGCAGACAACACCATGCTGCAGTGGGCCACGCTGATGTTGTTAGGCGGTGCAGTGGGTAAATCAGCCCAGCTGCCATTGCAGACCTGGCTGGCGGATGCAATGGCTGGTCCAACACCGGTCTCTGCGCTTATTCATGCTGCAACCATGGTGACGGCGGGCGTTTACCTGATCGCCCGCAGCCACGGCCTGTTCCTGCTGACTCCCGACGTGCTCCACCTGGTGGGCATCGTGGGTGCCATCACGCTGGTGCTGGCGGGTTTTGCCGCGCTGGTGCAGACGGACATCAAGCGCGTGCTGGCCTACTCAACCATGAGTCAGATTGGCTACATGTTCCTGGCGCTGGGAGTTCAGGCGTGGGACGCGGCAATCTTCCATCTGATGACGCATGCGTTTTTTAAAGCGCTGCTGTTCCTCTCGTCGGGTTCCGTGATCCTCGCCTGCCACCATGAGCAGAACATCTTTAAAATGGGCGGCCTGCGTAAGCGTATTCCGCTGGTCTATGCCTGCTTCCTGGTGGGTGGCGCTGCCTTGGCCGCGCTGCCGCTGATTACGGCGGGCTTCTACAGTAAAGATGAAATTCTGTTCGGTGCGCTGGCTAATGGCCATATCAATCTGATGGTGGCGGGCCTGGTCGGTGCTTTCCTGACCTCTGTTTATACCTTCCGCATGATCTTTATCGTCTTCCACGGTAAAGAGCAGATCCATGCCCATGCGGGTAAAGGGATTACTCATCATCTGCCGCTGATTGTGTTGCTGGTACTGTCAACCTTTGTGGGCGCGCTGATTACCCCGCCGCTGGCGGGCGTCCTGCCGCAGAGTGAAGCAGGCGAAACGGGCAAAGTCGGGCTGGAGATCGCCTCTGGCGTCGTTGCTGTGGTCGGTATTCTGATTGCGGCGGCGCTCTGGCTGGGCAAACGCGACCTGGTTAGCCGCGTGGCCAACAGCGCTCCGGGGCGCTTCTTCGCAACCTGGTGGTTTGCTGCCTGGGGCTTTGACTGGCTGTACGACAAGGTTTTCGTCAAACCCTACCTTGGCATCGCGTGGCTGCTTCAGCGCGATCCGCTCAATGCGGTGATGAACCTGCCTGCGCTGCTGTCGCGTATTGGCAACAAAGGCCTGGTGGTCAGCGAAAGCGGTTACCTGCGCTGGTATGTCGCCTCAATGAGCATTGGTGCCGTGGTGGTGCTGGCGCTGATGCTGGTGGTTTAAGGTTGATGAGCGGGGCGTTTCGGTGAGGCGTCCCAGGTCAAGAATGTTAAAAATTGCCTGATATATGTGTGGTTTCGGCTCAGCCAGCTGCAAAATGGCCAGCCAGACAGCCGTATACAGGCAGAAAAAAGGGAAAGACTTCAGTGCTATTACCTTGGCTAATAATCATTCCATTTGTCGGCGGTTTGCTCTGCTGGCTGGCTGAGCGCCTTGGCGCAAAAACGCCGCGCTGGATAGCCCTGATCACGATGGGCCTGACGCTGGCACTCTCCATGCAGCTCTGGCTGCAGGGTGGCTATTCACTGACGCAGGCGGCAGGTATGCCGCAGTGGCAGTCAGAGTTTGCCGCCGCCTGGATCCCGCGTTTCGGCATCAACTTCCATCTGGCGCTTGACGGTCTGTCGCTACTGATGGTGGTGCTGACCGGTCTGCTGGGTCTGATGGCGGTGCTCTGCTCCTGGAATGAGATTGAGAAGTATCAGGGCTTTTTCCACCTTAACCTGATGTGGATACTCGGTGGCGTCATCGGCGTGTTCCTTGCCATCGACATGTTCCTGTTCTTCTTTTTCTGGGAAATGATGCTGGTGCCGATGTACTTCCTTATCGCACTCTGGGGTCATAAGGCATCCGACGGTAAAACCCGTATCACCGCCGCCACCAAATTCTTCATCTATACCCAGGCTTCAGGTCTGGTGATGCTGATTGCGATTCTGGCGCTGGTGTTTGTGCACTATAACGCCACTGGCGTCTGGACCTTTAACTATGAGCAGCTGTTAAAAACGCCGATGTCGCATACGGTGGAATACCTGCTGATGCTCGGCTTCTTTATCGCTTTCGCGGTAAAAATGCCGGTGGTGCCGCTGCACGGCTGGCTGCCGGATGCCCATAGCCAGGCACCGACCGCAGGTTCAGTTGACCTGGCCGGGATTCTGCTTAAAACCGCCGCCTACGGCCTGCTGCGCTTCAGCCTGCCGCTGTTCCCCAATGCGTCGGCGGAGTTTGCGCCCATCGCCATGTGGCTCGGCGTTATCGGTATCTTCTATGGCGCGTGGATGGCATTCTCACAGACTGACATCAAACGCCTGATTGCTTATACATCTGTCTCACATATGGGCTTTGTTCTTATCGCCATCTATACCGGCAGTCAGCTCGCCTTCCAGGGGGCGGTGGTGCAGATGATTGCACATGGCCTGTCGGCAGCGGCGCTGTTTATCCTGTGCGGCCAGCTCTATGAGCGTCTGCATACGCGCGACATGCGTCTGATGGGCGGTCTCTGGTCGCGTATCAAGTGGATCCCAGGCCTGTCGCTCTTCTTTGCGGTTGCCAATCTGGGGATGCCGGGCACAGGTAACTTTGCGGGCGAATTTATGATTCTGACGGGCAGTTTCCAGGTGGTGCCGGTCATCATTGTGATTGCGACCTTTGGTCTGGTGTTCGCCTCGGTTTACTCGTTGATCATGATGCAGCGCGCCTATTACGGCGAAGCGAAATCGAAAGATCCGCTGCCGGGCATGTCACCGCGTGAATTTACCATCATCATGGTGCTGGTGGTTCTGCTGGTGCTGCTGGGCGTCTATCCACAGCCGATTCTGGATACGTCCCATGCTGCCATGAGTAATATTCAGCAGTGGTTTACCGCTTCAATTTCAACTACAAGGCCGTAATTCGCCATGACAATAACTCTTCAACAATTGATCGCGTTACTGCCGCTGTTAATCGTCGGATTGACAGTGGTGGTGGTGATGCTGTCCATTGCCTGGCGACGCAACCACTTTGTCAACGCCACGCTGACGGTCATCGGCCTGAACCTGGCGCTGGTTTCACTCTGGTTTGTCGCGCAGGCGGGTGCCATGGATGTGACGCCGCTGCTGCGCGTCGATCCTTATGCCGTGTTCTATACCGCGCTGGTGATCCTGGCGAGCCTGGCCACCTGTACCTTTGCCTATCCCTGGCTCTCTGGCTTCCCGGACAACAAGGATGAGTTCTATCTGCTGGTGCTGATTGCGGCGCTTGGCGGCATTGTCCTGGCAAGCGCTAACCATCTGGCGTCGCTGTTTATCGGCGTTGAGCTTCTGTCGCTGCCGCTGTTCGGTATGATTGGCTATGCCTTCCGCCAGAAGCGCTCGCTGGAAGCGGCGCTGAAATACACGATCCTCTCCGCCGCAGCCTCCTCATTCCTGCTGTTCGGTATTGCCCTGGTTTATGCCGATTCCGGTAGCCTGAGCTTTGTGCGACTTGGCCAGAGCCTGAACGACACTATGATTCAGCAACCGCTGCTGCTGGTTGGTCTGGGGATGATGATTATCGGCCTCGGCTTTAAGCTGTCGCTGGTGCCGTTTCATCTCTGGACGCCGGATGTCTATCAGGGTGCGCCTGCCCCGGTCTCGACTTTCCTCGCTACCGCCAGCAAGATCGCTATTTTTGGCGTCATTATGCGTCTGTTCATGTATGCGCCGCTGACCGACAGCGAAGCGGTGCGCACCGTGCTGGGCCTGATTGCCTTTGTATCGATTCTGTTCGGTAACCTGATGGCGATTTCGCAGAGCAACATCAAGCGTCTGCTGGGTTACTCTTCGATTGCGCATCTGGGGTATCTGCTGGTGGCGCTGATTGCGGTGAAAACCCATCAGCTGTCGCTGGAGACCGCAGGGGTGTACCTGGCGGGTTATCTGTTCAGTAGCCTGGGTGCCTTTGGCGTCGTGAGCCTGATGTCCAGCCCGTACCGCGGTCCAGACGCCGATTCGCTTTACTCTTATCGCGGCCTGTTCTGGCATCGTCCGGTTCTGTCAGCGGTAATGACGGTGATGATGCTGTCGCTGGCAGGGATCCCGGCCACGCTGGGCTTTATGGGCAAGTTTTATGTGATTGCGTCAGGCGTCAATGCGCAGTTGTGGTGGCTGACCGCAGCGGTCGTCGTCGGCAGCGCCATCGGCCTCTACTACTATCTGCGCGTGACGGTCAGTCTCTACCTTAGCCCGCCGGAGCTGCATACGCGTGATACGCCAGCCAACTGGGCGCTTACCGCTGGCGGTGTGGTGGTACTGATTTCAGCGATTCTGGTCCTGCTGCTTGGCGTCTATCCGCAGCCGCTGATTACGCTGGTGCAGATGGCTCAGCCGCTGATGTAAACTGTTTCTGTCCCCAAATAAATCAGGCCTGCGGGCCTGATTTTTTTTGTCTGAAGGAGAAGCTGTGGAAATCATCTGGCACGATATGCACCATCGCGATCTGAGCGCGCAGCAGCTTTATGCCGTACTGGCGCTGCGCTGCGCCGTATTTGTGGTTGAGCAAAGCTGTCCCTATCAGGACGTCGACGGACAGGATCTGGTTGCAGAGAACCGACATATTCTGGGAATGCGTGACGATGAACTGGTGGCCTGTGCGCGTATTCTGACGCCTGCCGATAAGGCTGCGCCGGTGGCGATTGGACGAGTGGTTGTTTCGGGCAGCGCGCGCGGCCTGAATCTGGGTTATCAGCTGATGGTGCAGACGCTACTCAGCTGCGAACAGCACTGGCCAGGGCGCAGCGTTTATCTCTCTGCGCAGGCGCATTTGCAGCGCTTTTACCGCGGGCTGGGTTTTGAGGCGTGCAGTGAGGTTTACCTTGAAGACGCTATCCCGCATATCGATATGCGCAAATAAAAACGGCAAGCCTGCTGGCTTGCCGCGTCTCGTTTAGCCCACCGTCATCTGACGGTCATCAACGTATTTGCGCTGATCCGGCGGCGGCGGGAGGTACTGATAGAGCCAGGTCTCGCTCAGGGTTTCCTCTTTGGTTCGCAGGAACAGACGCATCTCTACTGGCGTGGTGGCGTCGCTGTTGGGATACCAGTCGAACAGAATGCGATAGCCGTTCATCGGCTCAACGTAGAGGATCTCAACCTGCTTAAAGGTGCCTGAGGAGAGGGTAATCACCGGTTCGATTCCCTTTGATGCTGCGGCTTTCAAATCGCCGCCGACAAAGTCGATAGCGAAGCGTCGGCACCACTGCTCAGGAAAATGCTCGCCCGGTGCCCAGCCTTCCGGGAAGCCGCCAATACCCGTGCGTGTCGCATCTACGCGTGCCAGGCCACTGCGAACCGGCGGCAGGCTGCTCCAGTAGAGCTTATAGGAGAAGCTGAATTCGCTTCCGGCTTTCACCGGCTCGGCTGGCTGCCAGAAGCAGACAATATTATCCAGGGTCTCACCGGTCGTCGGGATCTCCATCAGATTAACAGCCCCTTTGCCCCATTTGCCGACGGGCTCAACCCACAGGCTGGGGCGCTTGTCGTACCAGCCAATAACGTCCTGATAGTCTTTAAAGTCGTGATTAAGCTGCAACAGGCCGAACCCGCGTGGATTCTCATCCTGATAGGCGTTGAACTGCAATTTCTGCGGGTTATTTAGCGGGCGGGCAATCCATTCGCCGCTGCCGCTCCACATTGCCAGACGATCGGAATCATGGATCTGCGGATGGTAGGTATTGCACATGCGGCGCTCGTTAGTCCCGCAGCTGAACATGCTGGTCATGGGCGCGATACCCAGCTGGCGGATCTCCCTGCGCGCATAGAGATGGTTTTCCACCTCCATGACCACACGCTCCGCCTCACAGTGGATAGTGAACTTGTAGGCACCGGTCAGGCTGGCACCATCCAGCAGGGCGTAGGTCACAAAGGTGGTCTCATCACCTTTCGGCGTTTCAAACCAGAATGCGGTAAAGTCCGGAAACTCTTCATTTCCGTTGCTAAAGGTATTAACCGCTACGCCGCGGGCAGAGAGGCCATACTGATAAGTATCGTCGACGGCGCGAAAGTAGCTGGCGCCGAGGAAAGAGACAATATCGCGACGCGCCAGCTCAGGTTTCTTAAAGGCACGAAAACCGGCAAAGCCCAGATCGTTTTTGCCTGCCAGCTGCTGCGTATCGACTTTCGCATCGTTGTAGTTAAACAACTCAGGACGGAAGTGAATTTCCCGCGCTTCACGGCTGTCGGCATCCACCGAAAACATGCGGATACGGCGCTTAAAGCCCATGCCAACGTGGAAGAACTGCACGTCGAGTTCGCGGTCGGGAATGTTGTTCCACAACGAGTGACCAGCGTCGTACTGAATTTCGTTGTACGCCTGCGGGGACAGGGTCGCCAGCGTTTCCGGCAGGGCACCCGGCGCACCGCCCCAGGGCTGTCTGGCCAGTGCAGCGGCTTTCTTTTTCAGTACATCGAAATCGAAGCGAACGGCGGCACCGTCAGCAATACCATCTTCTGCCCAGGCGGATTGCGCAAACAGCGTTGACAGGCCAGTCATGCCGCTGACGGCGGAAAAGGCCATTGACGCTTTCATAAACATTCTTCGATTCATGCCAGAAATTATTCCTTAGCGGTCGAGTGTGTTGTGACTGTTCGGCTCTGCGCCAGCGTGACCCAAAAGCGCAGATAACAGCAGGGTACGACAGTCTGGTGTGTGAAAAATTCAGTCCGCATTAAATTTATCAGATTTATCAAGAAGCCCGACAAATTTCGTACAGCGCTGAGCTGAGAAAAACTCAGGAGAATCCTGGTGCAGACATCCTGCAAACAGCCATTTTGACGCTATAGTTAATGAACTGCTTTGCAATGACACGGAGGAAGAGATGGCTAGAGAGACAGAAGCTTTTGACACCAATCTGGATGATGATTTGGCGCTGTTGACGGAAACGCTGGAAGAAGTGTTGAAGTCATCAGGCGATCCGGCCGACCAAAAGTATATAGAGCTGAAAACCAAAGCGGAACAAGCGCTTGAAGACGTGAAGTCTCGCGTCAGCCAGGCGTCCGACAGCTACTACTATCGTGCAAAAAATGTCGCCTACCGCGCAGATGATTATGTGCATGAAAAACCCTGGCAGGGCATTGGCATCGGCGCAGCTGCTGGCCTGGTGCTCGGCCTGCTGCTGGCGCGTCGTTAAGGCGTAGTCTCCTGAAAACGGCGGGGTTCTCCCGCCGTTTGTTTTATTCCTGCATTTTTCCTTTCTGCTGAATGACGCCCGTCATCTGATTTCACGTATTCCACAAAAAGCACCGGGCAGTGTTGAGTTTGGCCTGCGCGCTTCCTACAGTAAGTCGACGGACAAAAGGAGATGAAATCGTGATTAGAGTCGAGATGCTGTCTACAGGGGATGAGGTGCTTCACGGCCAAATCGTTGATACCAACGCCGCCTGGCTGGCGGATGTGCTGTTCCAGCACGGTTTGCCGATGACCAGCCGGACCACGGTTGGGGATTCACTGCCGTCGCTGATTGAGACGCTACAGGCGCGCAGTGAGGTGGCTGACGTGCTTATCGTCAACGGCGGTCTGGGTCCCACCAGCGACGATCTCAGCGCGCTGGCGGCGGCAAACGCAAGCGGCGTCGAGCTGGTGCTGCATCAGGCGTGGCTGGAGAAAATGGAGGCGTGGTTTGCCAGCCGTGGCCGCACGATGGCACCCAGCAATCGCAAGCAGGCGGAGATCCCTGCCGGGGCAGAGATGCTTGATAATCCCGTTGGCACCGCCTGTGGCTTTGCCTTACGACTTAATCGCTGCTGGATTTTCTTCACTCCGGGCGTGCCATCAGAATTTAAGGTCATGGTGGAACAGCAAATTCTGCCGCGCCTTAAACAGCATTTTGAGCTGCCGGCACCGCCGCTCTGTCTGCGTCTGACAACCTTTGGTCGTGGCGAAAGCGATATTGCCGCCGAGCTGGAGCCGCTGGCGCTGCCGGAAGGGGTTGTCATGGGCTATCGATCCTCTATGCCGATTATTGAAATTAAGCTCACCGGTCCGGCCAGCCAGCGCGTGGCGATGGAGCAGGTGTGGCAGCAGGTACGTCTGCTGCTGGCAGAGTGCACTATTTTTGAGGGCACTGAGGGCTTGCCCATGCTGCTGGCTCGGGAGCTGAAGGAGCGGGGGTTCCGGCTGGCGCTCAGCGAGCAGTACACTGCTGGTCTGCTGAACTGGCAGCTGGCAGCGGCCGACGTTCCTCTCAGCGCGGCGGAGAGTCTTCCGGCGCATCAGGAGCGGCTGGAAGCGCAGGTGCAGCGCACGCGTGCGCTGGCGGCGCATCACGGTACGGTGCTGGCGCTGTCGACCGGCTCACTGGAGGAGGGGGAAGTGTCGCTGGCGCTGCATACGCCGGAAGCGAGCTGGGGGCAGCGAGTGAAATTTACCCACGGTCGTCATAATCTGGAAACGCGCCAGAAAGTGGTGGCGATGATGGCGATGAACATGCTGCGCCGCTGGCTGCACGGCAGCGAAGTCAGCACCGGTCATGGCTGGATTGAGGTGCTGGAGTCGGTGAAGCTGTAAAGCAGGGGGGGGCGTCGTCTGATCTGTGTGAACTCACACCGCAGGTCAAACGCACTCGCAAAAACAAAAAAGCGCGAGCGCAAAACGCTTCGCTCGCTGCTTTTTGCCTTCCGCGCCTGACGGCTGCGCGCTGTGTCAGAGAAAAGAGGTGAGCTAGAGCTCGATTTCAATCTCGCCTTTCGCCAGGCAGCAGCAGGGCAAAATCTCGCCTTGCTGCACAAACGCCAGCGGCGTTTCGGCATAATGCACTTCGCCTTTCACCAGCCGTGTGCGGCAGGAGCCGCAGTAACCTTCGCGACACTGGAACTCTACCTGTAAGTTATGGGCTTCCAGCGTGGTCAGCAGATTAGGGTGATGATCGGCGCACTCCAGCCGCTGGCCGGAGCTGCGCAGAATAACAACGGCACGGCTCATACTTATAGCTGGAAGTCGTTGAAGTCGTCTTCGCCCACTTCTGAGTCAATCTGACCCACCAGATAGGAGCTGACCTCCACTTCCTGCGGCGCAACCTGGACGTTGTCAGACACCAGCCAGGAGTTGATCCATGGAATCGGGTTGGAGCGCGTCTGGAACGGCAGATCAAGACCCACGGCCTGCATGCGGATATTGGTGATGTACTCAATGTACTGGCAAAGAATGTCTTTATTCAGGCCGATCATTGATCCGCCGCTGAACAGATATTCTGCCCACTCCTTCTCCTGTTCCGCTGCTTTTTTGAACAGATCGAAACACTCGTCCCGGCACTCGGCGGCGATCTCTTTCATTTCCGGATCGTCTTCACCGCTGCGCATCAGGTTCAGCATATGCTGGGTACCGGTCAGGTGCAGCGCTTCGTCGCGCGCAATCAGGCGGATAATTTTAGCATTGCCTTCCATCAGCTCGCGTTCAGCAAACGCAAAGGAGCAGGCAAAGCTGACATAGAAGCGGATCGCTTCCAGCGCGTTCACGCTCATCAGACAGATGTAGAGCTGCTTTTTCAGCGCACGCACGCTGACGGTCACGCTTTTACCGTTGACCTGGTGAGTGCCTTCACCCAGCAGATGCCAGTAGTTGGTCATCTCGATCAAATCGTCGTAGTACTTTGAGATATCCTGCGCACGCGCGAGGATCTGCTCGTTAGTCACGATGTCGTCAAACACCAGAGACGGATCGTTAACGATATTACGAATGATATGGGTGTAAGAGCGCGAGTGGATCGTCTCAGAGAACGCCCAGGTCTCTACCCAGGTTTCCAGCTCAGGAATAGAGATCAGCGGCAGCAGCGCCACGTTCGGGCTGCGGCCCTGAATGGAGTCGAGCAGCGTCTGATATTTCAGGTTGCTGATAAAGATGTGCTTCTCATGCTCCGGCAGCGCCTGATAGTCGATGCGGTCGCGGGAGACGTCAACTTCTTCCGGACGCCAGAAAAACGAAAGCTGCTTTTCGATCAGCTTTTCAAAGATGTCATATTTTTGCTGGTCGAAGCGCGCCACGTTGACGGACTGACCAAAGAACATCGGCTCTTTTAGCTGATTGTTTTTATTTTGCGAGAACGTAGTGTAAGCCATACAAACTGTCCAAATGTAGACGGGGCGCAGCGCGGCCCCGTGAAATAACGCAGGCGGGAGACGCGCTCCCGCCCAACCTTAAATCTTACAGGCGCCGCTTTCGCAACCGTCATCCTGAATAGAAGGTGCCAGATCATCCTGCGCATCTTCTGCACCGTCACGGGTGTTCTGGTAGTAAAGCGTTTTCACGCCGAACTTGTACGCCGTCAGCAGATCTTTCAGCAGTTGCTTCATCGGCACTTTACCGTTGGCAAAGCGGGAGGGATCGTAGTTGGTGTTAGACGAAATCGCCTGGTCGATGAATTTCTGCATCAGACCCACCAGCTGCAGGTAGCCATCGTTGTTCGGCATTTCCCACAACAGCTCATACTGATCTTTCAGGCGCTCATACTCCGGCACGACCTGACGCAGGATGCCGTCTTTCGACGCTTTGATGCTGATGTGGCCGCGTGGCGGCTCAATGCCGTTGGTGGCATTGGAGATCTGCGATGAGGTCTCAGACGGCATCAGCGCTGACAGCGTCGAGTTGCGCAGGCCATGCGTTTTGATCTCTTCACGCAGGCTTTCCCAGTCGAGATGCAGCGGTTCGTTGCTGATCGCGTCCAGATCTTTTTTGTAGGTGTCGATAGGCAGGATACCCTGCGCATAGGTGG
This sequence comes from Pantoea sp. KPR_PJ, assembly GCF_041386365.1. Lineage (NCBI taxonomy): Bacteria > Pseudomonadati > Pseudomonadota > Gammaproteobacteria > Enterobacterales > Erwiniaceae > Pantoea > Pantoea sp. KPR_PJ. The sequence continues at coordinate 457,253 of NZ_JABMIK010000002.1, read as the reverse complement.
TTTCGTTGAACCACGGGCAGGCACCTTGCTCTTTCGCCAGCGCGTTTGAGGCTTTCAGCAGGTAATACTGAATGGCTTCAAAGGTCTTGTGCGTCAGGCCATTGGCGCTGCCGTCGGAGTAGCGCACACCGTGCTTCGCCAGGTAGTAAGCGTAGTTGATCACGCCGATACCCAGGGTACGACGACCCATCGCGCCACGCTTCGCCGCCGGGATTGGGTAATCCTGGTAGTCGAGCAGGGCGTCAAGCGCACGCACCGCCAGGGTCGCGAGCTCTTCCAGATCGTCGAGGCTGTCAATCGCACCCAGGTTGAACGCGGAGAGCGTACAGAGAGCGATCTCACCGTTCTCGTCGTTCACATCTTCCAGCGGCTTGGTCGGCAGCGCGATTTCCAGGCAGAGGTTAGACTGGCGAACCGGCGCAATGCTGGCGTCAAACGGGCTGTGGGTGTTGCAGTGGTCGACGTTCTGGATGTAGATACGGCCGGTTGAGGCGCGTTCCTGCATCATCAGAGAGAAGAGATCGACCGCTTTGACACGCTGTTTGCGAATGCTCTCATCCTGCTCATATTTGGTGTAAAGGCGCTCAAACTCATCCTGATCGGCGAAGAAGGCGTCATACAGACCCGGGACGTCAGACGGGCTGAACAGGGTAATCTCTTCCCCTTTCAGCAGGCGCTGGTACATCAGTTTGTTGAGCTGCACGCCATAGTCCATGTGGCGCACGCGGTTGCCTTCAACACCACGGTTGTTTTTCAGCACCAGCAGACTTTCGATTTCCAGATGCCACATCGGGTAGAACAGCGTGGCGGCACCGCCGCGAACGCCGCCCTGAGAACAGGACTTCACCGCAGTCTGGAAATGTTTGTAGAACGGGATACAGCCGGTGTGGAATGCTTCACCGCCGCGGATCGGGCTGCCCAGCGCACGGATGCGACCGGCGTTGATGCCGATACCGGCACGCTGAGAGACATATTTCACGATCGCGCTGGAGGTGGCGTTGATTGAGTCCAGGCTGTCGCCGCACTCGATCAGCACACAGGAGCTGAACTGACGCGTCGGGGTACGCACGCCCGACATGATGGGCGTCGGCAGGGAAATTTTAAAGGTCGAAACCGCATCATAGAAACGTCTGATGTAATCCATGCGGGTGTCGCGCGGATAGCCAGAGAAGAGGCAGGCGGCGACCAGAATGTAGAGGAACTGCGCGCTCTCGTAGATCTCACCGGAGACGCGGTTCTGCACCAGATATTTGCCTTCCAGCTGCTTCACGGCAGCATAGGAGAAGTTCATGTCGCGCCAGTGGTCGAGGAACTCGTCCATCTGCGCAAACTCTTCCGGGCTGTAATCTTCCAGCAGGTGGCGGTCATATTTGCCAAGGTCCACCATTTTTACTACCTGGTCATAGAGCTTCGGTGGCTCAAACTGGCCATATGCCTTTTTGCGCAGGTGGAAGATTGCCAGGCGGGCAGCCAGGTACTGATAGTCAGGGGCATCGCGAGAGATAAGGTCTGCTGCGGCCTTGATGATGGTCTCATGAATGTCAGAGGTCCTGATGCCATCATAGAACTGAATATGAGAACGCAGCTCCACCTGTGACACTGAGACGTTGTTCAGCCCTTCAGCTGCCCAGTCCAGCACACGGTGAATTTTGTCGAGATCAATGCGCTCCTGGCGGCCATCGCGTTTAGTAACGAGCAGACTCTGGTTCATGTCGCGTTTTTACCTTTGCGTGAGTATCCAAAAATTAAAAGAAATCCCGGTTTATACACAGCATATTCATTGTGAATAATATGTGGATAAACACAATATCTAGGGGGTAATGGGAAAACCTGCAACTACATGGAGGCATAGTTTAGTATTTTGCGGTGGGTTAACAAGAGCAAAAAATGATGGCGGGAGGGGTTGTAATTCTGGCGAAAATTCTTAGGCCACGCCTTATAAGGCCTGACACCCTGTCAACCCGATCGCACTTTTTTTTGTTAATTTGATCGGACGCGTATTTCTTATTCAATCCTCAGATGGGCGCAGAAAAAGCGATGAAAAACGGGTAAAAGCCGCTAGCGGGTTGCTGTGAGCCGGCCAGGCCGTTGCTGCGGCTTCTGATGGCTCACCGCCAGAACCGCGTAACTCTCTGGCACATAACAGAATGCCTCAGTGTACGTTCTTCAGCAGCAATCTCTCTTTGGTACAGAACGGAGTAAAGTGAATTGCCTCTGACGTGAATCCTGCACGGCAGAGGCGGAAAAACTAACTAAGCTGGCTGATCAGGATGACCATGCCCAGACCCACGACCGAGTTGATCAACTCCAGCAGCCCCCAGGTCTTGAAAGTGTCTTTCATGGAGATACCAAAGGTCTCTTTGAAGAGTAAAAAGCCATCGTCATACATCAGCGTGATGGTGTTGCTGCCACAGGCAACGGCAAGCACCATCAGCGCCGGACTAAGATGAAAGGCCTCGATCATCGGGGCCACGATGCCTGCTGAGGTAATGGCGGCTACCGCGCCCTGACCGGTAAGAATGCGGATCACTGCCGTGATTAACCAGGCAATGATAAAAGGTGAGAAGGGTACATGGCTCATGAGCTGGACAATGCTGTCACCTACATCAGAATCGATGATCACCTGTTTAAGGATGCCGCCGGCGCTGATGACAAACAGCACATTGGAAATTTGCGAAATCGAGTTGGTGACGTGCTCTGTTATCCCTTCGCCGGTCATCCCCCGTTTAATCCCCAGAAACCACATCGCAGCCAGCGTGGCGAACAGCATGCTGACCTCCGCGCTGCCCAGCAGTTTAAAGACGCGTGTCAGTTCTGCACCATCACCGGCCAGGGGCTTGACCACTGACGCCAGAATCATCAGCACCGCAGGTATCAGCGGGATCAGAATACTGATTCTGAAAGAAGGAAGATCCTCAGGTGCCAGCTCTTTTATCGGTTTGATCATTGAATTAAGCGGGATACGGCTGATTCCTGGCAGGAAACGAGGCAGTAAAATGCCAGCGCAAAACAGGGCAGGGATAATCACCACAACGCCGTAAAGATAGACCTGAACGATATCCGCGTTAAATGCGCTGATGAGGGCGACCGGCCCCGGCTGTGGTGGAAACAGGCTGTGTCCCATGGTGGCACCGACCACCGTTGGGATGACCAGCTTCATGTAAGGGATATCCGCTTTTTTAGCAATGTTCATCACCAGCGGCATGGCAATCAGAAAGGCGACCTCGTAGAACATCGCAATACCGAATATGACGCCGATAAACATCAGCCCGGTCGAGAGGAAGCGAGTGCCACAATGGCGGATGACCGTATCCGCTATCTGCTGGCTTGCACCCGATTCGGTCATGAACTTGCCAATAATCGCGCCGAATATAATGATCAGCGCAAGGTGCCCCATGATGCTGCCGATACCCTGCTGAACGACGCCAACAATTTTATCAGACGGGATGCCTACCATGATGGCAACAAACATGCCCGCAATTAGCAGAGAGAAGACGTTGTGGAATTTATATTTCAGATTCAGTACGACTAATATCGCGATACCTGCCAGTACCCAAAAAAGCGATAAAAAAGGCGTCATGGTTATCCTTAACAGTGATGAAGTTAATCTTATTCAGTCATAAACGACGGCGCGTAATTATTCTGGCTGGTAACTTATTCAGCACCGTTTGCCCTGTTCATTGTTAAAACCGCTGTTTGTCTGGCCAGCGGCTTTTAGCCTTAATCGCCATTGAGAGTGCTATCCGTAACGGCGTGTTCTTAACGATTACCAGGGGTGTCAGGCTCCAGCCCTTTTTATCTATGGCATCTACAGCCATGTCACTGAGAATCAGTTAGCTCTACCATTCTAGTATATTGAATTGTGGCTGAAGGTTTTTTGAAGCCTGTCACAGTGTGTTAAAGCCGTCGCTTCAGACCAGTGTGCGATTATTAACAGATTAGACATTTATCTGAGGAATAATTAAGTTTGGGTTTTTCACCGGTGTGAATTTTTGTTTTTTGTCATTGAAATTAAATGTTTTTTAAAGAGAGGGTTAAGTCAGTATTTCAGTTAAAACAATTAAAAATAATCGGCTATTAATCTTTCATCTTAATTATTCTCACGTACTGACGTGGTTTCCTTCTGTTTTAGTAAGGATTGTTATCTTAATGTGCCAACGAATGTTATCAGGCAGGGGCGGGATGTGAAAAGCGCGTCTGTATTTAACCTGGCTGGTGACTGAGTGCTGTAATGGTAATAGTTAATGAGCACACAGTTTTATTTAAGCGGTTAACGCGAGTCAGACGTCAATATTACCCGCCTGCTTTCAGGCAGGTAATATTACTCAGACGGCGCGATGCGTGTGCACCATATAATTGACGTCGGTGCCGGGTGCCAGTTTGAAGCGGTTGGTAAGCGGGTTGTAGTGCAGGCCAATGATGTGACGTTCACGCAGGGTGGTTTCATCGACCCAGCCGAGCAGCTCAGAGGGACGAATAAACTTTTTCACGTCATGGGTGCCGCGTGGCACCATGCGCAGCACATATTCTGCGCCGAACACCGCCAGCAGCCAGGCTTTGGGATTGCGATTCAGCGTGGAAAAGAAGACCTCGCCGCCCGGCTTAACCAGCTGCGCACAGGCGTGCACCACCGAGCGCGGGTCCGGAACGTGCTCCAGCATTTCCATGCAGGTCACCACATCATATTTTCCGGCGTTCTCTTCCGCATGCGCTTCTACGGTCTGCTGCACGTAGTCCAGCGTGACGCCGCTCTCAAGGGCATGCAGACGTGCGACCGCCAGAGGTTCCGCTCCCATGTCCAGTCCGGTCACTACCGCCCCTTCGCGCGCCATGCTCTCGGCTAAAATGCCGCCGCCACAGCCAACGTCGAGCACGGTTTTACCGAACAAACCGTTGCTGTGCTCCGCGATATAGCCCAGACGCAGCGGGTTAATGCGGTGCAGAGGTTTAAATTCGCCTTCCAGATCCCACCAGCGCGAGGCGACGGCCTCAAACTTAGCGATTTCCTGCGCATCGACATTGGGCTGCGTTTCCTGCGGTTGTGCATTCATTGAATCATTACTCCAGACAAAATGTTGACTGAGTATAAACGCTTATTGCGCCTGGACGCACCTTTCAGGCAACAGGAAAAGCGCGTGAAAACGGTGGTTAACGTTCACCAGCGGGCTGGGGTGTGATATACTTTCGCACCTTTAAAATCCGGGCATATGTAGAGGGAAAGCGGCTCCATGAGCGACCTTGCAAGAGAAATTACACCGGTCAATATCGAAGAAGAGTTAAAAAGCTCCTACCTCGATTACGCCATGTCGGTCATCGTTGGCCGAGCCTTACCCGATGTTCGTGACGGCCTGAAGCCTGTCCACCGTCGCGTACTCTACGCGATGAGCGAACTGGGTAACGACTGGAACAAACCCTATAAGAAATCCGCCCGTGTGGTCGGTGACGTTATCGGTAAATATCACCCGCACGGGGATTCTGCCGTCTACGACACCATCGTCCGCATGGCTCAGCCTTTCTCCCTGCGTTACATGCTGGTGGATGGACAGGGCAACTTCGGTTCCGTCGATGGCGATTCTGCCGCGGCGATGCGTTATACCGAAGTGCGCATGTCACGAATCGCCCACGATCTGCTGGCTGACCTGGAAAAAGAGACCGTCGACTTTGTTCCGAACTATGACGGCACCGAGCAGATCCCTGAAGTTCTGCCAACCAAGATCCCTAACCTGCTGGTAAACGGTTCTTCCGGTATTGCCGTCGGGATGGCGACCAATATTCCGCCGCACAACCTGACGGAAGTGATCAACGGCTGCCTGGCCTACATTGACGACGAAGATATCAGCGTCGAAGGATTGATGGAGCATATTCCGGGGCCTGATTTCCCGACCGCAGCCATCATCAACGGCCGTCGCGGTATCGAAGAGGCGTACCGTACCGGACGCGGTAAGATCTACATTCGCGCGCGTGGCGAAGTGGAAACCGATGCCAAAACGGGCCGCGAAACCATCGTGGTGCACCAGATCCCGTATCAGGTCAACAAAGCGCGCCTGATTGAGAAAATTGCCGAGCTGGTTAAAGAGAAGCGCGTCGAAGGCATTAGCGCGCTGCGCGATGAGTCTGACAAAGACGGCATGCGTATTGTGATCGAAGTGAAGCGCGATGCGGTTGGCGAAGTTGTACTCAATAACCTCTACTCGCTGACGCAGCTACAGGTTTCTTTCGGCATCAACATGGTGGCGCTGCATCAGGGCCAGCCAAAGATCATGACGCTGAAGGAGATTCTGGAAGCCTTTGTTCGTCATCGTCGTGAAGTGGTGACGCGTCGCACGATTTTTGAACTGCGTAAAGCCCGCGACCGTGCGCACATCCTTGAAGGTCTGGCGATTGCGCTGGCCAACATCGACCCGATTATCGAGCTAATCCGTCGCGCGCCGAGCCCGGCCGAAGCGAAAGCCGGTTTGATCGCACAGCCGTGGGATCTGGGCAACGTCTCTGCCATGCTGGAGCGTGCGGGCAACGACGCCGCACGCCCCGAGTGGCTGGACGAAGAGTTTGGCATCCGCGACAACCAGTACTATCTGACTGAACAGCAGGCACAGGCGATCCTTGATTTGCGCCTGCAGAAGCTTACTGGCCTTGAGCATGAAAAACTGCTCGACGAGTATAAAGATCTGCTGGATCAAATTACCGAGCTGCTGAATATCCTGATGAACGCCGAGCGTCTGATGGAAGTGATCCGTGAAGAGCTGATTGCCATGCGCGACCAGTTTGGCGACGAACGTCGTACCGAGATCACGGCTAACAGCGCCGACATCAATATCGAAGATCTGATTAACCAGCAGGACGTGGTCGTTACATTGTCGCATCAGGGCTACGTGAAATATCAGCCGCTGTCAGATTATGAAGCGCAGCGTCGCGGCGGCAAAGGCAAGTCGGCAGCGCGCACCAAAGATGAAGACTTTATCGATCGTCTACTGGTAGCGAACACCCACGACACGATTCTCTGCTTCTCCAGCCGTGGCCGTCTCTACTGGATGAAGGTCTATCAGCTGCCGGAAGCGAGCCGTGGCGCACGTGGTCGTCCGATTGTCAACCTGCTGCCGCTGCAGCCAGATGAGCGCATCACCGCTATTCTGCCGGTGCGTGAATACACGGAAGGCTTCAATATCTTTATGGCTACCGCCAGCGGTACCGTGAAGAAAACAGCGCTACAGGAGTTCAGCCGTCCACGCAGCGCGGGCATCATCGCAGTGAACCTGCGTGAAGATGATGAGCTGATTGGCGTGGCGCTGACCAACGGCAACGATGAGGCGATGCTCTTCTCTGCCGGTGGTAAAGTTGTGCGCTTCGCAGAGAGCGCCGTTCGCGCCATGGGCCGTACGGCATCGGGCGTGCGCGGCATCAAGCTGGCGGAAGGCGATCGTGTGGTCTCGTTGATCGTTCCACGCGAAGAAGGCACCATTCTGACGGTAACGCAAAACGGCTACGGCAAACGTACCGTGATTAGCGAATACCCGACCCGTTCGCGTGCTACGCAGGGCGTTATTTCCATCAAAGTGACTGAACGTAACGGTCCGGTAATTGGTGCCGTGCAGGTGGTCGACAGCGATCAGATCATGATGATCACTGATGCCGGCACCCTGGTGCGCACCCGCGTCTCTGAGGTAAGCATCGTCGGTCGTAACACCCAGGGTGTTATCCTGATCCGTACCGCTGAAGATGAGAATGTTGTGGGTCTGCAACGCGTTGCTGAACCGGTAGAAGAGGAAGAGCTGGACGCTATCGACGGCAGCGTTGCGGAAGGCGAGGAAGATATCGCGCCGGAAGCGGAAACGGACGACGACGCGCCGGACGCGGACGACGAAGAGTAATCCTTCGCGGCGTTATGCCAGCGCCGCCATGGAAGGCGGCATAATTTTACGGCAGGAAAGGGCAACCCGACCTGCCGTCGCTTTTTGCGGCGCGGCTCGTTTAGTACAGAAGCTCACTGGCTTTTCTGACCTGTTGAAGCTAGTGTATTGAGCATGCTGAAACCAGCCCGTACTTAACCTTGCCGTAGTGAGTTTCCCTTGAAATATCTGGTCTCTTTCCGAACGACGCTGCGTATTTCACGCTATCTTTTCCGTGCGCTGGCGCTGCTGCTCTGGACGCTGGGTGCAGTGTTAACCACGTTTTTTATTATCAGCGTACTGCATGACAAAGAGAACAGCGTAAGGCAAGAGTTTGCCAGTAATTACGGACAGGCGGAATGGTATGTGCGGCACTCTGCGGATGTGATGCGTGAGCTGAAATATATCACCGAAAACCGACTGACCAGCTCCAGTAGCGGTCTTGATATGCTGAACGGCGTGCTGCCGGGCAAATCGACGCTGCCGCAGTTTATTCCCCTTTTCTCCGATGGCGACTGCTCTTCAATGAGCAATACCTGGCGCAATTCGCTCGATTCTCTTAGCTACTACATCAACTACTGGAAAAGCAATTTCGCCTCAGCCTATGAGCTTAACCGCGTGTTCTTTATTGGCGGTGAAAGCCAGTGCCTGGCTGACTTTGCTATTGGCAGCAGCAACGTTGACCGCGAGCGTAGCCTGAAAGCCCTGCGCGAGCGCGTGTTGCGCTATCGCAACGGCAATGATGATGAGCGCCGCAATCCGCTTTACTGGGTCAATGCCAGCGCGCAGCCGGGCGTGGGCACCTTTTATATGATGGTGCCCGTTTATGTGGCGAATAAGCTTCAGGCGCTGTTAGGCGTTGAGCAGAATATCCGACTGGATGAATTTATTCAGCCCGGCAGCCTGCCGGTGGTTGCGACCATTACCGATGAGAATTACCGCCCGCTGCTGACGTCGCGGCGCGGTGGCGTGGGTTTTTCGCTGGCGGCGCTGCCAGACGACAAGACCTGGTTCGGCTATCTGGACGGGTATCGCCAGCTGGTGCTGAAGAAGCCGCTACCGCCTTCGGATCTTAACGTGGTCTGGTCGGTGTCGACCCGCGTGCTAATCGATCAGCTCAAGCTGATGATGATCAATGCGCTGCTGCTGAATGTGCTGAGCGCTATTGTTCTGTTTACCCTCGCCTGGCTGTTTGAACGCCGCATGTTTCTGCCAGCGGAAGAGAATGCACATCGGCTGGAGGAGCATGAGCAGTTCAACCGTAAAATCGTGGCCTCTGCGCCGGTGGGCATCTGTATTCTGCGCACCCGCGATGGCACCAATATTCTCAGTAACGAACTGGCGCACAACTATCTGACACTGCTGACGCAGGAAGATCGCCAGCGGCTGAATGAGATTATCGGCGGGCAGCAGGTCAACTTCGTCGATGTCCTGACTGGCACCAACACCAACCTGCAAATCAGCTTTGTTCACTCGCGCTATCGCAATGAAAACGTCGCAATTTGCGTACTGGTTGACGTCTCCGCCCGCGTGCGAATGGAGCAATCGCTTCAGGAGATGGCGCAGGCGGCGGAACAGGCGAGCCAGTCGAAATCGATGTTCCTTGCCACCGTCAGCCATGAGTTGCGTACACCGCTCTACGGTATTATCGGCAACCTCGATCTGCTGCAGACCAAACAGCTGCCGAAAGAGGTCGATTCGCTGGTGACGGCGATGAACAACTCATCGAGCCTGCTGCTGAAGATCATCAGCGATATTCTCGACTTCTCTAAAATTGAGTCGGAGCAGCTTAAAATTGAACCACGGCCGTTTTCGCCGCGCGAGGTGATAACCCATATCGCGGGTAATTACCTGTCGCTGGTAATGAAAAAGCGGCTTACGCTTTACTGTTTTATCGAGCATGACGTGCCGCTGGCGCTGGATGGCGATCCGCTGCGGCTTCAGCAGGTGATCTCGAATCTGCTCAATAACGCCATTAAGTTTACCCATACCGGCTGCATTATCCTGCATGCCTATGTTAAAGAGGGGTATCTGGCGTTCCGCATTCGCGACACCGGCGTTGGCATTCCAGGCAAAGAGGTGACGCGGCTGTTCGACCCCTTCTTCCAGGTGGGCAACGGCGTGCAGCGTAATTTCCAGGGAACCGGACTGGGTCTGGCCATTTGTGAAAAGCTGACCAATATGATGGATGGCGACATTGAAGTAGAGTCTGAACCGGGTATGGGCAGCCAGTTCATTGTGCGTATTCCCATCTACAACGGCCAGCATCCTGCTCCGCCGCTGCTCGACGGGCTGCGTGAAAAAACGCTGTGGATCGATATGCGCAATGACTATCTCGCCAGCTTTATTGAGCGCGATTTGCGTCAGCAGGGCATTCAGGTTCAGCGCTTTACCGGTAAAGCGGGCAACGACGACGTTTTACTGACTGATTATGAGCCGGACCGCGATCTGCCACTGCGTGCAGTGATTACCTTCTGCGGTAAGCATATCGATATGCCACGCGAAACCGCACCGGGTCACTGGGTGCACAGCACTGCCACACCACACGAACTGGCCACCCTCCTGGCGCGCATCTACCGTATCGACATCCAGAGCGATACGGCGGCGAGCCTGACGTTGCCTGTGCCAACGGAAGAGGTCATCAGCAACGACGATATTATGATCCTGATTGTTGACGATCATCCTATTAACCGTATGTTGCTGTCAGAACAGCTTGGCACGCTGGGTTATCGGGTGAAAACCGCACAGGACGGTGTTGATGCGCTGAATGTTATCAGCCGCAGCGAAATCGACATCGTGCTGAGCGACGTGAATATGCCAAATATGGATGGTTACCGTCTGACACAGCGTCTGCGCCAGCTGGGCCACGCCTTCCCGGTAGTGGGGGTTACGGCCAATGCGCTGGCCGAAGAGAAGCAGCGCTGTATGGAAGCGGGCATGGATAACTGCCTTTCTAAACCGGTGACGCTGGATGTGCTGAAAACCACGCTGGCGGTCTACGCGGAGCGGGTGAGAAAAACGCGGGAAGGGTAGGGCAGAAGAGAGGCGGCGCGACGACGCCGCCTGTCAGAGGATTACTCTTTATCGACCTGGGTGGCGCTGACAGAGGAGAGATAGTTCAGCAGGGCGATGTCGTTGTCGACGCCCAGTTTCATCATCGCCGATTTCTTTTGGCTACTGATGGTTTTGATGCTGCGATTCAGTTTCTTGGCAATTTCGGTCACCAGGAAACCTTCAGCAAACAGACGCAGAACTTCGCTCTCTTTCGGCGACAGGCGTTTGTCACCGTAACCACCGGCACTGATTTTCTCCAGCAGCTTCGCCACGCTTTCCGGCGTGTACTTTTTGCCTTTTTGCAGCGCGGCCAGCGCTTTCGGCAGGTCGGTCGGCGCGCCCTGTTTCAGCACGATGCCTTCAATATCCAGATCCAGTACCGCACTGAGAATGGCCGGGTTATTGTTCATGGTCAGAACAATAATCGACAGGTCCGGATAGTGACGTTTGATATATTTAATCAGCGTGATGCCATCACCATATTTCTCGCCAGGCATGGAGAGATCGGTGATCAAAACGTTGGCATCAAGTTTTGACAGGCTGTTGATCAGTGCTGTTGAGTCTTCGAACTCACCTACAACGTTGACCCATTCAATTTGTTCCAGAGACTTTCGGATACCGAAAAGAACAATTGGATGGTCATCGGCAATAATTACATTTAAGTTATTCATCTTATTGGTTACCTTGCTGCAGCAGTTCATTGACGTAAGCGTCAATGTCACTGGTGGTATTTGTAATGTTTGAATCGTCACATGCTTTGATGTGCTGTTCTAACTCTTCACAAAGCTGTTTGCCTGGCGTCAGGTTAAGCATGGCAAACACGCCCTTCAGGCGATGCGCTGTCTGAGCAAGCATGGCGTAGTCCTTTTCCGCCGACTCAGTATACAGTCTCTTTACATCAGGCGGTACTGTCTCGGTGAACAGCTGGAAGTAACCACCGCTGAGAAGTGGGGTTAATTCCTCGTCCTCTGTAAACTCCTCCATTGAATCATGCGCCAGTTGTTTCTCAATCAGGGCCAGTAGCGCATCCTGAAGCGCATTACTGAGATTGAAATTCACCCGGTACTGTCGATCGTTCAGCGCATGATGGCCCAGCTCATCTTCGGCCAGCAGCAGCGCCCAACCGCTCAGCCTGGCAGGATCGTCGGTGACCATCACGTCATGTTCCTGGCCTGACAGCCGCTCTTCCGGCGTCAGGCAGCGCGCTCCCCAGTTCTCGAGATGGCGGCAAACAATTTTGTGTACGTCTTCCATGGCAATGTCGATAAGCGCCGTCACGCCGTCCAGCAGTTTTTCCTCTTCCTCTTCCGGCTTTGGCTGCAGTGCCAGCGGCAGCTGGATATTGTAACGCGTACCGATATCGGGGCGGGCGATGATTTCCAGGCTACCGCCCATCTGCTTACAGAGCTGTTTGCAGAGGAAAAAGGCCATGCCGGAGGCCTGGCCATAGCGGTCATGGCTGGTTTCGCCGAGGAACGGAAAATCTGCATTTGCCAGCTCGTCGACGGTCAGGCCTGCGCCAGTATCGACCAGCTCAATCAGCAAACGCTCAGGGCGCGCCTCGTCAGCGCTCACCGTTAGCGAAATCTTGCCCCAGCGGGTGGTCGTCAGCGCATAGTGCATCAGGGTAGCGAGCACTTTCCGCAGCGCGCGACGATCGCCAAAACGCTGCTCATCGTTGGGCTGCTGATTATTGACCACCAGCGACAGCCCTTTACGGCGCAGCAGCGGCAGACTTTCGAGGGCGAGCTCATCCAGCAGTTCCTGCAGGTTGAACACGCTGGCGTCTGGCGACCAGTCGTGTGCTTCCAGCCGGTTAAGCAGCACAATATCGTCTACCAGGCGTGCCAGGCTCTGGCTCTCATCCAGCACGTCAAGGATTGTTTCATCCTCATCGCGCTGGCTAAGCTGCACCAGCTGCGCCACAACTTTTTCCAGCGGACGATTCAGTGCGTGGCCGAGATTTTGCAAAAGCTGCTGCCGCATCTGGTGATTGCGATCCAGCACCTGCTGCGCCTTTTGCAGCTTTTTATTCACCAGCAGCTCGCGATCCTGATCGCGCATTAAAAAGAGCTGAGTATGCGGCGACAGCACGCTGCGCGCGTGGCGAATCTCATACACTTCGTTATTGATGGTTGCCTGCAGAACGCCCTGATGCTGGTCAGACATATTGATGATCTTTTGCAGATTCAGGTGTGGCAGCAGATGTTCAGCAATCTTGTTACTCAGAATGGTGCGATTGCTGGCAAAATCGTAGACCAACAGGCCAACCGGCAGGCTGGCGACAATCTCTTCATTCAACACGCGCAGTGAATCGAGCTCAGCGCTCTGGTTCTCACTGGGGCGCAGCGACTGCTGGCGCAGCAGCGTCATGCCCGCGAAAGAGAGCAGGAACAGCAGCAAATTGATCAGCAGCGGCCACAGCAGATTGTGCAGCGTATCGATAACGAGGCTGGTCAGCGGCACGCGGTAAATCAGCTGCAGCGGCGTGCTCGGTAGCGTGGCGGCAATCTCCAGGTCAGGATTGACGATAGCCACCTGCGTGCTTTCGCTCTCTTCCTGATCGCTCGCGGCGGGCAGAGAGGCATCCTGACGCAGAACAAAATTCTCAACCGGCAGGTTTTGCGGGATCAAATCGTTGATCGGCAAATCAAATGCCACCACGGTAGCCAGGTGGCCCGGCTGGTTGAAGGTAGTACGCAGCGTGAAATAGTGGTCATTCTGGAAAGAAAAATGGCGCAGCGGTGAGAAGCTCTCGCGCTCATCCAGCGCATTCGCCTGCTGCAGCATTTCGGCGCGGCGGCCATCCACCAGTGAGCTGATCGCACTCTCTTTATAGCGCGTTGCCATATCTTTCAGCGGCAGCGTCGAAATCATAATCAGGCTGTTGTCCTGACCATTGAGGAAATACATTGACCAGGTAGGATTTTCTGCACCCCACAGCGTGTCGAGATAGTTTGACATACGCATGGTCATATCCAGCGTGCTGCTGTCGTGGGAGCCAAAAATCAACGCTTCCGTTTTGCGGCGCGTTTTTTCCAGATAGTAAACGTCAGGGCGCAGCCGCGTCTCCTGCAGGCTGCTGTCAGGCGAGCTGCCTGCCGCGCTGGTGGAGAGATTTTCGTAGATTTGCCAGGTAGCGAAACGGTAAGCATCAATGCGTTTTTGCGTCGCCCGCGCTACATCCGTCATGACATAGCGCTTTTCCATGAGCCAGGCATTAACGGAGTTGTGCACCATAAAGCCCAGTGCCAGTAGCAGCACCAGATTAAAAATCACAAAAAAGCGAGTGACATTGCCGGATGTCAGCGGAAACTTATACAACATAGTGTCTCAGGCACCTGAAATCATCGCGCAACCAGTCGGGCACTGGCGGCCACAGCCAACAGCAGCAGCGCGATGAGCAGAAAGGCACCGCTGAGGCTCAGCCATTGAGAAATAAATCCGATTAAGGCCGGACCTGAGAGAATACCCGCATATCCCAGCGTTGTCATGGCAGAAATCGCCAGGTTTGACGGCATATCCTGTTGATTACCGACAGCATTGAACAACATCGGTACCGTATTGGATAATCCAAAGCCTACCAGCAGAAAAGCAAGCAGAGCCATCGACGGCCAGGGCAGAAACACCGCCAGCGCCAGACCCGCTGAGGCGATGAGTGCGCCCGCCAGCATGACCGGAAAGCGACCAAAGCGGTGAATGACCCTGTCCCCGGTCAGGCGGCCCAGGGTCATGGCCACGGAGAACAATGCGTAGCCCAGGCCGGCGTGTGCGGTTGACATCCCAGGACGCTGCAACAACAGCAGCGCGCCCCAGTCGAGCACCGCACCTTCAGCGAGAAACAGGATAAAGCAGAGCAGGCCAAGGAAGGCGACAAAGCCGCGCGGCACAACCAGCCACGGCTGATCGGGCTGATGCAGTCGCTCGTTCATTAAGGTTGGCAGGCCCCAGAGCAGTAACAAAAGCATGAGCACCAGCACCAGCGCCACCGACGTGAGCGGTGACAGGCCGAGGCTGAGTAACAGGCTAATGGCCCCTGCGCCGAGAATGCCGCCAAGGCTGAAGAAACCGTGAAAGCCTGACATCATCGGCTTGCCTGCGGCTTTTTCGACTTCAACCGCCTGCACGTTCATGGCCACGTCGAGCATCCCCAGTCCGGCACCAAACACCATGAGCGCTACGGCCATCATCCACAGACTATCCAGCGTCGCCAGCAGCGGCAGCATGGCCAGGATAACCAGCGTAGAGAAGAACATGACGCTGCGGCAGCCAAAGCGGGCAACCAGCGATCCGGTAACCGGCATGGCGGCCAGCGATCCCATACCCAGGCAGAGCAGAAGGCCACCCAGCGAAGCGCCAGTTAGCGCCAGTCGCTGACTGGCAAAAGGAACCAGAGGTGCCCAGGATGACATGCCGAGGCCGGCAATAAGAAAAACGATGCGTGTTCCCAGACTGACACGGCGGTGCAGTTTTCCGGGAGAGGCGGCGTCCAGTGCAGTCATAATGTTATTCATGAGTAGTAAAGCGAGGAAGTGTAGCATCAAAGCTGACGCTACACGCGCAGTCAGGGCGTGAGTTATCACCTGTCGCCAGTAACGCGCGTATTTTAGCGGCTTTTACGCGGCCTGAATTTTTTTCCAGAACTTTCCTGGTTATTACTGGCAACGCAATGCGTTCTGATAGCCTGATTTTCGCTGGAGGCTGACATAGCGCAACAGGCGACGCTGGCAGACCAGGCCGTTGATAAAAACAGCATGCTTCATCCTGCATGCTGAGCGGATGACAATAATAATAAGTTAATGACGTTAGCTGGATATTTAGTGCCTGACAGTGAACTCATCACGGCAGGGAACGGATAATATCTCAGCCTGAAAACGCGCAATACTTTATTACGGTGATAAATTAAGTGGACTCTTCGCTGACCAGTTTATTAACCCTCTGTGCGATTATTCGCGATTACTACCTGCGGCAGGTGAGGTTATTTTAATCCGGTAAAAGAAGTCTGCCTGGGAAAAGGGTGGGGGATAATTTCAGGATAAAAAAATGCCGGACCAACAGGTCCGGCGAGAATTAGGGTAAACATCTCATTCGGGGTGAATGAAGGTAATAATGAAATAAATGATGATAGCGGGATCTATTGTATTCCTGGATGACGCATATGTTTTATCATTCAGTGCTGAGAATGAGTGCACTGTAAGCCGATGAAAGTAAAGAGTTAAAAAAGGGATTGATAATCTGTGCCATAAATTTTACCAATGCGTGCTGATTATTAGTTCCGCAAAATTTACATCTGGAAATAACTGTTAAGCATTGTGAAACAGTTTTGGAAATTTCGTAGCATTTTCGTGATAGCTTATTGCGCTTTATAAAATAACAATGGCGTGCCGGCTGGATTTTAAGCGTTCAGCTTGCAGTGGCAAAATAAGGCACATAACAAACAGAGGGCAATAAAATGAAACGTCGCGTTCTCTCCCTGATGATCCCTGCATTGCTGGTCGCAGCAGGCTCTGCAAGCGCAGCGGAAATCTATAATAAAGACGGCAATAAATTAGACCTGTTCGGTAAAGTCGACGGTCTGCACTATTTTTCTGATAACGACGGTAATGACGGCGATCAGTCCTACCTGCGTTTTGGCTTCAAGGGTGAAACTCAGATTGCCGATCAGCTGACGGGTTACGGCCAGTGGGAATATCAGGCTGCTCTGAATACCGCAGAAAGCGAAGGCACGGCGAACAGTTATACCCGCGTGGGCTTCGCCGGTGTGAAATTTGGTGATGCAGGCTCTTTTGACTATGGCCGTAACTACGGTGTGGCCTATGACATCGGGGCATGGACTGACGTTCTGCCAGAGTTCGGCGGCGATACCTACGGCGCGGACAATTTTATGTTTCAGCGCGGCAATGGCATGGCGACCTATCGCAATGCCAACTTCTTTGGCCTGGTGGATGGCTGGAACTTTGCCGTTCAGTATCAGGGCAAAAACGACAATCCGAGCCGCGAAACGTCCGGGCGTAGCGTACTGGGCGAGAACGGTGATGGCTGGGGCCTGAGTACGACTTACGATTTGGGCTCTGGCTTCGGCATCGGTGCGGCCATGTTTGAGTCTGATCGTACCAACAATCAGAATGGCGCAGCGCCGGGCATTCTGGGTCGCGGCGACAAGGCGGAGGTCTATACCGGCGGCCTGAAGTATGACGCTAACAACATCTACCTGGCGGCGATGTACAGCCGTTCCTATAACGCAACGCGCTTCGGTTCAACCGACGATGCGGTGTATGGCTTTGCGGATAAAGCGGATAACTGGGAGCTGGTCGCGCAGTATCAGTTCGATTTCGGCTTGCGTCCCTCTCTGGCATTCGTGACCTCACGCGGTACCGACGTGCAGAACTGGGGCAAACAGAACCTGAAAAAATATGTTGATGTCGGGGCCACTTACTACTTCAACAAAAATATGTCGACCTATGTTGATTATCAGATCAACCTGATGGATGACAACGACTTTACTGACGCTGCCGGTATCAATACTGACGATACCGTGGCGCTGGGTCTGGTTTATCAGTTCTAATCCAGTACGGAGCGTAGCCTGTCGGCTACGCTCCCGTTTGCAGCACCGCCGCCAGCGCGCTGCGTAGATCCGCCATCACCCTTTCTGCCTCTTCTCCCAGCTGGACCCGCACAATAGCCCCTTCCGCCAGCAGCATAATCTGCCCGGTTTTGTCGCGCGCTGATGCTGTCAGCTTCTGCGCAATGGCCTCAGCCATCTCGTGCTTATGTCGCCTGATCAGCCCGACGATTTCCGGCAGGCTGTCGCCCAGCTCCGCGCTGGCGTTGATAAAGGCGCAGCCGCGATAATCCCCCTCATCAAACCAGCTTTTTAATGCGGCGGGCAGGGCATCCGTTATGCTGTCAGCGTGCTGAAGTGCCTGCTGAAAACCCTGCATCCAGCGCAGATGCCGCTGCTCCAGGACGGCAAAAATAAGCTGGTTTTTGCTGGAAAAATGGCGATAAAACGTCACTTTCGTTATCTGCGCTTCCGCAATCACGCTGTCGATGCCGGTGGCGCGAATACCCTGCTGATAGAACAGGCGTTGCGCGGTCGTCAGCAGACGTTCTCGCGCAGTGGCGTCAGGATTAAACAGGAGCGGAGCCAGCATGATCAGACCTCTCTTTTTTGTGTAGACAGAATTGTCTACATGCTGCAGAGTAAAGCAAGTAGACAGACCTGTCTACTTACATCCTGATGTCTGGAGAGAACCATGCTGATCCCCCCGTTTGATGAACAGAGTGCAACAGAGAAAGTCCGTATGGCGGAAGATGCCTGGAACAGCCGCGAGCCCCGGCGGGTGTCGCAGGTCTATAGCCCGGAGACGCGCTGGCGCAACCGCAGCGAATGTCTTCAGGGGCGGGAAGCTGCCGTGGCGTTTCTCACCCGAAAATGGGCAAAAGAGCTCGATTATCGGCTGATTAAAGAGCTATGGGCGTGGCAAAACGACCGTCTGGCGGTACGTTTTGCCTATGAATGGCACGATGACAGCGGAAACTGGTTCCGCAGCTATGGCAACGAAAACTGGCGCTTTGGTGCCGACGGTCTTATGACAGAGCGTTTTGCCTGTATTAATGACCTGCCAATTGCCGCCAGCGAGCGTCTTTTTCACTGGCCGCTCGGCCGACGTCCGGATGACCATCCGGGGCTTAGCGAGCTGGGTCTGTAGCCTTTTGCGCGGCGTGCGCCGCTGGCGCTGCTTTTACCTGTGGCGGCACGCTGCCCTCAAAGCTCATGCCTGCCAGGGTAAAGGCGGAAAAACGGAGCCACTGCTGCCAGCGGCTCAGCTCTGATGATGGTTTGCTCATGCTGCACCTCCCGAAAATAAACCCGGGATAAATCGTGCAGCATTCGTGCCAGCTCTGTAGCTCTCACAGCCACGGATTTTCGTGACGTTTTGCTACACTGCTGCTGCTTTTTGGTGCAGACGTGCTCAACGCTGGCGCGCTGAGCCCCATTCGAGTCGCTTTTGTCGCCGCTGCTGCACAATTTTACCGATGCTGTAGATGAATAGTCCGCTGGCGATGGCAAGAATCAGATAGATCAACGAAGCCTCCTGTTATCAGCTGCAGCCGAACCCGATAGTGTTCAGTCGGATAACGAATACAACCCTGTTTTGGTTAGTTTACTGCTTATTTATGCTTTATTTCGGGCTGGAATAGAGCATTACAGACGAGGGAAAAATGAGATACAGGAATATTCCGCTATTGATAGCCGCCGCATGGGGTTTAAGCGGCTGCGACAACAGCGTACCCAGGCAGAGCATGGTGCTGGAAGGTAAAACCATGGGCACGGTGTGGCGCGTCACCCTGGCTGACGTCGATGCAACGCGTAAAGCGGCGTTACAGCAGGCGATTCAGCAGCAGCTTGACGCCGACGACCAGACCCTCTCTACCTGGAAACCCGATTCGGTTCTCTCCCGGTTCAACCGCTATCAGGGCACCGCACCGCAGCCCGTCAGCGCCGATATGGCGGATATTGTCACCGAAGCGCTGCGCATTGGGGCAAAAACCGCAGGTGCTATGGATATTACCGTCGGGCCGCTGGTGAATCTGTGGGGCTTTGGGCCGACCAGGGCACCTGCGCATATCCCAACTGACGCAGAGATTGCCGCCGCAAGAGCGCAAACCGGCCTGCAACATCTGCACGTCATTCAGGCGGCAGAAGGTCAGTGGCTACAAAAGGATCTTCCCGGACTCTATGTCGATCTCTCCACCATGGGTGAGGGCTATGCCACCGATCATCTGGCGCGCCTGATGGAGCGCGAGGGGATCAACAACTATCTGGTATCGGTTGGGGGCGCGGTACTGAGCCGGGGGCAAAACGCTCAGGGGCAGCGCTGGCGTGTGGCGATCCAGAAACCGACCGACAGTGAAAACGCCGTGCAGGCGCGCGTCGATTTGCAGGGACACGGTATCAGTACATCAGGCAGCTATCGCAACTATTATGAACTGGACGGCAAACGCCTTTCACACATTATCGATCCGGCGACGGGCCGGCCTATTGAGCACAAGCTGGTCTCTGCTACGGTGATTGCCACCACGGCGCTGGAAGCGGATGGCTGGGATACCGGGCTGATGGTGCTGGGCACCGAAAAGGCAAAGACGCTGGCGCTACAGCAGCATCTGGCGGTCTACCTGATCAGTAAAGAGGGTGATAAGTTTGTCAGCTGGATGTCACCGCAATTTTCCGCTTTTCTTATTGATGATAAAGAGAAGTAGGGAGGAATAATGCTGGATCTGTTTAGTGAGGACGCGCCGTGGCAGGAGCCGCTGGCGGAGGGGGCGGTCATTCTGCGCCGTCGCGCCCGCGACGATGCGCCAGCGCTGCTGACGGCGCTGCTGGCAGTCGCGCAGCAAAATCCGTTTCACCACCGCATCACCCCTGGCGGTCACCGCATGTCGGTGGCGATGACCAACTGCGGCGATTTTGGCTGGTCAAGCGACTCGCGTGGCTATCAGTATACCGAACAGGATGCAGATAACGGCCGCAAGTGGCCACCAATGCCGCCCCTGTTTCGTCAGCTGGCGCTCGACTGCGCGCATGAGGCGGGATTCCCACACTTCAATCCCGATGCCTGCCTGATAAACCGCTATGCGCCGGGAGCAAAGCTGACGCTGCATCAGGACAAGGATGAGAAAGATTTGCGTCAGCCGATCGTTTCGGTCTCGCTGGGGCTGCCCGCGGTGTTTCAGTTCGGCGGTTTTGAACGCGGCGATGCGACTCAGCGCGTGCTGCTGGAGCATGGCGACGTGGTGGTCTGGGGAGGGCCGTCGCGCCTGCGTTACCACGGTATTTTGCCCCTGAAGCCCGGCGTGCATCCGCATGCTGGCGCGTTTCGCTACAATCTGACCTTCCGCCGCGCCTTCTGAGCGCGGCGCGACTGCGAATAACTATTGCTATCATTCCGCATCGCTTTAAACTGCTGGCTGCTTTCCTGACTGCTGGACTCTGTTATGGCGTTGCTTAACGTTGTTTTTCGCCAGTTTCGCTGGCCTTTTATTGGCGTCATCCTGCTGACGCTGCTCAGCGCCGTGCTCGGCATTGCCATGATCGCCTATATCAACAGCGAAATGATTTCGGCCATCAATAGCTCATTCGCCGTTCTGCCCGGCTTTCTGTTGCAGCTGGTGCTGCTGATGGCGGTCACGCTCGCCGCACAGCTGGCGCTGACGCTGCTGGGACATCAGTTTGTCTGGCGCCTGCGCGGTGAATTTATTAAGCGTATTCTCGATACGCGTGTTGAGCGGCTGGAACAGATCGGCAATGCGCAGCTGCTGGCCGGACTTACCAGCGACATCCGTGCCATTACCATTGCCTTTGTTCGCCTGCCGGAGCTGATTCAGGGCGTTATCATCACGCTGGGATCGGCGATCTATCTCGCCTGGCTTTCGCCTGAGATGCTGCTGGTTTCCAGTCTATGGATGGCCGTTACGCTGGTGGGCGGCTGGCTGCTGGTATCGCGCGTCTATCGCCATATGGCGAAACTGCGTGAAGTTGAAGATCTTCTTTACCGCGACTTCCAGACCGTAACAGAAGGGCGCAAAGAGCTGCATCTCAACCGCGAGCGCGCTCAGCTGATTTATGAAACGGTCTACCAGGAAGACGCAAAATCTTACCGCCATCATATTGTGCGTGCCGACACCTATCATCTCAGCGCGGTAAACTGGTCAAATATCATGACGCTTGGCGCAATCGGCATGGTGTTTTTTATGGCCAACAGCCTGGGCTGGGCCAATACTGCCGTTGCCGCCACTTTTTCCCTGACGCTGCTGTTCCTGCGCACACCGCTGCTGTCGGCGGTAGGCGCGCTGCCAACGCTGCTCAGCGCGCAGGTGGCGTTTCGCAAGCTAAACGCGTTCGATCTGGCCCCTTACCAGGCAGGTTTCCACACGCTGCCGCCGCTGGCTGACTGGCAAACGCTGGAGCTGCGCGATGTGACCTTTCACTACGGGCAGAATGGTTTTGCTGTCGGCCCGATCAACCTGACGCTAAAACGCGGCGAGCTGGTGTTCCTGATTGGCGGCAACGGCAGCGGCAAGTCGACGCTGGCTATGCTGCTGACGGGGCTTTATCAGCCGCACTCCGGCACGCTGCTGATCGACGGCAAGCCGACAGGCGCGGAAGGACTCGCGCACTGGCGTAAGCATTTTTCTGCGGTGTTTACTGATGTACATCTGTTTGATCGCCTGATTGGACGAGAGGGAGTGCCGGCTAATCCTAAGCTGGTGCAGGCGTGGCTGGCGCGCCTGAAAATGCAGGACAAACTAAAAATTGAGGGAAATAAAATCCTCAACCTGCAGTTGTCAAAAGGGCAGAGTAAACGCGTCGCGCTGCTGCTGGCGGCGGCTGAAGAGCGCGACGTGCTGTTACTGGACGAGTGGGCGGCCGATCAGGACCCGCATTTCCGCCGCATTTTCTACCGCGAGCTGCTGCCCTGGCTACAGGCGTCAGGCAAAACCGTCTTTGCCATCAGCCACGACGATCACTATTTTACCCATGCCGATCGGCTGCTTGAGATGCGTGAAGGCAAGCTCAGCGAGCTGACCGGGCGTGAACGTGAAATGGCGACGCTGGATGCGGTTCAGCGAACCAATATGGCTTATCAGCAGGACGAGAAAGCTTAGCGGAAAGGCTTATTGGCTGCGCCGTCCGCATCGGCGTTATGCTGAACCTCAGCAAAAACCGCGGTTTTTGCTTCCCTGACATTTTCTGTCGTCTTGTGTTTACCCCGGCTTAGCCCCCTTGCTAAGCCGGTTTTTTATGGCCAGGCAGCGGATGCGTTAACAGCGTCGTTACCCGATCGGCCTCCAGTTGAAACACCGCCTCCAGCCGCAACCCGGCAAAGAAATCTGCGCTGAACGTCTGCTCCAGGCAAAGTACGGCTTTATGCGTCGGCACATCGATCGTCAGCAGGCTGGCCTGGAGGAAGTCCATCGGCTGATGCAGCTGTGGCCAGAGTGCTTTATAAAGACTCTCTTTTAATGAAAACAGCAGCGTTGCGGCCTGGGGATAGGTCAGCGGCAACCTGCGCAGCCGCACGTTTTCCTCATCACTCATCACCATTGACGCGGTCTCTTCCGCCGTGTGCTCGCTCATGATGGTTTCAATGTCGATACCGACGCAGAGCGGTTGTCGGGTCACGGCCAGCGCCACGGCTCCCTCCGTATGCGACAGCGACGCCTGAATGCCCGATGGCCAGACAGGGGAGCGGTCGTTGTGATTGCAGAGCAGAAAGTCCGGGATGCCATAGAGCTGCAGGGTTTCTCGCGCCAGCCAGCGGCTGGCAAGGTACTCAGCGCGCCGTTTTTTTACCGCCTGCTGTAGCGCAGGCGGAAGCGGCAAACCCCAGTGTGCACTCAGCCGTTCATCAAACTGCCTGAGGTCAAAGCGCGTCTGCGCCAGTAGCACGTCCCCGTGGCGAACCTGTGGAGCGAGAATGAAGCCGCCTTCTGGCGGCGGCAGGGCGGTTATCTGAAAAGTCATGCGGTTCCACGGCAGCACAAAAAGGCATTAAAACAGCCTGCCGCAGCCGGGGCAACCGCTTAGTCGTTAGGCGGGATGGCAAAGCCTTTCACGGAAACGATGAAATGGTTGTGGCCTCGGGTAATGCGCGCGCCGCGATCGCACCAGCGTGATGCCAGGCGGAAAAAGTCGTCGCTGCCAATGTTGTAAGCCAGTTCTACTTTACTGACGCCTGAGTAAAGCAGTTCTTCTGCGTCCTGAAGACTCTTCGCTTTGATGACCATGATCATACCCATTCGAAAATCAGAGGGCTTAAGCATAGTGACTATTTATGACGCTTTTGTTTCAGTCAGATGAAAACATGCAGCGGACAGCGGATTTTGTGAGCGCCTTTCGGTCAGACGGCGCGGCTTGAGCCAGTGTAGTAACAGAATGATCAGGGGTAAAAAGCAAATCTCAGGGGAGCAGCCAGGTGTGTTTCCGCAAAAAGGCCGCCCGTTGCGGCCTTGCAGAGACTACTTTTTGTCCGGCTCGGGACGTTTATCTCCAGATTCCGGCGCGTTCGTTGGATCGTCTTTTTCGATATAATGCATAAACTCTCCTCTTCTCACCCACACGACGTTAAGTATAGACCATGGGCCTGGCATAGCATGGAGAGCTTTGGCAGCAGCAGCGCGGTTCGCTGGTAACCGGACCGGGAAAGCAAGCGGAGCAGAAGAGGGAGAGTCGTGATTCCGGGCATAAAAAAAGCAGCCTTAACAGGCTGCTTTAGTAGGGAATTTTGGTCGGCACGAGAGGATTTGAACCTCCGACCCCTGACACCCCATGACAGTGCGCTACCAGGCTGCGCTACGTGCCGAACAGTGGGGCTTAGTCTACTGTTTCTTCCACGGAATGCAAGCTACTGACAGTTTAACTGCCTCATAATTAATCAGTTAGCAATAAAACGCTTCTCTTCGGTCAGAACCTGCAGCAATAGCGCCAGCTGTGGCTTGTGATCTTTCAGAGGATTTCCCTGTGCATCATAGGCGTGATAGCTGCCGTTACTGTTGAGCACCAGCGTGACCTGCGGCGTGGTGACCACCAGACGATTATTCTCACTGCTGGCAACCCAGTCATGGCGACGCTGCGCCGCAAACAGATCTTCCCCTTGCGAATAGTTTACCGGGCTGGTGCTTACATGGAGCAAACGCTGCATCAGGGTTGCCATCACATCCTGGTGATCGGTCAGGCGGTCGATGCTTTGCGCGGGCGTATCTGGCCAGTGGATCACCAGCGGCACGCGCAGATTCTCCCGGTTACCCGTACTGTCAAGATTGCCGGTCAGCGCTAAGCCCTGCTGCGCAGTAATCACCACCACGGTATTTTTCAGCAGGTCCCGCTGTTCGAGCGTGGCAAGCACGTTATGAATTTGCTCATCGATCGCCGACGCCTGACGCTGATAGCTGCGCTGACGCGCTTTGGCCGGGGTGTTATCCAGATCCACGCCGTCGAGGGCCAGCCAGGAAAACCAGGGAGTGCCGTTGCCGTTTTGCCGGTTAATCCAGCTCTGCCATTGCGTCACCGTACTGGCATTAGGCTGGTGGGCAGTGGTCGGCAGCGTGTAATCCGTTAACAGCGCCTGGCGATAGAGCGGCTGGTTGAACCCCTCCGAGGAGAAAAGGCCAAACTGATAACCCTGTGCACTGAGCGCACTGAGCAGCGCTGAAGGCATACGTGCGGCCAGCACACCGTCCATATAGCTGGCTGAAATGCCGTAGAACAGGCCAAACAACCCCTTTTCCGGAATATCACCGGCGCTGTAGTGCTGGGTAAAGCGCACGTTCTGGCTGGCGAACTCGCTGAGCTGCGGCAGCGTCTCTGCCATATTCCCGCCATTCAGTCCTTTTACAGTGATCACCAGCAGGTTATTACGCGTACCACCGTCGCGGAAAGCAATGTCGCTAAGGGGATACTGCACCGACACCGCTTCCGGATCGCCCTGCTGAATGAGCCGCTGCTGATACGCCTGTGCATCCAGCAGGCCATGACGTTCAAGGAAGCGTCGCGCGGTCATCGGATAGGAGAGCGGCAGGTTGGCGCGCTGCATGGTAATCGGACGGTAAAAGTTGGCGTCTGCCCAGATATAAAGCAGATGGCTGGCGAAAAAAGCACAGATAAACAGCGCCGCCAGCGGTTTGCCAAAAGAGCGCCGGTTGAGGCTGCGCAACTTCTGCCAGCTCCAGGTGGCAAAAAGCATCTCCACCAGAAAAATCAGCGGCACGCTGATAAACATCAGCTGCCAGTCGCGCGCCAGTTCGCTCTGATCCGGGTTAATCACCAGCTCCCACACAACGGGATTCAGATGCAGGTGGAAGCGATTGAAGACTGCGCTGTCCACCATAATCAACGTCAGCCCGATGGTGGCGATAATCGCTGACAGCACGCGCAGCAGCCGTTGCGACATCGCCACAAAGGTCAGAGGGAAGATCGCCAGCAGGTAAACGGCGAACACAATAAAGCTGAAGTGGCCGAGCCAGCTGCTGAAGGCATAGATGCGTCCAGCAAGCGAGGCGGGCCAGTCGGCAACCAACAGATAGCGGCTGCCTAAAATTAACGCGAAGAAAATATTAAACAGAGCAAACCAGTGCCCCCAGCTAATCATCTGGGAGACTTTTTCGCGGTAGCGCTGCCGGTTGGTTACCATATTATGGGATCAAATCAGCTAATTAATGAGCGTTGTCGTCGCGTACGGAGGCCTGAAGGGCTTCCGCAAAAGATCGGGCCAGTGAACGGCGCTGCGCCGGAGCGACATCGCTGTTGATCACATTGGTCACCATATTCCCCAGCACCATCAGGGAAAGGTCGGTCGGTGCGTTATCTTTCTGCAGCACCTGGGCCAGTTGTGCGAGGAGTTTTTCCACGCGTTCGTCACTGTAACGGGATGATTGTGGCATATCGTCGACTAATCTCGTTTCAAAAGGCGATATAGTACCGTAACGACAGGGTTTTTACCGCAATTTTATCGAAAGCGCATCGATCGGCAATCGCACGGAGTTGAAAGCCGATGCGGGCAGTGTTTGAATACGCGCCTGAACCAAAAGGAGAGTCTATCATGAGTCTGGATATCGACCAGATCGCCCTGCATCAGCTCATCAAACGCGACGAGAACCAGCTTGAACTGGTGCTGCGCGATACGCTGCTGCCCGCCAACGCCACAGTAGAGGCCATGGTTGAAGAGCTGCACCGCGTCTACAGCGCGAAAAATAAGGCTTACGGCCTGTTTAATGAAGAGAGTGAACTGGCGGAGGCGCTGCGCAACTGCCGGAAGGGCAATGATGACTTCCTCGGCTTCAGCCGCGCCGCGACCGGTCGCCTGCGCGACGAGCTGGCTAAATATCCTTTTGCAGAGGGCGGCGTCGTGCTGTTTGTTCACTACCGCTATCTGGCCGTTGAGTATTTGCTGGTGGCGGTGCTGAACAGCCAGAGCAGTATGCGCGTCAACGAGCAGCTGGATATCAGCAGCACTCACTACCTCGACATTAACCATGCAGATATCGTGGCGCGTATCGATCTGACGGAATGGGAGCTGACGCCGGACTCTACCCGTTATCTCACCTTCCTGCGCGGTCGGGTAGGACGCAAGGTTGCCGATTTCTTTATGGACTTCCTGGGTGCCAGCGTCGGTCTGGATACGAAGGCGCAAAACCGCGGCCTGCTTCAGGCAGTAGATGACTACTGTGCAGAATCGGACCTCGACAAGAGCGAGCGGCAAAACTATCGGCAGCAGGTCTACAGCTACTGCAACGAGCAGCTGCAGGCGGGCGAAGAGATTGCGCTGGAGGCGTTGTCAAAAGAACTTCCGCCGCTCGGCGAGAAATCCTTCCAGGCCTTTACGCAGGAGCAGGGCTATGAGCTGGAAGAGCACTTTCCGGCGGATCGCAGCACGCTGCGTCAGCTGACGAAATTTGCCGGTAGCGGCGGTGGCCTGACGCTCAACTTTGACGCCACGCTGCTCGGCGAACGGATTTTCTGGGACCCTGCAACCGACACCCTGACTATCAAAGGAACGCCGCCTAACCTGCGCGATCAGCTACAGCGCCGTACCAGCAGCAAATAAAAAAAAACGCCGCATTATGCGGCGTTTTTTTATCGGTTCGTGGTCGCTTACGCGCGTACGAAGTCGATGTGGTGCAGTTTTGGCTTGAACGGGTGACGCTGAACAGCCTGAACTTTTACGTTGGTTTCTTTACCGTCAACAACGATAGTCAGAACCTCGGTGTAGAACTCCGGCTTAGCCTGCATGTTCATTACTGCGTCATGATCCAGCTCAACAGAAACAGCGTCTTCTTTACCACCGTAGATGATGGCCGGGAATTTGTTCGCTGCGCGCAGGCGGCGGCTCGCACCCTTACCCTGCTCTTTACGTACTACTGCATTGATAGTAAGCATTGCATATCTCTTTAATATTTCCTGCCACAGGCGACCCAGCAGCAGGAGGGTTGTTCAAACGCTGATGCGGATGCAAAAGCGGGCGGCATTATAGCCGCAATGGGCGGGGCGGGCAAATGATTCCGCCGCCGGTGCCACAGATCACCGCAGTTCGTTGGCGCGGCGGAAGCGGCCCTGGTAGTCGAACAGCTTCTCGCGCACCTGCCAGAACTGACCTTTGGCGCGAGCCACCACAAAGTCCGGATGGCGTAGCAGCGGCTGAAGCGCCACCACGTCGGCCGCGGTTTGCCAGCCGAGCGGCACGCCGGGCGCGCGCTGGTGGGGACGCATGAACAACTGCTCGAACGCCTTGCGCTGTGCGGGTGACTTCAGGCGGAAACGCTCATCGACGCTGGTGCCATCTTCGTCAAAATAGGTCGCCTTTAGCCATTCGCCTTTATCATCGCGGCCGTGGGTCAGCGTCATGCCACCACAGCGCAGTATCCGCGCATCCTTAAGCTTCAGCGCGGCCTTCAGCATATCGTCAGGATCGACCAGAATGTTGTCGCACTGATGGCAGCGCCGCGCAGCAATATCATTCTCTGCACCGCACGCCGGGCAGCTTTTAAAGCGAAAACGAAAATCGCACTGCTCGCGATTGCCCTCATCATCCTCCAGCACACCCTGACAGCGGCGGCCAAAGTGCTCGATAATCATGCCGTCCGCAGTGGTTTTGCCCCAGAAGGTATTGGCGAAACCGCAGGCAGGACAGAATACCTGCACCGGCTCGTTATCACTGGCGCCTTTGGGCGTACCCACTTCCGGCGTGAAAAGATCGTGCGGATTACCGGCATAGTCCAGGATTAAACAGCTGGTTTTACCTGGCGACAGACGCAGCCCGCGCCCGACGATCTGCTGATAGAGGCTGACGGACTCGGTCGGGCGCAGAATGGCGATCAGATCGACATGAGGAGCATCGAAGCCGGTGGTCAGTACCGCCACGTTAACCAGAAACTTCAGCTGCTGTGCTTTAAAGGCCGCAATAGTGGCATCGCGCTCTCTGGCAGGCGTCTCCGCTGAAATCAGCGCGCTGTTGTCGGGCAGCAGCGCCAGGATCTCGCGCGCGTGTTCCACCGTGGCGGCAAACACCATCACGCCGCGACGATCCTCGGCAAACTCAAGGATCTGGCTGATGATATGCGGGGTAACGCGCTGCTGCTGTTTCAGCTCGCGGTTGAGATCCGCTTCGCTGAACAGGCCGCTGGCCTGCGCCGTCAGGCGGCTGAAGTCATACTGAACCACCGGCATATCCAGCCGTTCTGGTGGCACCAGAAAGCCATGCTTGATCATATAGCGCAGTGGCAGCTCATAAATGCAGTCGCGGAACAGCGCTTTTTCGTCGCCGCGCACCATACCGTGATAATGGAAATGATAGATCCAGCCTTTGCCGAGGCGGAAGGGCGTCGCCGTCAGGCCCAGCAGGCGCAGCTGAGGATTGTGCTGGCGCAGATGGCTGAAAACCTGCTGATACTGGCTGTTATCATCATCGCTGATGCGGTGACACTCATCGACGATCACCAGTGAAAACGCGCTGTCGAACTGCGCCAGGTTACGCGCTACTGACTGTACGCTGCCGAAGACGACCTTGCGCTGGCTCTCTTTGCGCTGCAGACCGGCGGCAAAAATATCGGCTTCCAGGCCATACGCCTGGTATTTACTGTGATTCTGCTCCACCAGTTCCTTGACGTGCGCCAGCACCAGCACGCGTCCGCGCGCCAGCCGCGCCAGCTCGGCAATCACCAGGCTTTTGCCTGCGCCAGTGGGCAGCACAATCACCGCCGGTTCGGCGTGACGACGAAAATGGTTGAGCGTCGCGTTAACCGCGTCTTGCTGATAGGGACGTAGAGTAAAAGCCATGACCAATCACTTTTGCGAAACTGGCTGAGATTATGCCATGAAACCCGATGAAACGCAGGAACGGCTCTGGGCGGCAGCGCTGGTTCAGGATATACTTCCCGCACTTTTTCAACGGGTAAAATTCCGTTTCAGTCTCCCTCCGCAGTAACAGGCAAAGCGAATTCATGCGACTCGACAAATTCATCTCTCAGCAACTGGAAGTCAGCCGGGCTATTGCAGGCCGCGAAATCCGGGCACAAAAAGTCACCGTTAACGGCGAAGTGGTGCGTGACACCGCTTTCAAAATCCTGCCCGAACATAACGTGGAGTATGACGGCAATCCGCTGTATCTTCAGGTCGGGCCGCGCTACTTTATGCTGAACAAGCCGCAGGGCTATGTCTGCTCGACGGACGATCCCGATCACCCGACCATCCTCTACTTTATCGAAGAGCCAACCGCATGGAAGCTCCATGCCGCAGGACGGCTGGATATTGATACCACCGGTCTGGTCCTGCTCACGGATGACGGCCAGTGGTCGCACCGTATCACCTCGCCGCGCCATCACTGTGAGAAAACCTATCGCGTTATGCTGGAGCATCCCCTTGCCGCAGAGGTGGCCCAGCAGTTCGCCGCGGGCATCCAGCTACACGGTGAGAAATCGCTGACCAAACCTGCCCAACTGGAAGAGATTACCCCCACCGAAGTGCTGATTACGCTTAGCGAGGGACGTTATCACCAGGTAAAACGCATGTTTGCGGCGGTCGGCAACCGCGTGGTTGAGCTGCACCGCGAGCGCATCGGCAGCATTATGCTGGATGAGGATCTGGAGCCGGGCGAATATCGTCCGCTGACGGCAGAGGAAATCGCCAGCGTTGGTTTACCTGATGAGTTAAAACAAAAATAGCGGAGTGGTCGTGCGCAAGGAAAAAAATTCAGCGGCAGGACTGGTTGTCATTCTGGGATTGCTGGCGATGTTGATGCCGCTTTCTATTGATATGTATCTGCCCGCGATGCCGCAAATTGCCCGCGAATTCGGGGTGTCGGCGGGCAGCGTGCAGATGACGCTGAACCTCTATATCCTCGGTTTCGCCATCGGCCAGCTGGTTTACGGCCCGCTGGCGGACAGCTATGGTCGCAAGCCGGTGATTGTGCTCGGCACGCTGATTTTTGCCTGCGCCGCCGCGGCCTGTGCGCTGTCGCAGTCGATTGACCAGCTGATCACCATGCGTTTTCTGCACGGCCTTTCCGCCGCCGCGGCGAGCGTAGTGATTAATGCCCTGATGCGCGACAGCTACTCAAAAGAGGATTTCTCGCGCATGATGTCCTTTGTCATGCTGATTACCACTATCGCGCCGCTGCTGGCACCGATTATCGGTGGCTGGCTGCTGCTGGCGTGGAACTGGCACGCTATCTTCTGGGCGCTGTCGATTGCGGCCCTCATCACCACCTTTATGGTAATGACGCAGATCCGTGAGACACTGAAGCCCGAACAGCGCCAGCGCTTTCATCTGCGCACTATGCTGGGGAATTTCGTGACGCTGTTTCGTCACAAGCGCGCCTTTAGCTATATGCTGGCGAGCGGTTTCTCTTTTGCCGGGCTTTTTACCTTCCTTAACGCCGGTCCGTTCGTCTATATCGAGGTCAACCACGTTTCGCCGCAGAACTTTGGCTACTATTTTGCGCTGAATGTGGTGTTCCTGTTTGTGATGACGCTTATCAACAGTCGCGCGGTGCGCCGCTTTGGGCCACTGGTCATGTTCCGTACCGGGTTAATCATCCAGTTTATGATGGGCATCTGGCTGCTGGCGGTAAGTGCGCTGCATATGGGATTTATTCCGCTGGTACTGGGGGTAGCCATGTTTATCGGCTGCGTGTCGATGGTGTCATCTAACGCCATGGCGGTCATTCTGGATGAGTTTCCCTACATGGCAGGCACCGCCTCATCGCTGGCGGGGACGCTGCGATTTGGCGTGGGCGCGCTGGTAGGGGCGTTGCTGTCGCTGGCCAGCTTTACCAGCGCCTGGCCCATGGTCGGTACTATCGCTGCGTGTGCCACATGCTCTGTGCTGTTTTTTTATTACGCCTCCCGCCCCCGCAGAATAAAAAGTTAACCGGATCGTTTTTCAGGCCGCTGACCCTGCCAGAGAAGCAGGATCAGCGGCCTGACGCATAAAGCGTTCCGTAACAACCACGCCGTTACGATTTTTTCACCGCCTTTCGTTCCCGTCTGAACGTCTCTCAGAAATGAGGCACGGGCCTGTCTGTGCCAGGCATGCTGACTGCGTTTGCTTCACCCCGGCACGGCGGAAAAAACGTGTTTCCCCCGTTGCGTTCAGGCCGCCTGCGGCAATATGTTTCTTAGTTGTGAATATTAATGATTAAGAAAGTAACGATATTGCGTCTAAAATGATTGTTAACTGCCGTTGAACGCGGTACTAATAGGCCAAAATGCGAGCCAACTCGCAAATAACAACTAACCAGCGCGCCATGTTTTTAGAAACGAGAAGGCTGGCCTTGACGTACGTTTTTTGTAGGCGGTAACGGAGAGCAAGCTGTCGTTTAGCGCAAATAGGGTTAACCGTTCTGGGGATACAAATTAACTATGCTGCAACTTTCCATCGTGCATCGCCTGCCGCAGCGCTTTCGTTGGGCCAGCGATCTTCACAGTGCTATCGTCGCGGAAGAGGGCGTCGCGAATGAGCAGGATCTTATTGCGCTACGCCTCATCAGTCACGATGGCCATCCTGCCTGGGAAATTATGCATCAGTTGCAGGATGCGCTGGCGGCCATTCAGGTCGAATGTAAGGTGGCAGAATGTGAGGGCTCGCCCTGCCTGTTTATCCTGCACAGCGACGAAAGCGCAACCAACTGCTGCCTGAAAAACCAGGGCGTGGCGATCGCTGAAACCTTCATCGGTCACTGAGTTGCGCGGAGGCCAGCAGTTCGCGGGTATAGTCTGCACCGGGCGCGGTAAACAGCGTTTCGCAGTCACCTTGCTCCACAACCTCACCCTGACGCAGTACGATGAGCTGATGGCAGAGGGTGCGCACCACCTGTAAATCGTGGCTGATAAAGAGGTAGGCCAGCTGATGCTGCTGCTGGAGTCGGCGTAACAGCGTCAGGATCTGCTTTTGCACTGAGCGATCCAGTGATGAGGTTGGTTCATCCAGCACCATAAGCTGCGGTTCCAGCACCAGGGCGCGGGCAATAGCGATACGCTGCCGCTGACCGCCGGAAAATTCCGCCGCGTAGCGATGGCGGCTCTCTGCCGCCAGTCCCACTTCCTCCATCACCGCACTGACGCGCGCTTCCTGCTGTGCGGCGTCCAGATCCGGGCGATGCACCGCCAGCCCTTCAGCAATAATCTGCTGTACCGTCATGCGCGGGTTGAGCGACGAGTTGGGATCCTGAAACACCACCTGGATGCGGCGACGCAGCGGCAGAAGTTCTCTGCGCGTCAGATTGTGCAGTGGCTGGCCGTCGAACCAGATTTCGCCCTGCGCGCTGAGCAGCCGCAGCAGCGCCAGCCCGGTGGTACTTTTGCCTGAACCCGATTCCCCCACCAGCCCCAGGCTTTCACCGCGCCGCAGCGAAAAGCTGAGCTGGCTCACCGCCAGTTTTTCCGCCACCTGCCGCTTAAACAGGCCGCGCCGCACCGGAAAACCAACGCGCAGGTTATGCACCTGCAACAGCAGGGGCGCATCAGCGTGCAGCGGGACGGCGCGCCCCTCTGGCTCCGCCGCCAGCAGTTGCTGCGTGTAAACATGCTGTGGCGCGCTGAACAGCGTGTGACACTGATTATGTTCGACGATGCGTCCCTGACGCATGACGCTCACGCGATCGGCCAGCTGCCGCACAATGCCCAGATCGTGCGTGATAAACAGCATGGCCATGTCGCGCTCACGCTGCAGTTCACGCAGCAGCCGCAGAATCTGCGCCTGCACGGTTACGTCGAGCGCGGTGGTCGGCTCGTCCGCAATCAGCAGCGCCGGTTCGGTCAGCAGCGCCATGGCAATCATTACGCGCTGCCGTTCGCCACCCGAGAGCTGGTGGGGGAAGTCATGTAGCCGCGAAGCCGCATTGCGGATACCCACGCGATCAAGGCAGTCGAGAATTTCGCCGCGCGCCGCTTCACGTCGCATGCCGCGATGCAGCGACAGCACTTCATAAAGCTGCTTTTCAAGGGTATGCAGCGGATTAAGCGATACCATCGGCTCCTGAAAGATCATCGCCATCTGGTTACCGCGAAGGGTACGTAGCCTGCGTTCGCTGGCGCGCAGCAGATCTGCGCCGTTAAATAA
Source organism: Pantoea sp. KPR_PJ (assembly GCF_041386365.1). NCBI lineage: Bacteria > Pseudomonadati > Pseudomonadota > Gammaproteobacteria > Enterobacterales > Erwiniaceae > Pantoea > Pantoea sp. KPR_PJ. The sequence continues at coordinate 423,197 of NZ_JABMIK010000002.1, read as the reverse complement.
GATCTCTCCGGCAGGATAGCGCACCAGCGGTGCTGGCAGCAGCTGCATCACCGACAGCGCAGTCACGCTTTTACCTGAGCCCGACTCGCCTACCAGTGCCAGAGTCTCGCCAGCCTCAATCTGCAGTGAAACGTTCTCCACCACCTTATGCGCCACGTCGCCGCGCGCAAAGGCGATGGAAAGATGCCGGATATCAAGCAGCGCCATGGTTACCCTCCTTTAGCCGGATCGAAGGCGTCGCGTACCGCCTCGCCAATAAAAATCAGCAGCGACAGCAGGATTGCCAGCGTGAAGAAGCCCGCCAGTCCCAGCCAGGGAGCCTGAAGGTTATTCTTGCCCTGCAACAGCAGTTCCCCCAGCGATGGGGAGCCCACCGGCAGACCAAAGCCGAGAAAATCGAGCGAGGTCAGCGTGGCGATCGAGCCGCACAGAATAAAGGGCAGAAAGGTGAGGGTTGCTACCATCGCATTAGGCAACATATGCCGCAGCATAATGCGCCCGTCGCTGACGCCCAGCGCCTGTGCGGCGCGAATATAATCGAAGTTGCGCGTGCGCAGGAACTCAGCGCGCACCACGCTGACCAGCCCCATCCAGCCAAAAATCACCGTTACCAGCAGCAGCCACCAGAAACCGGGCTGGATGACGCTGGAGAGCAGGATGAGCAGGAAGAGTGTGGGCATTCCGGACCAGACCTCTATTACACGCTGGCCGATCAGATCCACCCGCCCGCCAAAGTAGCCCTGAACGGCACCCACCACGATGCCGATGACGCTGGAAAAGAGCGTCAGCAGAATGCCAAACAGCAGTGAGATGCGGGTACCATACAGCAGGCGTGCCAGCACGTCGCCGCCGCTGGCGTCGGTGCCGAGCCAGTTCTGCGCGGAGGGCGGTGAAGGGAAGGGCTGCGAGGTGGCGAAGTTGATGGTGCTGTCGCTAAAGCGGATCGGTGCCCACAGCGCCCACCCTTTCTCGTTAAGCTGCTTTTTCAGCCAGGGATCCTGATAATCCGCCGCAGTCGGCAGCGGACCGCCGAAATCGCTCTCGCTGTAGCTGACCAGCAGGGGGACATACCAGCGCTGCTGATAATGCACCAGCAGCGGCTTCTCATTTGCCAGCAAATCTGCCGCAAGCGAAAGTACAAAAATGATCAGAAAAATCCACAGCGACCAGTAGCCGCGTCGGTTGTGGCGAAAGCGCAGCCAGCGCTGCTGATTAACGGGAGACAGGCTCATCAGCGGCCCTCGAAATCAATACGGGGATCGACCAGCGTGTAGGTCAGGTCACTGAGAATATTCATCAGCAGGCCGATCAGGGTAAATATATAGAGCGTGCCGAACATCACCGGATAGTCGCGCTGGATGGTGGCATCATAGCCCAGCAGCCCCAGACCATTCAGCGAGAACATCACCTCGATCAACACTGAACTGGTAAAAAACATGCTGACAAAGGTGGCAGGAAAGCTGGCGATCACCAGCAGCATGGCGTTGCGGAAAACATGGTGATAAAGAATGCGCCGTTCCCCCAGCCCCTTGGCGCGTGCCGTCACCACATACTGCTTGCGGATTTCATCAAGAAAGCTGTTTTTGGTCAGCATGGTCAGCGTGGCAAAGCCGCCAATCACCGTCGCCAGCACCGGCAGGGTGATATGCCACAGGTAATCTCGCGCTTTGTCATACCACGGCAGCGTATCAAACTGCGGCGAGGTAAGACCACGCAGCGGAAACCAGTCAAGGTAGCTGCCACCGGCGAACAGCACAATGAGCATTATGCCGAACAGAAAAGCAGGCACCGAATAGCCAATGATAATGAAAGTGCTGCTCCAGATATCGAAGGCACTGCCGTTGCGCACGGCTTTTTTTATGCCGAGCGGGATCGATACCAGATAGATAATCAGCGTGCTCCACAATCCCAGGCTAATGGAAACCGGCAGGCTCTCTTTAATCAGCTGTAGCACCGAGGCGCTGCGGAACAGACTATCGCCAAAATCGAAGCGCACATAGTTCCACAGCATCTCAACGTAGCGCTGCCACATCGGCTTATCGAAGCCGTAACGCTGTTTTATCTCGGCAATCACTTCCGGGTCGAGCCCCCGGGCGCCGCGATACTGACTGTCGCCGGGCGTGGCACGGTTGAGGGAGGCGCGTGCGCTGCTTTCGCCGCTGCCACCGCCCGGCAGACCGGTGGTCTGGCCAAACTGAATATTGGCCAGCGCCTGATCGACAGGCCCTCCGGGCGCGATCTGCACGATAAAAAAATTGAGCGTAATAATCGCCCACAACGTGGGGATGATTAACAGCATTCTACGCAAGAAATAGGCGGCCATTTCAGGCTCCTTAGCGTCGTTCCGCCGGTAAACGCGCGGCTTTGTTCACGTCATACCACCAGTTCTCCAGTCCACTGGCGTATGCGGGCTTCACGGTGGGATGGGAGAATTTGTTCCAGTAAGCGATGCGATCTTCCGCGCTGTACCACATCGGGATCATGTACGCATTCCACAGCAGGATACGATCCAGCGCCTGGCCGAGCGGCAGCAGGGCCGCCTTATCGCCCTGGTGTGCGACAATCGCTTTTACGAAGCGATCGACCACAGGATCTTTCAGCCGTGCACTGTTCCACGACGAGTCGATGTACTCCGACTGCCAGCTGACCTGAAGATCGGAGCTGGGAATCGGCATGGCCGGGTAAAGCCGGGCGATCATATCGTAGTCGCCCTGCCGCAGCCGGCGCAGATATTGCGAGGCGTCCACCACACGCAGCGTCAGGGTAATGCCGAGCCGCGACAGGCTGTGCTGGTAAGGAAGCGCCCAGTCGTTGCTGGCACCGCTGCGTAGCAGCAGCTCAATGCGCATCGGCTGGCCGGTTTTCCCGTTAACCAGCTGGCGGTTTTTCACCTGCCAGCCAGCCTCTTGCAACAGGCGGAGCGCCATCAGCAGGTTGTGGCGATCGTAGCCGCTTCCGTCGGTATGCGGCGGCGAATAAGGTTGCGTGAACAGCTCGGGCGGCAGCCTGTCCTTAACCGGGGCCAGCAGCGCCCGCTGTGCAGCATCCGGTCGCCCTTGCGCTGCATACTCGGTATTCTGAAAGTAGCTGCTTACCCGCTTATAGGCACCATAAAACAGCGCCTTGTTCATCCAGTCGAAGTCAAACGCCAGCGTCAGCGCCTGACGCACGCGGCGATCCTGAAACAGCGCTTTTTCATTATTGATGGCAAGCCAGGTGGTACTGGTTGAAACCGTATTGGGCGTCGTTTCTTTGACGATCAGCTGCGTATCAAAGTTGCGGCCGTAATACTGGGTGGCCCATTTTTTTGCTGAGCCCTCCTCACGCAAATCAAAGGCACCCGCCTTAAAGGCTTCAAAGGCCACGTTATCGTCAAGATAGTAGTCGTAACGCAGAGTATCGACATTGAACCTGCCACGATTTACTGGCAGATCCGCTGCCCAGTAATCTTTGACCCGGCTGTATTCAATATACTGACCGGGCTTATAACGGCTGATGCGGTAGGGGCCGCTGGAAAGGGGCGGGGAACTGAGCGGCTCGTTAAATTTTTTATCCTGCCAGAACGTTTGTGACAGCACCGGCAGCGTCAACAGACTCAGCATCAGATCTTTGTCCGCCTCAGGCAGCTGAATGCGCACCGTGGCAGGGTTCAGCGCGGTAAAGGTGACGCCGCGGTAGACTACGCGAAACTGCGGCACGCCTTCACGCATAAACTTATCGAAGGTAAAGGCGACATCCTGTGCGGTGATGGGCGTGCCGTCATGAAAGCGCGCGCGTGGGTTGAGGTGAATCTCCATCCAGCGGAACGTATCGCTGTAGCGGGCAGACTCGGCGATCAGCGGATAGTAGCTGCCAGGCTCGTCGTCTGAGCTGGTAAACAGCCGATCATACAGGATGTCAGTACCAGCGCCAGGATTACCGCGTGAGGCGTAGCGGTTGAAATTGTCCCAGGTACCGACCACCGCCATTGTGAGCGTGCCGCCTTTAGGCGCAGCGGGATTGGCATAGTCGAAGTGGCTGAAGCTGGCCGCATATTTGGGTTCACCCAGCGTGGCAAAGGTGCGGCTTTCACGCACGGTTTCCGCATGCAGCGGGGTGCTGAGCAATAACAGAACAATCAGGCGAAACAGCATAACATTCGCAGTCTCCTGTAACGATACGCAGGCAAGCGTAGCAGTATTTGCCGCCCTGCGGCCAGTCATCCGGCAAGGATCGCCAGGCTACGGCTGCGGTAGTAATCAATCAGCCTGTCCGGTTTCAGCGGACGGCTGAAAAGATAGCCCTGCATATGGTTAACACCATGCCTGACCAGCCAGGCGGCCTGTTCACCGGTTTCAACCCCTTCCGCTACGGTTTTTAGCTCCAGCTTTTTGGCCAGATGCAATACGGCATCGAGCACCGGGGAATTCAGTGTTTTTGTGCCGATGCTCTGCACAAAACCGCGATCGATTTTCAGATAGTCAAAAGGATACTTTTCCAGGTAAATCAGCGCACTATGGCCAGTGCCAAAGTCGTCAATGGCGATCTGAATACCGTGCTGACGCAGCCAGGCGAAAATCTCTCCGGCATTTTTATCCCGCACCATGGTGCGCTCGGTCACTTCAAACACATAGTTAAAGTGGTTGCCCGGCATAGCAGCGATCCAGCGCAGCACATCCTGCTGAAAGCTCTCTGACGCCAGATGAAGAGGGGAAAGGTTCAGGCTCATATGGGTGCCCACAGGCACGTAAGGATTGAGCCGGTGGGCATCCCGCGCGACCAGCTCAAACAGATGGCGCGTAAGGGGAATAATCAGGTTCAGCGACTCTGCATAGCTGATAAACATATCGGGTGGGATCATTCCTTCGCTGGGATGGTTCCAGCGTAGCAGTGCCTCCACGCCGTATGCCCGACCGCTGTGGGTGCTAATAAGCGGCTGATATTCAACGTGAAATTCACCTCGCTTGATGCCGAGCAGGATCTCCTTGCCTGGCCGCTGGTTCAGAGATAACAGAAACCAGCAGCCGCCCCCGACCATCAGCGACAGCAACATTCCGCTCAGGGCAATGAGCTGAACATCGCGCATCGATAAGGTATTGCCATAGAGCACAAACTCAAGGGGATAACCGGTAAGCGCCAGCGTCATTAGCGGTTGTTGTGGCAGTTCGTGGGTGGCAATGGTGCCTGGCTGCCAGCTGGTCAGGGCGCTGTTTTGCGCCCTCAGCGCGAGACCGGAAATTTCCGGATGCCCGGATGCCAGAAGCTGATAGGGCACCAGATCAAGGTTCACCGTAGCCAGCACGCCGGATTGCATGCTTTGTGGATTGCGAAGCCACAGTGCCAGCACGGGCTTGTCAGGTTGTAACGGCGTACCGCTGAGCAGGCGAAGATCCTGGTCACGACTGAGATCGGTCTGATCAGAAATGGCATTAAGCGGCAGATAAAAGGCGCCGGTTGCAGAAGAGCAAAACGCATAGCCTTCACGCACCATAAGTATGGCGCGCAGGTTGCTCGCAAAAGCAGCGCGGGAGGTCAGTTCCTGGTTGATAGCATGGCAGTCGAAGTGGGTAAAAGCGAGCAGGGGGGTCAGGGTGCTGGTAACAAGCGCATCCAGCGATTGCTGCAAAGCATTGCGGCTGTCGTTCATCAGTTGCTGATGCTGATGCTGTCGCTTGTGCCAGGTAAACGTCAGCAAAACCAGAGTAAATACCACAAAGAACACGCCGCCAAAAATCGCACTACTCCAGGCGATGCGGCGAGGATAGGTGGCCTGGCGCATAAGCGCCCTGGACAGTGGCATGGAGTGCTTTCCCCTTGTCTTATCTTTTATTATTGACTGTGCACAACTGCTCTCTGGCGAAGGTCATGAGAATATAACGAGACGGCAGGAAATGTCTCGTTATTCTTATGAAAGATAATCACTTTTACGCCGATGCTCTCTTCTGGCGCGGCGTCAGAAAGAAAAAACGCTGCCGAGGCAGCGTTTTATTATTTTCTCTGGCTGAGAAACAATCGAAGGCAGGAACTAGCTGGGATTACGGCTTAATACCCGACGTCCTTCGCGGTAACGTTTTTTCCAGTAGCTGTCATTCAGGCTGGAGATCATGACGCCACTGCTGGTCGACGCATGAACAAAATTATCATTGCCGAGATAGATACCAACGTGTCGACCAGTTGAGCCAGCACGAAACAGCACAAGATCGCCTGGACGAAGCTTACTGCGAGAAATCTCGCTGCCACTTCCCTGCTGTTCTGAGGTAGAGCGCGGCAGTTCTAAGCCAAACTGATCGCGGAAGGTGCGCTGCACAAAAGCAGAGCAGTCGATGCCGCGTTTGGTATCGCCGCCAAGGCGATAGCGCACGCCTTTCCAGCTGGCATATTGATCCATGATGCGAGACTTAACGTCTACGCTTCGCACCATTTCTTCAAATTCATCCTGAGACGCCTGAAGTAAAAAACCATTCTGGTTGTTAACTTCATGATTCTCGTTTTTAACGTGATGACTGGTACTGCTGCATGCCGAGAGGAGTGTTGCCAGCGCTACTGCGGGCACAATCCGCCAGATATATCTCAGTATTGGTTGAGATTTGACCATTGTTCGTATATTCCTTCGATGTCCTTACGACAGAATGTCGCCAGCCAGATGACAAAACGGATTGAGATTAATAAGCACGGAGCCCTGAGACAATTCCTTAATTACTAAAATGTGTTAACAAACACATTTTTGTAAATAAAAGACCCCATTTTTCTGCTGCCAAAGCCCCAACGCAATGGAGGTTAACCGATTACAGACGCCGTGGCGAGCGGTTTTATGTAATTATTGATAGGTTTTTTTGATGTGAAATCAGTCTGTAACACACTGGTCACTTTATCTTCAATTTTCTAAGGTTATCCCTAAAATAACGGTCTCAAATGAGGCCAATTCTTCTCTTCAGGCAACGTCCAGACGTGGCGAGGCAAGACAGAGAGTGAAAAATACCCTCTGTTAGCCGGAAACATCATATTATTTTCTTTATCAGGCTATGTCGTTAGCTTGCTAATAATACTTGGCGGGTTTTATTAAGCGCGGAGTAATGGGAATATCGCTATTATTTTATCCGCGCTTATCAATTTATTAATCTCAGCCCTGGCCGTCCGCTAACGGTTTATGTTTACCGGGAAGTTTGCGGTAGAAGAAGTTAACGAGAACGTCACTCAGCGGCGTCAGCAGCACCCAGCTTAATCCCACCAGCAGCACCGAAAGTGAGCCAACGGCAATATCCGTAAACCAGTGCGCCCCCGCCATGATGCGCGGCAGGGCAAAAATAACCACGATGGCAGCGCCAGTAAGAAACGCGCGAAAGCCAAAGTAACGCCACATAAAACAGGCAAAGATCATCAGCATCATGCCGTGGTCGCCCGGGAAGCTGTTGGAGGAGGCATCTTTTGCCGGAATACCGGTCAGTTCACTCACGCGATGCACGTTTTCGAAGAACAGCGTCGGGCTTTTGTGCTGCACTGGCAGCAGATGACCAAGCTGATTCAGGATCACCGCGCTGAGCAGCATGGTGATGCCGATACCCAGCATACGACGACGGCCTGCTGGGGTCTCACGACGCCAGTAAAAGAAATAGAGTGCACCCATCGCCAGCAGCGACACCAGATCAAACCCGCGAAAATTAGTAATGGCGACCAGCAGGGCAAAGCCAGGATGATCCACCATCCGATCGTTGAAGCTGAAGAAGATGCCTTTATCGATACCTGCCCAAAATCCGTGGTCGGGTGGCAGATACCAGGAGAGAAACAGAACAACGCCAAGCGCGTTGAGCAGCAGAATGGTGACAAGACGAATTGCGCGCATGGTATTCACCTGAAATAAAAAAAATAACGGCAGAAGCTAACCTGGTTAGTTTAAACGAATCTTCAACAACTGAGACTGTAAGTGATTCCAGTCAACAGAGTGTGAGTGTATCAGTTCAATACGGCTGTCAGATGGCGCCTTCGCGACCAGATCGCTATGTATCTCTTCAGCCTGGCCATTAATGTGTAGCGCACCCTCTGGCGTCCGCACCACTCCCTTAATGCGTTCAACCCCCGTCATTTGCGCCCAGACCAGTAGCCTTTCGCGGTCGAAAAGCGTGTCGCCGTCAAAGATCCAGCCGCAGGCAACGTAACCCTGGCCCTGGTTTAACGCACGACGCCAGCGTGTCTGTCCTTCGAGACGTAGCGCAGCCATGCCGCTGTCGCGGGAACGCACGGCATGATGATGTGCTGGCTGCGGCAGCGCTTGTGTATTTGTGCGTGGTAAATCGAGCAGAGTCTTATCGACTGCGCCAAACTGTGTGGTAATAAAGAGGCGGTTATTGAGCATGGCGGACTGCCACTGCTGCAGGCGCTGGCGATCCTCACGCTCCCAGCGGTCACTTTTGTTGCCAATCACAACATCGGCAGCGGCCAGCTGATCGCGAAAGTTTTCACTGGCGGTGACGCGCGGATCGGCAAGCTGGCGCGCATCCAGCAGGGCGAGGGTGGCATGGAGTTGCAAATGCGGCTGATAAACCGGGGCGCTCAGCATCTCCAGCAGCTGACGCGGGTGACCGAGACCCGTGGGTTCGATCAGCAAACGGTCAGGGGAGCGCTTTAGCAGCATATTCACGCCTACCTGCATGGGTAAGCCGTTAACGCAGCACATGCAGCCGCCCGGAATCTCCCTGAGAGCGGCTCCCTGTTGGCTCAGCAACGCCCCATCAATGCCAATTTCACCAAATTCATTGACCAGTATCGCCCAGGTTTCCTGCGGCGGTTTACTGGCGAGCAGGTGCCGCAGAGTGGTGGTTTTGCCACTGCCAAGAAAGCCAGTAATCAGGTTTACGCGCGTCATCGTTATGCTCCTTTAAACAAAATGGCCGCAGCAGCGGCCATTAATGTTACTTTATAACATAAAGTTCAGCGTTAGTCTGCGCGGCCCATATAGCGGCGTTCGGCGATATGAATGCGAATGCGGTCGCCGTTGCTCAGGTATTCCGGTACCTGAATGCTCAGTCCGGTGCTCATGCCTGCCGGTTTAGTACGGGCGCTGGCGGAGGCGCCTTTAATCCCTGGCGCGGTATCAACGATCTCCATATCCACCGTTTGCGGCAGTTCCAGCGCCAGCACCTGGCCATCCATCGTCAGCACCTGAATACCAGGAATGCCGCCTTCAGGAATAAACAGCAGTTCTTCTTCGATCTGATCCTGTTTAAAGGTGTAGGGCGTGTAGTCTTCGTCATCCATAAAGACATACTCATCGCCATCGATATAAGAGAAAGTTACGCTGCGGCGGCTAAGCTGAATGGCATCAAGAATATCGTCGCCTTTAAAGCGTTCTTCAACCTTCAGCCCCGTGCGGATATCGGTAAAACGCATCTTGTAGAGCGTGACCGCCCCGCGCGCGCTGGGGCTCTGAATATCGATATCTTTGACCAGCAGCAGCTTGCCGTTCCAGCTTACCGCCATCCCTTTTTTGATCTCATTCGCTCTTGGCATTGCATCTCTCGCGTAAAAGAAAATTCTGATGCGCGCCACGTTACTCGCGCCGGGGTAAACAGGCAATATGCGCCTGGAAAAAATGCGTGCTGCCCGTGGCTTTCCCGGACGCGGACTGCTATTGTCGCGGCTCTTTTCTCGCTGGAGCGCATCATGCAATGCCGTAGTCAGTGCGGTGCCTGCTGTACCGCGCCGTCCATCTCATCGCCCATTCCCGGCATGCCGCACGGCAAGCCTGCAAACACCCCGTGCGTTCAGCTTGATGCTGACCAGCGCTGCAAGCTGTTTGGCTCACCGCTGCGTCCCCACGTCTGTGCCGGTTTACAGCCGTCGCGCGATATGTGCGGCACCACGCGCCAGCAGGCCATGACCTACCTGTTACAGCTGGAAGCCGATACTGCTCCCTGATGTAGCTGACGCTGCTGACGTATTCCGGATTACGCTCTGTTCCCTTAACGCTACGCTTTCAGCTTGCCGAAAAGTGAGCCTTACTGTGCCATTAAAAAATGTGCGTAACCTCAAAGATCTGCTACGCATTTTACGCATTTTCTTGCATGGCCTGAGGCGCTGTACCAGACTCCTTGAAACGTTTCAGCGTTGCAGCGCCGCGCCTCGCGCCCCACAGTGGCGCTAATAACGGCTATTGGGCTGAAACGATTCAATTTCAGTAAGCGAGGAGAAATATGTTCCAGCTCGAATTGCAGGCCATCCACACCGGAGCCAGCGCACAAAATAAAGAAGAGGCGATCCGTCAGGTCGCGGCGGCCCTGACCGCAGCGGGCAATGTGGCGGAAGGCTATGTTAATGGCATGCTGGCGCGTGAGCAGCAGACGTCCACCTTTCTGGGCAACGGCATTGCTATCCCGCACGGCACCACCGACACGCGCGACCTGGTGCAAAAAACCGGTGTGCAGGTGTTTCAGTTTCCGCAGGGTGTCGCCTGGGGCGAAGACCAGATCGCCTATGTGGCAATCGGCATCGCCGCGAAATCTGATGAACATCTCGCGCTGCTGCGTCAGTTAACGCATGTGCTGAGCGACGACAGCATTGCCGAACAGCTAAAAACCGCGTCAGCAGAGGATCTGCGTGCGCTGCTGATGGGTGAAAAACAGGCGGCTGAATTCAGCTTCGACACCTCACTGATTACCTTAGACGTGGCGGCCAGCGATCTGGTAACGCTTCAGGCGCTGAATGCCGGTCGCCTTCAGGCTGCGGGCGCAGTAGACGCCAGCTTTGTGGCTGACGTCATGGCCTCCGCGCCGCTCAGCCTGGGACAGGGCATCTGGCTGAGCGACAGCCGCCACGGCAATCTGCGCAGCGCGGTTGCGGTAAGCCGCGCTGCTACGCCTGGCGAGCAGGCAGGGGAGAAAGTGGCACTGCTGGTTACGGTTTCTGCGACCGATGACCGCCCGCTGGAGGTGCTGAGCTACCTGAGTGCGCTGCTGCTTAACGGCAAAGCGGATCGTCTGCTGAAGGCGGATGCGGCAGGCGTTTATGCCCTGCTGACCAGCGAAGTTGATGAACAGGCCGATGTCCTGAGTGCAGAATTTACCATTCGCAACGAGCACGGACTGCATGCGCGTCCGGGAACCGCGCTGGTTACGATCATCAAGCAGTTCAACAGCGATATTACCGTCACCAACCTTGACGGCAGCGGCAAGCCGGCAAACGGCCGCAGCCTGATGAAAGTGGTGGCGCTGGGGGTCAAGAAGGGCCACCGCCTGCGCTTTACCGCCAGCGGCGAAGATGCACAGCAGGCGCTCAATGCCATTGAAGAGGCAATCAATTCTGGCCTGGGTGAGGGGGTAGCATGAGCAGACGCGTAGCAACGATCACCCTCAATCCCGCCTACGATCTGGTGGGATATACCCCGGAGATTGAGCGCGGAGAAGTGAACCTGGTGAAAACCACCGGTCTGCACGCCGCTGGTAAGGGTATCAACGTTGCAAAGGTGCTGAAGGACCTGGGCATCGACGTCACCGTGGGCGGTTTCCTCGGCAAAGAGAACCAGGATGGCTTTCAGCAACTTTTCAGTGAGCTGGGCATAGCTAACCGTTTTCAGGTGGTGCCGGGCCGCACGCGTATCAACGTTAAGCTGACCGAGCAGAACAACGACGTCACCGATCTTAATTTTTCCGGCTTTGAGGTCACTCAGCAGGACTGGGAGCGCTTTAGCAGCGACTCACTCAGCTGGCTGGGACAGTTTGACATGGTGTGCGTCAGCGGCAGCCTGCCGTCGGGCGTGCAGCCGGACGCCTTTACCCGCTGGATGAGTGAACTGCGTACCCAGTGCCCGTGCATTATTTTCGACAGCAGCCGTGACGCGCTGGTAGCCGGCCTGAAGGCGGCTCCCTGGCTGGTGAAGCCGAACCGTCGCGAGCTGGAAATCTGGGCTGGCCGCAAGCTGCCCACGCTTCAGGATGTCATCGGTGCCGCGCATGAGCTGCGCGAGCAGGGGATCGCCCACGTGGTGATTTCGCTGGGCGCAGAAGGCGCGCTCTGGGTTAATGCCTCAGGCGAGTGGATTGCTAAACCGCCGGTGTGTGACGTCGTCAGCACCGTCGGCGCAGGCGACTCTATGGTTGGCGGCCTGATTTATGGTCTGCTGATGCGTGAATCCAGTGAACATACGCTGCGTCTTGCGACGGCAGTGGCGGCGATGGCCGTCAGCCAGAGCAACGTGGGCGTAACCGATCGTACCCAGTTGGCCGCGATGATGGCGCGTGTCGACCTACAACCCGTTAACTGACAGCAGGAGAGCGATAATGAAAACGCTGCTGATAAAAGATCCTTCAATTGGGCTGGCTTCGGCCTATATGGCACAGCAACGCCTGGCCGCCGCCGCTGCGCAGGCGGGGTTAACCCTGACGGAAAACCCGGCGGAAGCCGAGCTGGTGATCGTTGCCGGACGTGAGCTGCCGAACGACGCCGCGCTGAGCGGCAAAAAAGTCTGGCTGGGTGACCTCCAGCAGGCGGTGCGCGCACCGGAGCAGTTTCTGACACAGGCGAAGACGGAAGCTCAGCCCTGGCAGCCTGCCGCCGCCGCTGCGTCTGCGGTCGCGCCGTCAGGCGGTCAGAAGCGCGTCGTTGCGGTGACGGCCTGTCCAACGGGCGTCGCCCATACCTTTATGGCTGCAGAGGCGATTCAGGCTGAAGCGACGAAGCGCGGCTGGTGGGTGAAAGTTGAAACGCGCGGCTCAGTAGGCGCGGGCAACGCCATTACCCCGGAGGAGGTGGCCGCGGCCGATCTGGTGATTGTCGCCGCCGACATCGAGGTAGACCTGGCGAAGTTTGCCGGCAAACCGATGTACCGGACCTCAACCGGCCTGGCGCTGAAAAAGACCGCGCAGGAGCTGGATAAAGCGGTGGCAGAGGCCAGACCTTATAAGGCTACCGGCGGTACGCAGAGCAGTGAGTCCCAGGGTGACAACAAGGAGAAAGCGGGCGCTTACCGTCACCTGCTGACCGGCGTTTCCTACATGCTGCCGATGGTGGTTGCCGGTGGCCTGAGCATCGCGCTCTCCTTTGCCTTCGGCATTACCGCGTTTAAAGAGCCGGGCACCCTGGCAGCAGCGCTGATGCAGATCGGGGGCGGCAGCGCGTTTGCGCTGATGGTTCCGGTGCTGGCAGGATTTATCGCCTTTTCAATTGCCGATCGTCCGGGCCTGACCCCGGGTCTGATTGGCGGCATGATTGCCACCAGTATTAACGCAGGCTTTCTGGGCGGTATCATCGCCGGTTTCATCGCCGGTTATGCGGCGAAGTTGATCAGTGGCAAACTCAAGCTGCCGCAGAGTATGGAGGCGCTGAAGCCTATCCTGATCATTCCGCTGGTTGCCAGTCTGATCACCGGTCTGCTGATGATCTACGTGGTAGGTAAACCGGTTGCGGCAATCATGACTGGCCTGACGGCATGGCTGGCAAATATGGGCACAGCCAATGCGGTGCTGTTGGGCGCTATCCTGGGCGGCATGATGTGTACCGATATGGGCGGCCCGGTCAATAAAGTGGCATATGCCTTTGGCGTGGGCTTGCTGAGTTCGCAGACCTACGGACCGATGGCAGCCATTATGGCGGCAGGTATGGTGCCACCGCTGGCGATGGGTATCGCCACGCTGGTTGCACGCCGTAAGTTTAACAAAGGTCAGCAGGAGGGCGGTAAAGCGGCGCTGGTGCTTGGCCTCTGCTTTATCTCTGAAGGTGCGATTCCGTTTGCTGCGCGTGACCCGATGCGCGTGCTGCCCTGCTGTATCGTTGGCGGCGCACTGACCGGTGCTATCTCAATGTATATCGGAGCCAAACTGATGGCACCGCACGGCGGCCTGTTCGTCCTGCTGATCCCTGGCGCCATCACGCCGGTGCTGGGTTATCTGGTGGCGATCATCGTCGGCACCGCGGTAGCAGGGCTGGGGTATGCCGTCCTGAAACGTCCGGAAGAAGAGCTGGCAAAAGCCTGATTCAGGACACATTACCAATAAAAAGGGAGCCAGATGGCTCCCTTTTTTATCACTTCTGTTCTGACTTAAGCCAGGCAATCTCATCCTTCCAGATATCCGGGTTAATGGTTTCCAGAATCAGCGGAATACCATCAAAACGTGTATCTTTCATCAGCCAGCTGAATACCGTCTTGCCGATATTGCCTTCGCCCAGGCTGTGGTGGCGATCGACGCGGCTGCCAAAGGCGCTTTTCGCGTCATTGAGGTGCATACCACGCAGATACTGAAAACCCACGACGCGCTCAAAGGCGGCGAAGGTCGCTTCACAGTCCGCTTCCGTACGCAGATCGTAGCCGCCCGCAAAGGCATGGCAGGTATCAATACAGACGCCAACGCGCGATTTGTCTTCGACATGCTCAATGATGGTTGCCAGATGTTCAAAGCGAAAGCCGAGATTGCTGCCCTGGCCAGCGGTATTCTCAATAACGGCCACCACCTGAGAGGTCTTATCCAGCGCGTAATTAATCGACTCCGCGATGCGCTTCAGGCACGCTTCTTCTTCAATCTGGTTCAGGTGACTGCCGGGGTGAAAATTAAGCAGCGTCAGCCCGAGCTGTTCGGCGCGGTGCATTTCATCCACGAAAGCGTCACGCGATTTTTGCAGCGCATCCATCACCGGATGACCAAGGTTAATCAAAAAACTGTCGTGCGGCAGGATCTGCTGTGGGCCGAAATGGTACTTCTCGCAGGCGGCTCTGAACGCATCAATGGTGGCAGTAGAGAGCGGGGCCGCCTTCCACTGCCGTTGGTTTTTGGTGAACAGGGCAAAAGCGGTAGCGTCCAGTTCATGGGCACGGATCACTGCCTGATCTACGCCGCCAGCCGCGCTGACGTGTGCGCCGATATATTTCATGCCGCTTCTCCTGAAAAGGGCTAACTAAAAGAAGCCCGCATCATACCTGATGCGCCTGGCACGCGAAATGCTGCACCAGCAGATTGAGGGTACCGCCCCCCACGATGAGCCAGATAAACACAATCAACCCCAGCAGCAGCGGTTTGACACCCGCCTGGCGCAGCGCCCCGAAGCGCGTTGACAGGCCAAGCGCTGCCATCGCCATCGCCAGCAGCAGGTTAGCCAGCTGATTAATGTGGGCGACCCAGGTCGCGGGCAGCAGGTGCAGCGAGTTAAACAGCGCCACGCCGATAAAGCCCAGCGCGAACCAGGGAAAAACGACCCTCTGGCGCGGTGCGGCGTGCGGCGTGCGGCGCAGCCAGACGCTCAGGCAAAGCAGAAAAGGGGCGAGCATCATCACGCGCAGCATTTTGGCGATCACCGCGCTATTCTCCGCGTCGCTGCCAATGCTGTGTCCGGCCGCGACCACCTGTGCCACTTCATGGACAGTAGAACCCGTGTAAATACCAAACTGCGCAGCGCTGATCGACGGAACGTAAGCCTGCGCCAGTGACCAGAGAAGCGGATAAATCACAATCGCCAGTGTGCCAAACAGCACCACGGTCGCTACCGCGACGGCCACTTTTGAGGGAGCGGCTTTCACCACCGGCTCGGTGGCCAGCACCGCCGCTGCGCCGCAAATACTGCTGCCTGCGCCGATCAGCCAGACCGTGTCGCGGTCAAGTTTCAGCAGCCGCATTCCTGCCAGGCAGGTGATAAAAAAGGTTGAGCTGAGCATTAACGCGTCAGTCAAAACGCCACTCAGGCCGACGTCCGTAATTTGCTGTAGCGTGATACGAAAGCCAAATAAAATGATGCCAAGTCGCAGCAGTTTCTGTTTTGCCAGCAGCACGCCCGCGTCGCACTGCGCCGCCATCGCCGGGTAAAGGCTGTTACCCACTACTATCCCCAGCATAATCGCCAGCGTCAGCGCGCCCAGCCCCAGGTCACTAAGCTGCGGACGCTGCGCCAGCCAGGCTGCGCCACCGGCAATCACCGCCGTAAGCAGTAAACCTGCAAAACGATGTTGAACAAAAAGGGGAAATCTGGGAAAACTCAGCTCTGCCATAACGTGCTCCTCCTGTGAAGAGAAGCATGCGCTCTGCTGGCTTAAAAGTGAAATTGATAATATATTTATTATTAACCAGATAAATCGATAAGGCGAAAAGATGCTCTTTGCCCGTTTGCGCCGCTGGGCTGCCCTGATTAAAAAAGATGTGCTGACGCTGTGGTTTGCCTGCCGCGATCCGCGCACGCCCTGGTGGTTTAAGCTGCTGGCGTTTGGGCTGGTTGCCTATGCGCTGAGCCCCATCGATCTGATCCCCGATTTCATTCCTGTCATCGGCCTGCTGGATGACGCGATTATTATTCCCGTCGGTGTGCTGATTTTACTGCGTCTGCTGCCGCGCGATGTGCGCATCAGCAGCGCTGAGCGTGCCGAGGTGCAGCGCGCGCGGGGCAAGAAAGTGGTCAGCGGCTTTGGCCTGTTTCTGGTGGTACTGATCTGGCTGGCCGTGCTGTTTTATCTCGTAAAGCATTATGCAATGTAGGGAGAGTTCGTGCATATCACGCTACGTCAGATAGAGGTGTTTACCGAGGTGCTGAAAAGCGGCTCGACCACGCAGGCTTCTCAGGTGCTGTCACTCTCGCAGTCTGCGGTGAGCGCGGCGCTGGCAGACCTGGAGAGTCAGCTTGGCGTGCAGCTGTTTGACCGCGTCGGTAAGCGGCTGGTACTGAATGAGCATGGACGTCTGCTCTATCCGCGCGCCATTGGCCTGCTTGAGCAGGCTGGTGAAATTGAACAGCTGTTTAAAGAGGACAACGGGGCGATTCGTATCTGTGCCAGCAGCACCATCGGGAATTATCTGCTGCCGGGCATGATAGCGGCCTACCGTCGCGACTTTCCCGGCCTGCCGCTGGAGCTGAGCGTTGGCAACAGCCAGGACGTGATCAACGCGGTAGCCGATTTTCGCGTTGACGTCGGCCTGATTGAGGGGCCCTGCCACATGACTGAGCTGGTGAGTGAAGCCTGGCTGGAGGATGAGCTGGTGGTATTTGCCGCGCCGGACGCGGCGATCCTGCAGCAGCCGGTGACGCTGGAGAGTCTGGGTAACGCCCCGTGGATACTGCGCGAGCGCGGCTCCGGCACGCGTGAAATTGTCGATTATCTGCTGCTCGCGCATTTGCCTACCTTTCAGCTGGGCATGGAGTTAGGCAACTCAGAGGCGATTAAGCATGCGGTGCGGCACAATATGGGCATCAGCTGCCTGTCACGCCGCGTAATCGCCGACTTGCTGGAGGCGGGGACCCTGGTCGAGCTCAGTGTTCCGCTTCCGCGCCTGACGCGCACGCTTTATCGAATTCATCATCGTCAGAAACACCTTTCAAAGGCGCTGACCCGCTTTCTTTCCTACTGTCGGGAGTAGCGTTAACAGGTATTTGCTTATAATTCAGCGGCAATCATGAAGGTAACTAATAACAGGGTGTCAGTGCTATACAGAGCAGGGTGAATTGCTACAATCGCGCCTCATTTTTAGCGAGCCTAGTGTTTACACATGCATAACGACACAAATACAACACAACAACCTGCGTTACGACGTGAGTTAAAGGCGCGTCACCTGACGATGATCGCCATCGGCGGATCGATCGGCACCGGCCTTTTTGTCGCATCAGGTGCCACCATTTCTCAGGCAGGACCCGGCGGCGCGCTGCTCTCTTACGCGCTGATTGGCCTGATGGTCTATTTCCTGATGACCAGCCTGGGTGAACTGGCAGCGTTTATGCCGGTATCCGGCTCCTTCGCCACCTACGGGTCAAAATATGTGGAAGAGGGCTTTGGTTTCGCTCTCGGCTGGAACTACTGGTACAACTGGGCGGTAACCATCGCCGTCGATCTGGTTGCCTCACAGCTGGTCATGAATTACTGGTTCCCCGATACGCCAGGCTGGATCTGGAGCGCGCTGTTCCTGGTCCTGATGTTCCTGCTGAACTTTATCTCTGTGAAAGGCTTCGGCGAAGCCGAATACTGGTTTTCGCTGATCAAGGTCGCCACCGTCGTGATCTTTATTGTGGTCGGCGTGCTGATGATCCTGGGCATTCTGCGCGGCAGCGAACACGCCGGCTGGCATAACTGGCAGGTGGGCGATGCACCGTTTGCGGGAGGTTTTGCCGCCATGATTGGTGTGGCAATGATTGTCGGCTTCTCTTTTCAGGGAACAGAGCTGATCGGCATCGCAGCGGGTGAGTCAGAAGATCCGGCAAAGAACATCCCGCGCGCGGTGCGTCAGGTATTCTGGCGCATCCTGCTGTTCTATATTTTCGCCATTCTGATCATCAGCCTGATCCTGCCCTATACCGATCCTCAGCTGCTGCACAACGACGTCACCGATATCAGCGTCAGTCCGTTTACGCTGGTGTTCCAGAACGCGGGCCTGCTGTCGGCCGCTGCGGTGATGAATGCGGTTATCCTGACGGCGGTGCTGTCAGCGGGCAACTCCGGTATGTATGCCTCAACGCGTATGCTCTATAACCTGGCAAGCGAGGGTAAAGCGCCGCGCATGTTCGCGAAGCTGTCAAAAGGCGGTGTGCCGCGCAATGCTCTGCTGGCAACCACGGTGGTTGCCGGGCTCTGCTTCCTGACCTCCAAATTTGGTAATCAGGAAGTTTACCTGTGGCTGCTCAACACCTCAGGTATGACCGGCTTTATCGCCTGGCTTGGCATTGCTATCAGCCACTACCGGTTCCGTCGCGGCTATGTGGCTCAAGGCCACAGCCTCAGCGATCTGCCTTACCGCTCAGGCTTCTTCCCGCTTGGTCCGATTTTCGCCTTCGTGCTCTGCCTGATCATCACGCTGGGTCAGAACTATCAGGCCTTCCTGAATGACAGCATTGACTGGTATGGCGTGGCCGCTACCTACATTGGTATTCCGCTGTTCTTGCTGATCTGGCTGGGCTACAGGCTGACGCGCGGCACCCGTTTTGTGAAATACAGCGAGATGGAATTCCCGACGCACAAAGAGTAAGCCGTGAGAACGACTAAAAAGCGCGGCCCTGGCCGCGCTTTTTTTGTTGATGCGCCGTTTTGTTTTGGTTGAAGAATTGATAATTATTATCATCTGCTCTATTGTGGCAGCGTTTTCGATCGAACTCCTTGAACAGGCTTTTTATGACGGACTCTACTCTGCCCGCACAGGGCGCAATGGGCCGCTATCATCAGGTTTTGCGTCGTCGCATGCTGATGATTGCCGTGCTGGTGCTGGCGATTGTTGCCTCGCTGGTGCTGGACTTTACCCTTGGCCCGGCCGGGCTTTCGCTGCCAACGCTGCTGCAGTCTCTTCTCCACCCCGATGCGGTTGACGCCGGCACGCGCGTTATCGTCTGGGATATCCGTTTACCCTATGCGCTGATGGCGGTGGTGGTAGGATTCTGTCTCGGACTGGCTGGCGCGGAGATGCAGACCATCCTTAATAACCCGCTGGCCAGCCCCTTTACCCTGGGCGTCTCTTCGGCCGCCGCCTTTGGCGCGGCTCTGGCAATTATCCTCGGTATTGGCATCCCCGGCGTGCCGGATCAGTGGCTAATCTCCGCCAATGCGTTTGTCTTTGCGCTGTTTGCCGCGCTGATGCTGGATGGTGTCACGCGCTGGACGCGCGTTTCCACCTCGGGCGTGGTGCTGTTCGGTATTGCGCTGGTGTTTACCTTTAATGCGCTGGTATCGATGATGCAGTTTATCGCCAGTGAAGACACCCTGCAGGGCCTGGTATTCTGGACCATGGGCAGCCTGGCGCGCGCCTCGTGGGAGAAGCTGGGCGTCCTGAGCGCGGCGTTTGCGCTGCTGCTGCCGTTCTCCCTGCTTAGCAGCTGGAAGCTAACCGCGCTGCGTCTCGGCGAAGATCGCGCGATAAGTTTTGGTATTGACGTGCGCCGTCTGCGTCTGGCAACGCTGCTGCGCATCAGTATTCTCTCCGCGCTCGCGGTCGCCTTCGTCGGCCCCATCGGCTTTATCGGGCTGGTGGCACCGCACATTGCTCGCATGATCTTTGGCGAAGATCACCGCTACTACCTGCCCGCCAGCGCTCTGACGGGGGCACTGGTACTGTCGATGGCCTCTGTCGCGTCGAAGAACCTGATCCCCGGCGTGATTATTCCGGTCGGAATTGTGACCTCGCTGGTTGGTGTGCCGTTCTTCCTGAGTATTATTCTGCGTCATCGGGGGAATGTATGAGCCAGGGACTGACACTGAAGCATTTCACGGCCGGCTATCCAAAGCGCAAAGTGATTGAGGATCTCAGCGTAGCGCAGCTGCCGCGCGGCAAAATTACCGTGCTGCTGGGGCCGAACGGCTGCGGCAAATCGACGCTGCTGCGTGCGCTGGCCGGGCTGAACAAAGGGCAGGGCGAACTGTGGCTGAACGGCGAAGAGATGATGCAGCAGCCCTTCTCCCGTCGTGCCCAGCGCGTGGTCTACCTGCCGCAGTCGTTGCCTGCAGGCGTGCATTTACACGTGCTGGAGTCGATTATTGTGGCGCAGCGTGCCTCTGGCGGTCTGCATAATGCCGCCAGCGAAGCGGAAGTGATGTATCTGCTGGAGCAGCTCGGCATTTCGCATCTGGCGATGCGCTATCTCGATCAGCTTTCTGGCGGACAAAAGCAGCTGGTTGGGCTGGCGCAGTCGCTGATCCGACGCCCGGAACTGCTGTTGCTGGATGAGCCATTGAGCGCGCTGGATCTCAACTATCAGTTTCACGTGATGGATCTGGTGCGGCGCGAAACGGCGCAGCGCAATATCGTCACCGTGGTGGTGGTGCACGACATCAATATCGCCTTACGGCATGCGCACCATGCGCTGATGCTGAAAGAGGGCGTGCTGATAGCGGACGGCGCACCGGAGCAGGTGATTACACCGGCGACGCTGGCGCAGGTGTACGGCGTGAAAGGACGCATTGAGCACTGCTCGCAGGGCATGCCGCAGGTGATGATTGACGGGCTGGTCGGCGCAGCGCTGAGTTAAGAGAAAGGGCCGCATCGCGGCCCTGAGTGACCTATACCAGCAGATGCTGCGCATGAAAGCGCAGGTGATCCTCAACAAAGGTCGCAATGAAGTAGTAGCTGTGGTCATAGCCCGGCTGTACGCGCAGCGTCAGCGGGAATCCAGCCTCTTTTGCCACCACATCCAGCCGCTCTGGCTGAAGCTGATCGGCCAGGAACTGATCGCTGTCGCCCTGATCGATCAGGATCGGCAAGCGCGCCTGCGTCTCACGCATCAGCACGCAGCTGTCATACTCGCGCCAGGCCGCCCGATCCTCGCCCAGATAGGCGCTGAACGCTTTCTGGCCCCAGGGGACATCGCTGGGATTGACGATAGGCGCAAACGCCGACGCCGAGGCAAAGCGGTTACCGAGGCGCAGCGCCAGCATCAGCGCGCCGTGCCCGCCCATAGAGTGACCCATAATCGACTGCCGCTCGCTGACCTTAAAGTTACCGGCGATCAGCGCAGGCAGTTCCTGACTAAGGTAGTCAAACATGCGGTAATGTGCTGACCAGGGAGCCTGAGTGGCATTGAGGTAAAATCCTGCGCCCTGGCCCAGATCGTAGCCGTCGTCGTTGGCGACGTCCTCACCGCGCGGGCTGGTGTCCGGCATAATCAGCACCAGACCCAACTCCGCCGCGACGCGCTGCGCTCCGGCTTTGGTCGTGAAGTTCTCATCTGTGCAGGTCAGGCCTGCCAGGAACCAGACCGCAGGCGGCGGCGTATCGCCTTTGGGGTTCGGCAAAAAGATGCTGAAGGTCATCGGACAGCTCAGCACGGCTGACTGATGTCGCCAGCGTTGCTGCCAGCCGCCAAACATCCGGTGTTCTTCCAGCAGTTCCAGCATGGATGCCATAGTGCCTCCGGTTACTTGTTAAAGTGCACGACCGAACGGATTGATTTCCCTTCATGCATCAGATCAAAGGCGTCGTTGATCGCTTCCAGCGGCATGGTGTGAGTAATAAAGTCGTTCAGGGCAAACTTACCATCAAGGTAATCCTGCACGATGCCCGGCAGCTGGGAGCGGCCCTTTACGCCACCAAAGGCGGAACCGCGCCAGACGCGCCCGGTAACCAGCTGGAACGGACGGGTAGCGATCTCTTCACCGGCACCGGCCACGCCGATAATCACCGATTCGCCCCAGCCCTTATGACAGCACTCCAGCGCAGAACGCATCACGTTGACGTTACCGATGCACTCAAAGGAGAAGTCCACGCCGCCGTCGGTCATGTCGACGATGACTTCCTGAACAGGCTTTTCATGATCTTTCGGGTTCACCAGATCGGTAGCACCCAGCTTGCGTGCCAGGTCGAACTTGCTGGTATTAATGTCGATACCGATGATGCGTCCGGCTTTCGCCATCTTCGCGCCGATAATTGCCGACAGGCCGATGCCGCCCAGACCAAAGATGGCCACGGTGTCACCCTCTTTAACTTTGGCGGTGTTCATGACGGCACCCATGCCGGTCGTGACGCCACAGCCCAGCAGGCAGACTTCTTCCAGCGGCGCTTCCTTGCTGATTTTTGCCAGCGAAATCTCAGGTACCACAGTGTACTCCGAGAAGGTTGAGGTGCCCATGTAGTGGAAAATCGGCTTGCCGTCTTTAAAGAAGCGGGTGGTGCCATCTGGCATCAGGCCTTTACCCTGGGTGGTGCGGATCGCCTGGCAGAGATTGGTTTTACCCGACAGGCAGAATTTGCACTTGCCGCACTCTGGCGTGTAGAGCGGAATAACATGGTCGCCGACTGCAACGCTGGTCACGCCTTCACCAACCGCTTCCACCACGCCGCCGCCTTCGTGACCCAGAATGGCCGGAAAGACGCCCTCGGGATCTTTGCCCGACAGAGTGTAGGCATCGGTATGGCAGACGCCGGTAGCGACGATGCGCACCAGCACTTCGCCTTTCTGCGGCGGCATTAAATCCACTTCTTCAATTTTCAGCGGTTCGCCAGCGGCCCAGGCAACGGCGGCACGGGTTTTAATCATGTTCATGCAATCCCTCTTGCAGTCAAGTGGGGACGCGCCAGTGCGGTCGCGTCCATGGGTCGTGATATCAGTAAAAATAGCGCGTAAAGCCGCTGTCAGTCTGCGACCTGTAGCGGATGGAGCAGCCGATCGTCCTGCGGACGGTCGTCAAACATATCGATAATCAAATATTTCAACGCCTCGACGTTAGGCGTGAAGGCGTCGCGACGCCACATCAGCCAGGTCGCGGTATCGCGGTACTGAACCGGCAGCTCATGCGCCTGCACGCGGGCGCGCTCTGGCATCTGCTTCAGCACTGACTCTGGGATCATGGCCACGCCTGCACCGCCCGCCACGCAGGCCATCATGGCGTGGTAGGACTGGATCTCCATTACGCTGGCGGGAGCGACGCCGCTGTCGCGATACCAGGCTTCCAGCTTCACGCGGTAGGAACAGCTATTGCGGAAAGCAAACAGCGTATCGTCTTGCGTGTCGCGTGCGCTCTGGACAGGGGCGTGATCCAGACTGGTGATCAGCGTCAACGTTTCACGAAAGGCAATACAGCCGTTGAGATCGTCATAGGGCGCGGGACCATCCACCAGCGCGGCGGCCAGCGTGCCTTCGCGCACTTTGTCGATAATTTCGCCAGACGTGCTGGTGATCAGCGACAGCGACACCTGAGGATAGCGCTGGTGATAGGCGGCGAGCAGCCCGGGCAGGCGCGTCGCCGCGGTACTTTCCATTGAGCCAAGCGCGAAATTGCCGGCCGGTTCACCTGCGCGCGCCATGCTCAGCGCTTCATCGCTCAGGGCCAGGATACGCTGTGCGTAGTTGAGAAAATTATGGCCCATCGGCGATAGCCGGATGCGCTGCTTCTCACGAATAAACAGATCTACGCCAATCTCTTCTTCCAGCTGGCGCAGTCGCGTGGTGAGATTAGAGGGAACGCGATGGAGTTGTTCCGCGGCGCGGGCCAGCGAACCGGTTTCGGCCACAGAACAGAACATGCGTAGCTGGACAAGATCCATGTATTCTCTTCCCGTAAACAACTTGGTGTGAATTATTCAGTTTTCGTGAGTTTAATCAGCTGGCATGGTATAAGCAAGTGATAATAAAAACGCAGGAGTAGGGGAATGGCTTTTCGCGTGGCGCTCAGCGCCTTTCTGGCGCTGGTGGTGGTGATGGGAATAGGGCGTTTTGCCTTTACGCCGCAGGTCCCGCTGATGATCCACGATGGCCAGCTGACGCTGACCAGCGCCAGCCTGGTCGCTGCGCTGAACTATCTCGGCTATCTGTGCGGCTCTTTTGATGCGATGCGCGCGCGTCGTCACGTTGAGCTGCGCCTGCAACTCGGCGTCTGGGGCGCGGTGATCCTGACGCTGCTGTCAGCCTGCGTTAGTGGCCCCTGGCTTCACGGTGCCGTGCGCTTTCTGACTGGCTGGGCAAGCGGCGTGGCGCTGGTACTGGTGGCCGCCTGGAGCAGCGAGCAGCTGCATCATCACGGCCGTCCCGGCCTGTCGGCAGCGGTGTTTGCCGGACCCGGGGCGGGCATTTTTATCAGCGGTTTACTGGCGGTGCCACTGCATGCGTTGCAGGCCTCTGCTGCGCTGGCGTGGATGGCGTATGGGGTGCTGGCGCTGCTGCTCGTCGCGGCTGTCGCCCGCTACCTGCCGCGTCGCACGGGCGAGCTGCATCGCCCCGATCAGGCTCCTCAGCCGCTGGTGCTGACCGGCGATTTGCGGCGGCTGGTGCTGAGCTACAGCCTGGCGGGCTTCGGCTACATTTTGCCGGCCACCTTTCTGTCTCAGATGGCGGCGTCGCGCTTTCCTGATGGCGCGTTCGCCCAGTGTGTCTGGCCTGTCTTTGGCGGCGCGGCCATGCTCGGTATCGCGCTGGGCATCGTAACGCGTGGCTTCTCCAGCACGCACCGGCGGCTCTCGCTGGTGCTCTGGGCGCAGGCGCTGGGCGTGATGGCGGCGGCGTGGCTGCCGGGCTTCAGCGGTCTGCTGATCGGCGCACTTCTGGTTGGCGGCGGATTTCTCTGCGTAGTGCAGCTCTCGCTGGCGTATGCACGCGAACTGGCGCCGCAGCACACGCGCTATATGGCCGGACTGCTTACTACCGGCTATGCGGTCGGGCAGCTGGCAGGTCCGGTGCTGTCGTCGCTGTCGACAGCCTTGCTGCATCGGCTGGAGCCTGCGCTATGGATTGCGGCGCTGGGCCTGGTGGCGGGGGGGGGCCTGGTCTGGCGGCGATCGTCATGAAAAGCTTTTATCGCCGATTGGATTGATTACTGGATTACCCCAACGGAAAGCTTCACAATATGCGCTCAGAATTGAACCCGCCGGTTTCTCCGGCGGGCGTTACACCTGCGGAGATGAGTACGATGAGCACCCTTAGTCAGGAAGCTATCCTGGTTCACGAAGCGCTGCTGGCGCGAGGCCTGGAAACGCCGTTACGCGCGCCAACGCGTGAGATGGATGATGAAACCCGTAAGCGCCTGATCGCTGGCCACATGACCGAGGTTATGCAGCTGCTGAATCTGGATCTTGAGGATGACAGCCTGATGGAGACGCCGCATCGCATCGCCAAAATGTATGTGGACGAGGTGTTTTCCGGTCTGGATTACGCTAACTTTCCAAAAATCACCGTTATCGAAAACAAAATGAAAGTGGACGAGATGGTCACGGTGCGCGATATCACGCTGACCAGCACCTGCGAACACCACTTTGTGATTATCGACGGTAAAGCCACGGTCGCCTATATCCCGAAAGATAAGGTTATTGGTCTGTCAAAGATCAACCGCATTGTGCAGTTCTTTGCCCAGCGCCCGCAGGTGCAAGAGCGGCTGACCCAACAGGTACTGGTGGCGCTGCAAACCCTGCTTGGCACCAATAACGTTGCAGTGTCCATTGACGCGGTGCACTACTGTGTTAAAGCGCGCGGTGTGAAAGATGCCACCAGCGCCACCACCACAACGTCGCTGGGCGGCCTGTTTAAGTCGAGCCAGAATACCCGCCAGGAGTTCCTGCGCGCGGTGCGTCATATCTGAACACCATTCTTGGCTTAGCGGCCGCCTGCTGATACAGGCGGCTGTGCGCCACCTCAACAGGGACCGATATGCAACGCTATCATGCGCTGGATTGTATTCGCGGCTGCGCCATTCTGGGCATTTTGTTGCTTAATATCGTCGGTTTTGCCTTGCCTTCTGCCGCCTATCTTAATCCTGCCTGGCAGGGCGAACCCAGCACAGGCGACGTCTGGACCTGGGCAGTGCTGGATACGCTGGCCCAGCTAAAGTTCCTTACCCTGTTTGCGCTGCTGTTTGGCGCGGGGCTACAGCTGCAGCTGCCGCGCGGCAGTCGCTGGCTGTCGGCGCGTCTGACATGGCTGGCGCTAATTGGGCTGTTCCACGCCGTGGTGATGTGGGAAGGGGACATTCTGCTCGACTACGCCATTGTTGGCCTGATCGTCTGGCGAATGCTGCGTGACGTGCCTTCAACGCGCAGCCTGTTTCACACCGGTGCGCTGCTCTATTTAATGGGCTGCGGCGTGCTGCTGATTTTTGGCTCGATTTCCGATCCTGAACCGAGCGGTTCATGGCTGCCTGGCGCCGCCGATCTGGAGTATGAACGCTTCTGGAAAGTGACAGGCGGCTGGGAAGCCATTCATAACCGCCTCGATCATCTCTCCTCCAGCCTGATGGCGCTGGCGTCGCAGTACGGCTGGCAGCTGGCGGGATTGATGATGATGGGAGCCGCTCTTATACGCTGCGGCTGGCTAACCGGCGCCTACAGCACGCAACACTATCGCCGCTGTGCCGCGCTGCTGCTGACGGTGGGTTACGCTATCGCGCTGTGCGGCGTGGTGTCGCAGTGGATGCTGCACTGGTCATTCCGCTGGAGTGGCTTTTACCTGCAGGTGCCGCGTGATTTAGCCAGCCCGTTTATCAGCCTGGGCTATGCAGCGCTGATCCTTGGCTTCTGGCCGCAGATTGCCCGCTGGCGTGTGAGTTACGCGTTACAGTGTGTGGGCCGCATGGCGCTGAGCAACTATCTGTTGCAGACGCTGATCTGCACGACGCTGTTTTACCGTTTTGACCTCTTTATGCGTTTCGATCGCCTGCAGCTGTTGGCATTTGTTCCGGCGATCTGGCTGGTCAACATTCTCTTCTCAATTCTCTGGCTGCGTTTTTTCCCACAGGGGCCGCTGGAATGGCTGTGGCGTCGGCTGACGCGGCTGGCCGCTGGTAACCCATCGCATCGCTCCTCGCTCAGATAATGATATTCATCACAAAGGTTACATAATTGTATGTAACCGTTTTCATCAGTGTGACGCAATTCACGCTGCTGCCTTGTCGCGCCTGACAGAATAGCGCCGGGTTTATTTCCTGGCGCGATGCCTTTTATTCCTCTGTGGAACTGCTGCATGATAACGATTCGTGATGTTGCCCGTCTGGCTGGCGTGTCGGTAGCGACCGTCTCACGCGTGCTGAACAACAGCAGCGCCGTCACCGCTGACACCCGGGATGCGGTGTTACAGGCCGTAGAGTCGCTAGGCTATCGGCCTAATGCCAATGCTCAGGCGCTGGCAACGCAGGTGAGCGATACCATTGGCGTCGTGGTAATGGACGTGTCCGATCCTTTCTTTGGCGCACTGGTTAAGGCCGTCGATACCGTTGCGCAGCGCCTGCACAAACATGTGCTGATCAGCAACTCCTGGCATCAGGAAGACAAAGAACGTCATGCTATTGAAGTGCTGATCCGGCAACGCTGTAACGCGCTGGTGGTACATGCGAAAACGCTTTCAGACGCTGAGCTGGCAGGCTTTATGCAGCAGGTGCCCGGCATGGTCGTGGTGAACCGCATTGTGCCGGGCTTTGCCCATCGCTGTGTCAGTCTTGATAACGTCGCAGGCGCGCTAATGGCGACCCGAATGCTGGTGCAGCAGGGACATAGCCGTATCGGCTATCTCTGCTCTGTGCATCAGATTGAGGATGTGAAGCAGCGGCGTGAGGGCTGGGAACAGGCGCTGGCGGAGCAGGGGATGCGACCGCAGGAGAGCTGGATCGCCAGTGCCGAACCCGATATGCAGGGCGGCGAAGCCGCCATGGTGGAGCTACTGGGACGCAATGTGCATCTCAGCGCCATCTTCGCCTATAACGACGGGATGGCCGCCGGTGCGCTTACCGCGCTGAAAGACAATGGCATTCAGGTGCCGCATCACTTCTCTGTTATCGGTTTTGACGATATCCCTATGTCGCGCTACACCGATCCGCAGCTTACGACAGTACGCTATCCTATTGTTTCTATGGCAAAACTGGCAACGGAGCTGGCGCTGAGCGGCGCGGCCGGTGAGCTGGACCCCACCGCTCAGCATATCTTTATGCCCACCCTGGTGCGTCGCCATTCAGTGGCGCAGCGGCAAAATGTGGAGTCGGTCACTAATTCAGGCGATAGCGCGATGTAACCGTTTTCAATCTGTGATTGTATTCACAGTTAATTAACATGCCGCTCACTATGATGGCAGCGTCTTACTGGACTGAAACATTATGTAACGCCGTGATAACGCCTGATGGTGTTGTTTCAGCGATCCAGGAAAAGGTTGGCACGCTCTTCAGGACGCGTTTTTGCACACGGAAGTCAGGTTTCTGGACGGCGGTTCAGCGGGGTAGCGTGTTGTCACCCGCATCTTTGTGATTCGCCGAATCATATTTTACCAAAAGCTCGCTCGCACCTGCTGCGATGGAGCCAGTACTACCCTGCAAAAAACCGGAGATACCATGAATAAGAAGGTTTTCACGCTTACCGCCTTAGTTGCCAGCATGATGTTCGGCGCAACAACACACGCAGCGGACACGCGTATCGGCGTGACCATCTATAAATATGACGACAACTTTATGTCGATGGTGCGCAAGGATATTGAGAAAGAAGCGAAAAGCATTGGCGGCGTTCAGCTGCTGATGAATGACTCGCAGAATGACCAGTCAAAACAGAACGACCAGATTGACGTGCTGATGGCAAAAGGCGTGAAGGCGCTGGCAATTAACCTGGTGGATCCGGCAGCGGCCGCGGTGGTGATCGACAAGGCGCGCGGCAACGACGTGCCGATTGTGTTCTTTAACAAAGAGCCAAACGCCAAAGTGCTGGCCAGCTACGATAAAGCCTACTACGTGGGGACTGACTCCAAAGAGTCCGGCATTATTCAGGGCAAACTGATTGAGAAGCACTGGAAAGCCTCACCGAACTGGGATCTGAACAAAGACGGCCAGATTCAGTATGTGCTGCTGAAAGGCGAGCCGGGACATCCGGATGCCGAAGCGCGCACCAAATATGTGATTGATACCCTGAATCAGGACGGTCTGAAAACCCAGCAGCTGGCGATGGATACTGCTATGTGGGACACCGCCCAGGCAAAAGACAAGATGGACGCGTGGCTCTCTGGCCCGAACGCGAACAAAATTGAAGTGGTTATCGCTAACAACGATGCCATGGCGATGGGGGCTGTTGAAGCGCTGAAGGCGCATAACAAAACCTCTATTCCGGTGTTTGGCGTCGATGCACTGCCGGAAGCCCTGGCGCTGGTGAAATCAGGTGCGCTGGCCGGTACCGTGCTGAATGATGCGGAGAACCAGGCGAAAGCCACGCTGGATATCGCCAAGAACCTGGCGGACGGCAAAGCCGCTACCGAAGGCACCAGTTTTAAAATCAGCGACAAAATTGTTCGCGTGCCTTATGTAGCCGTGGATAAAGAGAACCTGTCTCAGTTCCAGAAATAATCCTGTCCGGGCGCGGCGATGCTGCGCCCTGTTTTCACGTGACCAACGCTTTTTTTAGCCAGGTAAATTATGGCCAGTGATAATCCGACCGCGCAGCGTGAATATCTGCTGGAAATGACGAATGTGTCAAAATCATTTCCAGGGGTTAAAGCCTTAGATAATGTCAATTTAAAAGTGCGGCCTCACTCCGTTCATGCACTGATGGGTGAAAATGGCGCCGGTAAATCAACATTATTAAAATGCCTGTTTGGTATTTATAAAAAAGATACGGGGAGCATCCTGTTTCAGGGTGAAGAAATTGATTTTAAAAGTTCCAAAGAGGCTCTGGAAAACGGCGTTTCAATGGTGCACCAGGAGCTAAACCTGGTTTTACAGCGCACCGTTATGGACAATATGTGGCTGGGTCGCTACCCGCGTAAAGGGCCCTTTGTCGATCAGGATAAAATGTATCGCGATACCAAAGCGATATTTGAAGAGCTGGATATTGATATCGATCCGCGCGATAAGGTCGCCCAGCTTTCTGTTTCGCAGATGCAGATGATCGAAATAGCCAAAGCCTTTTCTTATGACGCTAAAATCGTCATTATGGATGAACCGACCTCTTCACTGACGGAAAAAGAGGTGAACCATCTGTTCACCATTATCCGTAAGCTGAAAGATCGCGGCTGCGGCATTGTCTATATCTCGCACAAGATGGAGGAGATTTTCCAGCTGTGCGATGAAATCACCATTCTGCGCGACGGTCAGTGGATTGCTACCCAGTCGCTGGAAGGGCTGGACATGGATAAGATCATCGCAATGATGGTTGGCCGCTCCCTGAATCAGCGTTTTCCCGATAAAACCAATGTGCCCGGTGAAACCATTCTGGAGGTGCGTAATTTAACCTCGCTGCGACAGCCGTCGATTCGTGACGTCTCGTTTGATCTGCGAAAAGGGGAGATTCTGGGTATTGCCGGACTGGTAGGCGCAAAACGCACCGATATCGTCGAGACCCTGTTTGGTATTCGCGAAAAGGTGAGCGGTACCATCAAGCTACACGGCAAAGCCATTAACAATCACAGCGCCAACGAAGCGATTAACCATGGCTTTGCGCTGGTCACCGAGGAGCGTCGCTCAACGGGTATTTATGCGTTTCTGGATATTGGATTTAACTCGTTAATCTCAAATATCAAGAAATATAAAAACAGCATGGGATTGCTGGATAATAAGCGCATGAAAAGTGATACCCAGTGGGTAATTGATGCGATGCGCGTAAAAACCCCTGGGCGCCATACGCAAATAGGCTCGCTGTCTGGTGGTAACCAGCAGAAAGTAATTATTGGTCGCTGGTTGTTAACGCAGCCTGAAATATTGATGCTGGATGAACCCACGCGCGGTATTGACGTTGGGGCAAAGTTCGAAATTTATCAGCTGATTGCTGAGCTGGCAAAAAAAGAGAAGGGCATCATTATTATCTCGTCCGAAATGCCGGAGCTGCTGGGCATTACCGATCGTATTCTGGTAATGAGCAATGGTCAGGTAGCGGGCATTGTAGAAACCAAAACAACCACGCAGAACGAAATATTGCGTTTAGCGTCATTACACCTTTAATGAAGCAAGGGCTGTTAACATGAAAGCGACTACTAAAAAGAATGCGCTAACCTGGCTGAAAGAGGGCGGCATTTATGTCGTTCTGCTGGTTCTGCTGGCAATTATTATTTTCCAGGATCCAACATTTTTAAGCCTGATGAACCTGAGTAATATTCTGACCCAGTCATCAGTACGTATTATTATCGCGCTGGGCGTGGCGGGTCTGATTGTCACCCAGGGCACTGACCTTTCGGCAGGCCGTCAGGTTGGGCTGGCAGCGGTAGTCGCGGCCACGCTGCTACAGTCGATGGAGAATGCCAATAAGGTGTTCCCGACGCTGGACACCGTGCCGATTCCGCTGGTGATCCTGGTGGTGTGTGTCATCGGTGGTTTGATTGGCCTGCTGAACGGCGTGATTATTGCCTACCTCAAGGTGACGCCCTTTATCACCACGCTCGGCACCATGATTATTGTCTACGGCATTAACTCGCTCTATTACGATTTCGTTGGCGCCTCGCCGATTGCAGGTTTTGACAGCGGCTTCTCAAAATTTACCCAGGGCTTTTTCCGCTTTGGTGATTTTAAGCTGTCGTTTATCACCTTTTACGCCATTATCGCCATCGTGTTTGTCTGGATCCTGTGGAACAAAACCCGCTTTGGCAAAAACATTTTTGCTATCGGCGGCAACCCGGAAGCGGCAAAAGTCTCTGGCGTAAACGTTAACTTCAACCTGATTCTGGTCTATGCGCTTTCCGGTGTGTTCTATGCCTTTGGCGGTCTGCTGGAAGCGGGCCGTATCGGCAGCGCCACCAACAACCTTGGCTTTATGTATGAGCTGGATGCGATCGCAGCCTGCGTGGTGGGTGGCGTTTCCTTTGCGGGCGGCGTCGGTACGGTTGCCGGTGTGGTGACCGGTGTAATTATCTTCACCGTTATCAACTACGGCCTGACCTATATCGGCGTCAACCCCTACTGGCAGTACATTATCAAGGGCGGCATTATCATCTTTGCCGTAGCGCTCGACTCACTGAAGTATTCGCGTAAGAAGTAAGTAGAGAGATGAAAAAGAGCGGCCGCTGGGCCGCTCTTTTTTTTGCCTGGCGCACAGGAGAAAGAGGGCAGGAGGCGCTTATGCCGCGCGGGCAACAGGGCATGAGCGCGCGGTTACCTGCGGTCAGGTTGGCGCACAGCGTGCGACGTTATTGATGTATCTTCTGCTCGCTTTCCAGCAGCTGCTCCGGCGTCACCGCAGGATAGCCCTGCGCATCTTCCGGTATTTCGTGCACGGCCGGAATCGGCACCAGGGGGCCAAGAAAGCGCGGCTCACGCTTCATGATATAGAGATCCGCCAGCGCACCGAGACGCGCACCGACCTCGCGAAAGCGGACGCTCAGCATGTTTTTCGGTGACGGCACAGCGAAACACTGCGCCTGTATGCCCATATGGAGCGCGATAAACAGCGCGCGTTCACAGTGGAAGCGCTGAGTAATAATGATGAAGTCGTTGGTATCGAATACCTTGCGCGTGCGCACAATGGAGTCGAGCGTGCGGAAGCCCGCATAGTCCAGCACGATATCCTGCGGGTCGACGCCTGCTTTAATCAGGTCGCGACGCATGGTCATCGGCTCGTTATAGCTGCTCATAGCGTTGTCGCCGCTTAACAACAGGTAGTTAACCTTTCCGCTGTTATAGGCGTTCAGCGCGCCCTGAATGCGGTACAGATAGTACTGATTGTAGACGCCAGTGCGGTAATATTTCGCGGTTCCCAGCACCACCCCGACCTGACGATGCGGCAAAGAGGTGACATCTTCATAAATGAACGGGGCCGTTTTCCAGCTGATCCAGCGATCCAGGCCGAGCGCAGTCGCCACCATCAGTAAGATGATGAAGAGAAAACCAATAAAAACGCGTTTTAACATACGCGTAAGCGCTCGACGTAGGGGAAAATCGGTGCATCAAGGCTACTTGAGGACCTGCGCTGAAGCAAGTTGCTGCCGGCTGGCTGATGGCTTTTTGCGCAATAGCCGGGCCTGAAACGGCCCGGCGAGAGTCGGCTAGATGGAGGTACGGCGATAGTGTCGATACTGCGGCAGCCAGAAATTACTGGCAACCGCCTGTGACAGCACGTCTTCTGAGGTGACTACTGCCACCCCCGCCAGCTGTGCGGCTTTGCCCACTTCCATCGCGATGATTTTTGACACGCCCTGAATATCTTTGATTTCCGGCAGCACCGGGCCTTCGCCCTCGTTCACCAGTGGTGAACAGTCAGCCAGCGCACGGCTGGCCGTCATCAGCATGGAATCGGTAACGCGCGTTGCGCCAGCCGCAATCACGCCAAGGCCAATGCCGGGGAAAATATAGGAGTTGTTACACTGTGCGATCGGATAGGTTTTACCTTTCCAGCTCACCGGCGAGAAGGGGCTGCCGGTCGCCACCAGCGCTGCACCGTCGGTCCAGGCGATAATATCTGCCGGTGTGGCTTCCACACGCGAGGTCGGGTTTGAAAGCGGCATGACAATGGGGCGCGCGCAGTGCTTGTGCATTTCACGAATGATCTCTTCGGTAAAGAGTCCCGGCTGGCCGGATACGCCAATCAGAATGTCGGGCTGCGCGTTGCGCACGACATCCAGCAGTGAAATGGCGTCACTGGCAGTATCCCACCCTTGCAGATTCTCGCTCTTCTGCACCAGCTTGCTCTGGAAATCGAGCAGGTTAGGCAGTTTGTCGGTCAGCAGGCCAAAGCGATCGACCATCAGCACGCGGGCGCGTGCCTCATCATCGCTTAATCCTTCCGATTTCATCTGCGCAATGATCTGCTCGGCGATGCCACAGCCGGCTGAGCCTGCGCCCAGGAACACCACTTTCTGCTCGCACAGGCGGCTGCCTGCGGCGCGGCTGGCGGCAATCAGGGTGCCCACGGTCACGGCGGCGGTGCCCTGGATATCATCGTTAAAGCAGCAAATCTCATCACGGTAGCGCTGAAGCAGCGGCATGGCATTTTTCTGCGCGAAGTCCTCAAACTGCAGCAGCACATTCGGCCAGCGGCGTTTTACCGCCTGGATGAAGTCGTTAACAAAGGCGTCGTACTCTTCGCCAGTGATGCGCGGATGACGCCAGCCCATATAAAGCGGATCGTTCAGCAGTTGCTGATTGTTAGTGCCTGCATCCAGCACCACCGGCAGGGTATAGGCCGGAGAGATACCGCCACAGGCGGTGTAGAGCGAGAGTTTGCCAATGGGAATGCCCATGCCGCCGATACCTAAATCACCGAGGCCAAGAATACGCTCGCCGTCGGTTACCACGATCACCTTTACGTTCTGCTTGGTGGCGTTTTGCAGCATGTCCTCAATGTGGGCGCGGTTAGGATAGGAGATGAAAACGCCGCGTGCGCGACGGTAGATCTCGGAAAAATGTTCGCAGGCTGCGCCAACGGTCGGGGTGTAGATAATGGGCATCATCTCTTCGAGATGGTTGTCGAGCAGGCGATAGAACAGGGTTTCGTTTGTGTCCTGAATATTGCGCAGGTAGACGTGTTTATCGTTGTTGTTTTTAAAGTCCTGGAACTGACGCCAGGCGCGTTCTGCCTGCTCTTCAATGCTCTCGACCGCTTCAGGCAGCAGGCCGTTGAGGTTAAATTCGTTGCGCTCTTCCAGAGAGAAGGCACTGCCTTTGTTCAGTAGGGGAAATTCCAGCAGGATCGGGCCAGCGTAGGGGATGTACAGTGGACGTTTACTTTCGTACTCGTGTTCCATGAATGGATGCTCCGGTTGCAATGTTGTCTGGCAAAAACGCAGACGCCAGTCGTTCTTTTTTTGTGTAGCTGGCGCACGATCCTATGAAATTTCTCGCTGATGTACAGCTTTTGTAAATAAAAGTTATTGCAAGTGTTGAAAAGCGTGCCGTGGCTCAGCCTTTATGCAGCGTAACGCATGTGAGCCGGGTGCACCCCAGCGCCTCCAGCGTGGCCTTTGTCGCGGCGAACTGATCCAGCGTGGCATCTTCCACTTCGGCCAGCGTGGCCGCTTCAATACTCTCGCAGGCTTCGCCCTGCATATTCAGCAGGATAAGCGCGGCCTGAAGCGGAGGCAGGCTGGGGTTAAAGGCGGCATTCTCGGCATAGCGCCCGGTGACCACGACCCCGCTGGCGGTGCGCAGCGCAATCCCGCTGTGTGAGCCGCTGTAGGGCGCGTGGCTCTGGCTGGCAGCCGCGATTGCCGCCAGCGCCAGGGCATCGCCCTGTGCCAGATAGCCGTGATCCACGTCATCTAACAGCAGGCTGGTGATATTGAGATCGCGCGGGCCAAACGCATCCGGCAGGTAGTCGGCCAGTGTCGACACGCGGCGGCCAGGCAGGCTGATGCGCAGGTCGGTGCCGCTGTTGAGCTCATTCATAAACTGGCGGCAGTGGCCGCACGGCGTATAGTTGACGGTTACGGCTTCCAGGCGGCGTTCACCACGCAGCCAGGCGTGAACGATGGCGCTCTGCTCGGCGTGCACCGTTTGCTGGAGCGCGACGCCAGTAAACTCCATATTGGCACCGAAATACCAGTAGCCGCTTGCGCCGCGTGCCACAGCACCGACGTTGAAGCGGGAGACCGGCGCCACGGCGCAGGCGGCCGCCAGCGGCAGTAAGGCCAGCGCCAGCGCGTCGGCGTCCAGTTGGGTCTGCTGCATTAGCGATGCAACCTGCTCCGGCGTCAGCGCCGCCTGAAACTGCGTATCGTCTAAAACCGGACGCAGTGCGCTTTGCAGATCAGCGGGCAACGCGTCGAAGGCGGAGATGAAACGTGGGTGCATGATAGCCTCGTTGAAATCGGGCGGCCGATTGCCGCCAGAGGGTTTATATGTGATCTGTATCGCTCTGACAATGCAACAGATTTGCATCGTTTCAACTTTGCGAGATCTCTCGCAAAGTTTTAACCCAGCATTCGCAGCAGCAGGGGAAAAATAAAGGGTGCCAGCAAAGAAGTGATGATGCCGCACAGCACCAGCGCCAGCGAGCTAAACGCGCCTTCCTGATAGTCAACTTCCGCTGCGCGTGCCGTGCCGAGCGCATGGGAAGCATTGCCGATCGCCAGTCCGCGCGCGGCACGGGTTTTGATACCTAACAGGTTGAGCACCATATGACCAAATACCGCGCCAAGCACGCCTGCAATCAGCACACAGATCGCGCTGATGGCGGGGATACCGTGCAGCGAGGCAGAGACCGCCATGGCGATAGGGGTCGTAACGGATTTGGGCAGAATGGTGGCGGCGATCTCCGGCGTAGCGCCCATCCACAGCGCGATAGCGGTGCCGGAGACCATCGCCGTGAGGCTGCCGATAAAACAGACGCCGATCAGCGATTTCCAGCGCGCGCGAATTTGATGCATCTGCTCATAGAGCGGCAGCGCCAGCGCCACCACCGCTGGCTGCAGCAGCTGGTTAAGGATCTGGCTGCCGGCGAAATAGCGCGCGTAGGGGATCTGCAGCACCAGCAGCAGCGGGATAATGATCGCCATCGCCACCAGCAGCGGATTGATTATCGAGATTTTCAGCTTCGCCGCCAGGCGGCGCGCCAGCATAAAGGCGCCGACGCTCAGCGGCAGCGACCACCAGATGTCACTCACTCGGCTTCTCCTGCACGCTGCGCGTATGAATTTTATGGGCGCTCCAGCCGACAATCGTCAGCACCAGGAAGGTGCTGATGACGACAGAGACCACGATGGGACCGAACTGCGCGCTCAGTACGTCGGTATAGTTGATGATGCCGACGCTGATGGGCACAAACAGCAGTGCCATATAGCGAATAAACAGATGGCAGCCCGGCTTGACCCAGTCAACCGGCAAAATTTGCGTAGCCAGCAGCGCGAACAGCGTCAGCATGCCGAGGATACTGCCGGGAATGGTGATCGGCAGCAGCAGGGCGATGGCGTTGCCCGCATAGAGGCAGAGATAGATGATGACGAAGGCGCGCACGTAGCGCCAGCACAGAGAGAGCAGAGTGGACATAGCAGGCTCCTGTTTTTACTGCACAACATCATACGCGACAAAGCATAAAAAAGGGCGACATTGCTGTCGCCCCTGATGACCGCAGGAAAGCTTGCGAGCGGGTGGCATGGCCCGAAGAGCAAAGCGTCCTGCGCCAGGGATGGCGCAGGACGAGCGGGCAGGGATGCCGTCTTTTGCGTTTTTGCGATCGGGCCATGCCACCCGCGATGGGCACGCTGTCGGGATTTTAAGGGCGACCCCAGGCCGCCTCAATTCCCGCCTGCGCCCTTTACTTAACCGGCATGCCCGGCTGCGCGCCGCTGTCAACGGAGAGCACAAACAGATCCTTCCCGCCAGGGCCAGCAGAGAGCACCATGCCTTCCGAGACGCCAAAGCGCATTTTACGCGGCGCAAGGTTGGCCACGATAATGGTCATCTTGCCGATCAGTACTGACGGATCGGGGTAGGCCGCGCGAATGCCGGAGAAGATCTGACGCTTCTCACCGCCCAGATCGAGCTGCAGGCGCAGCAGCTTATCGGAACCCTCTACCAGCTCGGCGTTTTCGATCAGCGCTACGCGCATATCGACCTTCGCAAAGTCGTCGATGGTAATGGTATCGCCAATCGGCGCATCCGCCAGCGGGCCGGTAGCCGGTTTACTGGCGGCAGCCGCGTCCTCTTTTGACGCTTCAATCAGCGCATTAACTTTGGTCATTTCAATACGTCCGTAGAGCGCCTTGAACGGCGCAACCTGATGGTTGAGCAGCGGCTGTGCAATCGCATCCCAGCTCAGCTCGGTGTTAAGGAAGGCTTCAGCGCGCTCGCTCAGCGCAGGCAGTACCGGCTTCAGCCAGGTCATCAGCACGCGGAACAGATTAATGCCCATCGAGCAGATCGCCTGCAGGTCAGCGTCACGGCCTTCCTGTTTTGCAACAACCCAGGGTGCCTGCTCATCCACATAGCGGTTGGCCAGATCGGCCAGCGCCATGATTTCACGAATGGCGCGGCTAAACTCGCGGGTCGCCCAGGCCTCGCCAATCTTCTCTGAGGCGTCGACAAAGGTCTGATAAAGCGCCGGATCTGCCAGCTCAGCCGACAGCTGGCCGTCGAAGCGTTTAGTCAGGAAGCCCGCGTTGCGCGACGCGAGGTTCACCACCTTATTAACGATGTCAGCATTTACGCGCTGCACAAAATCTTCCAGGTTAAGGTCGATATCGTCAATGCGTGAAGAGAGCTTAGCGGCGTAGTAGTAGCGCAGGCTGTCAGCGTCCAGATGCTGAAGCCAGGTGCTGGCCTTGATAAAGGTGCCGCGCGATTTTGACATCTTGGCACCGTTCACTGTCACGTAGCCGTGAACAAACAGGTTGTTCGGCTTGCGGAACTGGCTGCCTTCCAGCATGGCTGGCCAGAACAGGCTGTGGAAATAGACAATATCTTTCCCGATAAAGTGGTAGAGCTCGGTGGTTGAATCTTTCTTCCAGAACTCATCAAAATCCAGGTCGCCGCGCTTGTCACACAGATTCTTGAACGCACCCATGTAACCAATGGGCGCATCCAGCCAGACGTAAAAGTATTTGCCCGGCGCATCGGGGATCTCAAAGCCGAAGTAGGGCGCATCGCGCGAGATATCCCACTGCTGCAGGCCAGACTCAAACCACTCCTGCATTTTATTTGCTACCTGCTCCTGAAGCGCGCCAGAACGAGTCCAGGCCTGAAGCATGGCGCTGAATGAGGGCAGATCGAAGAAGAAGTGCTCAGAGTCGCGCATTTCCGGCGTCGCGCCAGAGACTACCGATTTCGGCTCAATCAGTTCGGTCGGACTGTAGGTGGCACCGCACACTTCGCAGTTGTCGCCATACTGGTCCGGTGACTTACATTTCGGACAGGTGCCTTTCACAAAACGATCCGGCAGGAACATCCCTTTTTCCGGATCGTAGAGTTGAGAAATGGTGCGGTTTTTAATGAAACCGTTCTCTTTCAGGCGCGTGTAAATCAGCTCAGACAGCACGCGGTTCTCATCGCTGTGCGTCGAGTGATAGTTGTCATAGCTGATGTTGAAGCCGGCGAAATCAACCTGATGTTCCTGACTCATATCAGCAATCATCTGCTCCGGCGACATGCCTAACTGCTGCGCTTTCAGCATAATCGGCGTACCGTGCGCGTCGTCGGCGCAGATAAAGAAAACCTGATTGCCACGCATTCGCTGGTAACGCACCCAAATGTCTGCCTGGATATGCTCGAGCATGTGGCCGAGATGGATTGATCCGTTCGCGTACGGCAGGGCGCACGTTACCATTATTTTTTTAGCGACTTGAGTCATAGTTTGCGTAGCTTTCTGTTGATTGAAAAAACGGGCTTAGATGGTAACTCATGCCCTGGCGGGCGTAAACACAAGGGCGGCGTCGCGTCGTCAACGCTGACATCTGATATGATTGTTGTGTTACCGCTGAAGCCAGCGACAGAAAAAATAAAAAGGAGTGGGGGATGACAGTACAATCCCGGACATCACATTCACCGGAAGGCCTGCGCGCCGTGGTCAGCGGTGTGCTCAGCCGCTTCCAGCACTCGACCCTGGACCACAATCTCATCACGTTAAAGGCGCTGCATCATGTTGCACAGCTGGATGGTAAGCTGCATATCGAACTTTGCATGCCGTTCGCCTGGGCGAGCGTCTTTGAAGAGCTAAAAGCTGAAACCAGTGCTGAACTGCTGCGCCTGACCGGTGCCAGTGCGATTGACTGGCGGCTGCATTACGACATCGCCACGCTGAAGCGCGTAAAAGGCCATCCCGGCATCAATGGCGTGAAAAATATTATTGCCGTCAGCTCAGGCAAAGGCGGCGTAGGCAAATCAAGCACCGCCGTCAATATGGCGCTGGCGCTGGCGGCGGAAGGCGCGCGCGTCGGCATCCTCGATGCCGATATCTACGGCCCGTCGGTGCCCAACATGCTGGGGACCGAGCACGAGCGGCCGACGTCGCCGGACGGGACTCATATGGCACCGATCATGGCTCATGGCCTGGCCACTAACTCCATTGGCTATCTGGTGACGGATGACAACGCCATGGTGTGGCGTGGGCCGATGGCGAGCAAAGCGCTGATGCAGCTGCTTAGCGAGACGCTGTGGCCCGATCTCGATTATCTGGTGCTTGATATGCCGCCGGGCACGGGCGATATTCAGCTGACGCTGGCGCAAAGCGTGCCGGTTACCGGTGCCATCGTCGTGACCACGCCACAGGACATTGCGCTAATTGACGCGCGCAAAGGCATGGTGATGTTTGAAAAAGTGAACGTGCCGGTGCTTGGCGTCGTAGAAAACATGAGTTTGCATATTTGCAGCCACTGCGGCTTCCACGAGCCAATCTTTGGCACCGGCGGCGCTGAGAAGCTGGTGGCGGATTATCAGACAGTGCTGCTGGCGCAGCTGCCGCTGCATATTAACCTGCGTGAAGATTTAGACGATGGCGAGCCAACGGTGATCCGTCGTCCGGAGAGCGAGTTTACCGCGCTCTATCGCCAGCTGGCAGGCCGCGTGGCGGCACGACTCTACTGGCAGGGCGAGGTCATCCCGGGCGACATCGCCTTCCGCGCGCTGTAGAACCGCCGTCCGCTGGCGTCGCATCAGGGCGCCAGCGGAAAGTGCATCAGCACATATTTTCCCTGCTCGCTTTCACCCTGCGCAATGATCTTCCAGCCATGCCTGAGATAGAACGCCTGCGCGGCCTTATTCATCAGCAGACATTTTAAGGCGCCGGTACTGCTAAACCGTCCCTGCACCTTTTCCAGCAGCGCGCCGCCGACACCGCGTCCCTGATAAGCGGGATCGACATAGAGGCTGTGCAAAAAATTGTCATTCTCCAGCACGCCTGCAAAGCCGACGCGATGCCCGTCAAGCTCCGCGACCCACACGGTTTC
Organism: Pantoea sp. KPR_PJ; assembly: GCF_041386365.1. Taxonomy (NCBI): domain Bacteria; kingdom Pseudomonadati; phylum Pseudomonadota; class Gammaproteobacteria; order Enterobacterales; family Erwiniaceae; genus Pantoea; species Pantoea sp. KPR_PJ. The sequence continues at coordinate 382,103 of NZ_JABMIK010000002.1, read as the reverse complement.
GCCCAGAATAACGCTGTCAAAATCTTCCAGCTGCCAGTGGCTGTCGTCGAGCCAGCGCCAGTTATGACGACGCACCGCCAGAAACAGCGTTCTCAGAAACGGCCGATCGGCCTCGGTAAACGATCGAATTAACACGCCTGCTCTCCCGCATCCTCTTTTCTTCAAAATTAGCAGCTCTGGCGAGAAAAGATAAACCGCGTTAAATCAATGTGCTTTGTGTGTAGAATGCGTGTGCGGTGTCAATAGCGGTGCGGCCTGTCGCGTTTGATAGCTTTCGTTTATCTGATTGATAACGACTGCATATTAGAAGTTGGCCCGAAAATTATGTAACTTGCATCACATCTTTTAGCGGAGGACTTCAGATGTCTATCATTAATACCAAGATTAAACCGTTCAAAAACGCTGCATTCAAAAACGGCGAATTTATCGACGTAACCGAGAAAGACGTTGAAGGTAAATGGAGTGTATTCTTCTTTTATCCAGCTGACTTCACCTTCGTTTGCCCGACCGAACTGGGCGACGTGGCTGACCACTACGAAGAATTCCAGAAACTGGGCGTAGACATCTACTCCGTTTCTACCGATACCCACTTTACCCACAAAGCCTGGCACGGTTCTTCTGAAACCATCGCAAAAATCCAGTACGCGATGATCGGTGACCCGACTGGCGCGCTGACCCGCAACTTCGAAATCATGCGTGAAGCAGAGGGCCTGGCCGATCGCGGTACGTTCATCGTTGACCCGGAAGGCATCATCCAGGCAATCGAAATCACTGCTGAAGGCATCGGTCGTGACGCGTCTGACCTGCTGCGTAAAGTGAAAGCAGCACAGTACGTTGCTTCTCACCCAGGCGAAGTGTGCCCGGCTAAATGGAAAGAAGGCGACGCTACCCTGGCTCCGTCTCTGGACCTGGTTGGCAAAATCTAACTTTCCTACCGGTTTTTCGATCTTTCTCTATCGGGTGCTGCGGCACCCGATTTCTTCTGACAGGAACTCACTATGCTCGACACCAACTTAAAAACCCAGCTCAAGGCCTACCTTGAGAAATTAACCCGGCCTGTTGAGTTGATCGCTACCCTGGACGAGGGGGCCAAATCAGCGGAAATTCGTGATTTGCTGACGGATATCGCCAGCCTGTCTGAAAAAGTCAGCTTCCGCGAAGAGAACGATCGTCCGGTGCGCAAACCCTCTTTTCTGATTACTAACCCTGGCTCGCACAGCGGCCCGCGCTTTGCTGGCTCGCCGATGGGTCATGAATTTACGTCACTGGTGCTGGCGCTGCTGCAAACCGGTGGCCATCCGTCCAAAGAGGCGCAGAGCCTGCTGGATCAGGTGGCGTCGCTGGACAGCGATCTGCATTTCGAAACCTATTATTCGCTGTCATGCCACAACTGTCCTGACGTGGTTCAGGCGCTGAACCTGATGGCGATTATCAACCCGCGCGTCTCACACACGGCAATTGACGGCGGCATGTTCCAGAATGAGATCACCGAGCGCAACGTCATGGGCGTGCCGGCGGTCTATCTGAACGGTAAAGAGTTTGGCCAGGGGCGTATGAGCCTGGCGGAGATTGTCGGCAAGGTCGACACCAACGCAGAGAAACGCGCGGCGGAAGAGCTGAATAAGCGCGACGCTTATGAAGTACTGATTGTCGGCAGCGGCCCGGCGGGTGCTGCCGCAGCTATCTATTCAGCGCGTAAAGGCATTCGTACCGGTCTGATGGGCGAACGTTTTGGTGGTCAGGTGCTCGACACCGTCGATATCGAGAACTACATCTCCGTGCAGAAAACGGAGGGGGCGAAGCTGGCGGGCTCACTGCGTGCTCACGTTGATGACTACGATGTGGACGTAATCGATACCCAGAGCGCCATCAAACTGATCCCTGCCGCTAAAGAAGGCGGTCTGCATGCGGTGGAAACCGCCTCTGGCGCGGTGCTGAAATCACGCAGCATTATCATCGCTACCGGTGCGCGCTGGCGCAACATGGGCGTACCGGGCGAAGAGCAGTATCGCACCAAAGGGGTAACCTACTGCCCGCACTGTGACGGTCCGCTGTTCAAAGGCAAGCGCGTTGCGGTCATCGGTGGCGGTAACTCCGGCGTAGAAGCGGCTATCGATCTGGCGGGTATTGTTGAACACGTTACGCTGCTGGAATTCGCCGGAGAAATGCGCGCCGATCAGGTGTTGCAGAATAAGCTGCGCAGCCTGAAAAACGTTGACGTGATCCTTAATGCGCAGACCACAGAAGTAAAAGGCGACGGCAGCAAAGTTACCGGTCTTGCCTATATCGATCGTACCAGCCAGACGGCGCACGATATCGCGCTGAGCGGTATCTTCGTACAGATCGGCCTGCTGCCTAACACCACCTGGCTGGAAGGCGCGGTAGAGCGCAATAAAATGGGCGAGATCCTGATCGACGCAAAATGCGAAACCAGCCTGAAAGGGGTATTCGCGGCGGGTGACTGCACCACGGTGCCCTACAAGCAGATCATCATCGCCAGTGGTGAGGGTGCAAAAGCCTCACTGAGTGCGTTTGACTATCTGATCCGCACCAAACCGGCTGAATAAGTTTTGCGATAGCCACGCAACTGCCCTGGAACGCCTGTTCCGGGGCTTTTTTTTAATAGCCAGCCAGCGACATCAGCATCATCCACACCGGCGTTGTCACCGCTGCAAACAGCGTAGAGAAAAGCATACTGGCCGCTGCCGGACCGGTCAGAACGTTGAATTTCTGTGACATCAGATAGACATTAACGCCTACCGCCATCGATCCCAGTAGCACCACAACCCGGCTCTCCAGCGGGGGTAAACCCACCAGCCAGGCGATTGCCCAGACGGTCATCGGCTGGAAAATCAGCTTCAGCAGACAGATGGTATAGCTTTCGCGCAGTCCGTCACGCACGCGGTAGTGCGCCAGACTCATGCCAAGCGTCACCAGTGACAGCGGCGCGGCGATAGCGGCAAGCATACGCAGCGGTTCGGCGGCGATCGTCGGCAGAGGCTGCTTTAAAAAACTCCAGGCGGTGCCGCTAAGGATGCCCACAATCAGCGGATTTTTCAGCACGCTGAGCAGCGTGCGGCCGATGCCATGTAGTGAAAAGCTGCCCTGTTTTGCCCATTCCACTGACAGCGTCAGCAATGTCCACAGGATAAGACTGTTAAACACCAGCACCAGCGCAACTGAAGGCAGCGCCTCCGGGCCAAGTAGCACCGTGGCGACCGGAATGCCCAGCATGACGTTATTGGAAAAGATCCCGCCCAGCGCAAACACCGTTCCCGCCACGCCGTCGAGCTTAAACAGGCGCGCGGCCACAAGGCGTCCGAGAATAAAAATCAGCAGACAGCTGCCAAAAAATGCCAGCAGCAGTCGGATATCCACCGGTGGGCTCTTGTAAAAGTCGCTCATCACACGAAACAGCATGCAGGGCAGGGCGACATTAAACACAAAGCGGTTCAGGCCTTCGCTGACGGAGGCGGGCCATTTGCCGAAACGCGTCAGGCCATAGCCAAGAAAAATTAAGATAAACAGCGGGGCGGAAAGGTAAATCTGATGCGTAAGCGTATCAAGCAAGCTGGGCATGGCACGTCTGTTATCTGAATCAGGTAACATCAGCCTAACATGTTGTTGTCAGTAGTGTAACCTTTCAGCCAGGGTTTAACCCAGCCAGCGACGTGCCTGCGCATCGCTGATATCGCGGTAGTAGACGCGATAAAGCGTCTGGTCACAGGTTCGGCAGCGAGCAGAAATGTGGGTGGAGAAATAGCTTCTGCCGTTCGGGGCAACGGCATTGGCGCGAGTAATTACAACATCCTGCCAGCGATGCCAGTGTGGGATAAGCGAGAGCAGTTTCATCAGGGTCCTCTGAGCGGATAGCCAGGATTACGCCGTACGGTGTGCGGGACTGAAGCATTAGGCTCGTTTTTTGACCATTACCGGTTGATCGGGATCATACTGATGGACACTAACTGGTACTACCTCTTTATGGGTAGGCATATTGCTTTCACCAGCAGGCTCTCCTGTGCTGCTGACGTAACATTCGACTCGGGGTGCCCTTCTTTGTGAAGGCTGAGAAATACCCGTATTACCTGATCTGGATAATGCCAGCGTAGGTTGCCAGGATTCTTATCGTTATTCATGTGGTTACATTTCTTTTGTCCGTGTGTAATGCACCTGAGGTACAAAAAGAGCGTACCAAAAAGAGATTTTTGATCGTGCATTTTTTAGTCGTTACTGGATTAGTTAAAATGTCGATACTGAGATCTGCGTACACGGCATTTGGTCGGCGGGGTTAAACCTGATCAGGCGAACGGTATTTTAAATCGTGCAGAAAAATACTGGCTTTACTTTTTCCTGAGTAAAAAATTACTTAAGGTTTTTTGTCAAGAATCGGGATGCCTGGGATTTGATTATTTTGCGATCTTAAGGGCAGTATTTTTACCAAGGACGAAAAAGCGGCCTACATGAGGCCGCATACAGTAAATCACCAACGAACTTCTGAGGTTGGCATAAAACCTAATTCGCGGACATAGTCATTGAGTTCATAGTCAATTTGTAATGTAACAGGTATATGAAAGTCAACTAATGCATATCGCTCAGTCCAACCAATGTCCCTGCGTAGTCTTTTTCTTGGCGGCAATGCTTTATCAGGCTCACCTAACTTATCGTGAACCCATGAGCGGGTCATGAGAGGTTGTAAGGGGGTTGGTAATCGATTGGGGAATACCCAATCTTTCTTTTCACTATCAATCAAAACTAATGTTATCTCTTTGAGGGATTTATCTTCACGTCTAAACGAAAGCAACACACCTTCTTTAACCATATTCAATGTAACAAATTCAGTACCAGAAAAACCCGAGGGCTTAGTTTTATATGGTATTAATTCCTTATCAAATATCTCCTGATAAGTCTTGCCTAAGTTACGGATTAGTGCTTCTACATTTATTGTCATTTGTCGTATAACCCCACGCTTTCATTTAATTCATGCATTTTTGCCTTTGCTTCATTCAGCTGTTTCTCTGTAGCTCCATGCTCTTTCAATGCTGATTCAATGGCACTAAAATTGCTTTCCACTGCTGATTTCAAATCACGTGAGTCCCGAGAGATCTGTTCTGGTTTATTGCGTCCACCAAAGGTTTCACTTATCTGTCTATGTACTTCCTGTGGTACAACAATTGCAGCAACGTCCTTAGCCATTATTTCCAGTTCTGTATCTTTTGCATCAGGGTAAAGACGTTTGTAATGAGCAATTACCGCAGCGGCGGAAGGCATGTGATCAGCCTCATACTTGCCCTGCCGTGAACGCCCTCTAAAATCACTATAAAGCTCAACTTCCAGCAGTTCTACCGGGGGTTTACTGAGGTAGATGTAGATCGGCAGGTGTATGTTCCCCGGAAACACCAAAATATAATCCCGAAAATCCTTCTCTTCCGGTACTCGTGTTGTGGTAATAGTCACGCCCTGAATATCAGGCTTTTCAAGCCCTGGAATCGTTACAGTAGCCGCTTGTGGGCTGTTATTGCCTGTATTCCAGCTACTTTGCGATCCCGGCGTACTGGCTGGTGTCCATGTAATCAGCGGTTTATCGCTTCGCTCGTCGCCCCAAAATTCATAGCTACCATCTATTTGCTTTTCCAGCATACGGACACGTACCTGATCACGCCCGCTTTCAGTACTGGTATGATAGCCAACGGCTTTTAATCGTCCCGTTTTATCGTCAGTTATCCAGTTATAGCGTACTCGGGTTGGTACGGTTCCCTTGCTGTAAGCGACTTCCAGTAACTTTTCAGGCGTTAGCAGATCGCTCTTGTCACCCTTGAGTTTTGACTGAACAATCGCCCCCATAACAACAAATGGTAAATTCATCGCAAGCGAGCCGCTCCAGACTTCCGGGCCTGAAAGGTGCTTCATGGTATGCGTAAGGGCTTTGGCTGCGTGCTGATTCGCTTTTACTGTAGCCCCTCCCGCTGCTGCCATTCCTGCTTCTGCTGAACCCCCCATGACAACCGGAGGCGAGGGAAGTGGCATTGCTTCAGCTTCACCAAAGATGAAACCTGTCACTTTATCAAACAGTGATTTTTTCTTCGGCGGTTCTGGCGGCGGCGGTGAGGTTTTCTTCTTCTTTGCGGCCTGTGCGTGCTGTTCTGGCTCAGGGGCTGGCTGTGATGGCCTGGACTGATAGAAACTCATTTCGCCAATGCTGGTTTGTGGCTCCTCTGCTGTTCCCGCATCAGTATTGCCAGTACCGCGAAGTACTGATTTAGCGAATACCGGAATGACTGTTATCGCTTCTTGAGTCCCCTGACTGGCTGAAAGAGGGATTACATTGGATGGTACAGCGGCTGTCCTGCTTTCTCGTGATGAACACCCCGAGTAATGAGAGGTCGCAAATACAACATTATTTTTACATTTGCAAAGTACGGTATCACCGTCTCCGACAATCAGTTTGCCGTCACCAATCCACCCCTTATATGTTGCAACAATGGGGAAAGAATCCTTGCAGTTATTGCAGTATGCCATATCGCCATCGACAGCAAGTTTCACCCCTTCATCAGATATATTTGCCGAAGCACTGACGATTTGACCAAAGGATGTTTTATCGCCTAATTTAGCAAGTTGCTTTTGCCTTCCCATAACAAAATCCCTTTTCAATGTACTTTTGAGGACGCAACGCCATCAGGCGACGAAACAATCCATTCACTACCCGAATAAGTCATAACACTTACGTAAGTACTGGCAGTCAGTAACGGTTTATCGGTGCCACTGGTCTGTGATATTGCTTTTCTTGCCCTTGTTTCAATAACATTTTTCGACATGTCATTGAGGTGCTGAATGTCCTGACAGTAATCGTTAAAATGTACTTTCCAGTATTCGTCTATCGATTCAAAGAAATCTTCTGAAAAACTTAAAATCGCGGGATTGATGTTTTGATCGATATTGTCACTAACAGGGAATCCAACAGGGAAGTATACAGTACGGTATATCCTGGTGATTTTGATCAAACGTCTGAAATCATCACCTGTAAAACCAAAAATCATCATGACTCAGTAATTTGATTGTTTGACCTTTCTTTCAAGCATCATCTGAGTGACATTGAAATCGGTAAATGGTTAGACAGCCCATACGTTACCATCCCGTTGATTCATGACCAGGTTATTGATAGTCGCATCAAGTCTGGATGTGTAGAGGGCGAGGCCTCCGGCACGTCACCATGCCCTCCGACCCATTGCGGTTCGAGCCACGGCGTACCGTTAGCCATTTCAGAAATGCGAGCAACCCCCCATAAGGGGAGCGTTGAGTAGTACTGGTTTTCACTGGGGGAGCAAAAATAGAGTCCCTGTTCCATAACATCCTGTACTTAAACTATTTTTTTTAGCGGCTATTGTCACATGAATGGTAAGGTTATGTACGCTATTTGTACAGTGTAAGAAGTGCTACAGAAAATTCAAAAAATTAAAAAAGTACAGTACTATCATTAAATAAGGCCACTTTCGCGACCTTGTTGAACACCTTGTTCATTGAGAACGATCAAGTACCATGTACGCTGGCTGGCACATGCTGCCGCGTTCCTGTAGACAGTAGTAATCAAGATCGGCTACACGCACATTCAGCCCCGAATCCACACGGTTGATCTGTAACCGTAGCCCTACAGTATCTTTGTATGACAGACCTGATTTAACAACGTATTTGTACTTAACCCCGCTTTCTTCTTCAAATGACCTGAGATAAGGGGGGATCTGCTTCTGAATTTCTTTCAAACAAATAACTTCATTGCCAGCAATAAAGGTTTTTTCGATTTTGCCGTCAGGTACTGACGCTATTGACGAAACAGAACAATAAAATAATATTACTACGATAGAAGCCTTTTTCATTTTAATATTCTCTATTGAAGATTAGTACTTAATACTTCGCCAGTGTCAACATAGAACGTACAGGAGACTCTATGTTTTTAAACGCACCGAAACCGTTTTGAGCTTGTGCTCTGTGCCTGTAAAGAGTGACTACTTTTTTGTCTTTGTCATACCCGTTATATGAAGATTATTTGGGTTCAGTAATTCCGTCAGTCCATGTAAACTGGTGCTGAGCAAAGTTTTCTACAGCTACCCTACAAATATAATCTTCTGCTTTATGTTTTAACGCGTAGCAATGAGCATCATCGAGACACTTAGCATCTTCCTCTTTTGCCTGTCGTTCTTTTTCGGCGGCAAGAGCGGCATCCTGTGCGGCCTTTTCTGCTGCTTTGATTCGTTGTTCTTCGACGAATTTGGCGTAATCAGCAACTTTCGAAATATTATTTTCACGGGCGACAGGAAACTCTTTACCGTCCTTGAAACCAGGTTTTTGTGCTCTGGCCTCATCGCTTGAGGAGCGGGCGGCACTTGCCACAAAGCAAGTACAATGATCAGTACAGGAACCGTATAATTATTAACGAGTTTATAGGGTAAGTACTTTGCCCGGAGAGTACCGTAACCCAAAACAGCCCAGCCTATCGCGGCAGTACTTGCCAGTAGCTGGCACAATCCAGCGACGGAAAGCATTACGGCCGACCAGAAGCCAGTACCAGTGGCGAAGAAATCACCAAGCTTTTCCAGTGCCGCCAGACAAAGAAAGACTCCCCAGAATCAAGATCTTCATTTATGAGTCTTTTATTTCTGGGCACTAAATCGCTAATCAGTAATTTGCAGTTATTAAAATTATTAGCTGTATCTGTAGCGAGTTTATGTGTATTTTGTACGATAATAAAATTTTCAGCACTACCTTTTATGTTAAGTGCCCGATTGATCATATTACATAATGAAGTAGTTTTCCCTGAACCACACTCAGCAGATACATACTTAAAATTGGTGTAAATAGATGTAGGATTAATCATTTGTATGCGCTCCCTGTTGATAAATTTAGAAAGGCCGATTCATGCGAGTGAATCGGCTTTTTCTAGGGGGGTAGTTGTTTAACTGGGGGCTGTGTAAATGCTTAAATTTTAATTTTGCATGCCAGTTTTGCATTTCGTAATTTTATTATTTCTTAGCTTCTCTATGTATTCTTTTGGTAATCGCACTTTTAATATGTCACATATTCGTGCTGAGGTTATATCGCTACATATCCTGTTTTCATTTTGATCAAAAGTCAGTGATATTTCTGATGTAATTCTTTTTTTACGGACTAATTTATTTAGCGTCTTTCTGTTTGTGCGTATTTCCCTTTTCTTCAGCTATTATTCTCCATAATTTTTTTCTTTTGCTAAGATATTGTTGCAGCCCTTTTGTTGCAACAATACGCATATCTGGTGGGGAATTGTTGAAATACAGGGCTTCTTCATAATATTCTTCCAGTCTTTTTAGATTAGATAATATTTCATTTCCTAAATTATCTTTTACTTTCATTTTAATACCTATGTGTATAAGATTTTATTTTCAGATTTTAGTATTGGTCACAAAAAAGCCTTTTTTCATGAGAAAATAACAGTTAATTACTGTCTCTACAGATTATTTCTGTTGGAGGTAATTACATAGCGGTAAGTAATGAATAAAGTAGGGCATCTACTTTATTTTTCTAAACATGATTCAAAACTTCATTTGGCGATAAAAATGATTAATTCTGTCCATAGATTCTACCTATAACCGTTTTACATGGGTAAAGAATAAACAAGCATTTTGTTTTCCTGTGGGGTACAAAATGGGGTACAGGCTGGGGTACAATGCTCAATAGTGAGATTCGTAAAAACAACCTTATACAAACAGGTAAGCTTACATAACTCACTAATTAATAAAGAAATGTAATCTACACGACTCGGGGTGCCCTTCTTTGTGAAGGCTGAGAAATACCCGTATTACCTGATCTGGATAATGCCAGCGTAGGGAAGTCAGATGCCTGACCGCATTCGCCTTCTTGTTCGCCGGTTGGGAGTTATGATGATTCACACGCCTCAACCCTTTTCCGACGCCGCTTTCGCGCCCGTTCTTAGCCGTTTTGTGCATCAGCCGCCGCTTGTCCACTGCATGACCAATGAGGTGGTGCAAAACGTTACCGCCAACGTTTTACTGGCGCTTCACGCCTCGCCCGCGATGGTGGTCGATAATGAAGAAGCGGCCCAGTTTGCCACCCTTGCCGATGCCTTACTGATCAACGTAGGCACGCTGACCCGCGATCGTTGTGAGGCCATGCTCGCCGCCGTAAGGGCGGCGCACGCCGCTCAGACACCCTGGGTGCTCGATCCTGTTGCGGCCGGCGCCCTGACGTTGCGCACCGATTTCTGCCACCGGTTGCTGGCGCAACAGCCTGCCGCCGTGCGCGGCAATGCCTCTGAAATTCTCGCGCTGGCGCGGCAGGGCGCAGGCGGACGCGGCGTGGATACACAGCATCCGTCGGAGGCAGCGCTTGAGGCGGCACGCGAGCTGGCGCTGCGACACCAGACGCTGGTCGCGATCAGCGGTGAGGTCGATTACGTCACTGACGGCCATCAGACGCTCAGCGTGCAGGGCGGCAGCGCGCTGATGACGCATGTGGTGGGCACCGGCTGCGCACTCTCCGCCGTAGTGGCCGCGTTTTGCAGCCTGCCAGGCGACCGGCTGAGCAACGTTGCCAGCGCCTGTCGCGTGATGGCGCGCGCGGGCGAGCGGGCTGCTGCGCAGACTGACGCGCCGGGCACCTTTGCCACGCTGTTTATCGATGCCCTGTGGCAGCAGGCACAGGAGGCGCGCGCATGAAACGTATCAACGCCTTAACCATCGCCGGTACCGATCCCAGCGGCGGTGCAGGGATCCAGGCCGATCTCAAAGCCTTTTCAGCCCTGGCAGCCTACGGCACCAGCGTCATTACCGCGCTGGTGGCGCAGAACACCTGCGGCGTACAGTCGGTCTATCGCATTGAGCCGGCGTTCGTTGATGCTCAGCTCAATTCAGTGTTAAGCGATGTGCGCATCGATACGGCGAAAATCGGTATGCTCGCTGAAACGGCAATTGTGCAGCTTGTGGCGCACAGGCTGAAACAGGCAGCCATTCCTTTTGTGGTGCTGGACACGGTGATGGTGGCCAAAAGTGGCGATGCGCTGCTGTCGCCCGACGCCATCGCCAGCGTGCGCGAGCTGCTGCTGCCGCAGGTCTCGCTGATCACGCCGAATCTGCCGGAAGCGGCGGCGCTGCTTGAGTGCGCACCTGCGCATAATGAAGAGGTCATGCTGAAGCAGGGGGAAGCGCTGCTGACGCTTGGCTGTCAGGCGGTGCTGATGAAAGGTGGCCATCTGAGCGACCGCGAAAGCCCCGACTGGCTGATCACGCGCAGCGGTGCCGAGCGTTTTAGCGCGCCGCGTGTGAATACGCGACACACGCACGGCACCGGCTGCTCACTCTCTGCGGCACTGGCGGCGCTGCGTCCCCGCTGTGCAGACTGGGCGGAGACCCTGCGCGAGGCGAAAGGCTGGCTACAGCAGGCGCTGGTTCAGGCTGATACGCTGGAGGTGGGCAGGGGGATCGGGCCGGTGCACCATTTTCATCGCTGGTGGTAGGCCAGAGTCGCTTCAGTATGCGAGAGGACGAGCCGATCCCGCCCCGGCCGTTTTATCGCGCGCTCATCCACAGGCGACAGAACAGAACGCAAAAGGCCAGCAGATGGCTGGCCTTTTATGACTGACAACGGTCTACGGTGATTCAAACCATTCGCTGTTGCGCTCGGCAATCGGCGTAATCGAGAAAATCATCTCCTGTAAATGGCGACGCATCGCGGCTTCGGCTGCGTCGGCGTCATGGGCCTTCAGCGCTGACAGGATCTCCTCATGCTGCTCAATCAGGCTTTCTGGCGGAGAGACTTCGCTCAGCGTCAGGAAACGTACGCGATCCATCGCCGCTTTAATATTCTCTACCGTCTCCCACGCCAGCGCGCAGTTGATGCTCTCGGCAATCAGCCGATGAAACTCATCGTCAAGGCTGAGGAATGCCTGACTGTCGTGGCGGTCGGCGGCCAGTTTTTGCAGCTGCAGATTATGGTCGAGCGCCATCAGCGCGTTGGCTTCAATCTCCAGCGCCGCGCGCCTTACCACTGATACCTCTACAGCTTCGCGAATAAATCGGCCGTCCGCGACGCGGCGTGCGGAGATTTTACGCACGAAGGTGCCGCGCTGCGGCAATACCTGCACCAGACCCGCTTCCGCCAGCTTGATAAAGGCTTCGCGCACCGGCTGACGCGACACATTGAACCGGGCTGACACTTCTTTTTCTGACAGCAGCGAACCCGGCTGAATGACGCAGGTCACGATATCCTTACGCAGATAACGATAGATCTGCTGGTTAACCGGTTCGCTGGTGGTGATGGTATAGGCGATTGACATGCGGCATATCCGTATCACGGCTGGCAGCAGCCAGCCCGTTGGGAAAGTGTCAGTCTAATCAGCGCGCTGCGACTGCGCCAGCGCTTTTGATACTGATCAATTACGGCGACCCCACCACCTGCGCCACCGTGGCGCGCGCGCCATGCTCGCGCAGCTGCAGCCAGAAGCGCGTCAGCGTTGCGACTACCTCGGCATTCTGCGCCAGATCCTCGCCAAATACCGCTTTCATGCCCAGCAGCGCCTTCACGCGCGCTTCGCCTTCGTCGCTGGTAGCCACGCGTTCCGCCAGTTCCGCTTTCAGCGGATCGCGGATCGCGATCGGCGCGCCTTGCTCGTCCACGCCGCCGACGTAGCGCATCCAGCCCGCCACACCCAGCAGCAGCAGGTCGCAGTTGCTGCCGTTGCGCAGGTGCCAGCGCACGCTATCGAGCAGGCGCTGCGGCAGCTTCTGCGTGCCGTCGGTCGCTATCTGATAAGTACGATGCCTGATGGCGCGGTTTTCATACCGCGCGATCAGCGAGTCGGCGTAGGCGGTGAGATCCACACCCTGGGTGCGCAGCGTCGGCGCCTGTTGCTCCAGCATCAGCCTGCGTGCGGCAGTGCGCAGGTTCGCGTCCGCCATGCAGTCGCTGATGTGTTCATAGCCGGAGAGGAAGCCGAGATAAGCCAGAAACGAGTGGCTGCCGTTAAGCATACGCAGCTTCATTTCCTCAAACGGCAGCACGTCCTTAACCAGCTCTGCGCCTGCCTGCTCCCAGGCGGGCCGGCCGCTGACGAAGTTATCCTCGATGACCCACTGAAAAAACGGTTCCGCTTCCACCGCCACCGGATCGCGGCTGCCGAGACGCTCGGCAAGCTGCGCAAACGCGCTGTCGGTCATGGCCGGAACAATGCGATCGACCATGGTCGAGGGGAAGGTGACATGCTGCTGGATATAGTCCGCCAGCGCGCTATCCTGCCGCTGCGCCAGCTGCACGATCACGTTGCGCGTGACGTGGCCGTTTTCCGGCATATTGTCGCAGGACATCACGCTGAAGGGCGGCAGGCCTGCGTCGCGGCGGCGGCGGATAGCGGCCAGAATCAGGCCCGGCAGCGAGTGCGGCGCACTGGGATGGGCCAGGTCATGCACAATATCGGGATGGTCCGGGTTGAGATCGCCGCTGGCGGGATGATGGCAGTAGCCTTTCTCGGTAACGGTCATCGAGATAATTGCCACGTCCGGCTGGCTCATCGCGGCAATCACTGCCTCAATGCCGTCGCTTTTGCCATGCAGCGCCGAAGTAATCACGCCGATAATCCGCGTGTTGAGCGAATCGTCGGCCATTTCCGTCAGGCTATAGAGGTGATCCTGCTGGCGCAGCGCCTGGATCAGCTCGCCGCTGTTGAGGTTAACTTCACAGTAGCCCCAGTCGCTGCCCTGTTCCGCCAGCTTGTCGCTGCATAGCGCCTGGTGCGCGCGATGAAAAGCGCCAAAGCCGATATGCACCATGCGGGTTTTCAGTTTGCTGCGATCGTAGCGCGGGCGCTGCACGTCGGCGGGAAGGCGATCAATCTCTAACATAGTTCGTCCTTATGGCAAACGGGGCGTCCTGCGCCCCGTGATTCAGTCATGTGAAACCTGCTGCTTACGCCGAAATCGGCTTATTGCTCGCTTTCGGGCTGCGGATAACGAACAGCACCAGGAAGGCGCCGACGGCAGCGACACCGCCTGCCAGCACAAAGGCGCTGTCAAACTTGCCGGTATGCTGCACGATAAAGCCGGTGACGATCGGACCGATAATGCCCGACAGGCTGCCCACCAGATGGATAAAGCCGCTGATGCTGCCGACGCGGCTCTTGTGCACCACGTCCTGAATAATCGCCCAGTAGATGGCGCCGGTGATGTAGAGGAAGAAGATAGAGATCGACATCATCATTACCGCAGAGTTGACCTCTTTTACCGTACCCGCCAGCGCCACACAAACGGCGGCGGCGAACAGTGAGACCACCAGCACAATTTTACGGGAGAGCAGTAACCTGCCGGTAATATTGAAAATCTTGTCTGAGATCCAGCCGCCGAGCGCGAGACCGACGAAGCCGACAATCCACGGGATCATGGTGGTGATCGACATTGATTTAATATCCAGGCCGTGCGCCTGCACCAGATAGGCAGGGAACCAGCTCAGAAAGAAGAACAGAATATAGTTGTAGCAGAAGAAGGCGAAAGCGGTGACCAGGATAACCGGCTGACGCAGATAGTAGCCAAATCCGTGCGACGCCTGCGCCAGATCCGCCTCTTCGCCCGGCTGCTCAGCTTTCAGTTGGTCGACCAGCGCGCGCTCCTCGGCGGAAACGAGCCGGCTCTTCGCCGGGCTGTCTGCTGACACAAACAGCCAGATAGCCATCCATACCAGACCGATCAGGCAGATGATGACGAAGGCCGGCCGCCAGCCGAAAGCGAGCGCGAGATAGCCGATAATGGGCCCGGCGATCGCGCCGCCCAGCGGCGAGCCGGCGCTCAGCAGGCCCATTGCGGTCGCCGCCTGTTTTTTCGGAAACCAGCCGTTAATCGCTTTGTTGGCCGAGGCGCAAATAGGGCCTTCCGCCATGCCGAACAGCACGCGCAGGATCAGCATCGACCAGAAGCCTGTCGCCAGCGCGGTCATGCCGCAGAACAGCGACCACATGCCGACCGCGATGCCGAGGACGATTTTGGGGCCGAAGCGGTCAGTGGCGATGCCGCCAACAAAGTTGAACAGGGCATAGCCGAAGAAGAAACTGCCGAAGATCATGCCGAACTGTTCGGCATTGATCGCCAGATCTTTTTCTACCAGCGGTAAGGTCAGAGAGAGGGCAACACGATCGAGGTAATTGATCATGTAAACAAGAAACAGCAGCAGTACGATTGTCCAGCGCAGATTTTTAAACATAGTGGCTCCAACGCTTTTTTATAGTGATATAACACCGGCAGCGCGCTGCCGGTTGAATCCCCGGTGAGGGTAGGGCAACAGCTACATGGCCAGCACGACCTTGCAGCAGGTACGGGGGTCTTTTTCGAACAGCGTCATCGCGCGTTCGATTTCGTCGAGCGAAAAATAGTGCGTAACCAGTTTTTCCGGCTGGATCAGGCCCTGTTCCATCCATTCAATCACCTGCGGGAAGCGGTGGCTGTTAAGACGCGAGGTAAACAGCGACAGCTCTTTGCTGGTCAGGCTTTGCTGGGTGATGCTGGAGGGCTCGCCGGAGAAGCCGAGCAGACCGATACGGGCGGCGGGCGAGGCGAGCGCCGCCGCTTCTGCCAGAATAGAGGGGTGGCAGGCACCATCGATAATCAGCGTCGGCTGCACGCCTTCCAGCTGAGCTGCCAGCGGCACCTCGGCGTTGTTGAATACCCGATCTGCGCCGTTGGCTTTTGCCAGCTCAAGACGTTCCGGCAGACGATCCACCACCAGCACCTGCGCCACCTTAAATACGCCTTTCAGCACCTGAATTGCCGTCAGGCCCATCGGTCCGGCGCCATAGATCAGCGCCACATCCTGTGGCTGCGGCTTCAGGAAGGCGGTGATATTGGCTGCGATAGTGAAAGGCTCTACCATGCTGGCGAGTTTGTCCGGGATCGCCGCCGGCAGCCTGTACGCATTACCGGCCGGCGCAATCGCGAATTCGCTAAAGCCACCGTCGCGGTGCACGCCGATGACGCTCAGCGTGGTGCAGACATTAGGACGGCCCACAGAGCAGGGATAACAGCTACCGCAGCTCACCACGGGATCGACCGCTACCCGCTCGCCGATGCGGCTGGCATCGACATTGTCGCCAACCGCGTCAATCACGCCGAAAAACTCGTGGCCGATGACGCGCGGATATTTCGCAAAAGGGTTATGGCCGTGCCAGATATGCACGTCAGAGCCGCAGATGCTGGCGTATTTCACCTTAACGCGAACTTCGTCCGCTGCGGGCGTCGGCAGCGGACGCTCCGCCAGCACCAGCTCGCCGGGTTGTTCAATCACGACACTTTTCATGATGCGCTCCTTACCAGTTCCACAGCGTGCCGTCTTCCAGACGGGCTACCGGCAGATAGGCGGGCTCATAGGGATATTTCGCCGCCAGCTTCTCGTTGAACTCGATACCCAGGCCGGGCTTGTCGCCCGGGTGCATAAAGCCGTCTTCGAACGTCCAGCTGGCGTCGAACAGCTCCATCATCTGCTCGGAGAAGCCCATATATTCCTGCACGCCGAAGTTAGGCACCCACAGGTCAAAGTGCAGCGCCGCCGCCATGCAGACCGGTGAGAGATCCGACGGGCCATGCGAGCCGGTGCGGACCTGATAGAGCGAGGCGAAATCGGCAATGCGACGCATGCCGGTGATGCCACCCGCGTGGGTAATGGTGGTGCGGATATAGTCGATTAGCTGCTCTTCAATCAGCTGCTTGCAGTCCCAGATGCTGTTGAAAACTTCGCCGACCGCAACTGGCGTCACGGTATGCTGGCGGATCAGGCGGAAACACGCTTGATTTTCCGCAGGCGTCGGATCTTCCATCCAGAACAGGCGGTAATCTTCAACGCTTTTGCCAAAGCGCGCCGCTTCAATCGGCGTCAGGCGGTGGTGCATATCGTGCAGCAGATGTTCGTTGAAGCCAAACTTGTCGCGGATCGCTTCGAACAGCTTCGGCGTAAAGTCGAGATATTTTTCGGTAGACCACAGCTGCTCTTCCGGCCAGTTGCCTTTGGTTGCCGGCTCATAGGCGAGGCCTTTGCCTTTCGCCATGCCGTAAGTGGTCTTCATGCCCGGCACGCCGCACTGGGCGCGGATCGCCTTAAAGCCCATCTCTTTGTGCTTCGCGTAGTCGTCTATCACCTCGTCGATGGTATGGCCGGTGGTATGACAATAAACCATGACGCCGGTGCGCGACGCGCCGCCCAGCAGCTGGTAGAGCGGCATACTGGCGGCTTTGCCTTTGATATCCCAAAGCGCCATATCGACTGCGGAGATTGCCGACATCGTGACCGGCCCGCGGCGCCAGTACGCGCCTTTGTAGAAGTACTGCCAGATATCTTCTATCTGATGTGCGTCGCGGCCGATCAGCTGCGGGCAGATATGATCTTTTAGGTAGGAGGCCACAGGCAGTTCGCGACCGTTAAGCGTGGCGTCGCCAACTCCGGTAAGCCCTTCATCGGTGGTGATTTTCAGCGTCACGAAGTTTCTGCCTGCGCAGGTAACAAACACTTCGGCGTTAACAATTTTCATCTTTTATGCCCTTCATCAGCAGTGAATGCTGAAAAAGTACGCGCATTTATACTACCATACAAGTTCAGCCGACAGAGTTGTGAAGGTAATCACAGAGAGCATTTTGCGCCTGGTCTGTGGCGGGAAATCAATACCGATTTGCTTTTACAGGCTGCATAAAAGTTAAAACGCGGGCCATCTTGCCCGCGTAAACGCCTGTCATACAGCCTGAAGCATTACCTCAGGCCAACAACGCACACTGCGGCGGCAGTCGACAGCTCAGCGCGTCAGGCATCACCTCGATCTCAAACTCGCAGCCTGAAAGCGGCTCACCATCCAGATTGAAGGTCATTTCGTTTGGCGAAACAATGTGCAGAGACTTGAGCTTTGCGGTGACAATATTGGGGTTTTCATCGTTGCTGGTCAAAGAGTGCAGCAGCGTCGGCAAGAGTTCCTGCGCGGTGACAATGCTGAGATCCAGCAGGCCGTCGTTGATCAACGCGGCAGGACAGAGACGCTGCCCGCCGCCTGCCTGACGGCCATTGCCCACGCCAATCGCCAGCGCATCTCCCTGCCAGTGAAAATCAGGGCCGGTGATTTCGCAGCTGTCAGGTTTTAGCGTATCCATGCGCATCAGGCCGTGGATAAAATAGGAGACCCCGCCCAGTGCTGATTTCAGCTTTTCCGGCGTTTCCGTGGTGATGCGCGTGCCGAAGCCGCCGGTAGCCATATTGATGAAGTAGCGATCTTTATTAACGCGCGCCAGGTCGATGATGTGCGCCTTGCCCTGAATGGCAAGACGGAGTGCAGGCTCCATCTCGGTGGGGATGCCCACGCTGGTGGCGAAATCATTCGCGGTGCCAAGGGGAAGAATGCCCAGTATCGGCCGCTGCGCTGTTGCCACGGCGGCCAGCGCGGTCGCAATTTCGTTGATAGTGCCATCACCGCCGCCTGCCACTACTGTCTCGGCCCCCAGCTCGATCGCCTCATTAACGTAGCGTTCACCGTCACCTTTTTCCCAGGTCACGCGCACTGCAATAGCCAATCCCTCATCGCGCAGCGTCATGATTGCGGCGCGTAAATCTTCATTGCCGGCACCTTTGCCATTAAGAATTAACAGAGTAAGCGGTTGTTTTTCCATTATCCGTTCCTGGAGAAGCTACGACGATTTCTGCTTATAGCATAGTCAGCGCGGGCATTTCACGGGAGAAAAGCGCAAAAAAAGAAAACCCGCACGGGGGAGCCGGGCGGGTGAATGAGGTGGTTCCTGATACTACAGCTATTAATTTTTACTCGTTAGCAGCAGGCGCGACTATAAAGGAGCACGCAGCGGCGGTCTGTGATCCTGTTCTAACTTCCCCCGATTACTTGCAGGATGTGAGAATTTTGCTATGGGGATCGCGCGTCGTGCTGCCGTCGGTGAAGTTGCGCAGCAGCAGAGCAAAGGTCAGGACAACATCCGCAGGCACCGGCACCCAGACACGGTGGCCGTCACCCGGTGCAACCTCAATGGCCGCGCCGTGCGCATCCTGCATCGCCTCAAGCGTGCAGTTGATATTCCCTTCAGGCGTCATAATTTCTACGCTGTCGCCAGGCAAAAACTTATTTTTAACCGCGACTTCTGCCCAGTCACCGCGTCGCTCGCCGGTAAACTCGCCGACAAACTGCTGACGCTCGGAAATCGAATAGCCCTGTGCATAGTTCTGATAGCTGTCGTGTGTGTGACGGCGCAGAAAGCCCTCGGTATAGCCGCGATGTGCCAGGCCCTCCAGCGTGACCAGCAGTTCGGGATCAAAGGGCTTACCGGCAGCGGCATCATCAATCGCGCGGCGATAGACCTGCGCGGTGCGGGCGCAGTAGTAAAAAGATTTGGTGCGGCCCTCGATTTTCAGCGAATGTACGCCCATGGCGCTCAGCCGCTCTACGTGCGCCACGGCGCGCAGATCCTTTGAGTTCATAATGTAGGTGCCGTGCTCATCCTCAAAGGCGCTCATCACCTCGCCGGGCTTCATCTTCTCCTCCAGCAGAAAGACTTTGTCGGTGGGCTGGCCGTATCCCAGCGTTGGCGTCACCTGCTGCACCTCGACGATATTGCCTGCTTCATCCTGCTGGCCTTCCTCAACCTTATATTCCCAGCGGCAGGCGTTGGTGCAGGTACCCTGGTTAGGATCGCGCTTGTTCATATAGCCCGACAGCAGGCAGCGGCCTGAGTACGCCATGCAGAGCGCGCCATGCACAAAGATTTCAATCTCCATCTCCGGCACCTGCTGACGGATCTCAGCAATCTCCTCCAGCGACAGCTCACGCGACAGGATCACGCGCGTCAGCCCCATCTGCTGCCAGAATTTAACCGTTGCCCAGTTGACCGCATTGGCCTGCACGGAGAGATGAATGGGCATCTGCGGAAACGCTTCGCGCACCAGCATAATCAGGCCGGGATCGGACATAATCAGCGCATCCGGCTGCATCTCGATAACCGGGGTCAGGTCACGAATAAAGGTTTTCAGCTTGGCGTTATGCGGGGCGATATTGACCACGACATAAAACTTTTTGCCCAGCGCGTGCGCTTCGGCAATGCCTCGCGCGAGATTGTCGTGGGTAAATTCGTTATTACGCACGCGCAGGCTATAGCGGGGCTGGCCGGCATAGACCGCGTCCGCGCCGTAGGCGAAGGCGTAGCGCATATTCTTCAGCGTTCCCGCTGGAGAAAGCAGTTCTGGTTTCATGGTGTTCTCACTGATGTCAGGTCAGCATGTCGCAGGGTGCGGCACGTGCCGGAGCTATGGCGGAAGCCACGGCTCCGGCAAAAGGTGCGGAATTGTAGGCAGCGAACGCGCTAAATCAGTTGATCTGGATCAACTGACACAGATCCGCCTCCCAGCGATAGCCCATGCCATAGACGGCGCGGATAAAGGGTTGCTCGGCATCCAGGCTTTCCAGCTTGCGCCGCAAATTCTTGATGTGGCTGTCAATGGTGCGGTCGGTGACGACACGATAGTCATCGTAAAGATGGTTCAGCAGCTGCTCACGTGAGAAGACCTTTCCCGGCTCCAGCGCCAGGGTTTTTAGCAGCCGAAATTCTGCCGGCGTCAGCTCCAGCGGCTGGTCGCGCCAGCTCGCCTGGAAACGCGCTTCGTCAATTTTCAGCAGCGAAACGTTCTCGGTCTCTTCGGGTGCCCGCCTGACGCGGCGCAGAATGGTTTTTACGCGCGCCACCACTTCACGCGGGCTGAACGGCTTGCAGATATAGTCGTCTGCGCCAATTTCCAGGCCCAGCAGCCGATCAATCTCTTCGGTACGGGCCGTCACCATGATGATCGGCAGCTCGGAAAAGCGACGTATCTCGCGGCACAGCGTCAGCCCATCACGGCCGGGCAGCATCAGATCCAGCAACATCAGGTCGGGCGGCGTCTGCTGAACAAAGGTAAGCACCTCGCTGCCGTGAGCAATGTGGTGCGTACGGTAGTTAGAAGCCTGAAGATAGTCGATCATCAGCT
Organism: Pantoea sp. KPR_PJ; assembly: GCF_041386365.1. Taxonomy (NCBI): domain Bacteria; kingdom Pseudomonadati; phylum Pseudomonadota; class Gammaproteobacteria; order Enterobacterales; family Erwiniaceae; genus Pantoea; species Pantoea sp. KPR_PJ. The sequence continues at coordinate 361,088 of NZ_JABMIK010000002.1, read as the reverse complement.
GGGCCAGCTTCGGCTCATCTTCCACTACCAGAATAAGCGGGGCGTTTTTTTCCGGGGTCATTGTCTGTTACGGCTGGGGAACATAGCGCAATTGTAGCGTGATTTTCAGTCCACCTAAATCAGAGTGCGCCGCAGCGATGTGACCGCCGTGGGCGTCGACAATATTTTTGCAGATCGCCAGCCCTAAACCTGAGCCGCCACTGGCGCGGTTGCGCGAGCCTTCGGTGCGAAAAAAACGCTCAAAGATCTGCGCCTGCAGACCGGCGTCTACGCCTGGCGCACTGTCGGCAAAATGCATCTGCCAGTAGGGGGCTTCATACCATAGCCGTATCTCAACCTGGCCTGGCGCATCGGTATAGCGCAGGCTGTTCTCCAGCAGGTTGGTGAACAGCTGCATCAGACGGTCGGGATCGCCAAAAAAGGGCGCTTCATCCGGCATCTGCAGGGCGATCGTCAGGCCGTGGCTGCGGTAGCGTTCGTTAAAGCTGCCCGCCGTCACCTCCAGTAGCTGCACCAGGTCGGTCGCCTGTTTGCGATAGGCGAGAGCGCCTTCATCGGAGAGCGACAGCTGGTGCAGATCATCCACCAGCTTGCTGAGCACGCCGACTTCGCTCTGCAATGAGCCAATCGCCTCAGGCGTCAGCTTGCGCACGCCATCCTGCATCGCCTCCAGCTCGCCGCGCAGGATCGCCAGCGGCGTGCGCAGCTCGTGGGAGATATCAGCCATAAAGGCGCGGCGCATACTTTCGTTCTTCTCAAGGGAGCTGGCGAGGCGGTTGAAGTCATGCGCCAGCTGGCCCAGTTCATCATGGCTGCCCACCTCGACACGCGTAGCGAAATTACCCGCCGCCAAATGATGTGTTCCCGCCACCAGCCGTTTCACCGGTGCCAGCAAACCGCGCGACGTCAGCCAGGTGACCAGCGCCGCCAGCAGCGTGGACAGGCCGACAATCAGCCAGCTGGTGCGTTTTTGCTGATGATCGAAATTAATATCGGTGCTGCGCGTCAGGCGCTCCGGCGGTGAACCTACCACCCAGCCAACAATTTTGCCGTTGCTGGTGGTGATGTTGCGTCGTGAGCCCTCCTGCGGTACGGGCGCCCGCGGACCCACCAGCACCTTGTACTGCTGGTCGATTACCCAGAACTGCGTGCGCCAGCCGTGCGGCGGCAGCTGGTTACTGCTGTCGGGATTCTGCTCCAGCGAGCGCAACATAGTGAAGATCAGTCGATCGTTGTGACGCAGGAAATCCCAGTTGCCGTGCTGCTCATACTGGTCGGCCAGCGCGTCACCCAGCATAGCGAGCCGCTGTTCGTTGCCGCGCTTGATATAGTCTACAAAACCGTGTTCAAAGCTGAGACGCACCCCCCAGTGCATGGTGATCAGCACCAGCATGCAGGTAGAAAAAATGGCTAAAAAAAGTTTGGCGCTGATACCCAGGCGCAAAGGGGAGTTCATGGTTTTCTCCGGCGTCGCAGATCGACGTTTTGACTGGTCTCTTTGGGAACGCGCCAGAATACCAGCGCGGGCAGGGCAATGATCAACGCCATGCAGGCGTAAGCGGTAAGAAACAGGCGGTGGGTATGCTCACTGTTTCCCAGCGCATCCTGGCCAAACGCACCCAGCAGCAGCCCGGCTATTGTGACGCCAATACTCATCGACAGCTGCATAATCATCGACAGCAGGCTGTTGCCGCTGGAGGCGAGATCGTCCGGCAAATCCTTCAGCGTCAGGGTATTCATGGAGGAGAAGCGCAGGGCGTTGATCATGCCCTGCATCAACAGCACCAGCGGCAGCAGCCAGACCCAGCCCAGCAGTGCGACCAGCGGGAAGAGCAGGACCACGGCGGCGAGCCCCAGCGTCGTGCCGACCAGCGCATTGCGGTAGCCAAACAGGTTAACGATGCGCACCACCACGCGCTTGATGCCCATATTCCCCAGCACCATCGGGATCATCATCAGCCCGGCGTGAAAAGGGGTAAAGCCCATGCCGACCTGTAAAAAAATCGGCGTCATAAAGGGCAGCATACCGCTGCCGATACGGCCTAAAAAGCTGCCCAGCAGGCCAATAGCGTAGATGCGGCTGTCAAACAACGTCAGGCTGAACAGCGCATTATTGTTATGGCGGGCATGCATCAGGTAGAAGAGCAGTGAAAAGACACCGATCAAAATCATTGCGCCGGGCAGCAGCGGAGAGCCGCCACTGCTGCGCTGGCCGTCGAGCGCCAGGGTCAGCGTCGCCATTCCCGCCGCCAGCAGTAGAAAACCGAGAAAATCGAAGCGGCGCGTCTGCATTGAGTAGTTCGGCATCAGCATCACCGTGGCGACAGCGCCGACGATTCCAACGGGAATATTAATCAGAAAGATCCAGTGCCAGCTGGCGTACTCCACCAGCACGCCGCCGAGCGCCGGGCCGACCAGCGGGCCGATCTGTCCCGGCAGCGTGACAAAGGTCATCGCCGACATATACTGCTCGCGCGGCACAATCTTCATGACGGTCAGACGGCCAACCGGCACCATCATTGCGCCGCCGATGCCCTGCACCACGCGCGCCATTACCAGCTGATCGAGCGTTGAGGAGAGTGCACACAGCAGCGAACCAACGCTGAACAAAACAATGGCGCTGAAGAAGATATTGCGCACGCCAAAGCGGTCCGCCAGCCAGCCGCTGAGAGGCAGGGTGACCGCCACCGTCAGCACGTAGGAGACAATCACCGCGTGCATATGCAGCGGGCTGACGCCCAGGTCGTGCGCCATTGAGGGCAGTGCGGTGTTAACGATGGTGGTGTCCAGCGTCTGCATAAAGAAGCCGAAAGCAACAATCCAGAGCTGCCAGCGAACCGTGGCGTTTTGGGCGTTCATCTGTCCTCTCTCCTTAGCTCTCCACGGAATGGACGGCAGGGCGGCGTTTGCGCCGTAGCTTATCCATATATAGATAGACCACCGGCGTGGTATAGAGCGTCAGCAGCTGGCTCATAATCAGCCCACCCGCAATAGTGATGCCGAGCGGCTGGCGCAGTTCTGCACCGTCACCGCTGGTGATCACCAGCGGCAGCGCGCCAAACAAAGCGGCCAGCGTGGTCATCAGGATGGGGCGAAAACGCAGCAGACAGGCCTGGAAAATGGCATCGCGCGCGCTCAGGTTGCCGCTGCGCTGCGCATCGAGCGCAAAGTCCACCATCATAATGGCGTTCTTTTTCACGATGCCAATCAGCAGCAAAATACCGATCAGCGCGATCAGGCTAAAAGGGGTATTAAACAGCGACAGCGCCAGCAGTGCACCAACGCCTGCCGAGGGCAGCGTTGAGAGGATGGTCAGCGGATGGACATAGCTCTCATAGAGGATGCCCAGCACGATATAGACGGCGGCGATGGCGGCCAGCATCAGCCAGAGCTGGCTGCTCTGCGACTGCTCAAAGACCTGCGCCGTACCCGCGAAGCTGCCGCGTACGCTGGAGGGTACGCCAATCGCGGTCATGGTGCGGTCGATCGCCGCCGAAGCTTGTGACAGCGAAACCCCCTGCGGCAGGTTAAACGAGATGGTCGACGCGGCAGAGAGTCCCTCATGGTTAACCGACAGCGGTGCGTTAGCGGGCTGCCAGCGGGCAAACCAGGAGAGGGGGATCGCCTTGCCGTCGCCGTTAATCACAAACATCTGGTCCAGTGCGCTGATGTCCTGGGTATAGCGCGGATCGACCTCCATCACCACTTTGTACTGATTAAGCGGCTGATAGATAGTGGAGATTTGCCGCTGGCCAAAGGCATTATTCAGCAGCGCGTTGGCCTGCGAAACGTCGATACCGAGGCGCGCCATGCTTTCACGATCGTAAATCAGCGCCATCTCGCTGCCCTTATCCTGCTGATCGGAGTTGACGTCAGCCAGCTGCGGCAGGGCGGAAAAGGCCTGGCGGATTTTGGGCTCCCATTCACGCAGCGCGGCGAGATCGTCGGAAAGCAGGGAGTACTGGTAGCTGGCGTTAGATTCACGGCCACCCGCGCGCAGATCCTGCACAGCGTTCAGATAGAGGTTCGCGCCAGGCTCTTTCGCCAGTTTGGTGCGCAGCCGGGCAATCACCGCCTGGGCACTCTCGCTGCGCTCGGAGAGCGGCTTCAGCGAGATAAACATGGACCCGCTGTTGGTGCGCATGCCGCCGGTAAAGCCCACCACGCTCTCAACCGCCGGATCGGCTTTGACAATCAGCATAAAATCCTGAAGCTTCTGGCGTATTGCCTGAAACGAGATGCTCTGGTCGGCAGAGATAAAGCCGGAGAGACGGCCCGTATCCTGCTCGGGCATAAAAGTTTTCGGCACCTGAATAAACAGCCAGACCGTCAGGGCAACCGTGCCAAACAGCAGCAGCAGTACCCAGCGGGCGTGGTTGAGTACCCAGCCCAGCGAGCGGCCGTAACCCTGCTGGATAGCCAGTAGCAGACGGCCAGCGCCGCGAGTGCGTGGCTGGCTGCGCGCCCGGTGCGGCTTCAGCAGTCTGGCGCACATCATGGGCGTCAGCGTGAGCGACACCACCATCGAGATAGCGATCGCCACGGAGAGAGTGATAGCAAACTCAGAGAAGAAGCGACCGATTAACCCGCCGATCATCAGCAGCGGCAAAAAAACGGCAATCAGCGACAGGCTCATCGACAATACGGTAAAGCCAACTTCGCGCACGCCGGTCAGCGCAGCCTGCAACGGCTTCATGCCCGCCTCCACGTGGCGGGCGATATTCTCCAGCACCACGATGGCGTCATCGACGACGAAACCGGTGGCGATAGTCAGCGCCATTAGCGACAGGTTATTCAGACTGAAGCCGCAGAGGTACATCACGGCGAACGTGCCGATCAGCGAGACCGGCACGGCCGCCGCCGGGATCAGCGTGGCGCGGCCGGAGCGCAGGAAGACAAATACCACCATGATCACCAGGACCACGGCGATGGTCAGCGACTGCTCAACCTCGTGCAGCGAGGCGCGAATTGTTGGAGAGCGGTCCTGGGTGATCTGCAGATCGATAGCGGCGGGAATGGTCTGGTGCAGCTCGGGCATTTCAGCACGAATGCGATCCACGGTGTCGATAACGTTGGCTTCCGGTGTCTTACGTACCAGTAACAGCACGGCGGGCTTGCCGTCCGCCATCCCGGCATTGCGCACGTCCTCAACCGAATCCTGCACGCTGGCGACATCGCCAAGCCTGACCGCCGCACCGTTGCTGTAATGCACCACCAGCGGGGCATATTCGCTGGCGGTTTTCAGCTCGTCATTGGTACGCAGCTGCCAGCGCTGCTGGCGATCCTCTAGCGCGCCCTGAGGACGACGCTGGTTGGCATTGGCGATGGCTTCGCGCACGGCGTCCAGCGACACGCCCTGATTAAACAGCGCCTGAGGATTGAGCGCGACCCGTACCGCTGGCAGCGAACTGCCACCAACCGTGACATCGCCCACCCCTTCGATTTGCGACAGCTTCTGCGCCAGCTGAGTTGAGGCATAGTCGTAGAGCTGACCGGGATTATAGATATCTGAGGTCAGCGTCAGGATCATAATCGGCGCGTCTGAGGGGTTGACCTTGCGGTAGGTCGGACGGGCTGGCATCCCGGTCGGCAGCAGGCTCTGCGCGGCATTGATCGCCGCCTGCACGTCGCGCGCCGCGCCGTTAATGTCACGGTCAAAATCGAACACCAGAATAATGCGCGTGCTGCCAAGGGAACTGGTGGAGGTCATCTCGCTGACGCCCGCAATGCGGCCCAGCGAGCGTTCCAGCGGCGTCGCAACCGACGACGCCATGGTTTCCGGCGACGCGCCCGGCAGCGAGGCCGAAATAACGATAACCGGGAAATCGACCTGCGGCAGCGGAGCGACCGGCAGCAGGCGAAAGCCCAGCACACCTGCCAGCGCGATGGCAATAGTCAGCAGCGTGGTGGCAACCGGGCGGTGAATAAACAGCGCAAAGAACCTCACTGCTGCGCCTCCCGACCGCTAAAGCGGCGGCGCGCCGCGCGGCCGAGGCGATCGAACAGCAGGTAGATCACAGGCGTGGTGAACAGCGTCAGTACCTGGCTGAGGATAAGCCCACCCACCATGGCGATGCCAAGCGGGTGGCGCAGCTCGGCGCCAACGCCGGTGCTGAGCATCAGCGGCAGCGCGCCGAGCAGTGCCGCCAGCGTGGTCATCAGGATAGGACGGAAACGCAGCAGGCACGCCTGATAGATGGCGTCGTAGGGTGCCATACCCTGTTCGCGCTCAGCCGCCAGCGCAAAATCGATCATCATGATGGCGTTCTTTTTCACGATACCAATCAGCAGAATAATGCCGATGATGGCCACAATATCCAGCTCGCCGCCGCTGAGCATCAGCGCCAGTAGCGCGCCCACGCCTGCGGTCGGCAGCGTCGACAGAATGGTGATCGGGTGAATAAAGCTTTCATACAGCACGCCGAGCACAATATACATGGCGACAATGGCCGCTACGATCAGCCAGACCGTGCTGGTCAGCGCCGCCTCAAACGCCAGCGTGCTTCCCTGGAACCGGGTCATCATTTCGGATGGCATACCCAGCTGCGCTTCCGCTGCGCTGACGGCCTTGACCGCATCCTCCAGCGAATAGCCGTCGTTAACGTTAAAGGAGAAGGTTGCCGAGGGGAACTGATCGAGATGGTTCACGCTTAACGCACTGTAACGCTGCTCGATTTTCGCTATCGCGCTCAGCGGTACGATGCCGCCGTCGGTGCTGGTCAGGCGAATGCCCTCCAGACCGGCAAGACCTGGCGTGGCACGGTTATCCTGCTCCAGCACCACGCGGTACTGGTTCGCCTGCGTATAGATAGTGGAAATCAGACGTTGGCCGAAGGCGTTATAGAGTGCGTTATCGACGTCGGCCATGCTGATGCCGAGACGGCTGGCGCTGTCGCGGTCAACATTCACATAGGCCTCTAGCCCCTGATCCTGCCAGTCGCTGCTGATGTCGCGCAGCGCTGGCGACTGGCGCAGCGCCGCCAGCAATTTGGGTACCCAGTTGGTGAGTGCGCCCAGCGAGCCAGACTGGAGCGTGAACTGATAGGGCGTGCGGGCCGCCTGAGTATCAATCGTAAGATCCTGCACTGGCTGTAGCCACAGCGTTACGCCGGGGATCTGGCTTACCTTCTGCTGCAGTCGCTGCTCTATTTGTGGAATGCGATCTTCACGTTCATCCAGCGGTTTGAGATTGATTTGCAGCCGCGCGCTGTTCAGCGCGGCATTGGTGCCGTCGACGCCCACAAAGGAGGTCATGCTTTGCACCGCCGGGTCTTGCATAATCAGCGAGGCAACGTCGCGCGTGCGGTCCGCCATACTGGCATAGGAGGCGCTCTGTGGCGCCTGAAGTGTGCCCTGAATAATGGAATTGTCCTGCTGTGGAAAAAAGCCTTTAGGGATCAGGATCCACAGCAGCACCGTGAGCACCAGCGTGCCACATGCCACTGACAGCGTCAGCCAGGGATGTGCCAGAACCTGCCTGAGCCAGCGGCCATAGCCCGCAATAATCCGGTCAAAAAACGCCTCGCTGGCGCGGGAAAAGCGGTTCTGCTTGCGCAGCGATTCGACGCTCAGCATGCGCGCGCACATCATCGGCGTCAGCGTCAGCGAGACCACGGCAGAGATCAATATCGCGACTGCCAGCGTCACGGCGAACTCTCGAAACAGGCGGCCAATCACGTCGCCCATAAACAGCAGCGGGATCAGTACGGCAATCAGCGAGAAGGTGAGGGAGATAATGGTGAAGCCAATTTCTCCGGCACCCTTGAGCGCGGCAGTGAGTGGCTTTTCCCCTTTCTCCAGATAGCGCGTGATGTTCTCGATCACGACAATCGCATCATCCACCACAAAGCCGGTGGCGATAGTCAGCGCCATCAGTGTCAGGTTGTTGATAGAGAAACCGAGAAAGTACATCACGGCAAAGGTGCCGATCAGCGATAGCGGCACGGCGACGGCCGGAATAATCGTTGCCGGCACGTTGCGCAGAAACAGATAAATAATCATTACTACCAGGCCGATCGCCAGCATCAGCTCGTGCCGGGTATCGGTGACCGATGCGCGGATATTGGTGGTGCGGTCGGTGAGAAGCTGAACGTTAACCGATTTTGGCAGCGTGGCGGTAAGAGAGGGCAGCATGGCGCGGATATTGTCAGCGGTCGCAATAATATTTGCGCCGGGCTGGCGCTGCACATTGAGCACAATCGCGGCCTGGCGATTGGCCCAGGCACCCAGCCAGCGGTTTTCTGCACCCTGTTCAATCGTGGCGACATCGCCCAGTCTCACCGGTGCGCCGTTGTTATAGCTGACAATCAGCTGGCGATAATCCTCGGCCGATTTCATCTGGTCATTGGCGGAGAGGGTAATCGCACGCTCTGGCCCGTCCAGGCTCCCTTTTGCCGAGTTGACGTTAGCGTCGCTGATGGCGGTGCGTACCTGCTCGCTGGTCAGGCCCAACGACGCCAGCGCCTGCGCATTCATCTTGACGCGCACCGCCGGACGCTGACCGCCCGAGAGGGTGACCAGGCCCACGCCGGAAACCTGGGAGATCTTCTGCGCGATGCGCGTCTCCACCATATCCTGCACCTGCGTCAGCGGCATGCTGTTAGTGGTGACCGCCAGCGTCATAATCGGCGGATCGGCCGGGTTAACTTTGTTATAAACCGGCGGATTGGGCAGATCGTTCGGCAGCAGGTTAGTGGCCGAGTTGATGGCGGCCTGCACTTCCTGCTCGGCAACGTCGAGCGGCAGCGTTAGCTGAAACTGCAGGGTGATCACCGATGCCCCGCCCGCGCTCTGTGACGCCATCTGCTTCAGGCCAGACATCTGTCCGAACTGACGCTCCAGCGGTGCGGTAATGGAGGAGGTAGTAACATCCGGGCTGGCACCGGGATAGAGGGTAACGACCTGAATGGTGGGGTAGTCCACCTCCGGCAGCGCGGAAACCGGCAAAAAGCGGTAGCCGAGAATACCCGCCAGCAAAATAGCAATCATTAACAGCGTGGTGGCGACCGGACGCAGAATAAACTGACGTGACGGTCCACCGCTGGCGTCGGGAGGCATCACCTGCATTACTCGCGTGCTCCTTTCGCTGGCTGCGCGTCAGCGCCGCTTTTCAGTTCGGTGCTCTGCGCTGCTACGACCTCAACCTGGGCGCCTTCGGTCAGGCGATCCAGACCATCGGTCACTACGCGTTCGCCTGCACTCAGTCCTGCGGTAATGACCACCTGATGGCTGTCCTGCAGACCTGCGGTAACGCTTTTTTTGCTGACTTTGTTATCGCTGTTTACTACCCAGACGAAGTGCCCCTCATTGCCCATCTGCAAGGCGGCGACAGGAATAACAATCGCATCCTGCAGGGTATTGACCTTCAGTCGCGCATTCACAAACTGATTGGGGAAAAGTTTGTCATCCTGGTTATCAAAGCGCGCTTTCATTTTGATGGTGCCGGTGGTGGCGTCGATTTGGTTATCAATGCTGAGCAGCGTGCCCTGCGTCAGCAGCGTCTGGTTACTGCGATCCCAGGCTTCGACCAACAGCGGCTGGCCACTTTTTTGCGCCTGCATGATTTCTGGCAGGTTGTTTTCCGCCAGGCTAAACAGCACGTCGACAGGATGCGTCTGGGTGATAACCACCAGTCCATTGGTGTCACCGCTGGTAATATAGTTGCCTTTATCCACCTGTTTCAGGCCCACGCGTCCGTCAATCGGCGAGGTGATGCGGCTGTAGGTGAGATTGAGCTGGGCGCTGGCCACGCTGCCTTCGTCCGCCTTAATGGTGCCCTGGGTTTCGCTGACCAGCGAACGCTGGGTATCGAGCTCCTGCTGCGACACCAGCGAGGTTTTTGCCAGCTTCTCATAGCGTGCCAGGTCGCGGCGCGCATTAGCCAGCGTGGCCTGATCTTTTGCCAGCTGTCCCTGTGCCTGGGTTAACGCTACTTGGTAAGGACGCGCATCAATTTCCGCCAGCAGCTGCCCAGCCTTGACCTGCTGGCCTTCCTGAAAGTGAATCGCCATCAGCTCGCCATCGACGCGGCTGCGTACCGTGACGGTGTTGGCGGCCGTCACGGTACCGAGCCCACTCAGAAAATGGGGCACGCTCTGGCTGACGGCCGTTGCCGCCTGGACCGGGGCCAGCGTGTGGCCTTCACCTGCGCCTTTACCGGGATGCTGCCGGGCGCTGGCCTGAGGAGGAGTGTCAGGCTGGGCCTTATGCTGCCACCAGAAGTAAGCGCCTGCGGCGGCAGCCACCACCACCAGCGCAGTCAGGCTTTTTTTCAGTAAGGAAAGTTGGTTCATGTTATCGGTTGCTCTCCAGCAGTAGCGAAATCCCCAAAAGGCAGGCTGAAACGCGTTAGCCTGCAAACAGCAGAGTGTAGACCCGCAATGCGGGTAAAAGTTGAAGGAATTAAGGATAACTGTCAGCGCCAGGTAAGTATCCCTTTCAGAGCAAACTTATCGCAGAATGCCGCATAAAGGGGGCGCCTGGCGTTTGCTATGCTGTTTGACAGGTCTTTAGCGATTAAAGGAGATAATGATGAGTCAGGTTGAAACCCGTCAGCTCGGCGATACGGGAATGCAGGTGCCGTTGCTGACGTTTGGCGGCAACGTATTTGGCTGGACGCTGGATCAGGAGCAGTCGTTTTCCTTGCTGGATGCGCTGGTCGAGAAAGGATTATGGTTTATTGACACCGCCGATGTTTACTCGCGCTGGGCACCGGGCAATAAAGGCGGCGAGTCGGAGACCATTATCGGCAACTGGCTGAAGAAGAGCGGCAAGCGCGATCGCATTGTGCTGGCCACTAAGGTGGGCATGGAGCTGTCGCCGGAAAAAACCGGCCTGAAACCACAGTATATCCGTCAGGCGGTCGAGGATTCGCTGCGCCGACTGCAAACCGACTATATCGATCTCTATCAGGCGCATCGCGATGATGAAGAGACACCGCTGGCGGAGACCCTTGCCGCGTTTGATTCCCTGATCAGAGAAGGCAAGGTGCGCGCCATTGGCGCATCAAACTACAGCGCACCGCGCCTGCAGGAGGCACTGGCGGTTAGCGCGGAGAACGGGCTGGCGCGCTACGCCACCCTGCAACCTGAGTACAATCTCTACGATCGCGAGGGGTATGAATCAGCACTGGAGGCGGTGGCAACAGCGCATGGGCTGGGCGTCATCAACTACTACTCGCTGGCGAGCGGCTTTTTAAGCGGCAAATACCGCAGCGCGGCCGATGCGAATAAAAGTGCGCGCGGGCAAGGTGTGGTGGAGAAATATCTCAACCCACGTGGGCTGAACATCCTTGCCGCGCTGGACGAGATCAGCCACGCCCATAGCGTGACGCCGACCCAGGTTGCGCTGGCGTGGCAGATCGCACGGCCGAGTATCACGGCTCCGATAGTCAGCGCCACGTCGCTGGCGCAGCTGGACGATCTGACAGGTGCAATGCGATTGCGGTTGACGTCGCAGGAGATTGAAACCCTGGCACAGGCCAGCCAGTAACATTAAAACGAGGCGCGTAGACGTCTCGTTAATATTTTGCATGCCAGAATATGCGTTTTTCATTCTGGCGTTTACGTTCAGCGATCCCCTTCACAATTGTTTGAAGAAACTGTCTTAACGCCTTTCTATACGCACATATTTACAAAACTTGAATATTTCACAGCACTATGCTCTGCGTGGCATAACCCCAATCCAGATAAGAAGAATGATTATGAACAGTGAAAAAGCAGTGCAACGCTTCCCGCTGCGCCGTGTCGCGGCCGGCTCCCTGATGTTTGCTATGTTGAGTGCCTCTGCTGTGGCCGCAGAGGCGTTCAGCGCCGATTCGCCCTATATGTTTGGCGACTGGGGCGGCTCGCGAACGCAGCTGGAAAATGACGGCGTCAAGTTTGACGTCAACTACACCATGGAAAGCGCGTCTAACCTCGGCGGCGGCGCGGATACCAACACGTCAATGCGCTACAGCGATCAGTGGGCGTTTGGCCTTAACCTCGATCTGGAAAAACTGCTCGACTGGCAGGATACCCAGTTCCAGATGACTATCACCGATCGTAACGGCCGCAATATCTCCGATCAGGTGGCCGATCCACGCACTGGGATGTTGTCTTCGGTGCAGGAGGTCTATGGCCGCGGACAAACCTGGCGTCTGACACAGTTCTGGCTGAGCAAAGGACTGTTTGATGACGTGGTTAACCTGAAGGCGGGTCGCGTCACCGTTGGTGAAGACTTCGATAACTTCGACAGTAAGTTCCAGAACCTGGCATTCGGCAGTGGTCAGGCAGGCAACTGGCGCGGCGACCGCTGGTTTAACTGGCCGGTTTCGCAGTGGGGCGGTCGCGTGAAGGTCAATTTCACCCCTGAGGTTTTCTTCCAGGTCGGTTTCTACAACCAGAACCGCGCCAACTACGATCGCGGGGACGGCTTCCGCCTGGATACCAGCAACTCCGAGGGGAATATGGTGCCGGTTGAACTGGGCTGGAAACCGACGCTGGGTCCGGACAAGCTACCGGGTAACTATCGCATCGGCTACTACTACTCCTCGGCCAATGGCAACGTCTATGGCAGCTGGCGCGACGGCGGCTACCAGGATAAAGCGCACGCCTATGGCGGCTATGTCCTGTTGCAGCAGCAGCTGACCGCGCAGGGCGGCGACGCAAGCCGCGGTATCGGCGTCTCGGTTCAGGCCGTTATGAACGATCACAAGACCTCGAAAACCGACAACTACCAGTCCATTGCCTTTACCTGGGCAGGGCCATTTGATGCGCGTCCTGAAGATGAAATCGGTATTGCCGCCGCGCGTATTCACGTCAACAGCGACTTTACGCGCTCGCAGCGCCAGCAGAATGCGGCTAACGGCGAAACGGACTTTAGCAGCCCGACCTATCTGCCGATTCAGGATGGCTCAGAATATAACTACGAGCTTTACTACAACGTCAAGCTGGCGAAATGGCTCCAGGTGCGTCCGAATGTGCAATATATCGTCGCGCCGGGTGCAGTGAGCGAAGTAAAAGATGCATTTGTGGGAGGCATCAGCGCCAATATCAACTTTTGATCGGCGAGCGTAAGCCCCCGCAGAGGGCAGAGCGGGGGTAACGCGAATAAGACAAAAAGCCACGCTGCCGCGTCAGGGGTGACCCCCGGTGCAGTAAACAGCGGCAGCACTCAGGTATAAAAAGGCGCCCCTCAGATGAGGGACGCCTTTTTTTTAGCGGAACATCACCTCTGCCCAGCGCGCCAGACCGGCTGTTACCGAGCCGAAATCATCGCCGCTGGCCACTGGCGTCTCCGGTAGCGCCTGCTGCAGCGCCGCACGCAGTACCGGCGACCGCGCGCTGCCGCCGGTCAGATAGATCACCTCTGGTCTGGCGTCACAGCTGGCAAGCGCCAGGTGCACCTGTTCCAGAATGCGTTCCAGCGGCTGATTGATCGCCTCCTCCAGCATGCTAACGCTGATGCGGTTATGCAGCTGCGGCGCGATGAAATCCAGGCTGGCGTCAAAAGAGGCGCATTCGGAGAGCGCGATTTTGCTCTCTTCTGCCGCGCGCACCAGTCGATAGCCCAGCTTCTGCTGCCACACCTTCAGCAAATGCGATACCACGTCACCCTGTTCAGCTTCGCGCACCAGATCGCGCAGCAGTTTGCCGCAGGCGGCGGAGTAGAAGTCGCTCTGCGCCGGGACGTCATTGATTGCGACCGCATTCCACCAGGGCAGGGCGGGTAAAGCGGTGCCTTTCTGCGTTTTGCCGCCCAGCCCGAGCAGCGGCATCAGCGTTTTAAACGCCAGCATAATATCAAGGTCGTTCCCGCCGACGCGACAGCCGCTGTGGCCCAGCAGGCTCTGGCGGCGGTCCGACAGCTTACGCCACTCCGGCCCCATCAGCAGCATTGAGCAGTCGGTTGTTCCCCCGCCGATATCGACCACCAGCACGCGTGTCTCTTTCTGCAGCGTGGCCTCGAACTCGAGCCCCGCCGCAACCGGTTCAAACTGAAACTCTACGTCACGGAAACCTGCGCGCTTCGCCGCGCGCAGCAGAATGCCTTCTGCCTGCGCATTGGCATCGTTGCCGCCGAGTCCCTGGAAGTTAATCGGACGGCCGATGACGGCCTGGTCAAGGGTGTCATTAAGCTGCGCTTCACCCTGTTCGCGGATATGACGCATCATGGCGCAGACCAGATCTTCAAACAGCGCGATCTGTTGCGGTTTCAGCCCGCTGGCGCCGAGAAAGGATTTAGGCGACTTAACAAACCAGGTTTCTTCCGGATCCACCATATAGTGCTGCAGCGCCGCCAGGCCGAACTGCACGCTACTGGCTGAGACGTCGATATCCTCTTCGCGGTTGAAACGCAGCGCGCGCTGCAACAGCGCCGTGGTTTCCGCGTCCGGCGTCTCGACCTGGTGATGGCGGTAAAGCCATTCACTGACGGCTTCACGCGTGGGTGCGGCAATCATTGATGGTAAAAGGCGCTGACCCTTCTCCAGCGTCAGCAGGCGCGGCGCGCCGTTTTCGCACACTGCTATAGAACAGTTCGCCGTACCGTAATCAAAACCAATGAACATCTGCTGCCCCTCCCGCAAAAAAAGGGGCGACTTTAGCGCAGCTTGCCGGGGCTGGCAAGCGGCTCAGCGTGTCTGCGGCGGGTAAACGGACAGCCTGCCACGGCCGGCGTTTTTTGCGTGGTAGCAGGCCATATCGGCCTGTGAAAGCAGCTCGGCCGCCACATTATTCTCTGCGGTGATCTGCGTCAGCCCGGCGCTGGCGCCTACCCGATAGAAATGGCCCTGCCAGCCAAAGGCGTGGTGATTAACCGCCTCGACAAGACGCTCGACAATGTCGCACGCAAGCGACATCGGGCAGTCCGGCATCAGCAGGGCGAACTCGTCGCCACCCAACCGGGCGAGAAAATCGGTGCCGCGCAGATAATGCTGCATCAGGTCAGCCAGTTCGCGCAGTAGCGCGTCGCCAGCGGCGTGACCGGCACTGTCGTTTACCGCTTTGAACTTGTCCAGATCGATAAAGACGAGTACGTGCTGCTGCTGACGCCTGACTGCATCACTCAATAATCCCTGAAGCTGTCGCTCAAAACTGGCGCGGTTTGGCAGACGCGTCAGGGCATCATGCAGAGCGCTATAGCTAAGGCGCTTGATCATTTTGCGCGATTCACTAACGTCCTGAATCACCATCACTGCACCAATCTCTTCGCCGCCCAGGGTGCGCAGCGGGGTAATGCTGTAGTGAATCTCCACTACGCGCCCGTCTGCCGTGTGCAGCACCAGTTCATCATCGAGATTTGGCGTGGTTTTCTCGGTGGGCAACTGACACAGCAGCAGATTCTCAACCGGCTCGCCGTGGCGACCGTGGGTGATGTGCAGCAATTCATTTAACGGCTTGCCCGCTGCGGTTTCCTGCTGCCAGCCGCTCATCTGCTCGGCAACCGGGTTCATAAAGGTGACGCGCATATCGCTGTCGGTGCTGATCACTGCTTCACCAATGGAATCGAGCGTAATCGCCATGCGTTCTTTTTCCTGAAAAAGCGCGTCGGTCAGATTACGCAGCGGGGTTACATCCTGACAGATACCCAGCATGCGTTCGATACGCCCGTCCGGGCTGAAAAAACGACGCGCCTGGGTTCGCAGCGTCCGCAGGCCGTCGGCGTGCAGAATGCGATACTCTATATCGAACACGCCAGCATTTTCAGTTGACTTCAGCAACGCCTGATCGAGCCGATCGCGATCGGCCGGATGTATCAGCGTGCGCCACAGTTCGCGGCTGGGCTGCTCGTGCGCGGAAAGGCCAAACAGCGCATACATCCGGCGATCCCACACCATTTCATTATTCATCAGGTTCCACTCATAGACGCCGATTTCACCCGCTTCATTTGCCAGCGTAATGCGCTCCATCAGATGGCGGTTGACCTGCTCGCTCTGCTTCAGCTCAGAGATATCGATAATTTGTGCAATAAAGTAGAGCGGACACCCGTTACTGTCTCGTACCAGGGAAACGGTCAGGCGCGCCCAGACAATTTCACCGCTTTTACGGAAGTAGCGCTTTTCGATGGTGTAGGCGTCAATCTCGCCGCGCAGCAGTTTGTCAGCGTGGAGCAGGTCATTTTCCAGATCGTCGGGATGCGTGATTTGCTGGAATCTGAGCTTTTTTAGTTCCGGGGCGGGAAACCCCAGCGTCTGACTGAGTGAGTTATTAACCTGCAGCCAGACGCCTTCCGGTGACACCAGCGCCATACCGATGGCCGAATACTCCATCGCGTGGCGGAAACGGGTTTCGCTCTCGCTGATATGGTGTTTCTCGCGCTGAAACGCGTCCATGACCAGCGCCATTACATGGCTGGGAATAAGCACCAGCAAAAAAGGGAGCCAGTTAGCGAGGTGGCTGGATGAGGCGCTGCGCGTCTCTACCGTGACCAGACCCAGCGCAATGATCAGTGAGAGAAAGCAGGCGTTAAGCAGAAACAGCAAAAAGGCATCACGTTTCGGCAGACGCACGGCACACCAGAACAGGATGACCACGATAAAGGTAAATGGCCAGGGCATAAAACGCAGCGCCAGCCAGCCAGCGCCAAAGGTCAACAGCAGGGTTAACACGAACTCCGTCAGGCGGCGCGGGCTCAGGGCTCGCGTGCTGAGTGGCCAGGGCATAAGCAGCAGCACCGGGCCAAGCGCCAGCATACCGATCACCTCGGAAATGACCCAGGTATAGAAAAAAGAGAGCCTGGTCTCGTCGCCGATCTGCAAGGCCCACAGCGCGAGCAGGCCGCCCAGCAGTGGGGTGATGATGCCGACGGACAGCACAAAGCGTAGCCAGTCGAGCAGCGAGTTGAGCGGTATGGCGCGCTTGAGCAGCAGACGCAGCAGCGCGCCGCCAGCAAGGGCCTGGGTCAAATTAATCAGGGTGAATATCAGGTTTGCCAGTTCAGGGCCCATGACCAGGGCATTGGCCAGCGCGGTGCCGGCGAAGCAGCTCAGCAGCAGTAGCGGAGCGCGGCGAGAGGGCGCGCGAAACACGATTATCGTCATCAGTGCCGTCGCGAACCAGAGCGGAGAAATGCGCCCGCTGACGACAATCAGTTCCAGACAAAAAAGCGTCAGCAGAAAGGCGAGCCCCCCTGCTGTCAGGGCGCTCAATAAACGGTTCTGCGGTTTATCCAGTGAGGATAATTGTTCAGCAATCATTCACCAATCCGGCAGCGCGCACCGCGCCTGAGCGACGAGAAATGCGCCAGTCATTCTCTTTGTGGCATGCTAGCACATCACTGACGTAATAGGGTTGTTAAATCAAAAAAGGGTGTTATTCAACGAATTGACTGGCCCTTTTCCGTCGCAAAAGGGCGCTGGGACATTACTGGCGGAAGAGATCGGCGCGAGTGAAGGGTTTCTCCAGACCGGCAAGATCAGCAGAGAAACGTTCAAGAAACTGTTGCGTTGTGGCAACCCGACCGTGGCCAAGCAGCAGCAGCGGCACCAGGCAGGCCACGCCCACCTGCGGCAAGCTAAAGCCTTTCAGTGCGGTGCGCCGCTGGCTGAGCAGAAAAGCCGAGCTAAGGGTAAAGCCCAGCATCAGGCCGGTGGCGACTTCACTGGTCGAGTGCGCATGAATGACCAGACGTGAAAATCCTACCATCAAGGGGATGACGTAGCCTGTGCCAATAGCAAAGCCGCGCCACAGGCTCGACCAGCGTCCCGAAAGCAGCCACAGCATTACCGGCCACAGGGTGGCTGACATCGCACTATGCCCGCTGAAGCCGGTAAAATTGAAACGGGCGCTGCCGATGCCAAAGCCGAGAAACAGGATTTTTGACAGGCTGACCAGCAGGCCTGCCAGACCAAATGCCAACAGCCAGTACCATACCGTGCGACGGTTGTCGCTTTTCCACGGCAGGATCAGCGCGATAATCACCGCTGTCGGGATCAGCAGCATGCTGTCGCCAAAATAGGTCAGGGTTCTCCAGTGCATAAACTTCCTTTCGTATGGGTCAGCAGGAAAAATTCCTCATCAGCGTCAGTGCAGTGTCATCGTCTGCCGTCTGCTGCGCCAGCCACATAAGTTAATACTCAACCAGCCACTAGTTTACTGGGTAAACGATTCAGTTGATAAAGGGGAAATTCTGAAATCCCGTAAGCGGCTTTTCTCTGGCATCAAAAGGATGAAATCCCTATACTTAGCGCCTACCAAACCCTCTCCATTTCGTCCTGCGTCAAAACGCCTAATCCGCGTACAGCGCAGGCTCCAGTATCAGGTCTTTAAAAAGTATGACTGACAAGTCTCATCAGTGCGTGATTGTGGGCATTGCCGGTGCCTCCGCATCCGGAAAAAGTTTAATCGCCAGCACGCTCTATCGTGAAATCCGTGACCAGGTCGGTGACGAGCATATCGGGGTTATCCCGGAAGATGCCTATTATAAGGACCAGAGCCACCTCACCATGGAAGAGAGGGTAAAGACTAACTATGACCATCCCAGCGCAATGGATCACGATCTGCTGCTGCATCACCTGCAGGCGCTGAAAGCAGGTGAGGATATCGATTTACCGGTCTATAGCTATGTCGAACATACGCGTACGCGCGACAGCATTCACCTGAAACCGAAAAAGGTGATTATTCTGGAAGGCATTCTGCTGCTGACCGATGCCCGTCTGCGCCAGGAGCTGAATTTCTCCATCTTCGTCGACACGCCGCTGGATATCTGCCTGATGCGCCGCATGAAGCGCGATGTTAACGAGCGCGGTCGTTCGATGGACTCTGTGATGAGTCAGTATCAGAAAACCGTGCGCCCGATGTTTCTGCAATTTATTGAGCCGTCAAAGCAGTACGCCGACATCATTGTGCCGCGCGGCGGGAAAAACCGCATTGCAATTGATATTCTCAAGGCCAAGATCAATCAGTTTTTTGAATAACACGCGTTGGGTCTGACGCGTTGCCAACAGCCTGAAGCGCGAATATCAGGCTGTTCGCTACACTTTCAGCATGGAGACAGATTAATGAGATTATGCGACCGCGATATAGAAGCCTGGCTGGATGACGGCAGGCTGGCGATCGATCCGCGTCCGCCTGTTGAGCGTATTAATGGTGCTACCGTCGATGTGCGCCTGGGTAACCAGTTCCGCACGTTCCGCGGCCATACGGCGGCCTATATTGATTTAAGCGGTCCGAAAGATGAAGTCAGCGCCGCGCTCGATCGCGTGATGAGCGATGAAATTGTGCTGCCAGAGGGAGAAGCCTTTTTCCTGCATCCTGGCGAACTGGCGCTGGCGGTCACCTTTGAATCGGTCACGATACCGGACGATCTGGTTGGCTGGCTGGATGGCCGCTCTTCGCTGGCGCGGCTGGGGCTGATGGTGCACGTGACCGCGCACCGCATCGATCCCGGCTGGCAGGGGCGGATTGTGCTGGAGTTCTATAATTCCGGTAAGCTGCCGCTGGCACTGCGTCCCGGGATGCTAATCGGCGCGCTAAGCTTCGAACCGCTCTCTGGCCCGGCAGCACGCCCCTACAACCGTCGTGAAGACGCTAAATATCGCGGACAGCAGGGCGCTGTCGCCAGCCGTATCGATAAAGATTAAATCGCGAAAATGGGGATGTGATGAAAAGAGTGATAACCACGCTGGCCATTTTGCTGGTGGTCATCGTTGCGGGCATGACGGCGCTGGTGCTGCTGGTCAACCCAAACGATTTCCGATCCTATATGGTGAAACAGGTTGAACAGCGTAGTGGTTATCAGCTGGAGGTCGGTGGCGATCTGCGCTGGCACGTCTGGCCTAAACTCAGCATCCTCGCCGGACGCATGAGCCTGACCGCGCCAGGCGCGTCTCAGCCGCTGGTTACGGCGGAAAACATGCGTCTCGACGTGAATCTCTGGCCGCTGCTGTCGCATCAACTTAGCGTAAGTCAGGTGATGCTGCGCAACGCGGTCGTGCGTGCCACGCCAGAAAGCGCAGCGCAGCCGCCGCGAAATGCGCCAGTTGCGCCTCCACGCAGTGAGGCCAGCACGCGCGCCAGCGGCTGGTCATTTGATATTAGCCAGCTGCGCGTTGTTGACAGTCTGCTGATCTGGCGTCAACCCGGCGGCGACGAATATAACTTTCGTAACTTCAATCTCAACCTCAATCAGGACGATCGCCATCAGGCAAAGATCGACCTCACTACCAGCCTGACGCGCAATCAGCGCAATGCCACGCTGACGCTGAAGGGTCAGCTTGATGCAGCGCAGTATCCGCATCGCCTGAGCGGTAAAATTGATGAGCTGAATTATGCCATCGGCGGGGCCAATATTCCGCCGCAGGGCATTCAGGGTTCGCTGAGCGGGCAGGGGAGCTGGCAGGCTGACACGCAGCAGTTTACCCTGACGCAGCTGCAGCTGACCGCTAACGACAGTGTGCTTTCCGGTCAGGCAAGCGGCACGCTACCGCAGCAGTTTGCGCTTCAGCTACACGCAACCCGGTTAAATTTCGACAATCTGATGTCGGGTGCGCCGCAGCCCAGCAACAGCGGCGAGCAGCATGCCACTGTGGCACGTGCACCGGTTATTGCCACGCCGCGCGTACAGAATAACCCTGATTCCCCGCTTAACGCTCTGGATGTGGCGGTTAATCTGAAGGCAGACAGCGCGGTGTGGCGCGGCCTGACGTTGCAAAACTTTGTGCTGGATGCTGTCAACCAGCAGGGGCTGATGACGCTGCGCGCCCTGAACGGCAAGCTGGGCGAGGGCACCTTTTCGGTACCGGGTACGGTCGATATTCGCCAGCCGGAGACGCGCGTTGCGCTTCAGCCCGTTTTCAATAAGGTCTCCATTCAGCCGCTCCTCGCCGCGCTGGAGATACCACAAAGCTTGCAGGGCACGCTTTCTCTTAGCGGCAACCTGAGCGGTGAAGGCCTGACCCTGAATGCTGCCCGGCGGCAGTGGCGTGGCGAGGCGCAGTTTCAGGCGGCTGACGTCAAAATGGCGCAGATCAACCTGCAACAGATGGTGCGACGGGCGGTAGAGCGCACCAGCGATCGCGTCAGCAGTGACGAGAGCAGCGAACAGGGTATTCGCCAGCTTGATGGGCGTCTGGCACTGAATGATGGCGTGCTGCGTCTTGCCGATCTCAAGGGCGAAGGCGACCGCTTACGTTTAGAGGGCGCGGGGGATATCGATATGCTGAAACAGCAGCTGGACGTGACCTTTGGTCTTACGCTCAGTGGCTGGAAGGGCGATGACCGCCTGGCCAGCATCTTGTCGCAGCAGGCTATTCCGCTACGTATGTACGGCAACTGGCAGAATGTGCAGTACTCCCTGCCGGTCGATCAGGTTGTGCGCCAGCAATTACAAAACGAGGCAAAATCGCGTCTTAACCAGTGGCTGGATCGCCAGCCCAAAAACAGCGACAGCCTGAAAAAGCTCCTTCGTCCGTAACGTTACACCTCATAATCGAGGTCCTGCGGGTGTTGCAGGATCTCTACTTTCTGCACGCGATGGTTCTCTACCTGCAGTACGCGCAGCAGATAGCTGCCGACCTGTAACGTTTCTCCCTCTTCAGGTACATGTTGCAGGCTGTCCATGAGCAGGCCAGCCAGCGTGTGGTAGCTGCGCCGCTCATCCAGCGGCAGCCTGACATAGGGTGCCAGGTCCTCCAGCGGAATATTTCCGTTGACGATCCACTGATTTTCGCCCTGCGTCTGCACATCGTAGCGGGCGTCCCTCTCTTCGCCCTCTAGCGGCAAATTACCGGCGATGGTTTCCATTAAGTCACTCAGCGTAACCACCCCTTCCACAGAACCAAACTCATCCACCACAAAGGCAAAGTGGGTACGGGCCTGGCGAAACTGCTCCAGCGCCTGGAGCAGCGTCAGGCGTTCCGGAAAGACCAGCGGCTGCCGGATTAAGGCGCGCAAGTCCAGCGACTGCTGATGAAGCGACTGATGCAGCAGATCGATAGCGTGCACCACGCCCAGCAGTTCGTTGCTTTGGTCGGTGATCAGCATTCGCGTATGCAGATTGCGGTCGAGGCGCGCCATAATTTCTGCCGGATCGTCATCCAGGTTAATGTGCTCAATATCATGACGTGACGTCATCACGCTGTTAACGTGACGCTGGGCGAAGCCGAGTACGCGCGCAATCATGACGCGCTCCTGACGGTTGAACAGCGCCCGACGGTCGCTGTCGGCAATCAGGGAGGCGCTCTGCGGATCCAGTTCAGCATGGTCGGCTTCACCGCGCAGCAGTCTTAAAACGGTTTCTGCCGTGCGCTGGCGCAGCGGCCTTCCCGCTGAGAGTGCGCGTCGGCGGTTATACTGGGCCAGCTGATTAAAGGCTTCGATCAGCACCGAGAAGCCTATTGCCGCATAGAGATAACCTTTTGGAATAACAAAGCCCAGACCTTCCGCCACCAGGCTGAAGCCGATCATCAGCAAAAAGCTCAGGCAGAGAATCACAATGGTGGGATGGCTGTTAACAAAGCGCGTTAAGGGTTTGCTCGCCAGCAGCATCAGTAAAATGGCGATGGTCACAGCGGTCATCATGACCGGCAGCTGGTTAACCATGCCGACGGCGGTAATCACCGCGTCAAGGGAAAAAATGGCGTCCAGCACCACGATTTGCGCGACCACTGGCCAGAATTTAGCGCCGCGTTTTTGTTGACCCTGCCCGTGATCCTGGCCCTCAAGCCGCGTATTAAGCTCTGTTGTCGCCTTGAAAAGCAGAAACAGCCCGCCCAGCAAAAGCAGCAGATCGCGCGCGCTAAAGGAATGATGCCACAGCGTAAACAGCGGCTGCGTGAGCGTCACCAGCCAGGAAAGTGAGGCCAGCAGCAGTAGACGGCACAGCAAGGCCAGCAGCAAACCGATAATCCGCGCCCGGTCACGATCCTTGTCCGGCAGCTTTTCGACCAGAATGGCGATAAATACCAGATTATCGATTCCCAGCACCAGTTCCAGAACGATTAACGTGACTAATCCTGCCCACAGTGAGGGATCTGCTAACACCTCCAACATGCCTAAGCCGCCTGAATATATCAAAGTCAGTGAAATCTGAGGATAGTGGAGGGCAGGGTGGGGCACAACCTTGTTTTCGCGCGAAACAGTGAGGTGAAAACAGAGAATAAAGAAACGAATCAATTATCGTGCTGCATCAAACTGACAAGATTGTGTAAAGCAGAATGTTCGTATGGTAAAGCGAAGGGAAAGCCGGTTAGTGCACACCTTAAGTTAAAGATGAGCATTTATTCAGGGCGTGACATGGAATTAATCTGATTTTTTGCGGAGGTATTGCACTTTGCGTTTTGCCCGAAAAGGGGGCGCATTACTTATTGCTGGTAGTCTTTTTCCTAAAATAGTCAGGGGATAGCGGGGCCTACTTGTAAAGAAGCCAGTAATAACTAGTATAGCAACGTGCTGGTAAAAGTCTGCGCTTATGTTGATATTCGCCTTGAGATTCGGCACCCAATGTTATGAATTGTGATCCGGCTCGCCGGACATGCTTCAGGCATTCAGATCGAGAATGATAAATGGAGAAACAGGATATCAAAAGCGGTATTGGCAGCGACAGCCAAGGGCGGTAGCGTTCCTGAAACGCATTCTCCGTTGAGAAAGTAAGCAGTGCGCCATTTGGGCCTAAGTCAGAGTAATCTGTTGGTATTTCTCACAATTTTCTTGTTTCCTTGCTAAGGAAGTTGGCGTGAACGCACCCTGTAACCCCCTTCAGTTACGCCTTTATTGATGAAAAACTGATTCGTTCAAATATTACACAGCTCAGGGCGTCACGGATTATAGGAAATAAAATAAAGAGTTAAATATGCGCGATACCGAAATTACATTTAAAAGTCTTTTTACCAAATTGTTGCTGGCCGGCTCGGACTTAATTTGTTTTAACGCCGCCTTATTTATAGCGCTGGCGATAATTAATATGATGTCAGATTCGCCGCTGGCAGATATATCTGAAAAAGATCTCCACTTAAAAATTGCCACGCATATTTTCTTGTCGGTAATTTGTGTTGGATGGTTCTGGGTCAGACTGCGTCATTTTACTTATCGCAAGCCATTCTGGTTTGAGCTGAAAGAAGTTTTTCGTACCATTCTCATTTTTTCAATTATTGATTTGTCGATCACCGCGCTGTCGCAGTGGCAAATGTCGCGTTTCGTCTGGGTATTAACCTGGGTGCTGGCGCTGATTTTGATCCCGCTGTCGCGCGCGGTCGTGAAACACCTGCTTAATCACTACGGGCTATGGAAGAAGCAGACCATCATTATCGGTAGCAGCAAAAATGCCCAGGAAGCCTGGCAGGCGCTGCAAAGCGAAGAGGTGATGGGCTTTGACGTTATCGCCTTTTACGACGTTGACGGGACCTGTCCGCAGGCAAGTATCTCCGGCGTACCGGTGCTGCGCGATGAATCTGAACTGTGGAACCTGACCCACAGCGAAACCCAGTTTATCGTGGCGGTAGAGTTCGAACAGAGCCAGTACCGCGACATGTGGCTGAAGAATCTGGCGATGCACAATTGCCGTTCTGTTTCAGTGATTCCCACGTTGCGCGGCGTACCGCTTTACGGTACTGATATGGCCTACATCTTCAGCCATGAAGTGATGATCCTGCGCGTTAACAATAATCTGGCAAAGCGCACGTCACGCTTTCTGAAGCGGGCATTTGATATCGTCGGTGCGCTTTCGATCATCCTGATGCTGCTGCCTGCGCTGCTGGTGCTCGGCTTTATGGTCGGTCGCGACGGTGGTCCACCCATCTATGGACATGAACGCGTTGGCCTGAACGGTCGTAAGTTTAAGTGTCTGAAATTCCGCTCAATGGTCATCAACTCCAAAGAGGTGCTGGAGGAGGTACTGCGCACAGATCCGGTCGCGCGTGCCGAGTGGGATAAAGATTTCAAACTGAAAAACGATCCACGCATTACAAAAGTTGGTCACTTCATCCGTAAAACCAGTCTGGATGAGCTGCCGCAGCTGTGGAACGTGGTGCGGGGTGACATGAGCCTTGTTGGCCCGCGTCCGGTGATTGAGGATGAACTTTGTCGTTATGCAGGCGATGTCGATTATTATCTGATGGCAAAACCCGGCATGACGGGACTGTGGCAGGTCAGCGGTCGTAACGACGTTGATTACGAAACGCGCGTTTACTTTGATTCGTGGTACGTAAAAAACTGGTCGCTGTGGAACGATATCGCCATTTTATTTAAAACGGTGGGTGTCGTACTGAAGCGCGATGGGGCGTATTGATAGCAGGCGAAACGGGAGCGGTTGACGGGCGCTCCCGGATGTTAAACGCCACAGCTGACAACGTCATTGGTGATAGCTGCCATTATCGTGGCTGAAGGAAGCCGTTAATTCACTCAAAAGGCAATAATACGCATTTGCTTATTTCGTCCTGTTAAACGGCAGCAACAAAAAAAGGTAGGGAGCAAGTGATAATGACAGATATTTTCAGTGCTTAAGCTGGCAAGTTTATTTTTTTTCAGCGCTTACACAGCGGCGTTTTCGCCTCTATCAATCAATAACTGATAGCGAAGATCTAAATGATTACAATCAAAACGAAATTGATACCCATGCTGGTATCCGCCACATTTCTCTCAGGGTGTACGGTTGTTCCAGGCCAGCACCTCTCCACTAGCGGAAAAGATGTCATTGAGCAGCAGGACAGCAATTATGACATCGACAAATATGTCAATGTCTTCCCGTTAACCCCGCGCCTGGTCGAGCAAATGCGACCGAAGCCGCTGGTGGCACAGGCCAACCCTGGCCTGCAGAACGAAATTCAGAACTATGAATACCGCATTGGCATTGGCGACGTGATCAACGTCACCGTCTGGGATCACCCTGAGCTGACAACGCCAGCGGGCCAGTACCGCAGCGCCAGCGACACCGGCAACTGGGTACACTCTGACGGCACCATTTTCTACCCCTACATCGGTAAAGTCCGCGTAGCGGGCCGCACGGTCACTGAAGTACGCAGCGAAGTCGCACGTCGTCTCGCCCAGTATATCGAGAGTCCGCAGGTGGATGTCAGCATCGCCTCCTTTAAGTCGCAGAAAACCTATGTAACCGGTGCTGTGACTACGTCGGGCCAGCAGCCTATCACCAACGTTCCGCTGACGGTGCTGGATGCCATTAACGCCGCTGGCGGGCTGGCGGCAGATGCTGACTGGCGCAACGTTGTACTGACGCACAACGGCACTGAGCAGCGTATTTCGCTGCAGGCGCTGATGCAGAATGGCGATTTGAGCCAGAACCACCTGCTCTATCCAGGCGACATCCTCTATGTACCGCGCAATGACGATTTGAAAGTCTTTGTCATGGGTGAGGTGCGTCAGCAGTCTACGCTGAAGATGGATCGTAGCGGCATGACGCTGGCAGAAGCGTTGGGCAATGCGCAGGGTATGGATCAGACTGCGGCCGATGCCACCGGCGTCTTCGTTATCCGTCCGATTCGCGGCACTAACCGCACCAAGATCGCTAACATCTATCAGCTGAATACCAAAGATGCGGCGGCAATGGTCATGGGTACCGAATTCCAACTTGAACCTTACGACATCGTCTATGTCACCTCCACGCCGCTGACGCGCTGGAACCGTGTTATTTCACAGCTGCTGCCGACTATCGCCGGCATCAACGATGCAAGCGAGGCGGCGCTGCGTTTCCGCAACTGGTCGAACTAGGTTTAGCCATGATTACGTCCGTGTTAGTGGTCTGCGTCGGCAACATCTGCCGCTCTCCAACCGGAGAGCGCTTACTGAAGCGCGCGTTACCGGAGAAGCGCATTGCTTCGGCAGGGCTGGGTGCCCTGAAGGGGTATCCGGCGGATCAAACCGCCAGCGAGGTGGCTGCGCGTCATGGCCTCTCGCTGGAGGGGCATCACGCGCAGCAGTTAACCGCCAGTATGTGCCGCGATTACGATCTGATTCTGGTGATGGAAAAACGTCATATCGAACAGGTCAATCGCATCGATCCAGCCGCACGCGGAAAAACCATGCTGCTTGGGCACTGGCTCAACCAACAGGAAATAGCGGATCCGTACAAAAAGAGTCGTGAGGCCTTTGAAGAGGTTTACGGGTTACTGGAAAACGCTACCCAGAAATGGGTCAACGTACTAAGCCGATAGTTGGGATTATCCATGAATATTAAAAATAAGGTTATGACCGCGCCAAGAGAGGAGTCGACAGGATTCGATCTCGGCCACCTTTTGGGACAGCTGATCGATCATCGCTGGATCATTGTCGCCGTAACCGCCTTCTTTATGCTGGTGGGAACGCTCTACACACTGTTTGCAACCCCGATTTATAGCGCCGACGCCATGGTGCAGGTCGAGCAGAAAAACAGCAGCACCGTGCTCTCCGATCTGCAGGGCATCCTGCCGGCCACCCCAGAGTCAGACACGGAAATTCAGATCCTTGAATCCCGTATGGTGATCGGCAAGACCGTGAGCGATCTCGGTCTGGACACCGTAGTTGAGCAGAAATACTTCCCGATTATCGGGAAAGGCCTGTCGCGTCTGATGGGTAACAAACCGGCGCAGATTGCTATTTCACGTCTGGAAATCCCGCGCACCGTTGACAAGCGCAGCGTAGAGCTGGAAGTCAACAGTCCGACTACTTATACCGTGACCAAAGATGGTGATGAGCTGTTTAAAGGTCAGGTGGGTCGTCTGGAGCAGCACGGTGATATCGCTATGCTGGTAAGCGACATTCAGGCGGAAGAGGGCACCAGCTTTACCGTCACCAAGCTGAATGAGCTGCAGGCGATTAACTCTGTGCTGGCCAATCTGACCGTTGCAGATAAAGGTAAAGACACCGGCGTGCTGGGTCTGCAATATCTGGGTGAAGATCCCGAGCATATCAGCAAAGTGCTGAATCAGATCGTTAACAACTATCTGCTGCAGAACGTTGACCGCAAATCAGAGCAGGCGGAGAAGAGCCTTGAGTTCCTGCGCAATCAGCTGCCGCAGGTGCGCGCCAAGCTGGATGACGCTGAGAACAAACTGAACAGCTTCCGCCGTCAGAATGAGTCAGTGGATATGTCGCTGGAAGCCAAATCAGCGCTTGACTCCTCAGTGAGCGTGCAGAGCCAGCTGAATGAGCTGACCTTCCGTGAAGCAGAAGTTTCTCAGCTGTTCACCAAGGATCACCCGACCTACCGCGCGCTGCTGGAAAAACGCAAAACGCTGGAAAACGAACAGGCTCAGCTGAACAAGAAAATCTCCCAGATGCCGCAAACGCAGCAGGAGATCCTGCGACTGACGCGTGACGTGCAGGCAGGGCAGGAGATTTACATGCAGCTGCTGAACCGCCAGCAGGAGCTGGGCATCAGCAAAGCCAGCACCGTAGGTGACGTTCGCATCATCGATAACGCTGAAACGGCTAACGCGCCGGTGGCGCCGAAGAAAACGCTGATTATCGCGGCCAGCCTGCTGCTTGGTCTGGTGGTCTCTGTGGGTCTGGTTCTGCTGAAAGCGCTGTTGCACCACGGCATCGAAAACCCGGAGCAGCTGGAAGAGCTGGGCATGAACGTCTATGCCAGCGTCCCGCTCTCTGAGTGGCAGCGTAAGAAAGACACCGAAGCCCTGGCGCGTCGTGGTCACAAGGTGAAGCTCGACCCGCATGAAACGCTGCTGGCGCTCGGTAACCCGACTGACCTCTCTATCGAAGCGATCCGTAGCCTGCGTACCAGTCTGCACTTCGCCATGATGGAAGCGAAAAACAACGTCCTGATGATCACCGGTGCCAGCCCGGGTATTGGTAAAACCTTTATCTGCGCCAACCTGGCAACGCTGGTGGCGAAAGCGGGTCAGCGCGTTCTCTTCATCGATGGCGATATGCGTCGTGGTTACACCCATGAGCTGATCGGCGCAGAGAACAAATCGGGTCTCTCCAATATTCTGTCTGGTAAAACCGAGTTCTCGTCGGCGCTGATCCAGCGTGGCGCTTATGGCTTTGACTTCCTGCCGCGTGGCCAGGTTCCACCGAACCCGTCTGAGCTGCTGATGCACCGCCGTATGGGCGAGCTGCTGGAGTGGGCGAGCCAGAACTACGACCTGGTGCTGATCGATACGCCTCCGATTCTGGCCGTAACCGATGCCTCTATTATCGGTAAGCTGGCAGGCACCTCGCTGATGGTCGCCCGTTTCGAAGCCAACACCGCGAAAGAGGTGGATGTGAGCTACAAACGCTTCGCGCAGAACGGCATTGAGATTAAAGGTGTGATCCTCAACGCCGTGGTACGTAAAGCCGCCAACGCTTACGGTTATGGCTACGACTACTACGAGTACGAATACGGCAAACCGACAAAAAGCTAAGGTTTGATGATGACGGGGCGGCGAGACCGCCCCTTTTTATCGTCGCATTAAGACAACACGCAACGATCTACACAGGTGATTCTGTGTTTCGCGCCAGACGCCACGCATAAAACGCATAACCGGGCGGGCGTCCATAACAGAATGGTTCAGCAACAGGGCAGGCGTATTACCGGGTAGCCGCACATAACCTGACAGCCTGTTGAACTGACAACGTGTGGAATGAAAGGATCACACCATGGCTCCATATTGGTATATATCAGGGTTTTTGCTGCTGGTTTCGATTGTGGAAATCCTGCTAAAAAAAGACGAACGTACCACGCATATCCTGACCTATCTGCTCTGCATCGCAGCGGCAACGCTGGTGGTGTTTGGCGGTATCCGCGGCCTGGGCACCGGTATGGATGATTACCAGTACCGCAGCTTTTTCACCGACTTTATCAACCGCATTCAGGTCAACGGCTTTGCCGAAACCGTGGCCTTTTTCCGCTACGAGCCGCTGATTTTTGTTCTGGCCTGGCTGACCAGCCTGGTGTCCCACAACGCGGATATTTTCCTTTTTGTCTTCTGCCTGCTGGCGGTATCGGTAAACGCCGTCTTCTTTAAAAAGATGTCACCCTATCCGATCCTGGCGCTGGCGCTCTATTCGGCGCATATCTTTATCAACAAAGATATGAACCAGATCCGCTTTGGGCTGAGTTCAGCGCTGTTCCTCGGCGTCATCTGGTACATCTACCTGAAGCGCTACTGGATGGCGCTGGCCTTTACCCTGCTGTCGTTTTTCAGCCATAACACCGCGGTAATGGTGGTGACGCTTATTCCTTTCCTGTTTATTCGTGACTCGCGCTGGTGGCCGGTGGCCATCATTTTGCTGAGTATTCCAGCGTCAAAGGTTGGCGGCACCAGCTTTATCGCCCTGATTTCCTCGCATCTCGGTTCGCTGGGCGAAAGGGCAGAGGGCTACAGCAACGAAACCTCTAACACCGGCGAAGGCAGCATTTTCTCCGTGTCAAACCTGAAGAACATTATGCTGGTGTTTATCTTCGTCTACTTCCTGCTGAGTAACGAGATTAAAAAATATCACTATCAGCAGTACCGGCTTAACTATTTGCTGGTGCTGACCTTCGCCATCGGCGGCGGCATCCGTATTTTCTTCTATAACTACTCGTCGGGCGCACGACTCTCCAACTATCTGTTGCAGGTCGAACCGATTATTTTGGCCTCGCTGGTGTATCAGGTCAGGCCGATGCTCAAACCAGCGATGTTCGCGATGTTCGCTTTCTTCCTTGTCTACTACCTCTACTACAACACGATTTCCCTTAAGCAGGCCGTTGTCGGCTATGAAGTTGCTCAGGAATTCAGGCTGTTTCACTAATCTGAGAGGTAACATGACTAAATCACTTATTGCTGTTGCGATCCTTTCCGCCGCCTGTTTTGCACAGGCTGCAGACGAGCGGGCCGCATTTGTTATCGCCGCCTACGGTGACTCCACGACCGCGGGTGTCATGTCGTCAGGCGGTAAAAACATCATCACGCCGGGCAACGAGATAGCCACGCTGCAAACGCTGCTGCAAAACAAATATGGCCCCGGCGTTGAGGTGAAAAATCACGGCGTACCGGGCGCACAGGCGGCTGAACTGCTTTACAACAAGGGCCAGGACGACCCCAGCGGCTGGACGGAGCGCATGGCGAACTCTGACGCAAAGCTCATTTTGCTTAACTACGCGATCAACGACGCACGCCATTTCTTCTTTAAAGATAAAAATACCCATCTGGAAAGCCCGGAAGAGTACGGTCGTATCATGACGGCACTGGTGAAAGAGGCGAAGGCGCATCATAAGCTGGTGGTGCTCCAGGAGCCGAACCCGATTTGCGGTAAGGTCGAACGCTGGAATGTCTGGCCCTATGTTTACCAGCTCAATGAAGTGGCAAAGGCTCAGGATGTTCCCATTGTGAAGCAGTGGAGCGCCATTAAAGCGAAGCGCGACTGGCAGAGCGGCATGTCAGCAGACTGTATTCATCCTTCTGAAATGCTTTATCAGCAAAAAGCTCAGCAAACCTTTGATGTGATTACTGCCCACTACGATAAAGAACTGTCGCAGCACGGCAGTTAACGCCCATTCGTCTTCGGTGCTTCAGGAGTTGTCATGTATGTATTAATCATGGTGGTGTCGTTCTGTCTGGCGCTGCTTATTCTGCGCGCCACGTCGTACCATAAAGGCATTTATAACGGCAGCGGTATCAAGAGCATCTCCGGCTTGCGCGCGCTGTTGGCGAGTATCGTGGCCTTTTCCCATCTGGTTCACTACCTCTATTCGCTCGACGGTCAGTGGGTATTTGATAAAGACTATTTTGTCTGGTTTTCCGAGGGCAATTTCTTTGTCAACGCCGGAAAGTTTGGCGTGCTGCTGTTCTTTATGATTTCAGCGTTCCTGTTCTACCGCTGGCTGGATAACGACGGAATGCCTGCGAGCCAGCTGACCTGGAAACTGATGAAATCGCGCGTGCGCCGCATTGTACCCATGTTCTGGTTCTCTGGCCTGGTGATTATCCTGGTCGGGCTGGTGCAGGGTGGCCTGCAGCTCAATGCCCAGAGTATTACTGACGCCGTGCTCTGGTTGCTGTTTGTCGGTAACTATCATATGGGCGACTTTCTGACTGCTGACGTCAATGCCGGCGTGGAGTGGACGCTGCGCCTGGAATGGCTGCTTTATCTCTCAATTCCGCTGATTTTTGTGGTGAACCGCGCCACCAAAGGCAAACACAAAACCCTGCTGATCCTGGGCTCTATTGGCGTGATTTTTTGTATCGCCGTCGCCCTGCGCCTGTGGGGAAAAGCCTATACCGATCCACGTCCGGTACTTGGCTTTGCCATGGGCTATTTTGCCTATACCTGGCGCGATCGGCTGGCAGGCTTCAAACAGTCGCGCGTGGCCAGCCTGCTCTGTCTCCTGCTGGCGGTGTTTGCGCTGGGCTTTACCAGTAATGCGCTGTGGTATCTGGTCTTTCTCTGCTGTCTGACGGCCATCTTTTTCGTTATCAGCAGCGGTAACACCCTGTTTGGCATGCTGGAGAATAAAACCCTGATGTCAATCGGCGAGGTGAGCTACAGCCTCTACCTGATCCACGGTGTGGTGCTCTACTTCATCAAGCAGGTTCCACTCAGCTGGGTTCCGCACAACATGGTGGTGTATACCCTGATCTCAACGCTGTTTTTCGTTGTCTCTTTCTACGTCGCGAAGATGACCTATCTCTGGGTCGAAAAACCCTTTATTGGCAGCAGCAACAAGAAAAAAGTCGCGGCTGAAGTATCACCAGCGAAGCAAGATCGATCCGGTAACCCTTACTGATTGTCGGGACTGCGCCAGACGCCGCCATGTGGCTTGCAGTCCTGTTTATTTTAGATTTTAGCCCTGTTTTTAAGAGGTACTGGCATGAAGGACATTCGTTTCTCCATTGTAATACCCGCGTATAACGCGTCGCAGTCGATTATCGCGACGCTGGATTGCGTTAAGGCGCAGAGCTACCGCAATTTTGAAGTGATTATCGTTGACGACAAATCCGCCGATGCGGCGGCGCTGGCGGAGGTGGTCAACAGCGAGCGTTATCAGGATCTGGGCATTAACCTGGTGCTCTCTGAGGTGAAACTGAACGGCGCAGGCGCGCGTAACAAGGGCATTGAACTGGCAACCGGCGACTACATCAGCTTTCTCGACGCCGACGACGAATGGCATGCCGACAAGCTGCTGGAAACCGCACGTAAAATTAACGAGCTGGAGGCCCAGGGCAAAAGCAAATTTGTGATTTACAGCCAGGTCAATATCTATCAGGACGGCAGCTACCTGAAGGTGATGCCGATGCAGACGCCAGGCAAGAATGAAACCGTGGCAGAGTACCTGTTTGGCTGTTACGGCTTTATTCAGACCAGCACCATCGTGCTAAAGCGCGAAGATGCCGCCCGCATTCAGTTTGATACCCGCTATATTCGCCATCAGGACTACGACTTCTGCATTCGCGCCGATCGTCTTGGTTATGAGTTTGTAATGATTGCACGTCCGCTGGCGACCTATCATCTGATCACCAAATTTGGATCCAAACATAAAGGCGAATCGGTGAAATATTCGCTTTTCTGGCTGGATGCGATGAAGCCCCATCTGACCGGGCGCGACATTCACACCTATAAAGCCTTTAAGCTGCCGCTGCGTTACAAAATGGACGGCAAACCGCTGATGGCGAGCCTGAGCTTCGCGCGCTACTTCTTTCTCACCAACAAAGATAACCAGGCCTATTTCCTTAACCGTCTGAAAGACAAGTTACGGTCACGCCTCGGCGGTGAAAAAGCGGTCTCCTGATCTTCTTCTTGCTCCCCGGCGCGGGAGCGTTTTCCCGGAACGACTCTTTTCTATTCAGGTATGAATATGACGAATCATGTTGGCACCGTAGGCATTGTGATGCCGATGTATAACGCCCATCAGACGGTCTTACGCGCCGTACAATCGGTGATGAACCAGACCTGGCCAGACTGGCACCTTTACCTGATCAACGACAAATCCACCGACGATTCGCTGGCGCTGGTGCGCGAGCACTGTAAAGACCCGCGTATTACCATTCTCGACAATGCGGTCAACCTCGGGGCGGCGGAGACCCGCAACGTCGGGCTGCGTGCCGCGAAAGAGGAGATTATTGCGTTTCTTGACAGCGATGATGAATGGCACGTCGACAAACTGGCGCAGCAGGCTGCTGCGATCGCGGCGGGCGATGACTTCGTGATCACCGAATATCACTACAAAACCAAAAAAGCTGACCACGATATCACCTACAGCAAGCCTTATCTTCAGCAGGAAAACTTCGTGAAGAAGCAGTACCGCGTCTGCTTCTCCTCGGTCTGCTTTCGCCGTCCGCCGCAGGGCATTTTCTTCCAGCGTAAAGGGCATGAAGACTTTCTGTTCCTGTATGAACTGTTCACGCGTTACAAGCAGGCGCGCGTTATTCAGAGCATTCTCGTCAACTATTACGAGTTAGGTGATTCTCTTTCGCGCAACAAGAACAAAGCGGCGAAATGGCATCTCGAATTATTAAGAATTATCTATAAAAACAATCCTTTAAAAATCTATTACTATTACGGCTGGTATATGGTGAACGGCGTGCTGTTTACCCTCAAGCATCGATAACAGGATTGTCTTTTTACTCTTTTGAGGTGGGTAGCGTTAAATGAAAAAAATCGTCCTGGTGATCAAAGATGCCTATTCCTACGCCGGCACTGAGAACATCTGTAACTTTATGTCGGAGTGTCTGGGCGAAACGCACGACGTCACCATCTATTCGCTGGAAGGCAGCGGTAAAACCTTCTATCCCTTCGAACATGCTAAATCGATTGTCAGCTTCGAAGGGCACAGTAATCCGATCAAAAGCATCGTTAAGCGCATTCACGCCGAAGATGTCGACAGTGTGTTTTTGATCAGCATGGGGCGTTTGAGCGTGATGTTCGCCTTCTGGAGTCTGCTCTCCGGCAAGAAAAAACGCTTCAAGGCTTACGCCTGCGAACATATCGCCATCAACTCCTTCAGCAAGCCGATCAAACTCCTCAAATACCTGCTGCTGCGCTACTACGATCGGGTCATCGTCCTCACCGATAAAGATCATCAGGTCTTCTCTCGCTGGCGCATTCCAAGCAAGCAAATCCCTAATCCGGTGGTGTACAAAGCTTTTGAGCGTCATTCACGCAGTCGTCAGGCACTGGCAGTGGGCCGTCTCGATCATCAGAAAGGCTTCGATCTGCTGCTGGATATCTGGCGTGACTTTGTTCAGACCCATCCGGAGTGGACGCTGGTGATCGCGGGCGATGGCGAGCTGCGTCAGGCGCTGGAGGATCAGGCTGCGGCACTGGGTATCAGCCAGAGCGTTAACTTTGTTGGCCGCGTCAGCAACATCAATGACTACTACCGCGACAGCGATATGGCGCTGATGACGTCACGCTACGAAGGGCTGCCGCTGGTGCTGCTGGAAGCCAAATCCTGGTCCCTGCCGGTAGTGGCGTATGACTGCCCAACCGGCCCACAGGAGATCATTAATGAAGGTGAAGATGGCTTTCTGGTGCCGATGAACGACAAAGCGACCTTCCTGGCGCGCATGGAGCGGCTTGCCAGCGATGACGCACTCTTTTACGCCATGAGCCAGAAAACAAAAATTACCGCGCTGAAATTCGACGGTAAGCAAATCAAACAGAGCTGGCTGGCGCTGGTTTAGCAGCGGCAAGGGACGGGCCTGATTGCAACGTGCCTCAGGGAACACTGTTATGGCCCATTGCGCGGCCCCATTGACCACGGGATTTGATGCATGAAAAGAAGAGAAGTCTTGCAGACCGCAGCCTCCTCCATTGTTGCCGCGCTGTCCGTCAGTGCATTTTCCAGCTATGCAGCAAAAAGCAGCGGTGTCGCGCTGAAGGCGGTTGACCCCTCAGCAGTGCCAAAAGGCGACGTGCCGATTCTGACGCCGGAAAATCTCTACGCCATGCCGCCGCAGTTCTGGCAAGGTTTCGACGGGAAGTTATGGATTGGCAAAGCCGGTACCGATGCCAGCCAGGCCGGGAATCAGATCCCGGTGTTCCTGCGTGACGACAGCGGAAAGCTGTCACAGATCGCTCAGCCGATTGCGCTGAACAAAGGCAGTTTTGCCCGTTTTATTCATGACAACGCCGCACTGATTGCCGATCCGGTGCACTCTATGACGGTAAAAGATAACGACGGGACCACGCTGTTTACCATCCCTGACGTCAGCCGCCCTGGCCAGGCGGCATTCAGCCAGCGCCTGGCGCAGCCAGGCGGCTACCAGCTGATTGGTGAGATAGCCTCGGTTGAAGAGCTGCGCAAAACCCGCCCGCTGTTCGAAGGGGCAAAGGTCAAGCTGAAGAGCTGGCATGAAGGTCTGGAGGTGGGCGGCGGTGAATTCGTCGGCAGTTTCCAGAGCGCAAACGATGACGGCGGGGTCAATTTTGCCGGTGAGGGATTCGCCTGGCGACGCGTGGTTGATGACTTTAACCGTCTGTCGCTGTTTGATTTCGGTGCCATTGCCGATGGTAAGACCGACGCTGCGCCAGCCATCAAGGCAATGTATCAGTGGTCAGAACAGGCGCAGCAGCCCATCTGCGTGCAGTTTCCCGCCGGTACCTTTTTCGTCTCCTCCTGCGACTTCGGCAGCGAAGGCCGCCGCTTTTTCCGCATTTCCGGTGCCATGGTTAACTTTGGTTACTTTCCGGCCACTACCCTTATCTCAGACGGCCAGTCAGATTTTGTCTTTAACGTCAATGCGCGCTGGGTAGAGATCTCCAACCTGATCTTCAACGGCAACACCGACAAGCATCCTAACCAGCAGGGGCTGTTCCGCAATACCTGCCAGGGTGGACAGTTCTTCCGCGGTGCCTGCCTGCGCTTCAACGCGGTGGGCGGCGATGCGCTCAGCCTGCTCGACACGCTGGACTGTAAAATCGACCAGTGGTACGCCTCGCGCTGCACCGGCGATGTGATCAAAGCGGGCTGGTCAGGCCGCAAAGCCGGTGCCTGGGATCACAGCACCGCTATTGAGCTCTCCAACTTTAACGCGCAAAACTGCCGGGGCGGCAAGGTGTTGAACCTGCCGCGCTGTAGCCAGTCGATTATTCACAACGGCTGGATCGAACACTGTGATTACCCGGGCGATATTTCTAACGGGCAGTGGATCATCGATGCGCTGAGCCTGGAGGATTGTAGAAACCCGCTTATCGCGCATAACTCGCGTCTCAATATGCGCCAGACCAACCTGCAGTCAGGTAGCTGGATCGATAACTCTGATCAGGGTGACCGCTGGCTGAACGTCTGGGAGATGGGATCGACGCGCGTGGAGTCTTACGGCGTCGCTATCGACGGCAGCCTGAAATACAACTACATCACCTCACGCTGGCGGCTGGAGAACAACAGCGACCAGCAGAGCTGGTTCGAGCTGGGCACGCTCTACTCACCTGACGTAGGCGATAGCTGGGAGATTGAAATCTTTGGCCAGTCGGAATTCAGCAATGGCAGCAACAGCCAGCCGCTGATGAATCCGGTGAACGATCGTTCAACCGGTGGCCGCGCGGTTATCCATGTGCAGCGCAAGAAGAACAAGGCAGAAGCGAGCTGGTCGGCTGAAGGCAGCAACCCGGTCGTCGAGGTGCGCTACGTGGCGGCGAATGACAGCGAAGTGCGTATCTTCGCTAAGCTGGCCGGCTGGACGCCCTCGGCCGTGGTGCTGATGAAAACCACCAGCAAGGACCGCTTCGTCACCGGCCGTTGCGCACGCGTCAGCGCCCGCATGGAGAAAGCCGCGCCGCCTTCGGGCAATGTGGTGGCGCCACAGCGCTTCAGCCTGCACAACGGCAAAGCAGGCATCGGCGGCAACGAGCAGGGCGATCTGCTGCTGGCGTCGCGCGCGCTCAGCGCTGAACAGGTGGATACCAGTAAGCCTAAGGGATTTATCTCCATGGTGATCAACGGCGAACAGTGCGCCGTGCCCTATTTTGCAGTGAAAGGTTAGTCTGATTTATCGCGCGCAGGGAAGGGCGCGAGCAGTACCTGACGGAGCTGTTTTTTGATTGTATTTTGGCTTTTTTTTAAACACAGAGTTCACTTTGCCAGTTCAGGACATGGCGGCTTGTTTATCCGGCACATCGCATTCACTTCAGGCCGGATAAAAAATTAAAAGAAATTTTTCGGAGTTGTTAATGAAAATTTTATTGGTGGGTAACCATACGTGTGGGAATCGCGGGGATGGCGCGATTCTGCGTGGGCTGATCGATTCGATGAATGCCGCCCGTAGCGATCTGGAAATTGATGTAATCAGCCGTTATCCAACGAGCTCTGGGTACTTACTTCAGCAGGATATTAAGCAGGATTCGCTGTTTTTACATAACAGCAAAGGCGCTAAAGGTCTGGTCGGCACGCTAAAGCGTAAGGTTGCCAACCGACTGATGCCGAACATTATGATGGCGCATCTGGGCAAAGGGGGGGTGTTCAAATCTTTTGCTGTCCCGGCGCATCTGGCCGCCTTTACCGACAGCCTGAAGGCCTAC
Source organism: Pantoea sp. KPR_PJ (assembly GCF_041386365.1). Classification (NCBI taxonomy): domain Bacteria; kingdom Pseudomonadati; phylum Pseudomonadota; class Gammaproteobacteria; order Enterobacterales; family Erwiniaceae; genus Pantoea; species Pantoea sp. KPR_PJ. The sequence continues at coordinate 322,737 of NZ_JABMIK010000002.1, read as the reverse complement.
GATGCCATTATTCAGGTCGGCGGATCGTTCTTTGTCGACCTCTATGGCGTCACGCAGTTTGACCACGCGCTCTGCGCCCTGATGGCAAAAAAGCCGCTCTACATGATTGGCCACTCGGTAGGCCCGTTTCAGAACCCGCGCGTGAATGCGCTGGCCAGTTTTGTTTTTGATCGCGTTGACAGCCTGGTACTGCGTGAATCAGTCAGTCTCGATCTGATGAAAAAAGATGGGGTGACAACGCGTAAGGTCGCGCCGGGCGTGGATACGGCCTTTCTGGTGCGCGCGCGCAGCGTGGCGCAGCCGAGCCACAATCTGCTGCACTGGCAAAATATCATCAGCAGCCGCAAGACGATCGCGATTACGGTGCGCGAACTGGCACCGTTCGATAAACGTCTGGGCGTGACGCAGAAAGAGTATGAGGCCGCTTTTGGGCGGGTGATTAACGCCATGATCGCCGAGGGCTATCAGGTGGTGGCTTTTTCGACCTGTACCGGCATCGACAGCTACGCCAAAGATGATCGTATGGTGGCGCTGACGCTGCGTGACAGCGTCGAGCAGCCTGAACATTACCATGTCATCATGGATGAGTTTAACGACCTGGAGCTGGGCATTCTGCTGGGTCACTGCCATCTCACCATCGGTACGCGTCTGCACTCCGCGATTATCTCTATGAACTTTGGCACTCCGGCCGTCGCCATCAACTATGAACACAAATCCATGGGCGTGATGAACCAGCTCGGCCTGCCGCAGATGGCGACCGATGTGAAGAGCCTGATGGATGGCTCGCTGATCGGCAAAGTGAAAGATGTTCTGGCGAATTATGACGCCATTAAACAGCAGGTTGACACCGCAGTTGCACACGAGCGGGATGTTGGAAACCGGATCACAGAAGAGATCCTCAACGTATTGGGGTAATGCTATGAAACTGACTTTTTTCACCATGCGTTTCCCGGTCGCCTCTGAGACCTTCGTGCTGAACCAGGTGACCCATTTCATTGATGCCGGTTATGACGTGGAGATTATCTCTGTGTTTCCCGGCGATCTGGTAAACCGTCATGCCGCGTTTGACGAATACCAGCTGGCGGCACGTACGCACTATTTGCTGCCGGAAGAGAAAGTCTCAAATATCGACAAGCTTAATCAGCGGTTAAAGCTGGTGCTGCCAAAGGTCGCGAAACCGGCGCTGATCCGCTCGCTTAATGTGCGCCGCTATGGGGCGCAGTCGAGCAAGCTGCTGCTGCCTTCTATCGTGGCCAATACCAGCCAGCCTTATACCGCCGACGTCTTTCTGGTGCACTTTGGCTATGCGGGCGCGCTGGCCAACAAGCTGCGCGAGCTGGGCGTCCTGGTGGGCAAACAGGCAACGGTGTTCCACGGCGCGGATATTTCGCGCCACCATATTCTCGAAGAGCACAAGCAGGATTATGTAAACCTCTTTGAACAGAGCGAGCTGCTGCTGCCCATCAGCCATCTCTGGGAGCGCAAGCTGATTGAGATGGGATGTCCGCCAGAGAAAATTCACGTGACGCGCATGGGCATTGAGCCGGAGAAGTTTAACTTCCAGCCGCGCCAGGCGTTTCATGCACCGCTGCGTATTGTTTCGGTGGCGCGTCTCACGGAGAAAAAAGGGCTGGATGTCGCCGTCAGGGCGAGCGAGATCCTGAAACAGCGCGGGGGTCAGTTTGAGTTCACCATTATCGGCAACGGCGATCAGGATGAGATGATGCGCGAGCATATCGCCCGTGCCGGTCTGGAGGATTGCGTGACCATGCCAGGCTTCAAGCCACAGGAGGAGATCCGTGCCGCGCTGAGCGAGGCGGATATTTTCCTGTTACCCTCTAAAACCGCCGCCGATGGTGATATGGAAGGGATCCCTGTCGCACTGATGGAGGCGATGGCGGTGGGTCTGCCGGTGGTTTCTACCTTCCATAGCGGCATTCCTGAGCTTATCGAGAATAACGTCTCAGGCTGGCTGGTGCCGGAGAACGACTCCGACGCACTGGCCGATACGCTGCTCAAACTGTCGCAGGGCGACGTCGACGTCGTGCCCGTTGTGGCGGCGGCGCGGCACAAAGTCGAAACGGAATTCAACCAGCATATTGCCTACGGTGAGCTGGCGCAGTTGCTGGAGCGTCTGGTGTGAGTGGATTGAAAAAACAGGCGGTCTGGCTGTTTGGCAGTACCCTGTTCGCCGCGCTGTTGCAGGTGCTGCAACTCAGCGTGCTGGCGCGCAAGCTGGAAGCGCATGAGCTGGGGCTGCTGGCGATCATCAACGCCATTCTGGCGGTGGCAACCGTGCTGCAGGATATGGGCATGAGCAGCTATCTTGTCCACCGTCAGCAGATTACGCGCCGCGAGCAGAGCACCATCTACTGGGTCAACGTGTCGCTGAGTCTGGTAACCGGCCTGATTCTGCTCGGTGTCGCGTATCCGGTGGCGTGGTTCTACCATCTGCCGGAGCTGGTGGGGCTGATTATGCTCACCAGCCTTAACTTCCTCGTGCTGGGGCATCTGTCGCAGTATCAGGCACACTACATAAAGACCAAACGCATGGTGCTGCTCGCTAAAATCGAGATGGGCACCAGGCTGTTTGCGTTTCTCTGCACCGTGGCGATGCTTTACTTTACCTCGTTAACGGTGGCCGCCGCGATACTGGGACTGTTTATCAACGCCTTTACCCGCATCCTCTGCATGATCGCCTTTGGCGAAAAGGCATGGCGTCCGACATGGGAGTTTGATAAAGCGACCTTTGTCGGGGCGGTGCGCTATGGCGTCTACCAGCTGGGTTCACAGACCATTAATCAGCTGCGCACGCAGGCCGATGCGCTGATTGTCGGCAAAGTGATGGGCGCGGAGATGCTTGGCATCTACTCGCTGGCCAAAGAGCTCATCCTGCAGCCGCTGAAACTGGTCTCACCGGTAATTAACCGCCTGGCCCTGCCACGTTTTGCCGAGAAACAGCAGGATCCGGAGCAGCTGAAAAAGCTGTTTCTGAAGGGAACCTTTGTCATCATGCTGTTCAGCAGTGCGATGTATCTGGCTATCGGCATTCTTTCACCGGTGATCGTACGCGTGCTCTACGGTGCCTCTCATGAGCAGGTTTATCATCTTATTCCGCTAATGCTGCTGTTCGGTATGCTTCGGCCTATGGGGGGACTCACTGGCGCGATTTCTCAGGCGAACGGACAGACCAACGTTGAGTTCTACTGGAATATTGTCGCAAGCCTGGTGGTGCTGGCGGTGCTGGCAACAACCTTTATCTGGCCCAACGTGCTCTACGTGGCGTTGACGCTGTCAATCTCACAGGTGCTGATCTCCGCCTTTGCCCATCCGTTCTTTATTAAGCCGGTTATTGGTATCCGCTTTATGCCTTATGCACGGCAGTGGGTCTCGGTGTCGGCTCTGTTTATCGCCCTCATGGTGCTGGTCAACCATTTCAACCTGTTTGTTATGCCGGAATGGTTTGAAAGCTGGCTGTGATCGGCATGCAATACTATCGGGCGGCCAGGGTGCCGCCCGAGTCTTTTTTAGCCTGGCATTAACCCATTGCGAGTCACGCTGCGGTTAACGCTTTTCTCGCATGAGTTAGCCGTTGTCTTTACTCACCTTATGGCGTCGCTGAACAGTGGGAAAAAGATGAATTTCTAAGGGATGACAGGCATTTAGTGTCGGATTTTCGGATAAAGATTATACTTGCAGTTCTGGCCGATCCTGCATAATCGACCGCACGTATTCACTTCATGAAATGGAAAAAATATGACCAAGCTTAAAGCAGTAATCCCGGTTGCGGGTCTCGGTATGCATATGCTCCCGGCGACGAAAGCAATTCCTAAAGAGATGCTGCCTGTCGTCGATAAGCCGATGATTCAATACATCATTGATGAGTGCGTTGCCGCAGGCATCAAAGAGATCGTGCTGGTCACCCATGCTTCCAAAAATGCGGTGGAAAACCACTTTGATACCACGTACGAACTGGAAGCGCTGCTTGAAGCGCGCGTAAAACGTCAGCTGCTGAGCGAAGTGCAGTCAATCTGCCCGCCGGGCGTTACCATTATGAACGTGCGTCAGGCGCAGCCGCTGGGCCTGGGCCACTCTATCCTGTGCGCGCGTCCGATGATTGGTGACAACCCGTTCGTCGTGGTGCTGCCGGACGTACTGCTGGACGACTCTACCGCTGACCATTTGCGCTATAACCTTGCCGCTATGGTGGCGCGTTTTGAAGAGACCGGCCGCAGCCAGGTGCTGGCACAGCATATGCCGACTGCCGATCTTTCTGAATACTCCGTGATCACCACAGAGCAGTCGCTGGATAATCCAGGCGACGTCAGCGCCATTACTGACTTCGTTGAGAAACCCGAAGATCCAGCGCCGCTGAACTCCGATTTGGCCGCGGTTGGCCGCTATGTGCTCTCTGCCGATATCTGGGGCGAGCTGGAGCGTACCGAACCAGGCGCCTGGGGCCGTATCCAGCTTACCGATGCTATCGCCAGCCTGAGCCAGAAGAAGCCGGTAGACGCTGCACTGCTGATGGGTCGCAGCTTCGACTGCGGTCGTAAGCTCGGCTATATGCAGGCATTTGTCTCTTACGGACTGCGTAGTAATGGCATGGGTCAGGATTTCCGCGCCGCCATTGAGAAAATTCTGGCAAAATAAAACCTTCACCTTTTGCCGCGTACCGACGCGGCAGCTTTGACAGGAGCTCACATGGCTATTTTGGTAACGGGCGGGGCGGGGTACATCGGCTCCCATACGGTGCTGGCGTTATTGCAGCGCGGCGACGACGTTGTAGTACTGGATAACCTGTGCAACGCCTCGCGCGAAGCGGTTACTCGCGTTGAAAAGCTGGCAGGTAAAAAAGCGGTCTTCGTCGACGGAGATATTCGCGATCGCGCCTGCCTGCGTGACCTGTTCGCCAGCAATCACATCTCTGCAGTGATTCACTTTGCGGCGTTAAAAGCCGTGGGGGAATCTACCCGCATGCCGCTGGAATATTATGAGAATAACGTCGCGGGTACGGTGGTGCTGCTGGAAGAGATGCGCGCTGCGGGCGTCTATGATTTCATTTTTAGCTCTTCGGCGACCGTCTATGGTGCCGATGCGCCGGTTCCCTACGTGGAAACCACGCCGATTGGCGGCACCACCAGCCCTTACGGCACCTCTAAGCTGATGATTGAGTTTGTGATGCGCGACTTCGCCTTTGCAGAACCGAAATTCAGAGGCATTGCGCTGCGCTATTTCAATCCGGTGGGGGCACACGAATCGGGCGAGATTGGCGAAGATCCGAGCGGTATTCCCAATAACCTGCTGCCTTATATCGCCCAGGTGGCGATTGGTCGCCTGCCGCAGCTGGGCGTGTTCGGCGGGGATTACCCAACGCCAGACGGCACCTGTCAGCGCGATTACATCCACGTTGTCGACCTGGCGGAAGGGCATCTGAAAGCGCTGGACCATTTACCTAAAGTTGAAGGCTACAAAGCGTATAATCTGGGCGCGGGGAAAGGTTATTCCGTGCTGGAGATGATTAAGGCATTTGAAGCGGCGTCCGGTAAGCACATTCCCTATGAGATCAAACCGCGTCGCGATGGTGACCTGGCGGCGTTCTGGGCTGATGCAAGTCTGGCTGATAGAGAGCTGGACTGGCGCGTGTCGCGTGGGATCGAAGAGATGATGCGTGATACGTGGAACTGGCAAAGTAAGAACCCGAACGGGTTTAACTAAACTGACCAGGCGCCTTGATGAAAACAGCTTTAATCAGGGCGCTTACTATTTGAATGATTCACAGTACAAGTAAAGATAAAGTATTATCTTTTCTCCAGTCACTCAGAACTAACCTGATTTCTTCTTTTACCCGCCTCTCATATACGCACAAACATACGATGGTTCATCCTGCAACAAGATAAATCAACAAATGCGATAAATTCATAACTTATATTTGACAGTGTCAATGTTATGAGATAGAGAGTTGTGCTTTCGTTCATAAAGTAGGCTTGTAATCGTATTTGATTGTTAATCTATTCGTTTTACCGCAAAGTCAATGGTACAATTTTGTATTAAGAGTATACGCAGCTTATATGAATAATTCGTTAAATAATCAATAAGTTGTGTTTACCCGAAAAAGTGTTGCACATCGCCTGGCATTGAGAGGCAGGTGCAATCACCCTTTAAAAGATAATAGCACTCTGGGAGCTGTAACTCAGGGGCGGTAGCATGGCTAATCAGGGACGAGTAAAGATGCGATCCTGGCGTTTTGTTCAGTGACCCTTCACCTCAGCCTGGTCCTAATTTCTTTCCGGAGAAGAGTTATGAAAATCCTTATTACTGGCGGCGCAGGTTTTATTGGATCGGCGGTTGTTCGACACATTATTCAGAACACGCAAGACTCTGTCGTTAACGTTGATAAATTGACTTATGCGGGAAATCTCGAATCGCTGAAAGAAATCAGTGATAATGAACGTTATATGTTTGTTCGCCTTGATATTTGCGATCAGCATGCTCTTTCAGAGCTTTTATCAAAGCATCAGCCTGACGCCATCATGCATTTGGCTGCAGAAAGCCACGTCGATCGCTCTATCAGCGGTCCTGCTGAATTTGTACAGACCAATGTTGTAGGAACATACAGCCTTCTTGAGGCATGCCGCCAGTACTGGTCTACTCTTGATGAAAGTCGTAAGAAAGTCTTCCGTTTTCATCATATTTCTACTGACGAAGTATATGGCGATTTACCGCACCCAGATGAAATGAGTGGAGAACTTCCCCTCTTTACAGAGTCTACGCCATACGCACCAAGCAGTCCCTACTCAGCGACAAAAGCGGCGAGCGATCATCTTGTACGCGCCTGGGGACGTACTTATAAACTTCCGGTTATTATAACAAACTGCTCCAATAATTACGGCCCTTACCATTTTCCTGAAAAACTCATCCCACTTATTATCAGCAATGCACTCGAAGGTAAGCCTCTACCGGTATATGGTAAAGGAGATCAGATTCGCGACTGGTTGTATGTTGAAGATCATGCTCGTGCTCTTTATACCGTAGTTACCAAAGCTCAGCCAGGCACGACTTACAATGTTGGCGGACATAACGAAAAGAAAAATTTAGAGGTAGTTGAAACTGTCTGTGCCCTGCTTGATGAGTTGTGTCCGAAAACAAGTAAATACAGCGAACAAATTACCTACACGACTGATCGCCCGGGTCACGACCGTCGTTATGCGATTGATGCTTCCAAAATTGAAAAAGAATTAGGATGGAAGCCACAGGAAACCTTCGAAAGTGGATTGCGCAAAACAGTTGAGTGGTATTTGAACAACTCCGAATGGGTCGCGCGAGTCAAAGGTGGGGAATATCAGAACTGGATAGAACAGAATTATGAACAACGAAATAGTTAAAATAGTCCTGTTTGGAAAGAATGGTCAAGTGGGCTGGGAGTTACAGAGAGCTCTGGCTCCCCTAGGTGAAGTTATTGCGCTCGATCGTCACTCACAAGATTTTTGTGGTGATCTGGAAAATCTCAAGGGGATAGGCCAGACTATTCGTTCGTTGAAGCCATCCGTTGTCGTAAATGCCAGCGCCTGGACAGCAGTTGATAAAGCCGAAAGCGAGAAAGAAAAAGCATATCTGGTTAACGCCAGTGCCGTAGGGGAATTAGCAAAGGCCGCAGAAGAAGTGGGGGCCTTATTGATTCATTATTCCACAGATTACGTTTTCGATGGTTCTGGAACGCATAAGTGGAAGGAAACAGAGCAGACGGGCCCGCTTAATGTTTATGGTGCAAGTAAACTGGCTGGTGAAGAGTTAATTCAGCGCTACTCCAAAAACTATTTGATCTTTCGTACTAGTTGGGTATACGCAGCTCGTGGGAACAATTTTGCTAAAACGATGGTAAAACTGGCCCAGGAACGTGAAAAACTTGCAGTGATAAATGACCAGTTTGGCGCGCCTACTGGTGCTGACTTGATTGCAGATTGTACCGCTCATGCTTTACGAGTAGCGCTACAAAAATCTGAAACAAGTGGAATCTATCATCTGATAGCCGGAGGCGAAACCAGCTGGCATGATTATGCAGTTAAAGTTATCGAACACGTACGCAAACTCGGAGTTCCACTAACCGTCAAGAAAATAGATGCCGTGCCTGCAACTGCTTTTCATACTGCAGCGCAACGACCTCAAAATTCCAGGCTTTCAACGGCAAAGTTTCAGCAGACATTTAATCTAACGTTACCTTCATGGGAAACTGGCGTACAGCGAATGCTGGATGAATTATACGCCTAATAGATATTAACGGATTTAACATTTAATGGTGAATGTGGTGAAAAAAAGCAAAGGTATTATTCTGGCTGGTGGATCAGGCACTCGTCTTTACCCTGTAACAATGGCAGTAAGTAAACAACTACTGCCGATTTACGATAAGCCTATGATCTACTATCCACTTAGTACGCTAATGTTAGCAGGCATTCGTGATATCTTGATTATCAGTACACCACAAGATACGCCGCGTTTCGAAAGTCTCCTTGGCGATGGTTCGCAGTGGGGCTTAAGCATTCAATATAAGGTTCAAGAAAGCCCAGATGGGCTGGCACAAGCTTTCATTCTTGGCGAAGATTTCATTGGGGAAGACTGCTGCGCATTAATTTTAGGTGATAATATTTTTTATGGCCATGACCTGCATAAACAGCTTGAAGATGCATGCAAACAAGAGCACGGAGCGACAGTTTTTGCTTATCATGTTCACGATCCAGAACGTTATGGCGTTGTAGAATTTGACGAATCAGGTAAAGCTATTTCTCTGGTAGAAAAACCGACTGAACCACGCAGTAATTATGCTGTTACAGGATTGTATTTCTACGATAATCAAGTTGTGGAAATGGCTAAAAATTTAAAACCCTCTCCACGCGGCGAATTAGAGATTACTGATATTAATAATCTTTATCTGCAAAAAGGGGAGCTGTCTGTATCTATCATGGGACGTGGTCATGCATGGCTCGATACAGGAACGCATGCCAGCCTGATGGAAGCTAATAACTTCATTCATACGCTGGAATCCCGTCAGGGTCTCAAAGTTGCGTGCCCGGAGGAAATCGCTTTCCGCATGGGATTCATCGATCGCGATAAACTCACTACCCTCGCTCAGCCTTTTCTAAAAAATGACTATGGCAAATATTTGATGGCGTTGGTGGAAGGACGACTATAATCATGAATATAATTGATACAGAAATCCCAGATGTCAAAATTATTGAGCCACGCTTGTTTGGAGATGAGCGCGGCTTCTTTTTTGAAAGTTTTAACAAAAAAGCATTCACCGACGCTGTCGGATATGAAGTGGATTTTGTTCAGGACAATCACTCCCTTTCAGTAAAGGGAGTACTACGTGGTTTACATTATCAATCAGCGCCATATGCACAAGGCAAACTTGTTCGTTGTGTAGAAGGCGAAGTGCTGGATGTAGCAGTAGATTTAAGAAAATCATCATCTACTTTTGGTCACTGGGTCGCTGTTAATCTAAGTGCAGAGAACAAACGGCAGCTCTGGATCCCTGAGGGATTTGCTCACGGCTTTATTACGTTAAGCGATCGCGCTCAGTTCTTGTATAAAACAACAAATTATTACCATCCTGCTTCAGAAAAATGCATTATCTGGAATGATGACAACTTAGATATAACATGGCCTAAAATGCCAGAAATGACTTTATCAAAAAAAGATAAAGAGGGTCTAAGTTTCAGGCAGGCCGAATTGTTCGAATAAACTGACTAATGCTGGGGTTAATGTAGTCCGCCAGGTTTGTGATGACGGTGTTGGGACTGATTTATTTAAGATATCTAGTGCTGGGTTTTCAATGTTATCACTAAAAGACAAAGAAGTTGCGATTCTCATGGCGACATACCAAGGGCAAGATTATATTCTTGAGCAACTCAGTTCAATAGCAGCTCAATCTTACCCTCACTGGAAATTATATGTTTCAGATGATGGATCAAAAGATAACACTCTTGAGATTATAAAAGCTTTCAGTCTTGAGAACAAAATCACTATCCCTGTCTATAAAGGCCCTGAACAGGGCTTTGTCAAAAACTTTCTGACTATGCTTTCATGTAATGATATCAAAGGCGAATATTTTGCATTTAGCGATCAGGATGATGTATGGCACACAAATAAACTTGAAAAAGCACTACAATGGTTTGAAAAAATTCCCGCATCAACCCCGGCATTATATTGTACGAGAACTCACCTGATTGACAGTGAAGGTAAAAGCATAGGCCATTCACCATTATTTACTCGCCAACCGGCCTTTAGTAATGCTCTTATCCAAAGCATTGGAGGCGGTAATACTATGGTGATAAATAAAGCTGCACGCGATATTATTGTAAAAGCGGGTATAGTTGACGTTATAAGTCATGACTGGTGGATGTATATTCTTATCAGCGGCGCAGGTGGTAAAGTTTTTCATGATATTGAATCAACCCTGGATTATAGGCAACATCAAGGTAACTTGATCGGATCCAATCTTGGATTAAAAGCTAAACTGCTAAGGCTTGAAAAAATTTTCCAGGGGCAATATAAAGACTGGAATGAAAAGCACATTCGTTCAATCGACAAGAATATCGATATCCTGAGCGTGCAAAATAGAAAAAAATACTATCTTTTTAAAGAAATCCACACTGGATCTTTCTTAAAAAGGATGAGTGCCTATTTCAAACTTGGTCTATACAGACAAAGTAAAATGGATAGTGTGGGGATATTCGTTTCGGCTTTGTTCAAAAAGCTCTAGTTAACTGAGTATCCTTATTCGGTCATTAATCTTGGATGTGATGTCAGAATAATTTTTCTGATTAAATGGTAATAGTTGAAGGTGCAATTCAATGCAACGCTTTTCGATTAGTCCTGTTGAAATGGTTGGCTCCTTATGGAGAAACCGATATCTGATAAAAGCAACGGCGAAACGTGAAATTCAGAGTCGTTATCGGGGATCGGTTATGGGAATATTCTGGTCTATACTTACTCCCTTGTTTATGCTGACGGTTTATACTTTCGTTTTTAGCGAGGTTTTTAAGGCACGCTGGCATGGTGGTTCATCTTCTAAAGGAGAGTTTGCACTGCTTTTATTTGCTGGCTTAATAGTATTTAATATATTTTCTGAATGCCTTAATAAATCCCCAGCAATAATATTAAGTAACGTTAATTATGTGAAGAAGGTAGTGTACCCCCTTGAAATACTTCCTGTTGTGAATGTTTTTGCTACATTATTCAATGCAACAGTTAGTCTTCTTGTTTGGATTGCGGCTTATCTCATTTTTAACGGGCTACCCCATTATACAATTATCTATTTCCCCTTAATTGTCATTCCGCTTGTGTTCATTACGTTAGGACTTTGTTGGTTCATCACTTCTCTGGGTGTGTACTTGCGAGATGTGGGCCAGTTTATTGGTTTGTTGACCACAGCCCTTATGTTTATGAGTCCAGTTTTTTATTCAGCAGATATTTTGCCTGATAATTTCAGAACGTTAATGTACCTCAATCCTTTAACTGCGGTTATCGAACAAACTCGTAACGTGTTGTATTGGGGCCAAACCCCAGACTTTAAAGTTATCGCAATTTATTGGGTGGTTGCATTTGTCATTTGCTGGTTAGGTTTTGCCTGGTTTCAGAAAACGCGTAAGGGGTTTGCAGATGTGCTCTGATTATGCAATCGAAGTAAATAACGTCAGTAAATGTTATCATATTTATGATCGTCCTTCAGACCGTCTTAAGCAATCTGTTTTTTCAGGATTGCGTCGTATGGTTGGTTCATCTGATAAACCCTATTTTAGAGAGTTTTGGGCTTTAAAAGATATTAGCTTTAAAGTCAAAAAGGGCGAGTCTGTTGGTATTATTGGTCAAAACGGTTCGGGTAAATCAACGCTATTACAAATAATATGTGGGACATTAAACCCTACTTCAGGACAAGTCAAAACTCAAGGTAGAATTGCTGCACTACTTGAGCTCGGCTCAGGTTTTAACCCTGAATTCACTGGTCGTGAAAATATTTACATGAACGGCGCAGTTCTTGGTTTGTCCAGGAAAGAAATTGATGAAAGATTCGATGAAATCCTGGCTTTTGCAGATATTGGTGAGTTTGTCGAGCAGCCAACGAAAACTTATTCGAGTGGCATGTTAGTGCGTCTTGCATTTGCTGTACAAGTTTGTGTTGAACCTGAAATTTTAATAGTAGATGAAGCGTTGGCAGTAGGCGATGCGCTTTTTCAAAAGCGCTGCTTTGAACGCATGGAAAAATTACGGACTAACGGTACAACACTATTATTTGTTTCGCATGATCAAGAATCGGTGCGAACCATGACAAATAAAGCAGTTTTTCTTGAACATGGTGTTATAAAATTCTCAGGAACATCTGCAGATGCGTTGCTTGAATACCGTAAAACGTTACATGAAATAGAGTCTGCTAAGCTCAATGAAACTGCCAGACATTTAAAAGAAAAAGCAAGGAAGAACCGTGAAGAAACGCAACATGTTATTGAAGCAAATAATGTTGTTTCTACCGACGAAATAATGTCTGACGGCGAAGAAAAGCCTTTTTCAGAAAGACTTAAAACTTTTTCATTTGGTGATCTTGATGCTGAAATTACTGAGGTTGAAGTTTTTGATGCAAATAACGAACCTTGTTCGCATTTCGATCCCAGAGACGAAGTGCGAATTATAGTCCATTGCAAATCTCATGCAGACTTGAAACACCTTAACGTCGGATTACGCATTAGAAATAAGGAAGGTGTGAAGATCTATTCCTGGGGGACTTTGAATCAGGATATTTCTATTCGGAGTGGTGTTAAAGCCCATGGTGAAGTTTTTTGGGAACGCAGTTTTTGCAAAGATCAAACTTTTAAAGTTCAGTTCACATTTACATGTGGTCTGGGGCCAAATCTTTATGAAATACAGGCTTCAATCTCTGAAGAGGGTAAGCCCTATTATGCAGAACAACGCATGATACACTGGATTGATGAAGCAGCTTTCTTCACTGTTACAATTGAACCAAAAACCTATCACTTTGGTGGTGTAGTAGATATGGGCATGATTAGCGAATTAGCTGAATAATCACCCAGGCTGATCACTATCTATGAAGCATTTTTTAACAGAATAATGTAAGCGATTATTTAAATGAATACTACGAATATATCCGAATTGACTGATGAAATTCTTAATTCCTGTGGCGGTAGCAAATTTCTCCATGTTGGAGATGATTCAGGATTGCTGGTAAATTCTTTGCTCTCTCTTGGTATGGATGCATACGGTATAACATCCACAGTTGAGGCGGCTGAATATAATAATTCATTAATGCAAGGCCGTTTTTCACATGCCAACATTTTAAATTTGCCCTATCCCGATAAAGCATTCGATACATCAGTCATCACCTTTTCGCTTGAGAATTTATCACACGATGATTTACCAAAGGCAATTGCAGAAATATATCGTGTGACACGTCGCTCTGTATATTTGCGCATTCAAACCATAGCCCACGGAGAAGACCATCTTTCTGTTATACAAGACAGACGTGCGTGGGAAATGTCATTTTTCAATGCCGGATTCCGAAAGCATCCGTCTTATTATCTAATTAACGGTTACGAATCGCTAGGGCGTGAAGGGGAAGAAATTACTATCCTCCTTGAAAAGATTCCATCCGAAGCATACAAACGCTACCCACTCGAAGCTCTTAAAGAAGAACGCGATTTACATATGGATATGACGCGTGAAGCCGGAGAACGCTCAGATGCACATATTGCCAGATATCAATGGGCAGCCACGTTTGTCAGGCCGGGTGATACAGTTCTTGATGCAGCTTGTGGGCTTGGATATGGCAGTTATTTAATTCAGTGCGGCACAACTGCTGAAAAAACCATCGGAATCGATGGTAGTGATTATGCTATTGACTATGCACATCATAACTTTGCAGGGTCTGTAAAAAATTTGAGCTTTCAGACAGGTATGCTTCCTGAAGCTCTCAAGGCCATTCCTGATCACTCAGTTGATGTAGTCATTTCATTTGAAACACTCGAACACGTTCCTGACCCGGAAGGACTACTTGCAGAGTTTCATCGCGTACTCACCCCAGCAGGAAGAATCATAGTCAGTGTTCCAAATGACTGGAGTGACGAAACAGGTGAAGATCCTAATCCATTTCATCTGCACATCTATGATCTCGATAAATTAAGAAATCAAATCAAGATTAATTTTGAGCTTGAGCAAATAGTCGTTCAGTCTGCTACACAATATAAAAATGGATTAGGTAGTAAGCAGTGGTTACCAGCCAGACGGGAACTTTACAATATTGCTACTGATACGGAATCTGTTTCTGCACCTAAGGCTGAATGGTGGCTAGCAGTTGGAATGAGACCCATACTGGAAGGCGATAATATTCCATATTGCGAAACACAATTTAAAACGTTTGATAACCAATTCTGGAATGTAACAAACTTTTCAAAAGATTATAAAAACCCATGGTTGATTCGCGGATTAGTTGATATTGGCCATCGTTTAAAAGATAAAAAACTATTAAGTAAATTAGCCGATACTGTAACCAGACAGTATCAAGAAAACTCAGCTGATGTTGGCGCTGCTTTATGTGTGCTTGGCTACCAATTACTTTCGAGTGTGCAATCAGTTGATACCAATGAAATAGTGGAATTTACTAATAAAGCGAAAAGCTTTATCGACCAGTCTACGGATACACCTCATGCATTTCGCTGGAAAGTATCTCTAAGTTTCGTCGTCGGCAAGCTATGGTTAAAGGCTGGACAGCACGACAAAGCAAAAGAAGCACTACTCAAGTGCGTCGAGCTGGATCCATTGGTTTTTAGCCCATTGCTGGCTAATCGTACTATTGAAGCCTTTTTGTTACTGGGCGTTCTGGCAATTAATACCGGTGATAAAGGTGCTGCGTCTAATTTCTGGCGTCAGGGAATTCGGCTTGCCAATAAAGCTGTGACCGCAGACTGGCGTTCAAGCCTTGGTGATATGAATGAGCCAGTAGAGTTTGGCTTGCCTGAACTGGCTTCAATTCTTGATTATGCCAGTACCTGCGCATATGCTTTAGTCAACATTGATGATTTTTCTAATAAACCCTGGTGGTGGCTGCAGTTGCGTAGAAGCCGTAATTCTCAGGCTTCAATGCTGGAAAGAAAATTGAATGCACTTCATGTACTGGGTGAGGAAGTGAACAAACTTAATGAGGTTTTAGTTGCTAAGGATATTGCTATATCTGAGATTAGCAATTTAAATCAATACAATACCAATATCTTGACTAAGCTACAGGCTGAGCTGGGAGAAAAGGAAACCATTATTAGTCAGTTACAAGAATCCCTGACTAAAAAGGAAGCGATGCCTCTGGGCATTGAAAAAGAGCTTGTTATTAAAAACCAGCTTCTGAAGGAAACCGAACTCAGCTGCGAATACAAAGATAAAATTATTCAAGAGTTAAACAGGTTTCATGAAAACAAAAATAAAATCATTAATGAGTTATCAAACACTCTTGCAAGCAAAGAAAATCTGATTCATGAATATACGGGAATGCTTGATAACTTAAATAAAGTTAACAGCGAAGCTAATGCTGCTCTGGAAGCGAAATCAAAAATCATTGATGAATTGAACGCTAGCCTGAATGAAAAGGAAGCATTCACCCAAGAGATATCTCATTCATTATCTGAAAGGGAAGCCGCTTTTGATGTGCTTCAAAAAGAACTAAACCGCAAGGAGATGCTTATAAACGAGCTCTCTAATAATATTTCAAACCTTAACGAACAATTAAATTCACGTTTAATTCGTCTACGAAATGTAGCGGCACAACCCTGGAGTATCAGAAAGACTTTACATCTTTCTTACTTATTAACTTCACTGGCTACGCCTTTGGGTATACGTCGTTCACTTGCTCCTGTTGTTTCCAGGTTGCGTGCCAAATATGCAACTCGCCCAGCTTCTGTTGTAGAAGTTGAACAAAATAACGCTGAGACAGGTTATAGAGTGCAGGTCCCACTGGTTAAAGAAAACGCGCCTAAAGTTGCCCATGTGATTGCTAACTTTATGACGGGTGGTTCTTCAAGGCTAGTTGTGGATTTAATCGAGTACCTTGGGAATGATTACAAGCAATCAATAATTACCAGTTACATTCCTGATCCTCCGGCATACATCGGTGTTGATATTGAAGAATGTCGCTTCCCAGTTGATAGTGCCCCGTTTATCGAGTACTACCAACGTCATGCACCGAATTTCATTCATGTTCACTACTGGGGAGATGTTGATGAACCCTGGTATGCCAAAGCTATTGAGGCTGCACGAATTTTAGGTATACCTGTCATTGAAAACATCAACACTCCGATAGCGCCTCATGTTTCAGATGCGGTAAACAGATATGTCTACGTGAGCGACTATGTCAGACATGTTTTTGGGCAGGACAATGATGCTCATGTGACAATATACCCTGGATCAGATTTTACAAGATTCATGCGTAATGACAGTGAAGTTGTGCCTAAAGATTGTATCGGCATGGTTTATCGACTTGAAGGTGATAAGCTCAACGAAAAAGCGATTGAACCTTTTATACGTACAGTGCAAAAAAGACCGCAAACTAAGGTTTTGATTGTTGGGGGAGGAAGTCTTTTAGTTCCTTTCCAGGAGGCGGTAAAAGCGGCTGGTGTTGAGGCAAACTTCGAATTCACAGGCTATGTAAAATACGATGAACTACCGGGCCTTTATCGTCGTATGTCATTATTCATTGCACCGGTCTGGAAAGAGAGTTTCGGTCAGGTTAGCCCATTTGCGATGAACATGCGTGTTCCGGTTATAGGCTATGACGTTGGCGCCATTAGTGAGATTGTCAATTCAAAAGCTATGCTTGCGCCCGCTGGAGATGCAGAAGCACTCTCTGACATTGCAGTTAAATTACTAGACAATGATGCGACGAGAAATCAATTAGGTAAAGAACATCAGCTAAGAGCGAGAGATCATTTCTCAGTTCAGGCTATGATTAGCTCATATAGCCATCTGTATGCTGATGTCGTTAATGACAAAGTGAAATAATATGAAGATTGTATTTTTTGTGCATTGTTTCTTCCCGGACCACTTTTATGGTACTGAAACTTATACGCTGGGTTTAGCCAGTCATTATCGCTCATGGGGCCATGATGTTGCTGTTGTGAGCGCTGTTTTCCAGGGTGAGCCAAAACAGGAAGCCCTGATAAACCGCTATGATGTTCAGGGAATTCCTGTCATCTCTATAGATAAAAATCAAATTCCACACTCACGAGTTAAAGAGACCTACTATCAGGTAGAAATGAAAGAGGTGCTGGAAGAGGTTCTAAATGAACTGAAGCCAGATATTGTCCATGTCACCCATTTGATTAACCATACGTCAGTTCTCCTCGAGGTTACGGGCAAGCTCAATATTCCAACATATGCAACCTTCACAGACTTTTTTGGATTCTGTTTCAATAATAAACTGGAGGCTGCAGACGGAAGTCTGTGTGCGGGTCCTTCACCTTCAAGGTCCAACTGTTTAGCATGCTATTTGAAAGAAGCCGCACAAGGTGGCTATGCTGATGGCTGGATGAAAAAGGCTGCAGTTCCCGCGATGGCGAATGTCCTGGCAAAAGGTATTATTGCAACGCGTAAAGTCGGTCTATTGAAAAACGAACAGCTCAATGGCCTTGCTGAAGATTTGATTCAACGGCCGGATACGCTGAATTATCTTTATAATACATATTATAAAGGCGCGGTCGCGCCTACCGCGTTTTTGGAAAAGGCCTACAGTTCTAACAATGTCAAAACCCCAATGCATAAAATTTGGTTTGGCATAGATATCGACCGTAGACCTAAACCGATACGCCCTAAAAATCATATACCTGTGATCGCTTTTATTGGGCAAATTGCGCCTCATAAAGGTACCGATTTACTGATAGATGCATTCAAGCGGCTGCCTAAAAATAAAGCTATACTAAAAATATTTGGTCCTACAAATCAGTCTGCAACTTATATGCAGCAGCTCTATGAGATGAGCACTGGCGTCGAAGGCATAGAGTTCATGGGAACATTTGAACAGTCTAAAATGGCTGATATATTTGCAGATATTGACTTGTTCGTTATTCCTTCACGCTGGTATGAAAACAGTCCACTCGTCTTGCTTAACTCACTTGCGACGCATACACCAGTAGTCGTTTCTGATGTAGAAGGCATGACTGAATTTTTAACGGAAGGCGTTAACGGCTATAGTTTCCAGAGAGGAAACGCAACAGATCTTTACCATAAACTCTTGAAAATTCTTGAGTCTCCGGAAAATTTAACCAATCTATCACTTACGACCAATTACGAAAGAACCACCGAAGTTATGGCAAAAGAGACGTTCGCCATTTATTGAATATCAACTAATGATACCGAGCCTGCTTAACTACTGAGTAGTTACAGGCTTTTTCGTTAGTTCGTAACATATTAGGGAGTTGATAATGAAATTAGTGGTTTTTGGTGGCGGTGGTTTTATTGGATCCGCAATCTGTGACAAGTTACTGGCTGACGGTCATCAACTTCGGATATTTGAGCGTCCACGCGTTCCCGCCTATCGAGAATTTACAGGCCTGGAAAACGTAGAGTGGATGACAGGCGATTTAGGTAATATTCATGATCTAAATGCTGCTATTGAAGGAACTGATGCAGTTGTTCACCTTGTTTCTACAACACTGCCTAAAAGTTCTAATGATGATCCAGTATACGATGTACAAACTAATATTGTGCCAAGCCTGCATATGCTGAATGCTATGGTAAAGCTAAATGTTAAAAAAATCGTATTCATATCATCAGGCGGTACGGTATACGGCGATCCGCAGTATATACCAATTGATGAAAAGCATCCGACAGAACCAGTGGTTTCTTATGGCATTACAAAATTAGCGATTGAAAAATATCTCCATATGTTTAGCAAACTACACGGTTTGAAAACCGTGACTTTGCGTGTAGCTAATCCATACGGTGAACGCCAGCGTATTGAAACGGCTCAGGGTGCAGTGGGTGTTTTCCTACATCGGGCTTTGAATAACCAGCCTATTGAAATTTGGGGAGACGGAAGCGTACAGCGTGACTATATTCATGTTAGTGACGTAGCTGCTGCCTTCGCTAAGGCAGTAACTTACGAGGGCCAACAAGAAGTTTTTAATATTAGTTCAGGGCATGGCACGAGTCTGAATGATTTGATAAACATGATTGAAAACGTTTTGCAACGTAAACTCGCAGTCAATTACCAACCGGGTCGTTCTTTCGATATAGACATCAATGTGTTGAGTAATGAGCTAGCAAAAGCAGAACTTGGCTGGCAGCCCCAGATTACTATGCAAAATGGCCTTGAGCGTACAACAAAATGGCTGCTAGATTCCCTAAATAAATAGCTGTTTGGCTGAGTTGATTTAATGCGCATTCTTCTTACCGTTCATCAGTTTTTCCCGCAGTATCGGGCTGGAACCGAAGTTCTTACCTTCTCCGTTGCTAAACAACTTATCAGCCTGGGGCATCAGGTTCATGTGTTCACTGGATTTCCAGGAGAAAGCGATCTTAGTGATGATGAACGGTTTGATGAATATGAGTATGAGAATATTCATGTTTATCGCTTTCACCACGCATATAAGCCGATGGCAGGGCAGCAATCAATGATTGAGGTGGGGTACTGTAACAAACTTGCTTTAAAACATTTTGAAGCAATAGTGCAGAGTTACAGGCCAAATCTTATACATCATTTTCACCTGAATCGACTAGGTATAGGATTAATAAACCATGCCTATGATAAGAATATTCCCCAATATTTTACACCTACCGATTTTTGGATGATCTGTCCAACCGCTCAACTGATGTTAGGTGAAGGAAAATATTGTTCAGGACCAGATCTTAATTCAGGTAATTGCATCCAGCACTTTGCTCGTGATAAAAAAACTGGCTTAGGTCGTATGCTGGTTAACTCTACGCCTACATTATTTTTTAAGCAGTTATCTAAGTTTACAAAAAACCATCCGCTTATTCATTACCCTATGAGCAATGAAGTCAGGGCTCTGGCTACCCGAACTGAAAATGTTGTAGAGGCATTAAATAAGTTAGATAAAATATTTGCACCTAATCCATTCATCAAGAATCTTTTTCTCAGGTATGGAGTTAAAGAGGAATTATTAGTTGAGCAAGCATTTGGCATAGATCTTGAGAAGCATGTAAGCTCTAATAAATCTCACCGACCTAAAGGCGGGGAGGTTGTGGTAGGTTTCATTGGTACCCTTGCGCCACATAAAGGTTGCCATATAGTTATTGATGCAGTTAAAAAACTTAATTCAAAAAGCGTTAAACTTGAAATATATGGCAATCCAGATGATTTTCCAGAATATGTTTTGAAACTTGAGCGTCTTGCCGGATTATCTGAAAAAATTATCTTTAAAGGCACGTTCCCCAATGAAGATATTAATACCATCATGAGCAATTTCGACGTCCTGGTTGTGCCTTCAGTATGGTATGAAAATACGCCGCTGGTAATCTATTCTGCTCAGGCTGCTAAATGTCCCGTCATTGGTTCTGATTTGCCGGGAGTATCCGCTGCAGTGAAACATGGTTTTAACGGCTTACTTTTCAAACCAGGAGATGTTGACGATCTGGTAGATAAATTAAAGCTTTTTATAAAAAATAAGCAAGCTGGTTTTGTTTATAGCACGATCGTGCCGCTTTCAACTGAAGAATATGTTAACGCCCTGATTTCTGGCTGGATGAAATCCCACTAGCCGATTCATTCTGGAAGATTATAAGGTTATAGCAGGATATTTAGTCAGATTGAAGCTTAAATTTCATGTTCGGCTTCTTGAGAATAATTTTTAATTGCTCAGGCTCTAAGATACGGATGTGCAAGTTTAAGTTAAAAGCGTTTTATGTGTGCCATTCATTATGAACACTTTTTGCGCTGGTGAGAAAAATCTGATTGGATTGATAGGTAATGCTACCTGGGAAATGTGCTGCTTCTGAGACTACCCTTTGGTGTTTCTTTTAGTTAGTATAAATTTGATTGGATGCACGCTATTAATTAAGCGGCAGAATGAAGGTTCCTGACAGGAGTAAAAAATGTCCAAGCAACAGATCGGCGTTGTAGGTATGGCGGTAATGGGCCGCAACCTGGCTCTCAACATTGAGAGCCGAGGCTACACCGTCTCTATCTTCAACCGTTCGCGTGAAAAGACCGATGAAGTCATCGCTGAGAACCAGGGCAAAAAACTGGCGCCTTATTACACCATCGAAGAATTTGTTGAGTCGCTGGAGAAGCCACGCCGTATCCTGCTGATGGTTCAGGCGGGCGAAGCAACCGATAAAACGATTGCTTCCCTGACTCCGCATCTCGACAAAGGCGACATCCTGATTGATGGCGGCAACACCTTCTATAAAGATACCATCCGTCGTAACAAAGAGCTGTCTGAGCAGGGCTTCAACTTCATCGGTACCGGCGTTTCCGGCGGTGAAGAGGGGGCCTTGAAAGGCCCATCAATCATGCCAGGCGGTCAGAAAGAAGCCTACGAGCTGGTTGCCCCGATTCTGGACAAAATCGCTGCGCGTGCGGAAGACGGCGAAGCCTGCGTAACCTACATCGGTCCGGACGGCGCTGGTCACTATGTAAAAATGGTGCACAACGGCATTGAATATGGCGATATGCAGCTGATCGCTGAAGCCTACGCCCTGCTGAAAGGCGCGCTGGGTCTGAGCAATGAAGAGCTGGCGAAAACCTTTACCGAATGGAATAACGGCGAGCTGAGTAGCTACCTGATCGACATCACCAAGGATATCTTCACCAAGAAAGATGAAGAGGGTAACTACCTGGTTGATGTGATTCTGGATGAAGCGGCCAACAAAGGCACTGGTAAATGGACTAGCCAGAGTTCACTGGATCTCGGCGAGCCATTGTCACTGATTACAGAATCCGTGTTCGCTCGCTACCTGTCTTCGCTTAAGACGCAGCGCGTTGCAGCCTCTAAAGTGCTGAGCGGCCCGCAGGCGCAGGCGTTCACCGGCGATAAAGCGGAATTCGTAGAGAAAGTGCGTCGTGCGCTCTATTTGGGCAAAATCGTATCCTATGCTCAGGGCTTCTCACAGCTGCGTGCTGCTTCTGAACAGTACAACTGGGATCTGCACTACGGGGAAATCGCTAAAATCTTCCGTGCTGGCTGCATCATCCGCGCTCAGTTCCTGCAGAAGATTACCGATGCCTATGCCGAAAACGCTAATATCGCTAACCTGCTGTTGGCACCTTACTTCAAAAATATTGCAGACGAGTATCAGCAGGCGCTGCGTGATGTGGTTGCTTATGCGGTACAGAACGGTATCCCAACGCCAACTTTCTCTGCCGCTATCGCTTACTACGACAGCTACCGTTCAGAAGTGCTGCCTGCTAACCTGATTCAGGCGCAGCGTGACTACTTCGGTGCGCATACGTACAAGCGCATTGATAAAGACGGTGTATTCCACACCGAGTGGCTGGACTAACAGCAAAAAGGCTTCCATCAGGAAGCCTTTTTTTATTACACCAGCAAATCCCCACTCCTGATCTCATCCTCCCCCGCCAGCCTCACCACTAGCATCCCCGTCGTCGCAAACTTCGCCCAGTGGCGCGCATAGAGCACCCCACCAAACTCTGCCACCAGCGGCGTGACAAAATCCGTAACCGGATCCACAACCTCTGCGACCACTTCCCCCGGACGGATCACCGCCCCTAGCTTTTTACGGTGCAGGATCAGCCCGGATACCGGCGAATAAATATATTCACAGCCAGAAAGCGGCGTGGCTGGGTGTTTCAGGGCAGGGGAGACCGCACCTGCGCCTTCGGTATGGCGTTGCTTAATCACGCCAGACGCGTCCGATACCTCTACCGCTTCCAGAGCGCTTGCTGCTGCGCTGCTTTCCACCATACCTGCCACATCATCGGTATCGGCCGTAATCAGCGCCAGCTCATCACCGCCAATCACCGGCGCAGCGACTTCCGCTGAGAATGCGGGTTGTTCTGCTGCAATGTATCCGCCTTCGCGCAGCGCATTGATTATTGCATCCGCGTCCTGCTCAGCGCGATCGGCATCAACATCGCGCACGCCGCGCAACTCCAGCGTCACCGGTAACAGGCCGCGCGGCATAGGATATTTGTCGCCAAAACGATCCGCCAGCGTTCGCCAGGGTTCACAGCAGGCCTCATCAAACGGCTCTCCCCCTGAAATCTGTGCCAGCAGTTGCACTTCACTGCCCAGCCAGCGCGCCAGTGGTTCAATATCTGGCCAGGCATGCGGCGTCGTGTAGAGGTGGGTGACTGCCTCCCAGTCGCAGTGCAGGTCGATCATCAGGTCTGCCTGGCTTGCCATGCGCATCAGAGTAAAACGTTGCGCCTCCAGTTCGTTTTTTGCAATCACGTCGCGATAGTGACGGTCAATGGCGTCGCGGATCAGACGCTTGTTGTCGCCCTCGTTTGGTGTCAGGGAGTTAGCCAGCTCGGCGGCCAGCTTATCACCCAGTGCAGGAAAGCGGCGGTTAAAGTCCTGACCCGTTTCGCAGTGGAATCGACCGAGATGCGTGCCATGCCAGTGCTGGCTCAGCGCCAGAGGGTTGGCAACCGGCACCAGCGTAAAGCCTGCGCGCAGCTTACCCGCTGACTCCAGCGCGATGAGCTTCTGTTTAAGAAACCAGGCCACTGCCATGCCGGGGATCTCGTCGCCGTGCAGGGAAGCCTGAATATAGACCTGTTTATATCTTTCTTCGCCGAAGTGAAAGCTGACGATTTCACGCTGAGTGCCCAGCGAGGCGCTGATAAGCGGGTGATGTTGTTGATGCATGGGGCGCTGGTTGTCCTGTCATCTGAAGGGGGCGCACGTCGCACCCCGGAAATGAAGAAAAGTATAGTGCCGAATCAAAGCGAACGAGCATGCACGGCGCGCGGGCTTACTGCTTTACCGAAATGTCCGTTGCGAAATAGCGCTTCTGAAGGGTATCGAACGTGCCGTTCTTTTGGATTTCAGCAAAGGCATTATCCAGCGCGGTTTTCAGCTCGGTATCTCCCTTACGCAGGCCAATCGCCGTGCCGGGTCCGATAATCGGGTCCTCCACAATCGGGCCTGCCAGCTCAAAGTCTTTGCCCTGCGGATGTTTCAGGAAGCCGTTCGCTGCCTGCGCCGCATCGGTAAACACTGCATCCAGACGTCCGGCGATCAGATCGCTCTCGACCTGGGCCTGATCGCCATAGGGAACCACGGTCACGCCGTGCGGCTGCCATTTTGCGCGCGCGTAGCGCTCCTGTACGGTGCCTTGCTCCACGCCGACGGTTTTTCCTTTCAGCGACTCGGCGGCAGGCAGCAGACCAGAACCTTTGCGTGCAATCAGCTGCGTATGGGTGTCATAGAGTGGCACCGTGAAGTCGATCTGTTTCAGTCGTTCTTCGGTAATCCCCATATCAGAGAGGATCGCATCGAACTTGCGCGCTTTAAGCGCCGGGATCATGCCATCGAACTGGCTTTCCACCCAGACGCACTTCGCCTGCATCTGCTGACACAGCGCGTTACCGAGATCGATATCAAAGCCAACCAGCTTGCCTTGCGGCGTTTTAGATTCAAACGGCGGATAGGTCGGATCGACGGCAAAGCGCACCTGTTCGATTTTTGCCTGCGCGCCAAAGGCGCAGCCTGCCAGCACGGCAGTTATCAGCGCGGTGCGCAGACAGGAGAGAGTAGGAGTGGCCATAATGTCTTCTTTTATCGTGATGTTGAATCAAGCAGAGTACCTGCCTGTTTTCACGATGACAATTACTGGATTATTTTCACTACGTTAGCATTGCAGAGGCGACGATAATCTTCCGTGTTGAGCACGATCGACCTGTCGAGTCGTCCGGCATTAAAGGCGATCTCGCTAAAGCGCTCGAACAGCAGCGGATCGACCACCAGCCTGAGATCGGGATGAAAAGAAAAGGGTGGAATAGCGCCGAACACGCAGCCGGTCAGCATATCAACCTCTGCCGGACTGGCGAGCGAGGCGCGTCGGCCGCCAACCGCTTCCGCTACTCGGGCTAAATCCGCCTGCTGGTCGGCGGGCAGCACAGCCAGCACATGCTGCTTAACGCCGTTACCTTTCACATGGCATACCAGCGCCTTTGCGCCCTGACCAACCGCCGTGCCGCGAATGGCCGCTACCGCTTCACATTTACCCGTGGCGTCATGCGTCATCAGCCGGTAGCGCGCCTGATGCTGCTCCAGCAGGGCGATCAGTTTTTCATGGGTGGTCATAGCGGCATCCTGGAAGTAAAAAGAGAGGCCGGTTGCTCAAATCCTTCTCTGTGGGTTTTGAGCAACACAGGGAAGGGGCGCTTATTTGTGGCGTGCGCGCAGGTTGTTGATGACCGTACTGAGGTCCAGATCCTGATCCTGTAACAGTACCAGCAGATGATAGAGCAGATCAGAGGCTTCGTTGGTCAGCTCGTGGCGATCGTTAACCGTTGCGGCCAGCGCGGTCTCGACCCCTTCTTCACCCACCTTCTGCGCGATACGCTTGGTGCCGCTGGCATAGAGCTGCGCCGTATAGGAGCTGGCGGGGTCGGCACTTTTGCGTGACGCCAGCAGCTGCTCCAGCTGATAAAGAAACGTCCAGTCTGTTGCTGCGGGCGAGAAGCAGCTGGAGGTGCCGAGGTGGCAGGTTGGGCCAACAGGAGCGACCAGCACCAGCAGCGTATCGTTATCACAGTCCGGCGTGATGCTCACCACGTTAAGGAAATGGCCGGAGGTCTCACCTTTGGTCCAGAGACGGTTTTTGGTGCGCGAATAAAAAGTCACCTTGCCGTCGCCCAGGGTTTTAGCCAGCGCGTCCTGGTTCATATAGCCGTGCATCAACACTTCGCCAGAAACGTGGTGCTGGATGATCGCGGGCATCATGCCCTCGGTTTTACGCCAGTCGAGGCGAGCCAGTTGTTCTTCAGTTAACACGCGCGAATCTCCACTCCGTTCTCTTTCAGAAAGCCTTTCAGCTCGCCGATATTAATAATTTGCTTGTGGAACACCGAGGCCGCCAGCGCGCCGTCGACGTTCGCCTGCTCAAAGGCGTCAAGAAAGTGCTGCATCGTGCCTGCGCCCCCTGAAGCGATCAGCGGAACCTTACAGAGATCGCGCATCTTCTTCAGCTGCACCAGATCGTAACCGTTGCGCACGCCATCCTGGTTCATCATATTGAGCACGATTTCACCTGCGCCACGCTTTTGCACTTCCTCGACCCAGGCATGGGTTTCCCACTGCGTTACGCGGGTGCGCGCTTCGTCACCGGTATACTGATTTACATGATATTTGCCGGTTGCTTCATCGAACCAGGTATCAATGCCTACGACGATACACTGCACGCCAAAGCGATCGGCCAGACGGGTAATCAGCTCTGGATCGGCCAGCGCCGGTGAGTTAATGGAAATTTTATCTGCGCCAAACTCAAGGATACGCGCCGCATCCTCTTCGCTTTTGATACCGCCCGCCACGCAGAAGGGAATATCAATCACCTCCGCCACGCGCGATACCCAGCTTTTATCCACCACGCGACCGTCGCTGGAGGCGGTAATATCGTAGAACACCAGCTCATCTGCGCCTTCCTGCGCATAGCGCTGCGCCAGCGGCACAATGTCGCCAATGATTTCGTGATTGCGAAACTGGACGCCTTTGACGACCTGGCCGTCGCGCACGTCAAGACAGGGAATTATGCGTTTTGCCAGCATGCGATAGCCTCCGAGACCGTAAATTTACCTTCAAGCAGCGCGCGTCCGACAATTACGCCTTTAACACCCGTGCCGCGCAGTGCCGCCACATCCTCAATATTGCCAATGCCGCCTGAGGACTGAAACGCAATCTCTGGATAGCGCGCGGTGACTTCCTGATAGAGCGCCACGTTGGAGCCACTCAGCGTACCGTCACGCGAGATATCAGTGCAGAGCACATGTTTCAGGCCGACCGGCTCAAACCAGGCAATGACCTCCTCAAGGGTCACGCCTGCGGCTTCCTGCCAGCCGCTGATCGCTACCTCTTTACGGTTTGCCGCGTCGATGCGTACGTCCAGCGCCAGCACGATCGCCTCGGCACCAAACTCGCTGAACCACTTTTTAACCGCTTCCGGCTGCTTTACCGCCGTAGAGCCGACGACAACGCGACTGGCACCGGCGTCCAGCAGTGCCTTAACATCATCACGCGTGCGGATGCCGCCACCGACCTGCACAACCGCCTCAACGCCGTTAAGCAGGGTTTGCAGCAGCGGGATCTGCCGCGCGGCAGGATCTTTCGCGCCGGTCAGGTCCACCAGGTGCAGTACTGTTGCACCCTGGCTGGCGTAGTCCTGCAGGCGCGGTAGCGGATCGCTGCCGTAGTCGCGCTGCTGGCCGTAATCGCCCTGGTGCAGGCGCACCACTTTGCCGTCAATCAAATCTAACGCGGGGATAATCATCACATCTCCAGGAAGTTTTTCAGCAGCTGCGCGCCGGCTTTGCCAGAACGCTCGGGGTGAAACTGGACGCCGAAGAAGTTATCTTTCTGAACCGCCGCGGTAAACGGCTGGCCGTAGTCGCACTGGGCAATGGTGCTGGCGTTGACCGGCATCGCATAGCTGTGCACAAAATAGAAGTAGCTCTCTTCGTCGATGCCGCGAAACAGGTGGTTGCCCGCCTGAGCGATGATCTGGTTCCAGCCCATATGCGGCAACGGCAGTCCCTGCGTATCCATCAGGCCGCAGGCTACATCGATAATGCCGAGCGTGTTGACGCCGCCGTTCTCTTCGCTGCTGCTGCCCAGCAACTGCATACCAAGGCAAATGCCCAGCACCGGCTGGGTACAGGCTTTGATCAGGTCGACGAGATCGCGCTCTTCCAGCTGACCCATCGCCGCTCGTGCGGTGCCGACGCCCGGCAGAAACAGCTTGTCGGCGCGCAGCACCACGTCAGGATCGCGGCTGACGTCAGGCGCGTAGCCCAGACGCTCGACGGCCCACTTCACGGAAGAGAGGTTGGCACAGCCGGTATCAAGGATCACCACGTTCATTCAGAGCACTCCTTTTGAGCTGGGCAGGGTGTTGCCCTCAACGCGGATGGCCTGGCGCAGCGTGCGGCCAAAGGCTTTAAACAGGCTCTCGACGCGGTGGTGATCGTTCTTGCCTTTGGTTTTCAGGTGCAGGGTGCTCATCATGGCGTAGGAGAGCGAGCTGAAGAAGTGCTCAACCATCTCGGTACTCATATCACCGACGCGCTGATAGCTAAACTCTGCCTTGAATTCAAGGTGTGGACGGCCGGAGATATCCAGCGCGCAGCGCGCCAGACACTCATCCATCGGCAGCATAAAACCAAAGCGACCAATGCCGCGCTTGTCGCCAAGCGCCTTCAGCAGGGCCTCGCCGAGCGCCAGCCCGGTGTCTTCAATGGTGTGGTGATCGTCAATATAGAGATCGCCTTTCACCTCAATATTCATGCGAAAGCCACCGTGGACAGCAATCTGATCCAGCATATGGTCAAAGAAGCCGACGCCGGTGTTGATTTTGCTGCCGCCTTCGCGATCCAGCCACACCTCTACCTGAATCTGCGTCTCTTTGGTGTTGCGGTTCACTCGCGCATAGCGATCGCGTCGGGTCAGGCGCGCCTGGATCGCATTCCAGTCTTCGCCTTCGCGGCCAAAGCGGATACCCTCAATACCCATGTTCTGCGCCAGCTGAATATCGGTCAGACGGTCGCCAATTACATAGCTGTTGGCCACATCGAGGGCACCTTCCGCCAGCCAGGCCTCAACCATTTTGGTTTTCGGCTTGCGGCATTCGCAGTTATCTTCCGGTTTATGCGGGCAGATCAGCACGTCATCAAAGCGAATGCCCTGAGAGGTCAGGATTTGCATCATCAGGTTGTGCGGACCATCGAAATCGGCCTGCGGGAAGCTGGAGGTGCCCAGCCCATCCTGATTCGTGATCATCACCAGACGATAGCCCGCGTTTTGTAGCGCCAGCAGCGCCGGAATCGCATTGGCCTCAAACGCCAGTTTCTCCAGGCGATCAACCTGAAAATCCTCTGGCGGCTCCGCGATGATGGTGCCGTCGCGATCGATAAAAAGGGTCTTCTGACTCATGCTTTCTCCACAGATATAGCCTGTAACGCGGCGATCAGGCGCTCGCACTCTTCACGCGTGCCGATGGAGATGCGTAAACATCCCGCCAGGCCTGGATTTTTGTTCTGGTCACGCAGAATAATGCCCTGATCCCACAGGGTTTTAAATACCGCAGGCGAATTGGTAAAGCGCGCCAGAATATAGTTGGTCTCGCTGGGAAAAACCTGCTCAACCACGCTGAGCTGCGGCAGCTGCTCCAGCAGCCAGGCGCGGCTGGCGTTGAGCTCGGCGACGTGCTGGCGCATCAGTGCAATGCCCTGATCGCTCAGCGCCTGACCGGCGACATCGGCAACCGGCGTCGCCAGGGGATAGGGCGCAATGACCTTCATCAGCAGATCGATGACCGGCTTATTTGCCAGCGTAAAGCCGCAGCGCAGGCCAGCCAGCGCAAACGCCTTCGACAGGGTGCGCAGGATCACCAGATGCGGATACGTCTGGAGCCAGCCGCTCAGCGTCGCCTGCGGGCAGAATTCAATATAGGCCTCATCGGCCACCACCAGCGCTTTTCCGGCGGTCATCGCCAGCAGCGCGCGGATGTCATCGGGATCGATCAGGTTGCCGGTCGGGTTGTTGGGGCTACACATATAGACCACTTTTACCCCGTCGAGCTGGTCGGCGATGGCGGGCAGGTTAAGCTGCCAGTTTTCCCGCGCGGGCACGGTGCGGTATTCAATGCCGATAGTCTCCGCGCTCACGCTATACATACCGTAGGTTGGCGGACAGAAGAGAATGGCATCTTTGCCTGGCTCGCAGAAGGCGCGCATCACCAGCTCAATGCCCTCATCTGCGCCGCGGCTTACCAGTACCTGCTCTGGTAGCAGCCCGGCGTAGGCAGCATAACGCGCGATCACTCTCGTTGGCTGACACTCCGGATAGCGGTTCAGCGTCTGCTGCGACAGCTCAAAAGGCACCGGCAGCGGAAATTCGTTGGCATTCAGCCAGACGTCGCCGTTGCCGCCCAGACGGCGTGCAGACTGATAGGGCGTCAGGGCGCGTACGTTGTCGCGCGCCAGCTCTTCAATATTCCGGCTCATGCCTGCTCCTTATTCAGCGCGGCAACGCGCAGGGTAACGGCGTTTTTATGGGCGTCGAGCTGCTCAGCGGCAGCCAGGGTTTCGATGGTGGCCGCGAGGTTCAGGAAGCCCTGCGGCGTCAGCTCCTGCACCGTCATACGCTTCTGGAAATCCGCCAGGCCAAGGCTGGAGCTGGTGGCGGTGTAGCCGTAGGTCGGCAGCACGTGGTTGGTGCCGGAAGCGTAGTCGCCTGCGGACTCCGGTGACCAGTCGCCAAGAAACACGGATCCGGCGCTGGTGATCGCCTCTACCAGCGCGCGCGGCTGGCGTGTCTGGATAATCAGGTGCTCCGGGCCGTACTGGTTTGAAATCGCCACACACTCGTCCAGATCGCGTGCCACGATCAGTCGGCTGCTGGCCAGCGCCTGACGCGCGGTAGCCGCACGCGGCAGCGTCTCCAGCTGGGCTTCAACCGCTTCGGCAACCCCCTGCGCCAGCGCCAGCGATGGCGTCAGCAAAATCACCTGTGAATCGGGACCGTGCTCCGCCTGCGACAGCAGATCGGAGGCAACAAAGGCGGGCGTAGCCCCTTCATCGGCGATCACCAGTACCTCTGACGGACCGGCGGGCATATCAATGGCCGCACCATCCAGGCGCTGGCTGACCTGACGCTTCGCTTCAGTGACGTATGCGTTGCCCGGTCCAAAGATTTTGTCCACTTTGGGAACGCTTTCGGTGCCAAAGGCGAGGGCGGCAATCGCCTGTGCGCCTCCCACCTGAAACACCTCTTCCACGCCACACAGCTGTGCCGCATAGAGGATCTCATCGGCGACCGGCGGCGGCGAGCAGAGCACGACGCGGCGACAGCCGGCAATGCGTGCCGGCGTTGCCAGCATCAGGACAGTCGAGAACAGCGGGGCAGAACCGCCGGGAATGTAGAGGCCAACCGACTGCACCGGGCGGGTAATCTGCTGGCAGCGCACCCCGGGCTGGGTTTCGACGTCTACCGTCGCCAGCTGCTGCGCGTTGTGGAAGGTCTCAATATTGCCGACCGCAACGGCCATCGCCTGCTTCAGGCCGTCGCTCAGCCGGGCGCTGGCGGCGGCAATCTGCTCGGGCGTGACGCGCAGCGCGTCAACCTGCGTCTTATCAAAGCGCGCGCTGTATTCACGCAGCGCCGCATCACCGTTATGTTTGACCTGATCCAGCACCTCACGCACCGTGGCGCTGATGGACTCAGATGCGGCGATGGCCGGACGCTGTAGCAGCGCCTGCTGCTGCTCGCTGCTGCACTGCTGCCAGCTGACAGGGGTCATCAGAGACATGATCTACTCCATCATCTTTTCAATCGGCAGAACCAGAATCGAGCTGGCCCCGAGCGCTTTCAGTTTTTCCATGGTTTCCCAGAACAGGGTTTCACTGCTCACCATGTGCATCGCTACGCGGCTCTGATCGCCTGCCAGCGGCAGCACGGTGGGGCGCTCGGCACCGGGCAACAGCTCAATCACCTCTTCCAGGCGATCGCTTGGCGCGTGCATCATGATGTATTTCGATTCGCGCGCTTTGATTACGCCCTGAATACGCGTCATCAACTTGTCGATCAGCTCCTGTTTTTCTGCCGCCATTTCGCCGTCGCGCTGGATCAGTACCGCTTTAGAGCGGTAGATCACTTCGACTTCACGCAGGCCGTTCGCCTCCAGCGTCGCGCCGGTAGAAACCAGGTCGCAAATGGCGTCAGCCAGGCCGGCGCGGGGGGCCACTTCCACTGAGCCATTCAGCATGCAGGGTTTGAAGTTAAGGCCTTTTTTATCGAGATACTGTTTCAGCAGGTGAGGGTAAGAGGTCGCGATGCGGGCATTATTCAGGCACTGTGGGCCGCTGTACTCTTCGTCAACCGGCATCGCCAGCGACAGGCGGCAGCCACCAAAATCCAGGCGGCGCAGGGTGAAGTAGCGCGGATCTTCGCCCTGGGCACGGCGCGTCAGCAGCTCTTCTTCCAGCACGTTTTCGCCAATGATGCCGAGATCGACCACACCGTCCATCACCAGACCGGGAATATCGTCATCGCGCACGCGCAGAATGTCGATCGGCATGTTCTCTGCGAAGGCAATCAGGCGCTGCTGCTGCAGGTTGATTTTAATGCCGCAGCGCGCCAGCAGTTCGCGTGAATCATCGCTTAAACGGCCAGATTTCTGCATAGCTATGCGAATTCGCTTGTTATCTAACATCGGTCCTGTCCTCTGTTTCATTCCTGTCTGAAAAGCGGTTATCGTCAGTCCATAAAAAAACCCCCGGAAGGCGATCTTCCGGGGGTTCTCTTTGCGTTCGCACCACTGGAAGATCTGAACGTCTCCCAGCACTCATCGCCTGAAAGACTAGTCAGGGTGATGGTGGTGATGATGGTTGAACTGAACGCGTGTCATAATTAATTCCGTTGCTGAATGAATATTCATTTGCGTGCTGATTAACCTAGCGAAGATATTGACGCGGCGCAACCCTTTTTTAACCTTTGCGGTTCACGGGCTGCCCGCACTAAGATAAACGGCAATGAGGCAGGCGCAGGAGGGATGATGAAAAAGGTCGCAATTACAGGTCTGGGCTGGCTGGGCATGCCGCTGGGGATTGCCTTAACCGCACGCGGCTGGCAGGTCACCGGCAGCAAAACCACGCCAGACGGCGTAGAGGCTGCGCGGCGCTGCGGCATCGATGCCGTGCAGCTGCAGCTGACGCCAGAGATGGTGTGCGAGGCAGAGGATCTGGAGACGCTGTTCCGCGTTGACGCGCTGGTGGTGACGCTGCCCGCCAGCCGCACGGTGGAAGGCGGTGAACAGTACATGCAGGCGGTGCAGAACGTGGTGGATACGGCGCTGGCCTGTCAGGTGCCGCGCATTATCTTTACCAGCTCCACCTCAGTTTACGGCGGCGGCAGCGGCGTGGTGAAAGAGAGCAGCCCGCGTCAGCCAGAAACGGTGGCCGGCAAAACCCTGACGGTGCTGGAGAACTGGCTGCACGATCTGCCGGGAACCCAGGTCGATATTCTGCGTCTCGCGGGACTGGTCGGGCCTGACCGTCATCCCGGGCGTTTCCTGGCGGGCAAAACCGGGCTGGATAGGGGCACACACGGCGTCAATCTGGTGCACCTGGATGATGTCGTCAGCGCGATTACGCTGCTGCTGCAAACGCCCAGGGGGGGGCGGATCTACAACTTGTGCGCGCCGAAGCATCCCGCGCGCGCGGACTTCTATCCGCAGGTTTCGCGTCAGCTCGGCCTGACGCCGCCGACCTTTCTGCCGTCAGCGTCAGGCGAAACGGGCAAACTGGTCGACGGCTCGCGCATTTGTCATGAGCTGGGGTTTGAATATTGTTACGACGATCCGGCGAAGATGCCGCTGGCGTAACGCGCGGTGCCTAGACGCCGAGCCGGTCGCGTAGCGCGTACCAGGCGGCGCCCATCGCCGTCAGCGGCACCTTGAAGCGCCGTCCGCCGGGAAAAGGCAGGTGCGGCAGTTTCGCAAAGGCATCAAAACGCTCGGCATCGCCGCGTAGCGCCTCGCAAATCAGCTTGCCTGCCAGGTGCGTGCAGGTGACGCCGTGGCCGCTGTCGCCCTGCATAAAGTAGACGTTATGCTCCAGACGCCCAAACTGCGGCAGGCGGGAGAGGGTCAGCAGGAAGTTGCCGCTCCAGCGGTGGCTGAAGGTGATATCGCGCAGCTGGGGAAAAGTTCGCAGCAGTTTAGGGCGGATCAGCGCGTCAATGTCCTGCGGCTCACGCGCGCCGTAGACTACGCCGCCGCCATAGAGCAGCCGGTTATCCGCTGTCAGACGGAAATAGTCGAGCAAGTAGTTACAGTCTTCCACGCAGTGATTATTGGGCAGTAGTGCCAGTGCCTGGTCGCGGCTCAACGGCTCGCTGGTGACGATTTGCGAGCCGCACGCCATGCTTTTGCGCGCCAGACGCGGCTCCAGCTGTGAAGGCAGATAGGCATTACCGGCAAAAATAACAAAGGTCGCGCTCACCTCACCCTGTGCGGTCTGCACCCGGTTGGGCGCACCATATTTCACCGCCGTTGCGGCGGATCCCTCATAAATGCGCCCGCCGTGGCGACGAATCGCTTCCGCTTCGCCCAGCGCCAGATTAAGCGGATGCAGGTGACCACCGCGTCGATCCAGCAGGCCGCCAACATAGCGATCGGTGGCGATTTCACGGCGGATGCCGCGTTCGTCCAGCAACTCCAGATCGGCATTGCCGTACTTTTCCCACAGCTGCTGCTGCTTGACCAGATGGTTCATCTGGCGTGGATTAAGCGCGGCAAAAATACCGCCGGGTCGGTAGTCGCAGGCGATGGCGTAGCGATCGATGCGGTCGCGAATGATCTCCGCGCCTTCAAACATCATGCTGCCGAGCAGGCGTGCGCTCTCTTTACCGTAGCGCTGCTCAATGACATCCACGTCGCGGCTATAGGAGTTGACCACCTGGCCGCCGTTGCGGCCGCTGGCACCGAAGCCGACGCGTGCCGCTTCCAGCACCACGACGTCATAGCCCGCCTCCGTCAGAAAGAGCGCAGCGGACAGCCCGGTAAACCCTGCGCCGATGATACAGACGTCGCACTGGATACGCTCCTGCAGCGTCGGCCAGGGTGCGTGGGCGTTGGCCGTTGCGGCGTAGTAGCTTTCAACGTGTTTCATCACAACCTCCTGCATGCGAATCCATCAGAAATTGGCGGGCGTATGGGCACTGACGATGCGGCAGGGCTGCGCAGAGAGATTAGTAAAGCTGTGCGGCAGCCCGGTATCAATTACATAACTTTCGCCCGCGTTCAGGTGAAAACATTGCCCGTTCACCACCAGCGTAATTTCTCCCTCCAGCAGCGTGCCGATCTCTTCGCCGGGATGGCGTAGCTTTTCGCCGGTGCTGGCCCCGGGCTGATAGATTTCCAGCAGCATACCCAGTGAGCGCGTCGCCTGACCATTGTCAACCAGCTTCAGTGAGACCCCCTGACTACCGATCTCTACCAGATCGTCGGGCCGGACAATCACTTTGGGCGCATCGTGATGTTTAGGCTCAGAAAAAAACTCAGACAGCGACAGGCCATAAACCTTTAACAGCTTTTGTAATGTGCTGACCGCCGGGCTGACTTTGTCCTGTTCTATGGTGCTGATGGCGCTGTGGGTTAAACCTGACAGTTCAGCGGCGCGGCGCTGAGACAATCCCAACTCTTGCCGGATCTGCGATAAGCGTCTTCCGGGGGCCAGAGCGGCATCGTTCATGGTGTTTTTTCCTTTTGGTAGTGCTGGGCGGCGTGGATAAACCCCGCGAAAAGCGCGCGCGAGGCGTCGTTGTGTTCGGGCTGCCATTCCGGGTGCCACTGCACCGCAAGGGCAAAGGGATGATGGCGCAGACTGACTGCCTCGATCAGACCGTCAGGGGCACGCGCCTCAACGCGCAGCTGCGGGCCCGGCTCGCGGATGCCCTGATGGTGCAGTGAGTTCACCGCCAGCGGCGCATCGTCGCCCAGCAGCGTCGCCAGCAGGCCACCCGGCTCGGGAAAAACATCATGGGCAGGGGCATACTGCACGCCGAGCGGCTGAGTCATCGCTGTGTGATGCGGCAGCAGCCTCTTTTGCTGATCAAGATCGCGCCACAGTGCGCCGCCGTTGACCACCACCAGCTCCTGTAATCCGCGACAGATACCCAGCAGCGGCATCTTGCGGGGGGTTGCCCAGGTAATAACCGCGAAGGCGAGGCGGTCGCGGCCCGGATCGGCATGCGGCTCATTGCCCTCTTCGCCATAGTGCCAGGGTTCGATATTGCTCGGGCTGCCGGTTAGCAAAATGCCGTCGAGCACCGCCAGCGCCTGTTCTAACAGAGAAGGGGTGGCGCACAGCTGATGGGGCAGGGCCAGAGGCACGCCCCCGGCCTGGGCGATCGCCGCCAGATATTTGTTATGGACCGACTGGGCAGGGTGACCACCACTGTCAATCTGACACATCACCACGCCAATCAAGGGATTGTTAAAAATATTGCCCATCTTATTCCTCGACTCGCTGTTCAAAAAATTCACCGATCGGGCAGGCTGCGGGTAAAACTGTGCAATATTTTTTCAATCTAGCAATGCGCTGATTGTTTCTCAAACAGATTTGTTACATTTGCACACTTTTTGTGTTGGCGCTATGTTAGAGGAGTGGCTGTTATTTTGAGCATTGCGCAAACCAACTAACGGTAGAAGGCGGGTGGGATATGACGAACCTCGTGGAAGTAGAAGACTTCACGCGTCACAGTGAAGAGAGACGAACCAGCGCGTTCCAGCTAGAGGTGAAAAACTGGCTGGAACGCCATCCGGAAACGCAATACGTCGATATTTTATTAAACGATTTAAATGGAGTTTTCCGCGGTAAACGGATCCCGGTCAGCGCGCTGGCGAAGCTGGAAAAAGGGTGTTATTTCCCGGCCTCAGTTTTCGCTATGGATATTCTCGGCAACACCGTCGAAGAGGCCGGACTTGGACAATCTCTTGGCGAACCTGACAACCTCTGCATGCCGGTCCCTGGCACCTTAGTTCCCTCTGCTTCCGCTCCCCAGCGCATTGCTCAGCTCCTGCTGACCATGTGTAACCAAGATGGCACTCCCTTTGACGTTGAACCCCGCAATGTCCTGAACCGGCTGTGGCAGCAGCTGCGCAACCGAGGACTCTTTCCGGTGGTAGCGGTAGAGCTGGAGTTCTATCTGGTAGACAAAACCCGCGACGCCGAAGGCTATATTCAGCCGCCCTGCGCGCCGGGCAGCAATGAGCGCAATATGCAGAGCCAGGTCTACTCGGTCGACAACCTTGACCATTTTGGCGATGTCCTGCGCGATATCGACGCGCTGGCCCGTCAGCAGAATATTCCTGCTGACGGCGCGCTGGCGGAAGCGTCGCCCGGGCAGTTCGAAATCAACCTGCACCATACGCGCGACGTGCTGAGCGCCTGTGATCACGCGGTACAGCTGAAAAGGCTCATCCGGCAGGTCGCTGAAAATCACGGTATGACCGCTACATTTATGGCGAAACCTTATGAAGAATATGCAGGCAGCGGCATGCATGTGCATATCAGTATGCTGGACGCCGCGGATCATAATGCCTTTGCCACCGACGACGGCAGCGATTCGCCGCTGCTGAAACGGGCGCTGGCGGGGATGCTCGATTTAATGCCGGCGTCGATGGCGCTGCTGGCGCCCAACGTTAACGCCTATCGGCGTTTTGTACCGGAAGCCTACGTGCCGATGCGCGCCTCCTGGGGTCATAATAACCGCACCGTCGCGCTGCGCATCCCCTGTGGGGACGTGGATAACCACCGCGTAGAGTATCGAGTAGCGGGCGCGGATGCCAACCCCTACCTGGTGATGTCGGCTATTCTGGCGGGCATCCTGCACGGGCTGGACACCGCGCTGCCGCTGCCGCAGCCGGTTCAGGGCAACGGCCACGAGGCGGATGGCATTCCGCTGCCGGTGCGCCAGAGCGATGCGCTGTATGAGTTCGAAAGCAGCTATCCATTACAAAAACTACTGGGTGAGCGCTTCGGCGCGGTCTGGCACAGCTGCAAGCGTCATGAACTGATGCAGTTCGAGCGGCTGGTTACCGCGACGGAAATTGACTGGATGCTTAAAAACGCATGAAAAAAAGTGGTTAGCCCAGGCCGCAGGCCTTGTTTTTTGCCGTGCTTTTGGGGCAGAATACGCGGCCTGCAAAAATACGAATATAACCGATGCTTATCAGAGCCTCGGTTATTTTTTTTGCATATACCTAACCGACTCGCATGAGGCCGGGCACGCCCGGACAGATACACGTTAAAAACGCGTAAGCGTAAGAACTGAGGATACAAAGATGGGGATGTTATTCATTCAACCAGCTCGCGCTGGTTCTCGTTTCCGTGATGACTACGGCGCCGCGCTGGCACTCAATGCCACCTTCCTCACTCCCGTGATGCAAACCGGTCTGGTTGCAGCGCAGGGAGGTCTGAAACATGTCGATTGATACCTCAGCACCGCAGCGTGCACACCTGAAAAAAACACTGACTCTGCTCCCGGTCGTTATGATTGGCCTTGCCTACATGCAGCCGATGACCCTGTTTGATACGTTCGGTATCGTTTCGGGTCTGACCAGCGGGCACGTTGCTACCGCCTACGCCTTTGCGCTGATTGCGATTCTGTTTACCGCTCTGAGCTACGGTAAGCTGGTACGCCGCTTCCCATCTGCGGGCTCCGCTTATACCTATGCACAGAAGGCAATCAGCCCGCACGTCGGCTTTATGGTCGGCTGGTCATCGCTGCTGGACTACCTGTTCATGCCGATGATCAACATTCTGCTGGCGAAAAACTACTTTGAAGCGCTGATCCCTGGCATTCCGTCATGGATTTTCGTGGTGCTGCTGGTGGCGTTCATGACGCTGTCAAACCTGCGCGGCATCAAAACGGTAGCCAATTTTAACAGCGTGATCGTGGTGCTGCAGGTTGTGGTGATGATTGGTATTACCGGCATGGTGATCTATGGCGTGGCGCACGGCGAAGGCGCGGGGACGCTCACCAGCACCCAGCCGTTCTGGTCTGCTGACGCGCACGTGGTGCCAATGATTACCGGCGCGACGATCCTCTGCTTCTCGTTCCTTGGCTTTGATGGCATCAGCTCACTCTCTGAGGAGACGCAGGACGCAGAGCGCACAATTCCGCGCGCCATTTTCCTGACCGCGCTGATTGGTGGCCTGATCTTTATCGTGTCATCGTACTTCCTGCAGCTCTATTTTCCGGATATTTCACGCTTTAAGGATCCGGATTCGTCACAGCCTGAAATCATGCTGTACGTCGCAGGGCATGTGCTGCAGTTCGGCATTCTGATCTTCTCTGTGGTGACCGTACTGGCTTCCGGTATGGCGGCGCATGCAGGCGTATCGCGCCTGATGTATGTGATGGGCCGTGATGGCGTGTTCCCGGAGCGTTTCTTCGGCTATATCCATCCGAAATGGCGTACCCCGTCGCTGAACGTGCTGCTGGTCGGTGCCGTGGCGCTGATGGCTATCCACTTTGACCTGGTGACGGCAACCGCGCTGGTCAACTTCGGTGCGCTGGTGGCGTTCACCTTCGTTAACCTGTCGGTGATCGCTCAGTTCTGGATCCGCGAAAAGCGTAACCGTACGCTGCGCGACCATATCAACTATCTGGTGCTGCCGGTGCTCGGCGCGCTGACGGTGGGCGCACTGTGGATCAACCTGGAAGAGAGCTCAATGGTGCTGGGCCTGATTTGGGCTGCCGTGGGGATTATCTACCTCGCGTTTGTTACCCGCAGCTTCCGTCATCCGGTGCCGCAGTACAGCGAAGAAGTCTGATTCGCTGGCGATGAAAAAAGGGTGGGGCGTAAGCCTCACCCTTTTTTTATGCGCGGCGCGTCGCTTACTCCGCCAGCACCAGTTCCCAGCTGCCTTCACTGAGCGCGCGGCGTCCCGCGGCGCTGAGCTGTGCATCGGTAATAATGGTGTCGAAACAGCGCAGCGGCAGCGCCAGGAAAGTCGCAATCTTGTTGTACTTCGAGCTGTCGCTCAGCAGCACGCGCTTGCTGCTGACGTCGCTGACCGTCTGTTTCACCGTCACCTTGGTTATCCTGCTGCTGCTGGTCATTAAAGCCAAAGTTCACCCCTTCGTGGCCCTGCTTATCGTCAGTCTGCTGGTCGCTATCGCGACGGGCATTCCGGCTGAAAAGATTATGGAAACCATCATGAGCGGCATGGGCGGCCTGCTTGGTCATATTGCGATTATCATTGTGCTGGGGGCGATGCTCGGCGCGGTGATTGAGGCTTCAGGCGGCGCAGAGTCGCTGGCTCAGCGTTTCAGTAAAAGTCTTGGCATCAGGCATACCGTTGCGGCCCTGACCATGGCGGCCTTTATCCTCGATATTCCGGTATTCTTTGAGGTGGGCTTTATCATTGTGATCCCGCTGATTTATGG
This sequence comes from Pantoea sp. KPR_PJ, assembly GCF_041386365.1. Lineage (NCBI taxonomy): Bacteria > Pseudomonadati > Pseudomonadota > Gammaproteobacteria > Enterobacterales > Erwiniaceae > Pantoea > Pantoea sp. KPR_PJ. Next base: position 282,592 of record NZ_JABMIK010000002.1, on the reverse strand, counting down.
CTTTACCAAAGTGGCGCGCGTGTCGCCGCTGAAGTTTGGCCTGCCGATGGCGGGGGTGATGCTGACCGTGCACGTGGCACTGCCGACGCACCCAGGAGCCGTCTTCAGGCGGCTTTTTATCTGCGCGCGGACCGTTTTGATACCAGTGGATAACGTGCCAGAGCGTCAGCAGAAATTGACGCATGCCCAGAATGGTCAGCAAAAAATGGCGGCGTTGGCTGGCCTGGCTGACATGCATCGTAGCGGAAGAGAAGAGTGATGTAACAGCCAGATGACAAGCAGGGGGGTCAGAAAAGCAACACAGTTTTTGGCAGATTTTGATACAGCAGCACACATAGCGATCTCCTTTCCTTGTGATATATCGGGCGTCCTTGCCCGATTCTGGCACTTCTTTGGCCCTGAGTGAAGAGCAAAAAAGCAGCGATCTGGTTATTAAGAAACCAGCTCCTGCGCGTAGAGATAAAGCGCTTTCAACTGCGCCATCTTATCTGCATCCCCTTCGTACAGGCTTGCCAGCGACTCCAGCTCCAGTAAAAACGCCTGCACGCGCTCCGCGTTTAAGACGTCGCGACGGTGCTGCAGCCAGCGCTGCTGCTCGGCATCATCCAGCGTGCCTGGAAAGTTGCGTGCGCGATAGCGGAACAGCAGCTTCGCCACCCGTTCATCCTGGAAAGCAAGGTCCATGGCGGGCAGATTCGCGGGCGCGGTCTGGCGCAGGATATTCATATTTGCACGGTCGGCATCGCTAAAGAATCCGTCGTAAAGCCGGGCGTCGACATCGTCCGGCGCGGTAAAGGGCTCAGCCTCGGCGAACAGGGTGACCACTTTTTCACGTACTTCGGCATGCTGACGCAACAGCGCCAGATTCGCCAGGCAGCCTTCACGATCGATACCCAGACGCGCGGCGTCTTCCGGGCGCAGCGTGTTGGCGGGCGCCAGTACCGGGCACTTGTTGATATGCACCAGCTTAATCGGCACGGCTGCTTCGTCGTCAGCCAGATCGCTTTTACGCGTGTAGAGCCGCTCGCGCAGCGCATCCGCGTCCAGCTCAAGCAATGGCGTCATATCACCGGCCAGATCGGCCACGATCAGCGCGTTTCGATTATCCGGATGCCACGCCAGCGGCACGACCCAGCTGGTATTGCCGCGGGCCGCGCCGAACATGCCGGAGACGTGCACCAGCGGCTTCATCTGCGGAATGTCGATTAGCGTCATCAGCTTGTTTTTATTGCGATGCGTAAACAGGAACTCAAACAGCTTCGGCTGTTTCTCTTTCACCAGCTTCGCCATCGCCAGCGTGGCGTGAACGTCAGACATCGCATCGTGCGCGTTCTCGTGTGCGACACCGTTGGCTTTGGTGAGATGCTCCAGTTTAAAGCTGGGAAAGCCGTCCTCATTTTCCGGCCAGACAATGCCGTCGGGACGCAGCGCGTAGCAGGCGCGCATCACATCAAGCAGATCCCAGCGCGAATTGCCGTTCTGCCAGCTCCAGCCGTAGGGATCAAAAAAGTTGCGGTAGAAGATATTGCGCGTGACCTCGTCATCGAAGCGCACATTGTTGTAGCCCACTATGCAGGTTTGCTCTTCGGTAAAGAGCGCATAGATCCGGGCGGCGAACTCCGCTTCCGATACGCCGCGCGCGCGCGCGACCTGTGGCGTAATGCCGGTGATCATTACCGCTTCCGGCTGTGGCAGGTAATCATCGGCAGGACGACAGTAGAAAATCTGCGGCTCGCCGACAGGGTTAAAATCGCTGTCGGTGCGCAGCGCGGCAAACTGCGCCGGGCGATCCAGCGACGGACTTTTGCCGAAGGTCTCGTAATCGTGAAAGAGAAAAGTGCGTTCAGAGGCGGGCACGAGCATATCCTGTACTGAGAAAACAACGCACAGCATAGTCGCTTGCGTCGCTGGTCACAACCATACCGGCGTCTGAGGCAGGTCGGTAATGAAAGGCGCGCGCGCCGGGGCTGTAAAACGGGTGGCGGCTCAGACTTGTGCCCGCGCGCGATGCGCGATTTCAGCTAAAAACCGTTTCTGGAGCCAGACGCTTTACAGGATGCCACAAAGCGGTCGGGACGCGTCAGCAGGAGCTGCGGCAGGGTAATGTTAAGCCTGACGGGGTTACCCTCATGTTTACTCACATCACTGTTTATCGGAGGAGCTTCCGCTTACGCGAACCAGCATCCAGCTATGCTCCCGCAAAAGCGTCACACTTTACTATTCAAAAGCACCTGCTGGTGCCATTGAGGGGGGGTTATATCCACCATAACCTCTCTTCAACCGGGGCAAGAGCGCAATGAAAGCGTTGAATTAAGACAACGATATTTCAGGTAAGAATGCGTGATGCCGCGTAAGCAGGAAAAGCGAAAAGAGACCGTTTTGCGACTTGCTCCGCAGGCGATCACATTTTTTTTCAATTTAATCAAACCTGTTTATGCCTTTTGCCGTAAAACGAGCCGCTGTTTTCCCCGTAACCTTGAGGATGAAGTGTTGAAAAGGCGTCTGTTGATCACTGTAACCGCAACTCTCTTTTTGGCTTCGCTGGCCCAGGCCGACGATATGCCGTTTCCCCTGACGCCACCGTCGATCGATGCCGCCTCCTGGGTACTCATGGACGCCACCACTGGACAGGTGCTGACCGCCGGCAATCCAGACGAGCGCCGTAACCCTGCCAGCCTGACCAAGCTGATGACCGGCTATGTGGTCGATCGCGCCATTGACGCAAAAAAGATCACCCGTGACGATATTGTCCCCGTCGGCAAAGACGCCTGGGCGGCGGGCAATCCGGTCTTTAAAGGCTCTTCGCTGATGTTTATTAAGCCTGGCGACAAAATTACCGTACGCGACCTCAGCCGCGGCGTCATCATCGACTCCGGCAACGACGCCTGCGTGGCGCTGGCTGACTATGTGGCGGGCAGTCAGCAGAATTTCGTCAATATGATGAATCAGTACGTACAGAAGCTGGGCCTGACTAATACGCACTTCGAGACCGTGCACGGCCTTGACGCACCGGGCCAGTTCTCCTCCGCGCGGGATATGGCGAAGCTGTCGCGCGCCATTATTAATGGCGAACCCGATTTCTACGCCATGTACAGCGAGAAAACCCTTACCTGGAACGGCATCACCCAGAACAACCGCAACGGGCTGCTGTGGGACAACAATCTGCACGTCGACGGCCTGAAAACCGGCCATACCGAAACGGCGGGCTTCAATATCATCGCCTCTAACGTGGTCGGCCAGCATCGTCTGATCGCGGTAGTTATGGGCGGCAAAAGCCCGAAAGGGCGTGAAGAACAGGCGCGCAAGCTGCTGGTCTGGGGGCAGAACACCTTTGATACCGTGCAGCTGTTCCACGCCGGTAAAAAAATTGGCACAGAAAATGTCTGGTACGGTAGCCCGCACAGCGTTGAAGTGGGTACCGCAGACGACGTCTTCCTGTCGCTGCCGCGTAGCGAAATCCAGAACGTGAAGGCAAAATATGTAATCAACCGCAAAGATCTCGAAGCGCCGCTGAAGGCCAATGAAATCATCGGTGAGATTCAGGTGATCGACAAAGATAAACAGCTGGCGAGCTATCCGCTGGTGGCGCTGAACGCAGTGGAAAAAGCGGGTGTGATCACCCGTGTTCAGGACTATCTGAAACAGAAATTCTGATGCAGACAGGCGGCCTCCGTGCCGCCTGTACACTTACTTCAGTTCCTCTTTCACCTTTTTCACGTCGCTCGCCGATACCGGCGCGGCGGCGTTGCCCCAGCTGTTGCGTATAAAGGTCAGCACCGCAGCGATCTGCTCATCATCCAGCACGCCCGCGAAAGCAGGCATTGCGGGGGCGGTAGGGCGCGCGTCAGTATCGACGCCGCGGCTGCCCGCACTCACTACACGGATCAGCGAGATTGCGTCTGGCTGATTGATCAGCGGGTTGGAGGCCAGCTGCGGGAAGATATTCTTCTCGCCGCGCCCGCCAGGGCTATGGCAGGCAGAGCACTTCGCCTCATAAATCTGTGCGCCGAGCTTCATGCGGTCATCGCTGGCGGCCAGCGGCTGCGGCACCGCTTCATCATGAGTTTTACCCGCTTTCAGGAAGGTGGCCACCGCTTTCAGATCCTCGTCGCGCCAGTACTGCGTCGAGTGGCGAACGGCGTCCGCCATCGGACCGGAGGCGATGTCATAACGGTTAACCCCGGTGCGCAGATAGCTGACAATATCCTCCTGCGACCATTTGCCCAGACCCGTATGGGCATCTGCGCTGAGACTAGGCGCGTACCAGCCTTCTACCTCGCTGCCGCTCAGGAAACGGCTGTTTTTGTCGCCACCAAGAAAGTTTTTCGAGGTGTGGCAGGTGCCGCAGTGGCCCAGCCCCTGCACCAGATAAGCACCGCGATTCCACTCTGCTGACTGAGCGGGATCAGGGACAAAGGTTCCCTTATCAAAGTTCAGCCAGTTCCAGGCTATCAGGCTGGTGCGGATATTGAACGGGAAGGGGAGCTGGTTGGTCTCCACTTCATGATGGATCGGCTGTAGCGTTTGCATCCAGGCCCAGAGATCGGCGAGATCCTGCTCAGACATTTTGGTGTAGGCGGTAAACGGCATCGCGCCATAGAGCCGCTTGCCGCCGTGGCCGATGCCTTCGGTCATGGCGCGCCGGAAATCGTCGTAGCTCCAGTTACCAATGCCGGTTTCGCGATCCGGCGTGATGTTTGCGCCAGCCAGCACGCCAAACGGCGTATTAATTTTTACCCCGCCTGCATAGGGCTGTCGGGAATCGGTGGTGTGGCAGGCGGTGCAGTCACCCAGCGTGGCGATGTAGCTGCCACGGGCATACTGATCGTATTCCGGCTGGGCCTGGCTGCTGAAGCTGGCAGCCAGCAGCAGCGCGGCAGAGAGAGCATTCAGCGTTTTCATGCGGTAATCATCTCCCCGGGACGTTGCAGATACCAGGTGCGGATCGCGTGGGCCGCCTTGAACGCCAGCGCGCCTACGGTGCCGGTCGGGTTATAGCCGGGGTTCTGCGGGAAGGCTGATGCGCCGACGACAAACAGGTTCGGAACGTCCCAGACCTGAAGATGTTTGTTCACCGAACTCGTGCTGGGATCGGCCCCCATGACAAATCCGCCCACAACGTGTGAGGACTGATAGGGCACGCTGCTCCAGTGGCCGGTCATCGGTTTCACAATCATCTCGCGAGGATTCATCGATTTGGCAATCTCAGCAACTTTGCCGGTGCAGTACTGCGCCATCTTCAGGTCGTTCTGCGCAAAGTCAAAGGTGATGCGCAGCAGCGGACGTCCGTGCGGATCGGTATAGTTGGGATCGAGCGAAAGATAGTTAGTACGCGTGGTATAGCTGCTCGCCTCGCAGCCAATCGACATGGTGCTGAGATAATTATCTTTCAGCGCGCGCTTCCATTTCGATCCCCACTTAGGCGTGCCGGGCGGCAGCGGACGATAGCCGATCGGCGCCGCGCCAATTGGCGTGACGCGGATGCTGCCTCCTCCCAAAAAGCCCAGCCCGCTATGGTCAAAGTTATCATTGTTGAATTCGTCGATACCCATGCCGACCGCGCCTGCGCCGATAAAGGGATTGAAATTCTTGTCGTCGAAAAACAGCGTGACGTTATTCGCGGTCTGATAGGCGTAGTTGCGACCGGTTGTGCCTCTGTTCGTGACCGGATCGTAGGCTTCACCAATCTTAGAGAGCAGCATCAGCCGCACGTTTTCAAAGGTAAAGGCCGCGACAATCACCAGGTCGGCAGGCTGTTCCCATTTATCGCCGGAGGAGTCGATATAGGTGACGCCGGTGGCCTTTTTGCCGGTGGAGTCGGTCAGCACCTCCAGCACTTCGCAGTTGGTGTAAGCGGTAAAATTCTCTTTGCGCATCAGCGCGGGCAATATTGTGGTAATGGCGCTGGCCTTGGAGTAGTTGGCGCAACCGTAATTGGTACAGAAGCCGCAGAAGGTGCAGGGCCCCATCGTCACGCCATAGGGGTTGGTATAGGCTTCCGAAACCAGTGAAGAGGGAACGGGAAAAGGCTGATAGCCCATCTCTTTTGCCGCCTGAGCAAACAGCGTGGGGCCATAGGGCTGGCGCAGCGGTGGCGTGGGATACTCGCCGCTGCGTGGCCCTTCAAACGGGTTACCGCCCGCGCGCTTCTCGCCGTTCAGATTGCCCGCATAGCCAGAGGTTCCCGCCACGCGCTCAAACTGCATATAGTGCGGCTCCATCTCTTCCCAGGTCGTGCCCCAGTCCTGCAACACCAGCTCATCGGGCAGGGCATCGGCGCCATAGCGTTCGGTCAGGTGGCTTTTCAGCTGAAACTCGTGTGGCTGAAAGCGAAAGGTAATGCCCGCCCAGTGGTTGCCTGCGCCGCCGGTGCCGTTGCCGGGATGGAACGATCCCCAGGTACGCATCGGCAGTGCGGTCTGCGACGGGTTATTGCGCATGGTGCAGGTATTCTGGCGCGTACGCAGCATCAACTCTTCGCGCATAACATAGCGTAGTTCGTCGGTAACAGTCCCGATATTGAAGTCGCGTGCGGTATCGCGCCACGGGCCGCGCTCAATGCCGATCACTTCCAGCCCTTCATCGGCCAGCTCATTGGCAATAATCGATCCCGCCCAGCCGAGGCCAATCACCACGACATCCGTTTTAGGTAGTTTTTTCATGGCTTATCCTTTGCTTTCCACTGTCCAATGCTGAGCGGTTCAAGGTGCAGATCTTCGTTGTGACGTTCGATATAGGGGCGGTAGTCATAGCGCGCGCCGGGAAAGCCCAGCATTTTCCACGACGCCATATCCCGGTTGCCGCCGTAAATGGGATCGGCAAAGAAGCCTTCCATGGTGTTATTGAGCACCTCGATAAACAGTGACTGGGCATCAACGCCGTCAAAATGGACCTTGCCCGCTTCCATGGCGGCCAGCAGCGCGTCCTGTTGCTCGGGAGTTAACGCTGTAAAAGATTTTTGTGAAGTCTGCTGCACGTAGCGGTTCAGCGCCGCAATGCCCTGGCGGTAGCGCTGCTGAGGCACCAGCGGCGACTGGTCACCTTGCTCGGGCGTACCTTTCTGAAACGGGCCGTCCATATAAAGGCGCTCAAAGGTGCCGTAAAAGCCGTGCAGCTGGCGATCGATAAACCGCGCGCAGCCTGCCTCTTTGCCGCCGACGCTGAGCTCATCGGCGGGGATCAGCCGGTCAACAATCGCTTCAATGGTGTGGGCTTCATCATCGGTAAAAAAGAGCCAGCCGGGCTGGTCAAAGGTTTCGGGCGGGTTATCGGCGAAGGGGGTCCAGCCGGGAGAGCCTTTCAGAGAGACGGCATCAGCCGCCTGGGTCACGGTGGCAGCGATCCCCAGCGTAGACCAGGTCAGCACCTGCCGTCGCGTGACGCCCGGCAGCGTTTTGGCTCTTTTTTTCATGTTGCTTCCTTTAGTCGTGTTATCAAACAAACGAAATTTAAAGAAGTGGTGATGTGGTTGTTTTTGTGATTTATAAGGCTTGTAAAGCCAGTGTTGATAATTGTAAGAAGGTGTCAAAACTGTATTGAAATGTAGAAGCGCCATTAAGCCTTAGCAACGTCATGGGATAAAATAACGCACTTTATGATCCATAGCCGGAAAACCATTTTGCGCCCTGATAAGCCCATATCGAAGATAGAGTTTTGGTTATATCGCCACTATCGCAGCGTGCATGGTGTGCGCATCGCCATCGCCTTTGTGCTGACCTTTTTGCTGGTGCGCCTGACCGGAATACCCGAAGGCACCTGGCCGCTGATTACGCTGGTCGTGGTGATGGGGCCGATTTCTACCTGGGGCAACGTTTTTCCGCGCGCCATACAGCGCATTTGCGGCACCTTTGCCGGATCGATATCGGGCCTGATTGCCCTGAAGCTGGAGCTGATGTCGCTGCCGGTGATGCTCGTCTGGTGCGGCATCGTCATGATGGTATGCGGCTATCTGACGCTGGGCAAACATCCCTATATGGCGCTGCTTATTGGCATTACGCTCAGCGTCGTGGTGGGTGCGCCAGCGGGTGACTTTACCGTGGCGCTGTGGCGCGGCGGCGATGTGATTCTCGGCTCGCTGCTGGCGCTGCTCTTCAGCGCGATCTGGGCGCAGCGCGCCTATACCCACTGGCGTATCCAGCTATCGGACGCGCTGGCTGAAATGGCCAAAATTTACCACGCTGGTTTTTCCCCCAATCTGATTGAAAAACCCCGCCTGAAAAAACCGGTGGGCAAACTGCTGACCAGCGTCGTCAAAATGCGCGCGCTGTTGGTGCCCGCCAGCAAAGAGACGCGCATTCCGAAATCGGTGTTTGAAGCGATTCAGACCATTAACCGCAACATGGTCAATACGGTCGAGATGCAGATCGAAGCCTGGTGGGCCTCGCGCGAGAGCCACCTGCTCATGGTCAACGCGCCAACGCTGCGCCGCACGCAGCAGATGACGGAGAAAACGCTGCATGCGCTGTCGGTGCTGGCGCTGCGCGGGGAAACCGACGACGTCGTAGCCAGTAGCCACGAGCTGACAGAAATTACCCGCGAGCTGAAGCAGCTGATTGCTGAAGCGGGCAGCGAACGTCTGGAGGAGACGCCCATCTACGGCTATGTCTGGTTGAGCCTGGAGCTGGCGAAGCAGCTGGAGCGCATGACCGATCTGCTTCGTCTGGCGCTGCGCAAATAATCACCAGGTACAATGACTTAATGTGAAAGCCATAATCTTTGCGCTAAGATAAGCGCCAGTCCGATTTTAGCGGCGACAATTGTCGCCCCGGCTGGCGAACCGCTAAGCTGAAGGTTATGACTCTACTCCCTGCGTAAGCAGGCCCAATAAAAGGTGCCACCATGGAAAATGCCAAGCAATCATTTCAGGACGTACTGGAGTTTGTGCGTATGTTCCGTCGTAAAAACAAACTGCAGCGTGAAATCACGGATAACGAAAAGAAAATCCGCGATAACCAGAAGCGTGTCCTGCTGCTGGACAACCTGAGCGAGTACATTAAACCGGGCATGAGCATTGAAGCGATTCAGGAAATTATCGCCTCTATGCGTTCTGACTACGAAGACCGCGTCGATGAGTACATCATCAAAAACGCCGATCTGTCGAAAGAGCGCCGCGATCTGTCGAAAAAACTGAAATCAATGGGCGAGCCGAAAGGGCACTGATAGCGCGTCAAATCACTGAAACCCACGCCAGAGCGTGGGTTTTTTTTTGCCTGAAAATCTTTTCAGCGGCTTTCCAGCTGGCGCGCAATATGCTGAAGCTGCTGTGCCAGCGTCGCCAGGCTGGGCGAGAGCGTGCCCGGCGCGGCGGTGGTTTCGCGCAGCACCAGTACCGGTTCCAGCCGTTTCTGCGGCGGTGGGCGATCCTCTAACTGCGCCAGCAGCCTCTCGACACTCTCTTCACCCAGCGCGTGCAGATCCTGACGCACCGTGGTCAGCGGCGGCTGATACCAGGCGCTTTCTGCCGTGTCATCATAGCCGGTAACAGAGATCTGGGCGGGAATGGCCACGCCGTGCTGATGCAGCGCACGCATCGCGCCCAGCGCCATCTGGTCATTCGCCACCAGCAGCGCCTGCGGCAGGCGATGCGGCAACTGTTGCAGCATCGCCTGATAGCCAGACTGCGCGCTCCAGTCACCCTGCAATACGCAGACAGGCGTCAGCTGGTGCGCCGCCAGCGCCTCTCGCCACGCCGCTTCGCGGATCCGGGCAGAGATCGCCTGTGGCGGCCCGTTGAGCAGACCAATCTGTCGATGCCCCAGCGCGACCAGATGTTCCACCGCGGCGCGTGCACCCTGTGCATTCGAGAACTGGCACTGCGGGACCGCCGCTTCAGGTGCCACGTCCATAAACAGCACCGGTTTGCTGCCGCACAGGGTCAGGATCTGCTCGGCGTCACTGGCCGCCAGCGGCAGGTTAATCATCAGCGCATCTACACGCTGCGCCAGCAGTTCATTAACGGTATCCGCCGCACTGTTATGGCTGTGCATCGCAATGACCAGATGATACCCGGCGCGGCTGGCGCGCTGCTGGATCGCTGAGGCAATTTGCGCCGGGGCCATCAGCGCCAGATCGCTGGTGGCCAGTCCCAGCGTGCGTGTGGCTTTGCCCGCCAGTTGCTGCGCCACACGGTTTGGCACGTAGTTAAGCTGCTGCATGGCTGCTTCCACTTTCGCCCGGGTGCGCGGCGATACCTGCGGCGAGTGGTTCAGCACACGAGAAACGGTCTGATAGGAGACGCCAGCAAGGCGGGCGACGTCGTCAAGCGTAATGGCGCGAGAAGTCATTGATTTCTCCACAGGACAGAGGCGGCCAGTGTAGCAAAATTTTGGCGTGTCAGGCTGTTCTGTCACGCCTGCGTTCCCTCTGACCCGCAGGTGACAGGCGGCTTACCCAACAAGGCTGTTCAGGATCTTAACCTTATTGCCGCCGGGCACCGCCTGATGTCGCTGCCTGCCAGACAGGATCGGCTGGCAGCAGAGCGATAATCAACGCCCCCTGAGGTAGACCTGGAGATTAACGTTGACCGCGTTAAGCAGCGGTACGCTGACGCCATGTTGCGCAGCACGCCGTACCAGATCGCCAATCACCTGCTCCGCCTCAATCTCATAACCCTGTGACAGATCGCGGTACATAGAGGAAGTCATCGGCGTTGCCGGGTTATTGAGCAGCGCGAAGATTTTTGCCGTGACCGCCGGACGCGGCTGATAGCCATCGGCCGTGATGGTCGCCAGCACTTCGCTGAAAAGGTCACGCAGCAGCGCTTCACCGCCGGCTGAGGTCAACACCTGCTGTGTGTCACCCCGCGCCAGACAGCAGACCGCGCCGAGCGTGCTCAGCAGCAGCCACTTCTCCCACAGCTCGCCGATAATGTTGTCGGAAAAAATGGTGTCAACGCTGGCCGCGCGCAGCGACTCATCCACGCGCTGCAGGCGCGCGTCGTTATTACCGTCCAGCGCGCCGTAGTAGATCTGATGCAGGGGGGTCATCTGCACGATCTCACCCTGTTCACCCAGCGTAGCGTTGATTTTTACCAGTCCGCCAATCACCTTGTCACCAAAGCGTTCGCGCAGGGTGTCGATATGACGCATGCCGTTCAGCACAGGCATGATCAGCGTTTGTTCGCCGATGGCAGGTGCGATGTCCTCCAGCGCCTGCGCCAGGCCAAAACTCTTGACCGTCAGGATAATCAGATCGTACACCCCCGCCAGCGAGCCCGCCTGCGCCAGCTGCGGCTGCAGTTTCTCCACCCCCTGCGGGGTTCGCAGCACCAGCCCGTTCTCCTTTAGCTGCTGAAAACGGCGCTCGCGCACCAGAAAAGTGACATCACGTCCAGCCTGCGCCAGGCGCGCGCCGAAATAGCCGCCGGTTGCGCCGGCACCTACGATAAGAATGCGCATAATCTCGATTTTCCGTTAGCCATTGAGATCGTTACCTTAAAACCTGGCGGCAGCGGTTGCCAGCGTTACGTTACTCAGCCGCGCGCCAGCGCCGCCAGCAGCGCCGCCAGCAGGCCGGGAAAGCGCTGTTCCAGGCAGTCGCGGCGCAGCGAAATCAGATTTTCCCGCCCGACGGGCCGCTGCCAGATCACACCGCTGTCGCGCAGCACGCGCCAGTGATGAGTCATGGTCGATTTGGCAACCTCGCCGCGCAACGCATTGCAGCTCTGCTCGCCATGCTCTGCCAGCGACTGCAACACCGCCAGGCGAATCGGATTACCGAGCGCAAACAGCACGTTTTCCAGTCTGATGTCGTGCGGCTGCGGATGATTTTCCAGCATGATATTCCTGTTCTACGATCGCTGTTATTGTACAATTATAGCTCAAACTGTTCGTATATTGTCGTACAGTTAGCCTAAGCTGTTTCACGATGGCGGACAATCCTGCCCGCCGCCCTGACAGTCTACAGACTAAGGACGCATCATGCCCCGAACACTTCCCGTTGAGCGTTACCGCAACATCGGCATCTCCGCGCACATTGATGCCGGCAAGACCACCACCACCGAGCGCATTCTTTTTTACACCGGAATGAGCCACAAGCTGGGTGAAGTGCACGATGGCGCCGCAACGACCGACTGGATGGCGCAGGAGCAGGAGCGCGGCATCACCATCACCTCGGCGGCGGTGAGCTGCTTCTGGTCCGGCATGGACGGCAGCTTTACGCCGCACCGCATCAATATTATCGACACCCCGGGACACGTTGACTTCACTATTGAGGTCGAGCGCTCTATGCGCGTGCTGGATGGTGCGGTTATGGTCTATGACGCCGTCGGCGGCGTGCAGCCGCAGTCGGAAACGGTCTGGCGTCAGGCCAGTAAATATCATGTGCCACGCCTGGCGTTCGTCAACAAAATGGACCGCCAGGGCGCAGACTTCTTTCGCGTGGTGCAGATGATGCAGGATCGCCTCGGCGCAAACCCGGTGCCGATCGCCATTCCCATCGGCGCGGAAGAGCACTTTAGCGGCGTGGTGGATCTGCTGAAAATGCAGGCGATTTACTGGGATGAGGCGTCGCAGGGCATGACCTTCAGCTACGCGCCCATTCCCGACGCGCTGCTGACGCTGGCAACCGTCTGGCGTGAAAAAATGGTCTCGGCCGCCGCCGAGGCGAGCGATGCACTGACGGAGGCCTGGCTGGAGAGCGGCGATCTCACACACGATCAGATTATTGCCGGACTGCGTCAGCGCACGCTGCGTAACGAGATCCAGCCGATGCTGTGCGGCAGCGCCTTTAAGAACAAAGGGGTGCAGCGCATGCTGGATGCGGTGATTGAACTGATGCCGTCGCCCGCTGACATCCCCGCTATTAAAGGCGTGGATGAAGCGGGCAATGAGGCGGAGCGGCATCCGGGTGACGACGAGCCGTTTTCAGCCCTGGCGTTTAAGCTGATGAGCGATCCCTTTGTCGGTCAGCTTACCTTTGTGCGCGTCTATTCCGGCGTGCTGCGCAAAGGCGACAGCGTCTGGAATGCGGTGAAGGGCAAAAAAGAGCGCATCGGCCGCATTGTGCAGATGCACGCGAATGCACGCCACGAGATCGAGGAGATTCGCGCCGGGGACATCGCCGCCTGCGTTGGGCTGAAAGAGGTGACCACTGGCGAGACGCTGTGCGATCCCGGCGCCATTATCACGCTGGAGCGTATGGCGTTCCCCGACCCGGTGATTTCACTCTCCATTGAGCCAAAAACTAAAGGCGACCAGGAGAAGATGAGTCTGGCCCTCCAGCGGCTGGCGGCGGAAGATCCCTCGTTCCACCTGCACACCGACGAGGAGTCTGGACAGGCGATTATTTCCGGCATGGGTGAGCTGCATCTGGAGATCATCGTTGACCGCCTGAAGCGCGAATTCGGCGTCGAGGCGAACATCGGTCGGCCGCAGGTGACCTACCGCGAGACGCTGCGTAAAACGGTGCGCGACGTGGAAGGAAAATTTGTGCGGCAGTCGGGCGGGAAAGGACAGTATGGCCACGTGGTGCTGACGCTGGAACCACTGGAGCCAGGCGGCGGCTTTGTCTTCGAAGACGCCACCAAAGGTGGGGTGGTGCCGCGCGAATATATCCCGTCGGTTGAGAAAGGGATCCGCGAGGCGCTCAATACCGGGGTGGTGGCAGGCTACCCCATCGTTGACCTGAAAGCGACGCTGACTTTCGGCTCCTACCATGATGTCGACTCCTCAGAAATGGCGTTCCGCATGGCGGCCATCCTCGGCTTCCGCGCCGCCGCAAAGCTGGCCGATCCCGTGCTGCTGGAGCCGGTGATGAAGGTGGAAGTGGAAACGCCGGAAGAGTACGCGGGCGGTATTATGGGCGATCTCTCTTCACGTCGCGGGCAGGTGCAGGGCATGGATGAGCATTTTGGCGGCCGGATTATCCGCGCCGAAGTGCCGCTGGCGGAGATGTTTGGCTACTCGACTGCGCTGCGCTCGCTGACGCAGGGGCGTGCCACCTATAGCATGGAGTTTGCCCACTACGCGCAGGCGCCGCGTCAGGTAGCCGACGCGGTGATTGCCGCGCGCCACTAAGCCGCTAAACTATGATGGCAGGGACGCCATCTTTCCCTAATCCCGCCTCGCGCCAAACCATTGTCACTATTCTCGTTTTACTTCCCCTTTTCGGACGTTTAATCATTTCGCGGCTCGACTCTTTGCGCGCGTCGCTGGCGCGCACCTTTCTACTCTTGCGGACAAGGACACTATGAACGCCAATTCTCTGCACCGCGCGCTGGGCGCGATCTGCCTGCTGGGCCACGTCGCCGCCGTCTCCGCTGCCGAAACGCCGCGAGCGGGCGGCAGCTTTACCGTCGGCGTTGAAACCGAACCCAATACCTTTAACCCGCAGCTCAACGGACAGGCCAAGGCCGATGTCACGCTGCGCAACGTCTGGGAGTCGCTGCTGGCGCGCCAGCCCGACGGCAGCTTCGTTCCCTGGCTGGCGCAGAGCTATCAGGCCAGCCCGGACGGCAGCCAGTATCGCTTTACGCTGCGCCGCGACGTGCTCTTTTCCAACGGCGAAAAGCTGGATGCGCAGGCGGTGGCGGAGAATTTCCGCCATACCCAGGATGCGCGATATTGCGCGGGAACCAGCCTGTGCATGATGGGGGGGCGCATCAGCAGCATCGAAACGCCAGACGACTTTACGGTGGTGATCACCCTGAAGCAGGGCTACACGCCGTTTCTCTCGTTCGCCGCCGCGCTGGAGATCCTCGCGCCCGCCAGCTGGCGGTCGGCGCAGCTCAAGTCAGGCGGCAAGGAGATAGCCGGCACCGGCCCCTTTATTCTCGACAGCTATGAGAAGGGCCAGCAGGTGACCTTCGTGCGCAACCCGCACTATCGCTGGGCGCCCGCCACGGCAAAACATCAGGGGCCGGCGTATCTCGATCGCGTCACCTATCGCTTTTTGCCGGAATCCTCGGTGCGCACCGGCGCGCTGCTCTCCGGCCAGCTCGACGCCATTGAGGGCATCTCCGGCAACGACGCGGGCGAATTTAAAGACAACGGTGACTTCACCTTTCAGCATGCGCTCAATACCGGTACGCCGTACTCGCTCTATCTCAACGTCGACTATGGCCCGACGCAGGATGTCCGCGTGCGTCAGGCGATCGTCAGCGGGCTTGATATCGATCCGCTGCTGAAATCGGTCTATCGCGGCGAACGCACACGCGGCTGGGGCATTACCTCGCCGGTTGAACCGCTCTACGACAAGGCGCTGGAGGGCAAATATGGCAACCAGCCGGAGGCCGCTAACCGGCTGCTGGACGAGGCGGGCTGGGCCACGCGCGACAGCGAAGGTTTTCGCAGTAAAGCGGGCCAGCGGCTGAGCATTGAGGTAATCCAGGCGCAGGCGACGGTGCGCGACCAGCGCGACGTGCTGCTGCAGGCGATTCAGGCGCAGGCGCGGCAGCGGCTTGGCGTTGATTTCAGGCTGCGCTACGTCGATTCCGGCACCTATGCCGAGGTGCGCAACAGCGGCAGGTTCGGCGCGATTGCCAACTCCAATACCGAAACCGACGGTATCGATATTGAAAATCACTACCGGCCCATCAGCCAGGGCGGGGCGATCAACTACAGCCGGGTCAATGATGCGCAGATCAACGCGCTGCTGGATAAAGCCGCCAGCACGCTGGACGTCGCGCAGCGCCGTCAGGCTTACAGCGAACTGCAAAACCGCGCGCTGCGCCAGCTGGCGCTGGCGGTGCCGCTCTATCAGCCGGAAGATCAGATCGCCGCCGCGCGCTATGTCCACGGCTATGGCTTCCGCAGCTTTAAGCAGATGCCGGAAAACGCCTATGAGGTCTGGCTAAGCGATCGTTAATTCACGCCAGGCTTAGATAAAGTTGTTATTTCAATATGCGCCTGGCGCAATTATTCCCGCGCCATGCCGGGGCGGATTCCCATATTCAACAAAACGATTGTCATTATTGTCGGTTTACATTCTTCGCGCCGGATTTTAATAATTTCCCGGTAATTAATCGAGAGAGCGAAAATATGAGTCAGTCCGTTCAGGTGGCAAAATCCGACGATGCAGAAGAGATCTTCGCCCTGCTGCAGCGCGCCTACGCCTCGCTGCTGGAGCAGGATATCCATTTCACCATTACGCAGGGCAACGTGAGCCAGGTGCGTCAGACCATCGAGCGCGAAACCGTGCTGGTGTTGCGCAAGTGGCAGCGGGCGGTTGCCACGGTGACGGTGCGCTTTCCCTGGACTCAGGAGGCGAACGCGCCGTCGCAGCTGCCGTTTATTCACTGGTTCGCCGTCGATCCCGATTTTAAAGGCCAGGGCTATGGCCGCGAAATAATCAGCTGGGCGGAGGATCATTTATTAAAAGAGACGTTAAAAGCGCCGGGCGTTTATCTGGCCACCGCAGTCAAACATCCGTGGCTGAGTGAATTATATCAGCGCCGCGGCTATCAGCCTTTTTATCATCGCACTAATCCGCTGGGTGAAGCGCTGGTGTTTCTGAAAAAGGAATTTCAGCCTGAAGTCGCCACCGAAATTGCTCGCTCGGCCTGATTTTTATAATAAAACGCACCTGCATTTAATAAGGACAATATGAAAAAGATTTTTACCCTGGCGCTGGGTTTCACCTCTCTGTTGGGAAGCGCATCACCTCTGCTGGCCGCTGACGCGCCGCACAGCGGCGGCAGTTTGACGGTTGGCGTCGAGACCGAACCTACCACCTTTAACCCGCAGCTCAACGGCCAGGACAAAGCAGAGATCACCCTGCGTAATTTCTGGGAATCGCTGCTGGCGCGCCGCCCCGACGGCAGCTTTGTGCCCTGGCTGGCGGAGAGCTATCAGATCAGCCCGGACGGCAAAACGCTGCGCTTTACGCTGCGCCACGACGTCACCTTCTCCAACGGCGAAAAGCTGAACGCCCAGGCGGTAGCGGAGAATTTCCGCCATACCCAGGATGCCCGATATTGCGCGGGCACCAGCCTGTGTCTGATGGGCACCCATATCGCCAGCATTGAGACGCCGGACGACACCACTGTGGTGATTAATCTCAACGCCACCTATTCGCCGTTCCTGTCGTTCGCCGCCGGGCTGCAGATCCTTGCGCCCGCCAGCTGGCAGTCGACGCAGCTCAAGTCGGGCGGCAAAGAGATTGCAGGCACCGGGCCGTTTATTCTTGACAGCTACGAGAAGGGGCAGCAGGTCACCTTCGTGCGAAACCCGAACTACCGCTGGGCGCCCGCCACGGCGAAGCACCAGGGACCGGCCTATCTTGAGCGCGTCACCTACCGGTTCCTGCCGGAATCTTCGGTGCGCACCGGCGCGCTGCTCTCCGGACAGGTGGACGCCATCGAAGGCATCTCCGGCAACGACGCGGGCGAATTTAAAGACAACGGCGACTTCACCTACCAGCACGCGCTCAATACCGGCACGCCATATTCGCTGTTCCTTAACGTCGACTATGGCCCGACGCAGGATGTGCGCGTGCGCCAGGCGCTGCTGCAGGGGCTGGAGATCGATCCGCTGCTGAAATCGGTCTATCGCGGCGAACGCACCCGCGCGTGGGGCATCACCTCGCCGGTCGATCCGCTGTATGACAAGGCGCTGGAGGGCAAATATGGCAATCAGCCAGACGCCGCCAACAGGCTGCTGGATGAGGCGGGCTGGAGCGCGCGCGACAGCGAAGGATTCCGCACCAAAGCGGGCCAGCGGCTGCGCATCGAGCTGATCCAGGCGCAGGCAACGGTGCGCGACCAGCGCGACGTGCTGCTGCAGGCGATTCAGGCGCAGGCGCGCCAGCGGCTCGGCGTCGACCTGAAACTCAACTATGTCGATTCCGGCACCTACACCGAGGTGCGCGCCAGCGGCAAGTTCGGCACCATCGCCAACTCCAATACGCCTACCGACGGCGTCGATATAGAAAACCACTACCGGCCGATCAAACAGGGCGGCGCTATCAACTACAGCCGCGTTAACGATGCGCAGATCAACGCGCTGCTCGATAAGGCCGCCGGCACGCTGGATATCGCCCAGCGCCGTCAGGCCTATAGCGATCTGCAAACGCGGGCGCTGACCGAGCTTGCGCTGGCGCTGCCGCTCTACGAGCCGGAAGACCAGCTTGCCACGGCCAGCTACGTGCACGGCTACGGCTTCCGCAGCTACAAACAGATGCCGGAAAGCGTTTACGACGTCTGGCTTAGCGAACACTAACAGGAGGCGAGGATGAGTCTGGAGAGCATCGCAACCCGCGCGCCGCGTAAGCCGACGCCCTCATTCTGGCGCAATGCGCTGGCGCGGCGCATTGCCGGGCGGCTGTCTGGCGGCGTGCTGGTGCTGTGGGCGGCCGTTACGCTGGCGTTTCTCGGCGTGCATCTGGCGCCGGGCGACATTGTGAGCCTGCTGATTGGCGAACAGGTGCGCACGGCGGCCATTGAGGCGGCGATCCGCGCCGAATGGGGGCTGAACGAACCTTTGTGGCTGCAATATCTGCACTATTTATGGCGCGTGCTGCACGGCGATTTCGGGCGCTCCTACATCCTTAATACCGAGGTGAGCCATCTGCTGGCAACGCAGCTGTGGCCCACCATCAAGCTGACGCTGGCGGCGCTGCTGGTGAGCATTCTCTTCGCCGTGGCGGTGGCGGTCAGCACCGCGCATCGCCGTTGGGGCCGCCGCGCGGCCAACGCGGTGGAGCTGCTGCTGGCTTCGACGCCGTCGTTCTGGATGGGCATCGTGCTGCTGTTTGTTTTCAGCTTTACGCTGCGCTGGTTCCCGGTGGCGGGCGACCGCACGCTCTCGGCGCTGGTGCTGCCTGCGCTGGCGCTGGGACTGGCGCAGGGCGCGGTGGTGGCCCAGCTGCTACGGCGCGAGCTGGAGCGCGCGCTGGATGCTCCCTTTACTCTGACGCTGCGCGCCTGGGGCGTCGGCGAAACCACTATTCGTTTGCGCCACGCGCTGCGCCATGCCGCCTTGCCCGCCGTCACCCTGACCGGCTGGCTGGTGGGCGGCCTGCTGAGCGGTGCGGTGATCACTGAGCAGGTGTTTGGCCGGCCCGGACTTGGCAAGCTGACGGTCGACGCGGTGCTGGCGAAAGATCTGCCGGTGGTGCTGGCGGTCGCCATTTTATCGGCGTTGATCTACGTGGTGATGAGCACGCTGGTGGACATTCTGGCGCTGTGGATCGATCCGCGCCTGCGTGGGGAGAACCAATAATGCAAGCCATTCTGCAACGTGTTTCCTTTGCGCTGCCCGCCGCGGTATGGGCAGCGATCGGCTTTCTGTTTCTGCTGCTACTGGCGGTGGTCGCCCCGCAGTGGCTGGCGCACAGCGATCCGCTGCTGGCCGACCCGCTCAACGCTCAGCTACCGCCGTCTGCACAGCACTGGCTTGGGACCGATCAGCTTGGACGCGACCTGCTGACGCGAGTGATCTACGGCAGCCGCTATTCGCTGCTGATCAGCGTGGCGGCGATGGCGCTGGCGGTGCTGTTCGGCACGCTGCTGGGGCTGGCCGCCGCGCTCGCCCGCGGCATCGTCGACGAGCTGCTGAGCCGCGCGGTAGACGTGATCTCCGCCTTTCCCGATCTGCTGCTGGCGCTGATGCTGATCGCCTTTACCGGGCCAGGCACCAGCAATTTGATTATCGCGCTCGGGGTGGCGTCGGTGCCGCGCTTTGCCCGCGTGGTGCGCGCGCAAACCTGGCGCGTGATGACCTCCGGCTACGTTGAGCAGGCGCGCACCTTCGGCCTGTCGCGCTCCACGCTGATCCTGCGCCATATTCTGCCGCACGCCATTGCGCAGGTACCTGCGCTGGCGACGCTGGGGCTGGGCACCGCCATTATCGGCGCCGCCGGGCTGAGCTTTCTCGGCATGGGGCCGCAGCCGCCGACCGCGGAATGGGGGCTGATGCTGGCGGAAGGACGTAACTATCTGCGCAACGCCTGGTGGATCGCCGTTTGGCCCGGCCTGTTTATCACCCTGACGGTGATCGCCGTCAACACGCTGGGCCGCTACTGGCAGGCGCGTTTTGAAGGAGGCGAAGCATGAACCCGGTTATCGACATTCAGAATCTCTCGATCCGTTTTGGCCCGCACTACGTGGTGAAAAACCTCGACCTGCAGGTGCAGCCGGGCGAATCGGTGGCGCTGGTAGGGGAGTCCGGCTCCGGCAAAACCCTGACGGCGCGCAGCCTCTCTGGGCTGTTGCCAGAAGGGGCGACGCTCAGCGCCGATCGCTTTGTTATCGACGGGCGCGATATGCGCCAGGCCGGGCGCGAGGCGTGGCGCGCGCTGCGCGGGCGACGCATCGGCTACGTATTACAGGACGCGCTGGTTTCGCTCGATCCGCTGCGCCGTATCGGGCAGCAGCTGGCGGATGCGCTTCGCGCCGCCGGACAGCGCGGCGCGCTGGAGGCGCAAAGTATCCGGCTGTTGCAGGCCGCAGGCATTAGCGACGCGGAAAGCCGGCTGGCGCGCTACCCGCACCAGCTTTCCGGCGGGCAGCGCCAGCGCGCCTTGATCGCCGCCGCGCTGGCGGCCAGCCCGGCGCTGCTGATTGCCGATGAGCCGACCACGGCGCTTGATATGACGGTGCAGCGGCAGATCCTGCAGCTGCTGGCGCAGCGACGCCGCGACGGTCACGCGTTGCTGCTGATCAGCCACGATCTGGCGGTGGTGTCTGAGCTGGCGGATCGCGTGCTGGTGATGCGCGACGGCGAAGTCGTGGAGCAGGGCCGCAGTGAGCTGCTGCTGGCACAGCCGCAGCATCCCTGGACGCAGCGGCTGCTGCACGCGGTGCCGACGCCCGCCACGCGCGGCCTGCGCCTGAGCGCGACCGAGCCAACGCCGCTGCCGCCGCGTCCGCAGCCCGGCAACGCGCCGCTGCTGGAGGCGATCGGTCTCAACAAGACCTACGGCGATCGTCAGGTATTGAACAATATTCACTTCCGCCTGCATTCGGGCGAAACCCTCGGCGTGGTGGGCGAATCTGGCTCGGGCAAAACCTCGCTGGTGAAAGTGGTGATGGGGCTGACCGAGCCGGACAGCGGCACGCTGCTGCTGGAGGGCAGTCGCTGGGATCGTCTCCATGAGAAGGCGCGCCGCGCACGACGGGCGCGCCTGCAGCTGATTGCTCAGGACCCGTATAGCTCCTTCGATCCGCGCTACACCGTGGAGAAGATTATTGGCGAAAGCCTCGACAGCGCGGGCATTTTCGGCGATGCGCGTCGCCAGCGCGTGCGTCAGCTGCTGGATGAGGTGCAGCTCGGCGACCGTTTCCTCGACCGCTATCCGCAGCAGCTCTCCGGCGGCCAGCGCCAGCGCGTCGCCATCGCGCGCGCCTTTGCGCCCAATCCTGCGCTGCTGGTGGCGGATGAGCCAGTCAGCGCGCTCGACGTGTCAGTGCAGGCGCAGGTGCTGGATCTGCTGGCCGATATGCAGGCCGAGCACGGCACCGCACTGCTGTTTATTTCTCACGACCTCGGCGTTATCCAGCATCTCGCCGATCGCGTGCTGGTGATGCAAAACGGTCAGGTGGTCGAGAGCGGCGATCTGCGTCAGGTGTTCGACGCGCCGCAGCATCCCTGGACGCAAAAACTGTTACAGGCCTTGCCAGTGCTTCCCGCCTGGCGGCCCGCCGTCGCATAAAGGAGATAACAATGAGTCAGACACAACGCCAGCTGCGGCTGGGCGCTATTATTCAGGGCGCATCCGGCAATATGTCCG
This sequence comes from Pantoea sp. KPR_PJ, assembly GCF_041386365.1. Taxonomy (NCBI): domain Bacteria; kingdom Pseudomonadati; phylum Pseudomonadota; class Gammaproteobacteria; order Enterobacterales; family Erwiniaceae; genus Pantoea; species Pantoea sp. KPR_PJ. The sequence continues at coordinate 260,926 of NZ_JABMIK010000002.1, read as the reverse complement.
CCTGGCGTCACCCCGACGCGGTGGCCGATGCCAGCATCAACGTTGATTACGTCCTGGATCTGGCGCGCAAGGCGGAGCAGGCGAAAATCGACTTTCTGTTCGTTGCTGACGGCCTCTACATTACGCCGCAGTCGATTCCCCATTTTCTTAACCGCTTCGAGCCGATTACGCTGCTGTCGGCGCTGTCGCTGGTCACCAAAAATATTGGGCTGGTGGCGACACTCTCTACCTCCTACAGCGAGCCATTTACCGTGGCGCGCCAGTTCGCCAGCCTCGATCACCTCAGCGGCGGCCGCGCTGGCTGGAACGTGGTGACCTCGCCGCTAGAAGGCTCGGCGAAGAATTTCTCACGCGCCAGCCATCCAGAGCATGACGAGCGCTATCGCGTCGCCAGCGAATATCTTGACGTGGTGAAAGGGCTGTGGGACTCGTGGGAGGCGGACGCATTTGTGCGCGACAAGGCGAGCGGCCAGTTCTTCGACGCCGACAAGCTGCACACGCTGAACCATAAAGGCAAATACTTCTCGGTGCAGGGGCCGCTTAACGTTGGCCGTTCGCCGCAGGGCCGTCCGGTGGTGTTCCAGGCGGGCGCGTCGGAAGCGGGCAAAGCCTTTGCCGCTGAGGCCGCCGACGCGATATATACCCGACAGAACTCGCCGGAGCAGGCGCGCGAGTTTCGCGAAGACGTGCGCCGTCGGCTGGTGGCGCGCGGCCGGAGCGCCGACGATATTCGCGTGTTTCAGGGCATCAGCGTCATTATTGGCGACAGCCAGGCCGACGCGGAGCGCCGCTATCAGCAGACTGCGGAACTGGTCACGCTCGAAAAGGCGCTGGCGTATCTCGGCCGCTACTTCGAACACCATGACTTCAGCCAGTACGATGTCGACGCGCCGTTCCCGGAGATTGGCGATCTTGGCGAAAATAGCTTTCGCAGCACCACCGACGCCATTAAGCGCAATGCGCGTGCGCGCGGCCTGACGCTGCGCCAGGCGGCACTTGAAGAGGCGACACCGCGTCCGACCTTCCTCGGCACCGCGCAGCAGGTGGCGGACGGCCTGGCGGAGTGGTTCCTCAGCGGGGCGGCTGACGGTTTTGTGGTGCGCGGCGGCACGCCGACGGCGTTCGACGATTTTGTCGCACAGGTGATCCCGCTGTTGCAGGCGCGCGGCATCTATCGTCAGGCGTATGAAGGCGCGACGCTGCGCGAAAATCTCGGGCTGGCCGAGCCGGAAAACCAGTTTGCCGGGCGCCGCCAGCAGGTCGCCTGAATCACAGTGCCGTCACGCCGAGCGCGGCGGCCTGCTCCTCCCAGCTAATTATCTGCTGATACGCCGCGCGATCCGGCACGGTAAAGCCGGTAATAAAGCTGTCGCGCGCCGCTTTCTTCTTAACAAACTGCGCCAGTACGCGGCGCAGCGTCGCCAGCGTCCTGGCATCCGTCTGCGCAGACGTAATCAGCGGCGGCGCGGGGCAGAGCGGCGTTTCGCCGACAATTGCCAGCCCCGCCAGCTCGTGCGCGGCATAACGCCGCAGCAGCGCCCAGGTGACACAGTCAATCGCCGCAATATCCGCTCTCCCGTCGCGCAGATTCGCCAGCGACCGGCGGTGGCTGCCGCTTAAATGGGCGGTGCTGAAAAAGCGTCCTCTCTGCGCCAGCGGCGCGATAAGGTAGCGCAGCGCGTTATAGCCGGAGTGGGAGTCGAGGCTGTTAGCCACCGCGCGGCGGCCGCGGAAATCGGCCAGCGCGCTGTTTTCATCTTCCTCGCGCGCCACCAGCCAGCTGCGGTAGCACGCGCCGCGACAGCCCGGCGCGCTAAGCTCAAACGCCCCGACCAGCTGCACATCAGGCAGCTGCGTCATCAGCGGATAGCCGCAGGTCTGGCTCAGCAGCAGATCGCCGGCGCGCCAGTGCGCCAGCAAATCCTCTGGCCATTCAACATCCGCCCCTGACAGCTGCGCCAGCGTTGCCGTTAGCGCCTGGGTGTGCGGACGGTGGATGTCGTACATCGGTAGCGAAAGCCGTTTCATGCGGGCGATCCTGTTGTCTGCCCGGATGGGCGTTAACGTTAACGGGCGTGGTGGCGAAGCGCCTGGCCCATTCGCCGTAGCCTGCCGCGCGAAAACCCCGGTTGCGCTGGTAATAGTCATCGCGCCACAGCAGATAGACCCTGCGCAGACCATACCACGGCAGGCCGGGCAGGTCGTGATGCACCGCGTGATAGTTAAGATTAAGAAACAGCAGGCGCCACGCCCAGCCCGCCTCGTTATTGACCGATCGCGCCAGCGGATCGGCATCGGCGCGGTGTTCGTAGAAGGAGCGCACCTTGGTCAGCATCAGCGCGGGATAGCTTACCGCCAGCACAAACAGGAGCGGCGAAAAGCCCTGGCGCGCCATCCAGAGAAACAGGCCCGCCAGCAGCGCCAGATGGATCGCCCACATGGCGATAGCGCGCCACTCAGCGCGCCATACCGCCCGCAGCAGCGACTGAAGCGCCGCGTAAATATCGAGCAGCGGCCCCAGCAGCAGGCGGCCGGGAAAGGTATTGCGCAGGTGGATCCCCTGGCGCTGCCAGGGCCGCAGCTGCGCCCAGCGCGCGGGCGACAGATACCAGGTTTCAGGATCCTTATCGGGATCGGTCAGGCTGTGGTTGCGGTGGTGCGCCAGATGCGAATCACGATAAAGCCCGTAGGGATACCACACCGCCAGCGGCAGCGTGCCGAAGAGCTGATTCAGACGCGGAAAGCGCGTCGGGTGGCCGTGGATCAGCTCATGCTGTAGCGACAGATACCAGCTGGTGAAGAGGATCAGCAAACCTGTGGCGGGCCAGAGGCCCAGCGTCCGCCAGTGCGCCAGCGTGGCGAACCAGCCGCCGTAAATGGTTATCAGCAGCAGCCAGGTCGGCAGTTCGCTGCGCCACAGCCAGCTTCTCTGCCACTGATGGATGCGCGCGCGCTGCTGCGCATGAAGCCAGTCGGACGATCCTCTTGTCATAGCAACCTGCCACAGTTGACGGAATTCAGCACAACATGCGCGAAGGCATTAAAAAAGAGAAAGATCCTGTGCGACTTACTTATGTCGAAAAACTTGATGATACGGTTGAAAACTATTGGCTATCAGTACGGGCGCGGCTGACGTAACCTTTGCTTATCGAAACTTATCACTTACGCAGGGCAAAACCTGCCGCGCAAGGAACTGAACAATGAAAAAGATTGGCTTCTTATCCTTTGGTCACTGGACCCCGTCCTCACAGTCCGCCACCCGTTCGGCGCAGGATGTCCTGTTGCAGTCCATCGATCTTGCGGTCGCCGCAGAGGAACTGGGTGCAGACGGCGCTTACTTCCGCGTGCACCACTTTGCCCGCCAGCTCAGCTCGCCGTTCCCGCTGCTGGCAGCCGTCGGCGCACGCACCAGCAAAATCGAAATCGGCACCGGCGTCATCGACATGCGCTATGAAAATCCGCTCTACATGGCGGAGGATGCTGGTGCAGCGGATCTGATTGCCAATGGTCGCCTGCAGCTCGGCATCAGCCGCGGCTCGCCGGAGCAGGTCATTGAGGGCTATCGTTACTTCGGCTATGCGCCGCAGGAGGGCGAAACCGACGCCGATATGGGCCGTCGCCACACTGAAGTCTTTATGGATGTGCTGCGTGGCGAAGGTTTTGCCAAACCGAATCCGCAGCCGATGTTCCCGAACCCGCCGGGCCTGCTGCGCCTGGAGCCGTTCTCGGCAGGGCTGCGCGAGCGTATCTGGTGGGGTTCCGGCTCCAACGCCACCGCAGAATGGGCGGCGAAAATGGGCATGAACCTGCAAAGTTCTACCCTGAAGGATGACGAAACCGGCGAGCCGTTCCACGTTCAGCAGGCAAAACAGATCCGCGCCTACCGCGAAGCCTGGAAAGCGGCGGGGCATACGCGCGAGCCGCGCGTCTCGGTCAGCCGCAGCATCTTTGCGCTGGTGAACGATATGGACCGCGCCTACTTTGGCCGCAGCGGTCAGGAGCAGGATTCCGTCGGCTTCCTCGACGAGAAAACGCGCGCCATCTTTGGCCGCAGCTATGCAGCAGAGCCGGAGAAGCTGATTAAGCAGCTGGCTGAGGATGAAGCGATTGCGGAAGCAGACACCCTGCTGCTGACGGTGCCGAACCAGCTGGGCGTCGAGTACAACGCCCACGTGATTGAGGCGATTCTGAAATATGTCGCGCCGGAGCTGGGCTGGCGCTAAGCGTGAAAACGGCGGCCTTGGCCGCCGTTTTTTTTCATTTCTCTTCCACTCACCGTGGCGTTGCTGGCGGGCTGTGCAACCCGCTAAGCTGACTGTTCCGCTTCAGGCACCTTCCGGCTGCCCGCCGACCCGGCGCAGCACAGCGCCAGCAGCACCAGCGCCAGTACCGGCAGCATCGCCATGCGCAGCCCGGCGTGTTCGCCAATAAAGCCCAGGCCCGGCGGCCCCACCAGAAAAGCCATATAGCCGAGCGTTGCGGCGATGGTGACGCGAACTGCGCTGTTATGGCCGTCACCCGCTGCCGAGACCGTCAGCGGGAACCCGAGCGCGGCACCCGTGCCCCAGAAGAGCACGGCGGCGGCGGCCAGCCACGGGGTGTCGGAGAAGATCACCAGCGTCAGGCCGAGCGCAGCAGAAAAGGCGCTGGCGCGCAGCATCCAGACACGGCCGATACGATCCACCACATAGCCCCCAAGAAAACGCCCCAGCGTCATGCCTGCGGTAAAACCGGCATAGACCAGCGTGCCCTGCGCAGGGTTGAGGTTATGGCCATCGATCATCAGCAGCGGTAGCCAGTCGTTAGCAGAGCCTTCCGCCAGCGCCATTGCCAGAATCACTATGCCAAGGATCAGCAGCTGGCGATCGCGCAGTTCATGCCGGACCTGAGCGATAAAGCTGCCGTGATGCGCCTGCTCGCTGCGTTCGTTGTCACTGGTGGCGGGCAAATGGCGCAGCGTGACGGCGATAATCAGCAGATCGGCCAGCAGCACGGCGGTAAAGTGGACGCTGGTGCTGATGTCGCTGGCGGTCATCATCAGCCCGGCCAGCGCCCCCGCCAGCGTGCCCAGACTGAAGAAACCGTGGATCGTGGTCATGATGGAGCGGCCCAGTGCGCGTTCGAATGCGGCACCTTCAACATTAATCACCACATCCATCAGCGCGGTGCCGCCGCCCAGCAGCGTCAGGCTGGCAAACACGCCCAGCGCGCTCGCCAGCGTCAGGCTCAGCGCCATCAGCACCAGCCCGCCCAGCAGCAAAAACATGCCGTAGCGCATTACCCGCTGCGTGCCGAGCTGGGCAATCAGCTTACCGGCCAGCAGCACGCCACACATCGAGCCGCAGGAGAAGCCAAACAGGATCATGCCCATCAGCTCGGTTGAGGCGTGCAGCGTATCGCGCATGAAAGGGGTGCGGCTTACCCAGGAGGCCCAGGTAAAGCCGGGAATAAACATCAGGCCGAAGATGGCCCACTTACCGCGAGATTGCTGTTGGCGCGTCATCACCCCTCCCGTCTGTCGTACGAATGTACGAGAGAATAATACAAAATGGCGCGGCGCGAAGGCGAGAGGCGAAATTTTATTGCGGGGTTGGGTCAGCTATTTTCTGCACCGTGCGCAGAATGGCGTCGCGGCTCATCGGCACATCGTTAAGCAAATTATGGATGGTGAAGCCCTCAATGAGCGCGTCCAGCGCGCAGGCGGTCTCCATGGGAAAGCAGAGGTGCAGCGAGGCGCGGCTGCGCGACATCCACAGCTGTAGCAGCTGACGAAACGGCGCTTTGCGCGCCGCCAGCGAATAGAGCTCAAAGCTGAGGATAAGATGGCGCTGGCTGGCCCAGACGTCGCCGCAGATCAAATCCACCACCGCTTCGCAGGCGTCCGCGCGATCGGTCGCGCGCTGCATGCGCTGGCGGAACGCCCCGGATAGGGTATCCATCCTATAGCTGAACGCGCCCATCAGCAGCAGGTCGATCTGCGGGAAGTGGTAGGTGAGGGTGCCGGGCGAGAGGCCCGCCAGATCTGCCACCCGGCGATAGGTGGTGCCGCGCACGCCCTCATTGACAATCACCGTCAGCGTCGCCGCCAGAATGTCGCTTTTTATATCCCTGGTCCCGGCCATAAATCGGTCTCTTTGTGTGGCAAAACGGGGCAAGGATACCCTGACTGCCATGACAAATCCCGGGTTTCATCTGTGCAGCGCGTTCAACTGCCATTATTATTTCGCTTTCAGGAGAGAGACGGTCAGGGAGGCAGGATGAGGATGACAGGAACCACGCTGTCGGGCAGGCAGAGATGTCGATGAACGCACAAACGCTACGCCATGTTTTTCAGTCGGTCCCGTTTCGGCATCTCTTTTTTGCCCGGACGCTCACGGTACTCGGCAACAGTGTGGCCCCGGTGGCGCTGGCGTTTGCCGTGCTGGATATGGGCGGGTCCGCCGCCGATTTGGGCATCGTGGTTGCCGCGCGATCGCTGTTTAACGTGCTGTTCCTGCTGTTTGGTGGCGTGCTGGCCGATCGCTACCCGCGCAATCGGGTGCTGCTGCTCTCCTCTGCGGTGGCCGCGCTGTCGCAGGGCGTGGTCGCCTGGCAGGTGCTGGAGAGCGTCGCCACAACAAACAGTTTAGCCCTGCTGAGCGCGGTGAACGGCGCAGCCGCAGGAGTGGCGCTGCCGGCCTCTTCCGCGCTGGTGCCGCAAACTGTTCCGGCATCCAGGCTGCGGCAGGCAAATGCCTTTATTCAGTCGGGCGTCTATGCCGGAACCATTATCGGCGCATCACTGGGCGGTATCCTTACCAGTACGGTTGGCGCAGGCTGGGGGCTGGCGGTTGATGCCCTGGGTTTTGCTCTCGCTGCGCCCCTTTATTTATCCGTACGAACCGACGTTCAGCCTGTGGGATCGCAACATACGCTGTGGCACGATTTGCGCGACGGCTGGCGGGAGTTTACGTCCCGGACCTGGGTCTGGGCGGTGGTTGCGCAGTTTGCCGTGGTCAATGCCGCCTTTACCGGCATGGTGATGGTACTGGGGCCGGTCATGGCTGACAGCACCTTTGGCCGTGTCCGCTGGGGGATGATGATTGCGGCGCAGAGCGTTGGTCTGATTGTGGGTTCCCTGATTGCCGTACGCTGGCGTCCGCAGCGCGCAATGTTGATCGGCGTGATGCTGGTGGCGCTCTGCGTTCTGCCCATTTTGCTGCTGGCAGGTGGTGCGCCCGCCGTCTGGCTGATGGGCGCGTTCGGCGTGGCGGGTATGGGATTTGGCCAGTTCGGCGTGGTCTGGGCGCAGGCGCTGCAAACCCATATTCCGCGCGACCGGCTGGCGCGCGTCTATGCCTGGGACGCGATGGGATCTTTTATCACCATTCCGCTGGGCGAGCTGGCCGCCGGGCCGCTGGCGATGCGGTTTGGCGGCAGCGCGGTGCTGGTAACCTGCGCGGCGGCGGTGCTGGTGGCAACGGCAGGAACCTGTCTGGTGCCGTCGATTCGGAGATTAACGCAGGGTGAGCCGGGAGAAAGGCACGGCTAGCGGCGGTGGTTGCGAAAGGCGGCCAGCAAGGCGCAGGGGGCATACGTTTAGCAACCCAAACAAAAAGCCCGCTCAGGTTTCCCTGAGCGGGCTTTTCTAAATTTGGCTCCTCTGACTGGACTCGAACCAGTGACATACGGATTAACAGTCCGCCGTTCTACCGACTGAACTACAGAGGAATCGCTTGAACGGGGCGCATATTATCGACCCGGGGTGACCTTGTCAAAGCCCTTTTTCACAAAAGTGTTTAACTGCTGAAATAAGCGCCAGCACGCTGTGCGCCCGATCCTTAACCCGCCTGAAGAAGATGAAAAAATATTTTCTCTACACGTAATGATGAAATAAAAAATTTCATCTGCTTATCGCTCAGGTTTGCTCAGCGCGCAGGCAGTATCTGGTGGTTTAATAAAGATTTCAACGTGGCTCACACTTCCTTGCGCTGCCGTTTGTCTGCGCATTTTACGGAACGTATATTCCGTATCAGGTCAATAATGAAATCAGGGGCAGGCAATGAAGAAAGTCAGGATTGGCATGATCGGCAGCGGCTATATTGGGCGTTGCCACGCCATCGCCTACGCGCAGGCGCCTACGGTTTTCCCGCTGAAAGGCGAAATCGTGCGAGAGATGCTGGCGGAGGTCAATTCAGCGCTGGCGGAAAAGCAGGCCGCCGCCTTTGGTTTTGCCCGCTCAACCGGCGACTGGCGCGAGCTGGTGCGCGACCCCGCCATTGACGTCGTGGACATCTGCGCGCCGAACTTTTTGCATAAAGAGATGGCACTGGAGGCGATCCGCCACGGCAAGCATGTCTATTCGGAAAAGCCGCTGTCGCTGTCGGTGGCCGATGCGGAAGAGATGGTGCAGGCGGCCCAGGCCGCCGGGGTAAAAACCCTGGTGGGCTTTAACTATATGAAGAACCCCACCAGCCAGCTGGCGAAGGAAATTATTGCGCGCGGCGAAATCGGTGAGGTGGTGCACTTCTACGGCACCCACAACGAAGATTATCTGGCAAATCCCCAGACGCCGCTCGACTGGCACTGTCAGAAGGCGCTGGCGGGGCTCGGCGCGCTGGGCGATCTTGCCGCGCATATCGTCAATATGGCGCACTATCTGGTCGGTGAGATTGAAGAGGTGAGCGGTGACATGATGACGGTGATCAAAGTGCGTCCCGACGCAAAAGATCCCGGCCGCCAGTTGCCAGTCGAGAATGAAGACCAGGCCAGCGCGCTGCTGCGCTTTCGCAACGGCGCGCACGGCGTCATTGAAACGTCGCGTATCGCCTGCGGCAGCAAGATGGGGCTGACCTACGTCGTCACGGGTACGAAAGGCACCTTGCGCTACACCCAGGAGCGTATGGCAGAGCTGGAGCTTTACCTGCACGACGAACCGGTGGGGCGGCAGGGGTTTAAAACTATTCTGACCGGCCCGGCCCATCCGGACTATGCGCATTTTTGTGTCTCGGCCGGACACGGCATCGGCTTTAACGATCAAAAAACGGTGGAGATTCGTGACCTGATTAACGGTATTGCGGCAGGCGATCGCCTGTGGCCCGATTTTGCTGAAGGGTTGCAGGTGCAGAAGGTACTGGACGCGATTGCGGTGTCCGCTACCGAGCGGCGCTGGCAGGCGGTATGAGGACGTGCGCGGCCGGTTACCGCCGCGCCTGTAACATCAACCTGTGGCTTTTTCCCACCACAGCTTATCCAGCGCATAGTAGCGATCGCGTTCACTTTCTGGCTGCCGGAGATCGCGCTTCCAGGGTTTCGCCAGAATAAAGTGCAGGTTTTTCACCTCGCTCTCATTCCACATGCGGCTGTGCTGGAACGGCAACGTTTTCAGCGCGTTATAGACGTATGAGAGCGGCAGCCAGCGTCCGGCAAACGCCTCATTCAGCAGATCCTGTTCCGAGAAGGGGTACGCCTTCAGATCGATAATGGCGGCAATGCGGTCTGCCAGCGCCGCAAAGACCGCATCGTCTGGTTTCAGCAGCAGAAAACCGCCGTTCAGGTAGTTATCCAGCAGGGTGGGGGCAGGCTCACCGCGATCCTGCCAGGTATAATGGCAGTTTTCCGGCTGCCAGCTGGCAGGATAGGAGGCGATCTGGTTTGGGTTGCAGCGACAGGCGTGACAGGCGGCAAGCTGGTTATCGCCCAGATCGAGCGTAAACAGCTCATCCATATTTTGCAGCACCAGCATATCGGCATCGAGAAACACCACGCGTTCAAAGTCCGTCAGCTGCCAGGCACGCAGTTTGGTCCAGACTTCACCAAACTGCGCTGAGGCGTAATAGGGTTCCAGTTCGCTGTTGGGATAGAGAGGATCAACCGGATGTACCCGACAGCCTTCAGCCTGTAATGCTTCGCGGTCCGCCAGCGGGATGGCGTCGGTGGTCATCACGACAAGCGGCCAGCGCGTGCCGCTCTGCTTCAGCGAACGGTGTAGCGCCTTTACGCCCACCAGATAATCGGGCTGCGTCAGCAGCGTAACCCATGCAAACATGGTTCTCTCCCTGTAAAAGTCAGTCAAAAAGTGCGGTCAGATAATCGTTGCTGAAGCGGCCCTGTGGATCCAGCGTGCTGCGCAGCGCGCGGAACGCATCCCAGTGGGGATAGACGTCGCGCCAGATGTAGCGGCCAGCGTCATAATATTTCCCCCAGTGCGGGCGACCGCCTTCCTCTGCCAGCAGTTTTTCCACTTCGGTAAGAAAGTGCAGGCCATCCTGCGACAGGGAGCCGTCGTCGGCGTAATAGACCACAAAGCCAAAGAAGCAGGTGGGCTCGCCATAAGCCGGGCTGAGCCAGGCGTCAGACGCACCGGTACAGCGCAGAATAATCGGGTAGTGCATGTGCGGCCGCTCGGCGGCGTACCAGCGTTTGATTTTGCCGATCACGGCAGGCGTGCGGGAAAGCGGCACGCCAATTTCAACGTTAATCTGCGGTACGGCAATGCCGCGGCAGAAGAGCTGATAAATATCGCCAGTGACGTCGGTAAAATCACGGAAGCGCGACACGGTGCGAAACTGCTTGCCACCTTTGCCGTGGATCTGCGTGTCGCGGTGCATCTGCTCCAGCGTCTGATCGATGGTGCTGTTCAGGCTGTCGTCGCCCTGGTCGGCGTGCTTCACCACCTCGCGGCCGTTGGCCTGCCATTCGGCGGTTTCCTGCGCGCTCGCTTCATTGGCGTTCCAGACGTGCATCAGGTTGTCATCAACGAACCACCAGGCTTTGCTCAGCGCATGTTCTTCATTCCAGCGCAGCAGATCCTGTTCAAGGTTATCTGCGGATACCGCGTTCTTGTAACAGGTGTAAATGCGGAAAGGCTGGGTGCGCAGCGTCACGGCGGTGACAATGCCAAGGGCGCCGAGCGTCACCTGCGCGGCCGGAAAATCGGGCTCGCCACGCGTAAATTCGCGTAGCGAACCGTCAGCCAGCACCATGCGGATCCGCAGCGCCTCGTCCGCCAGCGAGCTTTGATGCAGCCCCTGGCCGTGCGTGCCGGTGGCCATCGCGCCCGCCAGCTTCTGTACTGCAATCACGCCGGGAGAGGCGGCCAGCATCCGATCCATCGCGGTGAGCTGAATATAGAGATCGTTGAGGGTGGTGCCTGCGCCAACGGTAATGCTCTGTGCATCCTGCGCCAGCATGCCGGAAAGGGCGCTGATGTCGACCAGGACGTCGTCGCGACCAACGCTCAGCATCCGGCCCGGAGACAGACGACTGCCCACTACCCGCACGCGACCCTGAGTGTCACGTAACAGCTGTTGAAGTTCTGCCTCGCTGCGCGGCTGATGTAACTGCTGGCGGCTGCCAACGCGGGCGTTCTGCGCCCAGTTCCACAGCGTGTCGTCCTCGGCGCTGAGGGTAGTGTTGCGTAAGGGGTAACGTTCGACGTCTCTGCTCACGACTGCGTTCCTGTGTTGAGGTCTGTGAAAGGATGTCCGTTAAGCGTAGCCCATGACAGAATTGTCGCTTCCCTTAAACCGTTTTACGGATGTAACGCAGCGTCGCCGTCACCGCCAGCTGGCGGTTGCGGCGAATACTCTCTTCCTCGCTGTTGTCAGGGCTGAACAGGGCGTTGAAGGTATAGCGGTTAGAGACGTGGTGCACGCAGATACTGCTGATCAGGCGGTGCACGTCAATGGTCTCTATTTCACGAATAAAGAGACCCTGCTGCTGGCCGCGCGTCAGGATCGCCTCCAGCACGTCCAGCGCGCTGCGGTTCAGCGCCTTAATGCGCGGCGACTGAGTGATATAGCGCCCGCGCAGCAGGTTTTCGGTGCAGACCAGGCGCATAAAATCGGGATGGGAAACGTGATAGTCGAAGCTGGCCTCAACCAGTTTGCTTATTGCCAGCTCCGGATCCATGGCGGACAGATTCAGACCACTCTCGTGCTGACGGATCGCCTGGTAGACCTGCTCCAGTACCTCTATGTAGAGCTTCTCTTTGCTGCCAAAGTGGTAGACCACCATGCGCTTGGTGGTTTGTGCATTCTCAGCGATCTGCTCCAGACGCGCGCCCTGCATGCCAAATTCAGCAAAGGTGGTCAGCGCACCGGCAAGAATGCGCTTTTTTAGCCCCTCAGGGTCATTTTTACGTTTTGGCGTGGTATCGGACATAGTGTTCGGTAACAGGAAAAATCAAACCAGCATGGTATCACAGCCCGCTGGTCAGGTCTGGCGACGCGAGCGGCAAGGCGTTTATATGCTTTTCAGGAATAGTATTCCCGTAAAAATCATAATGTGAATATAAGCAACTGCGTATACTGCGGCTGTCTGTCATTGCGACAGTGAACTGTGACGTTAGCGACTATCACTTTTAGGAAGAAAATTTATGCACACACGCGTGGCCGTGACTAAAAAAAGAGTGTTATCCATTACCACCGCCGCGCTGCTGCTGGCCGGTACGGTACTGGCTCCTTTTGCGGCCGCTCACGCCGCCGATAAAACCACTGTCAAAGTCGGCATCATGAGCGGCGAGGATGAAGATGTCTGGCGCGAGGTTATCAGGCAGGCTGCGGCAAAAGGGCTGACGGTGAAAACCGTGGTCTTTAATGACTATAACCAGCCAAATGAAGCGTTGCAGAATGGTGACGTTGACGCCAACGCCTTCCAGCATCAGCCCTTCCTCAACAACCAGATCAAAGTGAACCACTATGACATCGTGCGCGTTGGTGACACCGCGGTATGGCCGATCGGCCTCTACTCAAAAAAGGTAAAGTCCGCAGCCGGGCTAAAAAAAGGCGCGGTGATCGGCGTGCCAAACGATCCCTCCAACGAAGCGCGCGGCCTGGTGCTGCTTGAGCAGCAGGGCGTGATAAAACTTCGTCCGGGCGCGGGTATTGCGGCGACCACCGCCGACATTACCGATAACCCGCGTCAGGTGCAGATCAAAGAGCTGGACTCCGGCATTATCGGTCGCTCCGTGCCCGATCTCGATGCCGCCGTGGTCAATACCGACTGGGCGCTGAAAAGCGGCCTGACCAGACAGGATCGTATTGCGCAGGAGCCGGTCAAAGATAACCCCTACAACAACTTTATCGCGGTGAAAAAAGAGCACGTCGATGCGCCGTGGGTGAAAACCCTGGTGGCCGCCTATCAGAACGACGCGGTGAAGCACGTGTTTGATCGGGTCTATAAAGGCACCGGTCTGACCGCCTGGTAAGGATAACGCGCATGACGGTATTTTCAGAGATCGCGGTGCCAGGCCAGGCGGTATTGCGCGGCCTGGCAGGATCCGCGCAGGACGTTGCCGCCAGCGGCGACAGCGTGGTGCGACTGCAAAACGTGTCGCGCCGCTTTGGCCAGACGCAGGCGCTAAAGGCCGTGTCGCTGACGGTGCGCAAGGGCGAAATCCTGGGCATTATCGGCCGCAGCGGGGCGGGCAAATCGACGCTGATCCGCTGCCTTAACGGGCTGGAGCAGCCCGATGAGGGCGCGATAGAGATTGAAGGGCAGCAGATTAGCGGTTTGTCGGAAAAACAGCTGCAAAAAGTCCGCAGCCGCGTCGGCATGGTGTTCCAGCACTTCAATCTGCTGTCGGCGAAAACCGTGGCGCAGAACGTGGCGCTGCCGCTGAAGATTGCCGGTATGCCAAAGGCGCAGCGCGCCGGGCGCGTGGCAGAGCTGCTGGAGCTGGTTGGGCTGGCTGATAAGGCGCACCAGTACCCCGCGGCGCTGTCGGGCGGCCAAAAGCAGCGCGTGGGGATTGCGCGCGCGCTGGCGGCCAGCCCGGCGCTGCTGCTGTGTGACGAGGCGACCTCGGCGCTCGATCCTGAAACAACCCGCGCGATCCTCGCGCTGCTGAAATCGCTGAATCAGCGGCTCGGCATCACCATTTTGCTCATCACCCATGAAATGGAGGTAATCAAATCGGTGGCGCATCACGTGGCGGTGCTCGACGCCGGGGAAATTATTGAGCAGGGGCCGGTATGGCAGGTCTTTGCGCATCCTCAGGCTCAGCTGACGCGCACGCTGCTGCGCGGCCTGCTGCCGCAGCTGCCCGACGCCCTTGCCGCCCGTCTTAGCCAGCAAAAGCAGGGTGACGCCATCTACCTCGTCCACTTCGCCGGGCAGGAGGCGCAGGGTGAGCTGCTGACGCGTTTTGCCTGCGCTTTGCCCGGTGCATTTCGCCTGATTCAGGGCGGCATCGACCACATTCAGCACTACGCGGTAGTGCGCTTTTTTATTGCGATTCCGGCCAGCAACAGCGCCGATGAGCAACGGGTTCTTGCCTGGCTGCAGCAGCAGCAGGCGCAGGTAGAAAAGGTGGGCTATGTCGCCAGTGATGATTGATCTGCTGCTTAACGCGCTGTGGGAAACGGTGATGATGACAGCGATCTCCGGGCTGTTTTCGCTTATCGCCGGACTGCCGCTCGGCCTGATTCTGGTGATGACCAGCCCAGGCGGTATCGCCGAACATCGCGCCGTTAACCGCGTACTTGGCCTGATTATCAACGGCTTTCGTTCGCTGCCGTTTATTATCCTGCTGGTGGCGCTGATCCCTTTTACTCGCTTTCTGGTGGGTACCTCGCTGGGCACCTGGGCGGCCATCGTTCCGCTGTCGATCACCGCCACACCCTATTTTGCGCGCGTCGCGGAAGTGTCGCTGCGCGATGTCGATCGCGGGCTGATTGATGCGGTCCGCGCCATGGGGGCCAGCAAGCTGCGCATCGTCTGGGACGTGCTGATCCCCGAAGCGCTGCCGGGCATTCTGGCCGGTTTTGTCGTGACGCTGGTGGCGCTGACTGGCGCGTCGGCGATGGCGGGGGCGATTGGCGCTGGCGGGCTGGGCGATCTCGCTATTCGCTATGGCTATCAGCGCTTTGATACGGCGATGATGGTGGCGGTGATTGCGGTGTTAATCATGCTGGTGTGCGGCATTCAGTGGCTGGGCGACCGGCTGGTGATGCGCATTGATAAACGGCACTAGCGGACCTGGGCGATTTCCCGCAGTGGATAGCCCTTTTTCAGTTAAACATCAGCCGGTTACGGGCGTGGAGCGGCGGTAAATCTCTGTTTACACCGTCGGGGGCTATGCCTCTGGTCCGTTTTCCGCGTCTTTCGCTGGGCCATTTTCCCACGCCGCTGGCGCCGCTACACAATCTGACAACGCTGCTGGGTGGCCCGCCGCTCTGGATCAAGCGTGGCGGCAGCGGGGGAGTGCTTTTTAATTACAACATACATAAGGCTGTGGTGAGGCGCTGCCGCCTGCGCTTATCGCCACTTTGCCAAAAGCCAAAAGCCAAAAGCCCGCTCAGGTTTCCCTGAGCGGGCTTTTTAAATTTGGCTCCTCTGACTGGACTCGAACCAGTGACATACGGATTAACAGTCCGCCGTTCTACCGACTGAACTACAGAGGAATCGTTGGAACGGGGCGAATATTAGCGACGCCGGTCGGGCTTGTCAAAGCACGATTTCACTTTTTTGGTTTGAATGCTCGCAAAAGCAGCGGGTTGCGGCTTTTTCAACACATCTGGCGAGATTTCAAACTGCCAACAGGATCTCACTTTAAACGCATTTCCCGACAGATGTTAGATGCGTGTCAAATTTTTGTTATTTGCTGATGTTAAAACAGGCGTTTCAGTGCTTTTATGATAAAAATTTCAAAAAGAACATTTATGGAACAAATAAACTGCTTATCATCACGGGCGAAACAACTTGTTAAAAGTGGAACGTGATTTTAAAAATATTTGTTTTGAAAACAATTGATTGTAAAAAGGAGGAGTGGGTCACAGAAAAGTACGAACGACCAGCCGTTACCTCTACTAACCGACCTGAATCCGCCCGCAACGTTGAATGAATGTAAAAAATATTTTTCATTCGCAGTATCAGCAGCGTCGGCAAGTTAACGACAAGAAGGGTTACCCATGAACATCAAAAAAACACTCGCCGTCACACTGTTAGCCTGCATGTTACCCGCCGCTGCTATGGCAAAAGATCTCTCCGTTGGCGTATCAATGGCGCTGTTTGACGATAACTTCCTCACCATTCTGCGCACCGCAATGCAAAAAGAGATGCAGAAAGAGGGGGTAAAGGGACAGATGGAAGATGCCAAAGGGGACGTCTCGCAGCAGCTGCAACAGGTACAAAACTTTATTGGGCAGGGCGTTGACGCCATTATCGTCAACCCGGTCGATACCAACGCCGTGAAGCCCATTATGGATCAAGCCACCAAAGCGGGCATTCCGCTGATTTTCGTTAACCGCCGACCGCAGGCGGAGCTGACCGACAAAATGGCCTATGTCGGCTCTGACTCTGAGCTGGCTGGCCGCCTGCAAATGGAAGCGCTGGCCAAAGCGATGAACGGCAAAGGCAATGTTGCCATTCTGATGGGCGATCTGGCGAATGAATCCACGCGCGATCGCACCAAAGGCGTTGAGGCCGTGGTCGCTAAAAATCCAGGCATTAAGGTAGTTCAGAAGCAGACCGCTAAGTTTACCCGCAACGATGCGGTGGACGTGGTAAGCAACTGGATGACCGCCGGGGATGACATTCAGGCTATCGCCTCTAACAACGATGAGATGGCTATCGGCGCACTGCAGGCGCTGGGCAAAAACCCCAACCATATCCTGATCGCTGGCGTCGACGGCACCCCTGATGCGCTTCAGATGCTGAAGAACGGCAAGATGGTTGCCACAGTGTTCCAGGATGCGAAGGGGCAGGGTGAAGGGGCGGTTCAGGCCGCGGTTAAACTGGCGAAGGGTGAAAAAGTGCAGAAAATCATCGACATCCCCTACCAGCTGATCACCAAAGACAATATGGAGCAGTTCGTTAACCGTAACCAGAAATGACCCATCCCGACTCAGCCGTATGGAGGTGATGTATGACCGCTTTTGCGCTTGAAGCCGAAGGCATCAGCAAGTTCTTTCCTGGTGTTAAAGCACTCGATAACGTTTCGCTGCGCGTGCGTCCGGGATCGGTACATGCCTTGATGGGCGAAAATGGCGCGGGCAAATCCACTTTAATGAAGTGCCTGATCGGGATGTATCGTCCCGATCGGGGCACCATCCGCATTAAAGGGGAGCCGGTGCAGTTTCAGGACACGATGGACGCATTGCGTTCCGGCATTTCCATGATTCATCAGGAGCTTAACCTGGTTCCCTACATGACCGTGGCCGAAAACATCTGGCTGGGACGCGAGCCGATGAAATATGGCTTTGTCGATCACGGCAAGCTTAATCAGCAGACGCAGACGCTGCTGGATCAGCTTAATATTCGCCTGAAAGCCGATCGTCTGGTGGGGGATCTCAGCATCGCCGCACAGCAGATGGTTGAGATCGCCAAAGCGGTCTCCTGGAACGCCGATGTTGTGATTATGGATGAGCCCACCTCCGCGCTGACAGAGAGCGAAGTGGCGCACCTGTTTACCATCATTCGCGACCTGCGCGCGCAGGGCAAAGCCATCATCTATATCAGCCACAAAATGGATGAGATATTTGCCATCACCGATGAAATCAGCATCTTCCGCGACGGCAGCTGGGTTGGCAGCAACCACACCGCTCAGTTTACCCGTCAGTCGCTGATTACGCAGATGGTTGGACGCGAACTGACCCAGCTCTTCCCCAAATTTAACAACGCGATTGGAGAAGAGGTGCTGACGGTGCGCAACCTCACCAGCAAAGATCGCTTTCAGGACGTCAGCTTTAGCCTGCGGCGCGGCGAGATCCTTGGCGTGGCCGGCCTGGTGGGTGCAGGCCGCAGTGAAGTCATGGAAAGCCTGTTCGGCATGGAGAGCATCGACAGCGGTGACGTATTGATTGATGGCGTGCCGGTGAAGATTGATTCCCCGTCTGCCGCCATTGAGAAAGGGATGGCCTTCTTAACGGAAGACAGGAAAAAGTCGGGACTGTTTCTGGTGCTGTCGGTGATGGAGAACATGAGCATTGTCAACATGCCGGAATACAGCAGTAAAAGCGGCTTTGTCAGCCACGTTAAGATGGCGCAGGACTGCATGGAGCAGATCCGGCGGCTGAATATTAAAACGCCGACCATGGATCAGATCATCAACAACCTCAGCGGTGGTAACCAGCAGAAGGTGCTGATCGCCCGCTGGCTGCTGGCACAGCCCAAGATACTGATCCTCGACGAGCCGACGCGCGGCATCGACGTCGGGGCAAAAGCCGAAATTTACCGTCTGATCTCTGAGCTGGCCAACCGTGGCGTGGCCATCATTATGGTGTCGTCGGAACTGCCGGAAATCCTCGGCATGAGCGACCGCGTAATGGTCATGCATCAGGGGCGTATTACCGGCATCCTCGATAAAGAAGAGGCCGATCAGGAAACCATTTTGTCGCTGGCATCCGAATGAGGCGCGAGACAACTATGAGCAACGTTAAAGTGACTGCCACTCCGGCAAACGAATCCTCGTCATTCTTCGGTAATCTGCGGCATAAGCTGCCGAAGGATACCGGCATCTTTATTGTGATGGTCGGCATTGCGCTGATCTTTGAAATGGCTGGCTGGTACGTGCGTGACCAGTCATTTTTGTTGAATACCAACCGGCTTATCCTCATTGTGCTACAGGTGGCGATTATCGGCGTGATTGCCGTAGGGGTCACGCAGGTCATCATTACCACCGGCATCGACCTCTCCTCCGGCTCGGTGATTGCGCTGACGGCGGTAGTGGCTGCCAGCCTGGCGCAAACCTCTGACAGTCTGTCACCGATGTTTCCGTCGCTGGTCAATCTGCCTGCCGTGGTGCCCATCGGCGCGGGAATTTGCGTCGGGCTGCTGTGCGGCCTGGTGAACGGTCTGCTGATCACCCGCACCGGTATTCCGCCCTTTATTGCCACGCTGGGCATGATGGTATCGGCACGCGGTCTTGCACAATATTATACCCAGGGTAATCCCATCAGCTTTCTCTCCGACGGCTTTACCTCTATCGGTCAGGGCGCGATGCCGGTGATCATTTTCCTGGTCGTGGCGCTGGTATTTCATATTGCCCTGAAGCACACCCGCTACGGAAAATATGTCTATGCTATCGGCGGCAATATGACGTCAGCGAAGGTGTCAGGCATTAACGTCAATAAATATCTGGTGATTGTCTACACCATTGCTGGTGCGCTCTCTGGCCTGGCAGGCGTGGTGCTGGCGGCGCGCGTCAGCAGCGGGCAGTCAAGCATGGGCACCGGATATGAGCTGGATGCCATTGCCGCCGCGGTTATCGGCGGCAGCAGCCTGATGGGGGGTGTCGGGCGTATAACCGGTACGCTGATTGGCGCGGTGATTCTCGGACTGATCAAAAGTGGTTTTACCTTTGTGGGCGTAGACGCCTACGTACAGGACATTATTAAAGGCATTATTATCGTCGCGGCCGTATCGATCGACATGCACCGCAACCGTAAAAAACGCTGACTGCTGTAGCCTGCCCGCACGCTGGTGCCGGGCAGGCGCAGAATAAGTTTTCCTGCTGGATAACCGTTTTTTCCCGCATCCTGCACGATAAAGTCCTCTTTTTTCACCCCCGGTCATCACTTTTATGCACGTCTGACACGCAGCACATGCACCGCCGCAGTGCATGGGATTTATCCTCACCGGTAGCAGCCCTATTCCCACCGCTTATTAACTCTTAATGAGTAATCAGAAACGCTTATTTTTCGCGTTGTTAGCATGTTCGCCTGGCGCACCGGTAAGGCAGAAAAGAAAACTGGCCTGCTAATTGCAATCTTATCTCAGCAGGCCAATCGGCCACACGCGCAGTTATGAGTGGCATTCGGGGAAAGTGACGGAGGCATGATGAATTTAAGACGACTGAAGTACTTTGTGAAAATCGTCGATATTGGCAGTCTGACGCGGGCGGCAGAAGTGCTGCACATTGCGCAACCTGCGCTCAGTCAACAGGTCGCCACGCTGGAGAACGAACTGGACCAGCAGCTGCTGGTGCGTACCAAGCGCGGCGTGACGCCGACCGAAGCCGGTAAAATTCTCTATGCGCACGCACGCACCATTTTACGCCAGTGTGAGCAGGCGCAGACGGCGGTCATTAATGCCGGACAGACGCTGAACGGTCAGGTCTCAATTGGCCTTGCGCCGGGTACCGCAGCCTCTTCGCTGACGATGCCGCTGCTGCAAACGGTGCGTGAGCAGCACCCGGACGTTCTGGTCTACCTGCACGAGAACAGCGGCAGCTCGCTGAATGAGAAGGTGATGAGCGGCCAGCTGGATATGGCCGTCCTTTACGATCGTGCGCCAACGGCAGGCATCACCAGTTTGCCGCTGATGAAAGAAGAGCTCTATCTGGTCGGCGCGACGGACTGTCCCGGTCTGTCAGTGGATCTGGCAGAGGTCGCGCAGATGAACCTGTTCCTGCCGCGTGACTACAGCGCGGTGCGCAAACGCGTCGATGAAGCGTTTTCGCTGCGTCGTCTGAGTGCACGCATTATCGGTGAGATTGAATCGCTGTCGATGCTGACGGCGGCAGTGGCCAGCGGTATGGGCGTAACAGTACTGCCGGAGTCCGCCGCGCGTTCACTGGTTGGCTCCACGCAGGCGTGGATGGCGCGTATCAACAGCCCGGCGCTCAACCTGCCGCTGTCGCTGAACGTGTCGGCCCGCCTGCCGCTCTCACCGTCTGCGCAGGCGGTAAAAGATATTCTGCTGTCGCTGCTCAACAGGCCGCAGATGGAAGAGCGTCCTTTGTTGCTGGTGGGATGATAGCGGAGTAGCGGCCCGCAGGGCCGCTCTGCCGCTCCCTGAAAACCCGCGCCACGTGTTGTCCTCTGGCTGCCTCAACCTCTCTGAAGCCCACGCAGGCCAGCTTCGCTTACGGCACCACTGCCGACTGAGCGTAGTTAAGGCGGCGTCAGGTTTGCTTTGACGTGTTTACCTCTCCCTGTCAGGGCGTAGTCCGCAGGGTAAATAATTCACGCGCCCCTGTTTATATTCCTCATACGCATAAAAGGGAATTTTTTATTATTTGTTGTTATCTATAAACCTTCTTACCATCGAGGTTAACAATTTCGTAAAGGGAGGTAAATATCGTGAATTTCCAGCAACTTAAAATCATCCGTGAGGCCGCGCGCTGCGATTTCAATCTGACGGAAGTGGCAAACACGCTATTTACCTCGCAGTCGGGCGTCAGTCGTCATATTCGCGATCTGGAAGATGAGCTAGGGGTAGAGATTTTTATCCGTCGCGGCAAGCGCCTGCTGGGCATGACGGAACCGGGGAAAGCACTGTTGACCATCGCCGAGCGTATCCTCGACGAGGCGGGAAAAGTGCGTCGCCTGGCGGACGTATTCACCAACGAAACCAGCGGTATTCTGACGATTGCCACCACGCACACCCAGGCCCGTTACAGCCTGCCGCGGGTGATCAAGGCGTTCCGCCAGCTCTATCCCAATGTACGCCTGGAACTGAATCAGGGATCGCCGCAGGAGATTGTTGCCATGCTGCTGGCGGGGGAGGCGGATGTTGGCATCGCCAGTGAGCTGCTGGTCAACAACGGCAGCCTGGCCGCCTTCCCGTGGTTTAGCTGGCACCATGCGCTGCTGGTGCCCCGCGAGCATGAACTGGTGCAGCAGCAGCCAGTGACGCTCAGCACCCTGAGCCGCTATCCGCTGATTACCTATCGTCAGGGCATCACCGGTCGCTCTCGCGTTGACCGTGCCTTTCAGGGCGCGGGCCTGAAGCCAGACATTGTACTGAGCGCGCAGGACTCTGATGTGGTGAAAACCTACGTTGAGCTGGGGCTGGGCGTCGGCATTCTGGCCGATCAGGCGTGTGAAACAGAGCAGGATGATGCACTGGTACGTATTGATGCGCGCCATCTGTTTGATGCCAACACGGTCTGGCTTGGCCTGAAGCGTGGTCAGCTGCAACGCAACTATGTCTGGCAGTTTATGGAACTGTGTAACGCCAACCTATCGCTGGAAGAGATCAAGCGTCAGGCGCTCTCTTACCAGAATGAAGAAGAGCCGGTTATCGACTTCGAAATTTAATCTGGCAGCGATTCAACGATAGCCAGCTGCAGACCCTCCCGGCCTTTGCTGCCAGGGGGGTTACAGCGAGGTGGCCGTCAGAGGGAGGCTGCCACCAGTTTCGCGCAGACAGCGCCGCAGCCCCTGCAGGTGCTCACCGGTAGCGTGCGGATCTGCAATCTGTCCGCTACGCACCACGATATCGCCCATAATCACGCTGCTGACGCGTGCCAGCCAGAGCGCCCGGTGCAGATTATTGCGTCTATCGGCATCCATAAAGATCATATCGAACGGGCCTTTCAGGCGGGCTGGCTCTCCAGCGCCGCGCCGACCCGCAGCGCAATCTGATGCTCTGTGCCCGCTGCGGCAACATTCTCGCGCGCCACCTGCGCATGCTGAGGCGAAAACTCCAGCATAACGATCTTACCGTTTTGCGGCAGGGCTCGCGCCAGCCACAGCGTGCTGTTATCGCCGAGCGTGCCGATTTCATACATGCGCGAGACGTTTATCATGCGCGCCAGCAGATAAAGCAGCCGGTCCTGATTCGCCGCCACGTCAACTGGCGGCAGACCGGCAGCCGCGTTGCGCGCCAGTGCCGACGTCAGTTTCGCATCTGATTTCATCAGCGTCCGGATGAAAGCGTCATCGACCGCTCGCCACAAATGATCGTTCGTGCTTTTCTCCTTGTCGCCTATGAAGAGACCTTTGGCCTGGTGGCACCCCTGTTTATCTTCCACGAGGAGGCAGAGGCGACCGATACGCCATTTGGCCTGAGCGCCTGTTTCTTCACTGAAAATAACCGTCGTGCATGGCGCGTGGCGGAATTGCAGGAAGCTGGCATGGGGGATTACACCGGGGCGATCTCATTAGCGGCGTGACATTATCGGGAACAGGGCGCGAAGGATCGCGTCAGGGTATTGCAGAGTATCTGAAACAAAAACATTTATATTGGCAGCCTGAATTAATTCTCATCGTTTTTACTTTTTTAAAGCAGGCATTTGTCGCCATTCAACCAACGTTTTTTATTGCGTGCGCTGCATCATATTTTCCCGCTTATCGCCATTTTAGTGCAAGTTTCGCACGCGCTGCACCAGCGCAATGCAATAATTTTATCAGCTAAATCATCTGCTTATTTGTGCGGCAAATACGCAAAATTTCTGGTGGCAATACGGCAGAAAATTTTTTTGCGCCGTTTTAAACGCATTTTTATTTTTTGTCCGACTGGCATACTTTCTGCATTACCTTTTTGCATGCGCTTATTATCCTGGAATATCAGTGCTGCTAACGCGCTAATTCCCTTGCGGTTGACGGGTGTAACAAATAAGGATTTATCCATGTTAAGTTTCGACCCTGAAAAAGTCTCGCTTCCGGTTGGTCATTATATTGATGGTCATTCCTTCCAGACCCAGGGCGCGGCATTTGCCGTTAAGCGCCCGTCAGACGGCAAGGTCTATGCCGTGCTGCACGAAGCCGAAACCGCCGACGTGGATCGCGCGGTGCAGGTTGCGCATCACGCGCTGAAAACCAGCGGCTGGGCAGGCTGCGCGCCGCGCGATCGCGGCCGCGTGCTGCGCCGCTGGGCCGATCTCATTGAGCAGGACAGCCTGCTGGCGCAACTGGAGGCGCTCGGCTCAACGCGTCCCATCAGCGACGTTATGCAGCATGAAATTCCGTTCACCGCTGAAGCCATTCGCTTCTATGCCGAGTGCGCTGATAAATACAGCGGTGACCTTTTTCCCACTCGCGACAGCAGCCTCGGCATGTTGATTGCCGAACCCTGGGGCGTTATTGGCGCCATTACGCCGTGGAATTTTCCGCTGTCGATGGCGTCGTGGAAATGCGGCCCGGCGCTGGCAGCAGGCAATGCCGTGGTGCTGAAACCCTCTGAACTGACGCCTTTTTCTAGCGTGCGCATGGCCGAGCTGGCGGTCGACGCTGGCTTGCCGGCAGGCATACTCAATATTGTACAGGGCAGTGGCGCGGTGACGGGGCACGCGCTGGTAACCCATCCGCTGGTGCGTAAAGTGTCGTTTACCGGTTCGACCGTCACCGGGGCGCGTATTATGAGCGACATTGCGCAGCACGGCATGAAGCCCGTGACGCTGGAGCTGGGGGGCAAAAGCCCGCAGCTGGTGTTTGATGACGCGGGCGACATTGAGGTCGTCGCCCAGCGCATCCTGCGCGGGTTTACCGCTAACGGCGGGCAGGCCTGCGTAGCGGGCACGCGCCTGATTGTGCAGCGCGCCATCGCTGCGCCGCTGCTGGATCGCCTTACTGCCCTGTGCCGCGACGTGCAGCCGGGTGTCACCTGGCACAGCAAGAGCCGCTACGCGCCGCTGATTGATGAGCGGCAGGGCAACAAAGTTGCCTCGGTGATCGCCGCTGCCAAAGCACAGGGCGCAGAGGTGCTGGCAGGCGGCGAACGGTTCAGTGATACCGACGACGGCTGGTTCTGGCAGCCGACGCTACTGTGCAATCTGACGCAGGAGAGTCCGGCGGTGCAGCAGGAGATCTTTGGGCCGGTGCTGACGGTGCAGACCTTCGACAGCGAGGAGGAGGGGCTACAGCTGGCGGCGCATGATATCTACGGCCTGTGCGCAGGGGTGCATACCCTGAATCTGCCGCGCGCGCTGCGCGCCATACGGGCAATCGACGCCGGCACGGTCTGGATCAACCGCTACGGTCGCTCCGGCGATTTCATTATCCCCACCGGCGGCTTTCTCGGCTCCGGCATCGGCAAGGATTTGGGGCGGCAGGCGTTTCAGGCCTGCCAGCGTCAGAAAAGCGTACTTATCGATTTTTAATTCTCCCAGACAGAAACGAGGTCGCGTCATGGCTCTGTTTAAACCGAAATTCATTACCTTTGACTGTTACGGCACGCTGATTAACTTTGACATGGCGGGCGCGGCGGCTCGCTGCTTCAGCGATCGCGTAGCGGCTGACAGGCTGCAGGCATTCACGACGGATTTTGCCCGTTACCGACTGGATGAAGTGCTGGGTGCGTGGAAGCCCTATTACGATGTGGTAAGTAATGCGATACAGCGCACCTGCAAAAAGTGGCGCATCGAGTGGAACAAGGCGGACAGCGACTTTATCTATACCGACTGCGCCAGCTGGGGGCCGCATCCTGACGTGCCCGCCGGACTGGCAAAGCTGGCAACGGCGTTTCCGCTGGTGCTGCTCAGCAACTCGATGAAAGATCTACTGGCGCACCATATTCCGCGTCTGGGGGCCCCCATCCATCTGGCGATTACCGCTGAAGAGGCAGGGGCCTATAAGCCGCAGATGAAAGGTTTTGAGTATATGTTGCAACAGCTCGACTGCCGCCCGGATGAAATCCTGCATGTCTCCTCCAGCTTCCGCTATGACCTGATGACGGCGCACGATCTCGGCATTACGCACAAAGTCTGGGTTAACCGCGGACATGAACCGGCAAATCCTTACTACGGCTACACCGAAATCAGCACTATCGGCGAGCTGCCCGCCGTGGTTGGACTCTGAGGAGTGTGCGATGAAACTCGAATCGTTCTGGCAGGCCACTGCGCCGCGGTTTCACGGTGCGGCGCAGACCGCGCTGCCGTCGCGTGCCGACGTAGTGGTGATTGGCGGCGGCTTTACCGGCGTCTCGGCGGCGCTGAGCCTGGCGCGCAGCGGCCTTGACGTCGTGCTGCTGGAGGGCGGCGAGATGATGAGTCAGGCCTCGGCGCGCAATGGTGGCCACTGCAACACCGGCGTGGCACAAAACTTTGCCTCGCTGGTGGCGAGCCAGGGCATCGAGAAAGCAACGCGCTTCTACCGCGCCTACGACGATGCGGTGAGCTATGTCGAACAGCTGGTGCATGAGGAGCAGATCGACTGCGATTTCCGCCTGTGTGGCAAGCTCAAGCTCGCCAGCAAGGCGTCGCATGTTGCCGGGCTGCGCGAGGCGTACGCGCTGATGCGCCGCACCGTTGACCCGACGATCGAACTGCTCGACAGCGCGGCAATCCGCCGCGAGGTAGGAAGCGATGCCTTCCACGGCGGCCTGCTGCAAAAGCGCGGCGGCCAGATGCACATGGGCAAGTTTGGCACAGGCCTGGCGGAAGCGGCGGCGCGCAGCGGCGCAAAAATCTTCCCGTTTCACGCCGTGACCGGCCTGACGCGGCTCAACGGCTATCGCCATCGCGTGCAGACCGCTCAGGGCGAGATTCTGGCCGACAAAGTATTGATGGCAACCGGCTGCTCCAACGCTGGGCCTTTCCGCTGGTTCCAGCGCCGCATTGTGCCGGTCGGCAGCTTTATCGTGGTGACGGAACCGCTGGGCGAGGCGCAGCTGCGCGAGGTACTGCCGCAGGATCGCACCTATGTTACCTCGCTCAACCTCGGTAACTACTTTCGTACCACCGCTGACCGTCGGCTGGTGTTTGGCGGCCGCGCGCGCTTTGCGGTCAGCAACCCGACGTCTGACTCACGCAGCGGCGAGATCCTCCAGAGCACGCTGGCCAGCCTGTTTCCGACGCTGGCGCAGGCGCGTATCGACTACTGCTGGGGGGGGATGGTGGATATGTCCGCCGATCGTCTGCCGCACGCGGGCGAGCACGACGGCGTTTTCTACGCCATGGGTTACAGCGGCCACGGCACGCAGATGTCGGTATGGATGGGGGCCGTGATGGCCGATTTGATCGCGGAGAAAGCTAACCGCAATCCCTGGCAGCGCGACGCCTGGCCCGCACTGCCCGGCTATCACGGCAAGCCGTGGTTTTTACCGCTGGCCGGGCTCTATTACAAAGCCAAAGATCGTTTCTCTTAATGCTTGCATTGCAGGGGCTGACTTTAAACGCTTATTGAGGGCTCGCAGATGAGTAAAAATGATAACAACGCGCTGACGCGCATGCTGACCGAAGGCACGCTGTCACGCCGCGCTCTGATGAAAATGCTCTCCGCCGGAGCGGTAATGAGCAGCGGTATCATGGCGTTTCCCCGGCTGGCCGTCGCCGCCGACACGCCGGTCAAAGGCGGCAAGATACGCGCTGCGATGTCTAATGCCTCCGCCACTGATACCCTGGATCCCGCCAAAGCCAACAATAGCGGCGACTATACGCGCCAGTGCATGTTTTATAACGGCCTTACCGAGCTGGATAAGGATCTGAAAGCGCTGCCCGCGCTGGCGGCATCGCTCGACTCCAGCGACGGCGTCACCTGGCAGATCAAGCTGCGCAGCGGCGTCACGTTCCACGACGGTAAGCCGCTGACCGCAAAAGATGTGGTCTATTCCCTCAGCCGCCACAAAGATGCGGCGGTGGCCTCTAACGCCTTTAAAATTGCCGAGCAGTTCGCCACCCTCCGCGCGGTCAATGACAACGAAGTGCAGCTGGTGCTGAGCCAGGCGAACTTTGATCTGCCCTATATCCTTGCCGCACCGCCGTTTCTTATCGTGCAGGACGGCACGAAAGATTTCTCCAGGGGGACAGGCACCGGGCCCTATATCTGCAAAGAGTTCACGCCAGGCGTGCGTTCGGTCGGTACGAAAAACCCTCACTATTTCAAACCGGGGCTGCCGCATCTCGATGAGGTTGAGCTGCTGGGCGTGACCGATCAGGCGGCGCGCGTCAACGCGCTGATGTCGGGCGACCTGCATATTGTCGCTACGCTGAGCGCCAGTGACTGCAAGCGCATTAAGGCCAGCAGCGATTTTGGCGTGCTGGAGAGCAAATCGGGTATGTACACCAACCTGATTGTGCGCACCGACATCAAGCCGGGCAGCAACGAAGATTTTGTGCTGGCGCTGAAATATCTGCAGCCGCGCGACATGCTGGTGAAAACCGTCTTGCAGGGGTATGGCGATGTCAGCAATGACACGCCAGTGCCACCGTGGCATCCGCTCTATAACGCCGATCTGAAACCGCGTCCGCTTGACGTTGAAAGGGCCCGCTTCCATATCGAAAAGGCGGGAATGAAGGGCGCGACGGTGGAGATCATTACCACCCCTAACATCGAAGGGGCGGTGGAGGGGGGGCAGCTGATCCAGCAGGTCTCGCGCAATGCTGGCATCAACGTCAAGGTGCGTCGGGTGCCCTATGACGGCTACTGGTCAACGCACTGGACCAAAGATCCGGTGGGATATGGCTCCATTAACCCGCGCCCGACGCTCGATATGCTCTTCTCACAGTTCTATCTCTCCGGCGCGCCCAACAACGAGTCGGGCTGGAAAAACCCACAGTTCGACCAGCTGGTGATGGCGGCACGCGGAGAGCGCGACCAGGCGAAGCGCAAGCAGATGTATGGCGATATGCAGACGCTGATCTATGACCACTGCGGCACCCTTATTCCGACCTTTATCAGCTCCACCGACGGCTTCAGCAAAAAGGTGAAGGGCGTCGAAGCCTGGCCATCCGGCATGATGATGGGCTATCGCTTTCACAAATTCGCCTGGCTCTCAGCCTGACCCTCTTGATACGGGAGAACGCCGATGAACCGATACATGATGTTCCTGATTGCCCGTCGCATCGGCGCGGGCATCCTGACCTTACTTATTGTCTCGGCGGTGGTGTTCTTTATCACCAGCCTGCTACCTGGCGATGCGGCGCAGATGATCCTCGGGCAAAACGCCACGCCGGAAACGGTAGCGGCGCTGCGCGCGCAGCTCGGGCTGGATCAGCCGCTGCTGCTGCGCTATGTCAACTGGCTGGGCGGGATGCTACAGGGCGATTTTGGCACCTCCTTTGCCAGTCATCTGCCGGTCACCCGGCTGGTGGCGCAGCGCGTGCCGGCCACCTTTGAACTGGCGGCGATCGCCACGCTGATCTGCGTACCGCTGGCACTGATTATCGGCATCGCCGCCGCGATGACGCGCGGCTCGCTGCTGGACCGTGCGCTGGTGGTCACCACCATGGCGATGGTGGCGGTGCCGGAGTTTCTGGTGGCGACGCTGGCGGTACTGATCTTTGCCGTGAAGCTGCACTGGGTCTCAGCGATGTCCTTTGGTTCGCCGGACATGGATCTGGTCAGCTACCTGAAGGCCTACGCGCTGCCGGTGCTGACGCTCTGCTGCGTGCTGGTGGCACAGATGGCGCGCATGACACGCGCCGCCATTATTGACCAGCTCAATAGCCCCTACCTGGAAATGGCTTTACTGAAGGGCGTCTCGCCGCTGCGTGCCGTGCTGCGCCACGCCTTACCTAACGCGGTCGGCCCGATTGCTAACGCTATCTCTCTCAGCCTCTCCTACCTGTTTGGCGGTGTGATCATTATTGAAACCATTTTCAGCTATCCCGGCCTCGCCAGCCAGCTGGTGGATGCGGTGAGCAACCGCGACCTGCCGGTGGTGCAGTTCTGCGTGATGCTGTTTGCCGCTTGCTACCTGGTACTGCTGCTGCTGGCTGACGTGCTTACCATCGCCTTTAACCCGAAATGGAGAAGCGCATGAACCGATTACTTCCCGTCCGTTTCTTCCAGTCGCTGTCGATCGCCGGGCGGCTGGGCCTGCTGGTATCGATGTTCTGGCTGCTGATGGCGATGTTTGGCAGCCAGCTGGCACCGCACAATATTGAGGACATTGGCGGCGGCCCGCTCTCTGGCGGCTTTACCGCCGACAACTGGCTCGGCACCGACGCGCTGGGGCGCGATATTCTCAGCCGCATCCTGTATGGCGCGAAGTTCTCAATTGGGTTAGGGCTGGGGGCGGCCATTGGGGCCAGCCTGATCGGCACGCTGCTGGCGCTGCTGGCGGCAGTGACAGGGCGCTGGCTGGAGGCGATCCTGGGCCGCGTCAACGATGCCATGCTGGTGCTGCCGGGTAAGGTGCTGTCGCTGATGATCGTGGCGGTGTTTGGCTCGTCACTGCCGATGCTGCTGCTGACCGCCATCTTTACCTTCTGGCCGGGCGCGTTTCGCATCGCCTTTGCCCTGGCGGGCAGCCTGCGCAACAGCGATTACGTGCGTGCCTCGCGGCTGCGGGGTGAAAGCCGCTGGTATATCGCCCTCCATGACATCCTGCCCAATATGGTCCATCCGATGCTGGCGGATTTTGGCCTGCGCTTTGTCTATATCGTCCTGCTGCTGAGCGGGCTGAGCTTTCTCGGCCTCGGCGTACAGCCGCCCTATGCAGACTGGGGCACGCTGGTTCGCGAGAACATTCAGGGGCTGTTTGACGGCTCGCCTGCGGTGCTGATGCCGGCGCTGGCCATTGCCAGCCTGACCATCGGTGCCAACCTGTTTATCGACAGTCTGCAACAGATGCGTCCGCTGACGCTGGCAGAGGAGGGCGTATGAATGTGATGCCACATACCGCTATGCCGGTGATCTCGGTGGAAAAGCTGCGCGTCACGGCGCAGAGTGACCAGGGCGACCCGATCAATCTGGTATCAGATATTCGTTTTACCGTGCAGAAAGGCGAGGTGCTGGCGCTGATTGGCGAATCGGGCTCCGGCAAAACCACCATTGCGATGGCGCTGATGGGCTATGCGCGTCACGGCTGCCGTATCGCCGAAGGCAATATTCACGTAGCGGGCGTGGACGTGAACAGCCTCAGCCCGCAGCAGCTGCGCGCGTTCCGCGGCAACAAAGTGGCCTATATCGCCCAGAGCGCGGCGGCCTCGTTTAACCCCGGCATGAAGATTATCGACCAGGTGATCGAACCTGTGGTCATTCATGGCACCCTGACGCGCAAAGCGGCAAAGGCCAGGGCGGTGGCGCTGTTCCGCGAGCTGGCGCTGCCCAACCCCGACACCATAGGCGACCGCTGGCCGCACCAGGTTTCCGGCGGTCAGCTACAGCGTCTGATGACGGCAATGGCGCTGATCGGCGATCCTGATGTCGTGATCCTGGACGAGCCGACCACGGCGCTCGACGTCACAACGCAGGTGGAGGTGCTGAAAGCCTTCCGCCGCGTGGTGGCACAGCGCGGCGTCACGGCCATCTACGTCAGCCACGATCTTGCCGTGGTGGCGCAGATGGCGGACCGCATTCTGGTGCTGCTGCGCGGCCAGATCGCGGAGTATGGTACCACCGAGCGGCTGATTGGCGCGCCTCAGGCAGACTACACGCGCCAGCTTATGAATGCCGCGCAGCAGCAGGCGCGCCCCAGCCCGTGGCGGGCAGCGACCCGTGCGGCGCAACAGCCGCTGCTGGAGGTGCGCGATCTCGCCGCAGGCTACGGCCCACGCGGCAAAGACGGTCAGCCGAAGACCCGCATCCTTGAGGATATACATCTGCAACTCTGGCGAGGGCAGGCGATCGGCATTATCGGTGAGTCGGGATCGGGCAAAACCACGCTGGCACACGCCATCGCCGGGCTTAACGCCCCCTGTAACGGCCATATCCTTTTTAATGGCCACTATATTGCGGGCGATATGCACAAACGGCCTGACAATGAACTGCGCCGCATTCAGTATGTGTTTCAGATGGCGGATACCGCGCTCAATCCGGCGCACAGCGTCGAGCGAATTTTGTCGCGGCCGCTGATGCTGTTTCACGGCCTGCGTGGTCAGGCGCTGACTCAGCGGCTGCACCAGCTGCTCGATCTGGTGAAATTGCCGCGCAGCGTGCTGTGGCGACGTCCATGGGCGCTCTCTGGCGGTCAGAAGCAGCGCGTCAGTCTGGCACGCGCGCTGGCAGCGGAGCCGGATCTTATCCTGTGTGATGAGGTGACCTCGGCGCTGGATACCGTGGTGGCGGCAGCGGTGCTCGATCTGATCGGCGAGCTGCGGCGTGAGCTGGGCCTGTCGGTGCTCTTTATCAGTCACGATATGCATGCGGTGCGCGCAGTATGCGACCAGATTGTGGTGATGAAGTCAGGCCGTATCGTGACCCAGCTGGCGCGGGAAGATTATGACAAGCCGACCAGCGAGCTCTACTTTGAACGGCTGAAGCGTGCCGTGCCGGAGCTGCGGCAAGGATGGCTGGATGAACATGAAGAGATCCTCAGGGCAGAGTAGGGCTACCGCACCGGTTTGTCCCTCGCCGAACCGCGACACACGGTGTTGACCCGACCCCTGTGGCTACCGCCGTCTGACCAACGGCGGCACAAATGAAACGCCTGACATGATGTAAGGAGCACCGCATGAGTCTTATTTTTCGCGCGATGACCGCGCAGGATCTGCAACAGGGCTATCACCTGACGCAGCAGCTGAAATGGCCACACCGCCCTGAGGACTGGCAGCAGGCGCTGTCGCTGGGTGAGGGCGTGGTGATCGAGGAGCAGGGCAAGTTGCTGGGCAGCGCAGTGCTCTGGCGCTGGGGCGATCGCGCTGCCACTATCGGGCTGGTGATTGTTGATAGCCAGCAGCAGGGACGCGGGCTGGGCAAACAGCTGATGCTGACCCTGCTGGAAAAAGTGCCTGACTACAACGTCCGGCTGCACGCCACTGAAATGGGTAAAGGACTGTATGAAAAGCTCGGCTTTGTCACCCTCGGGCAGATCCATCAGCACCAGACGCGCGCGCTGGAAACGGTGCCGCCGGTGGCGATCCCAGCAGGCTTAACGCTGCGCCGCGCACAGCCGCAGGAGATCGCCACCCTTACCGCGCTCGATCGGCAGGCACACGGCATGCTGCGTCCGCAGCTGATTGCGCATCTTATCAGCCAGCATCAGACCGTGCTGCTGGCTGATGAGCAGCAGCAGATTTATGGCTTTGCCAGCCTGCGTCGCTTTGGATACGGCTGGGCGATAGGCCCGATTATCGCGCGGGATTTGCCGGTGGCGCAGGCGCTGGTCGCCTCGCTTATGCAGGGGCTGCGCGGCGAGTTTGTGCGTATTGATACTGATGCCGCGCTGCCGCTGTCATCCTGGCTTGCCACCCTGGGGCTGAAGCAGGTCGATAACCCCACCACCATGGTGCGCGGCACCCCCTGGACGCCGCCAGCGGGCGGATTGCAGGCGTTTGGCCTGATGACCCAGGCGATGGCCTGATGCAGATCCTCTATAAATCGGACCCACAACGCGGTGCGCTGTGGCAGGCGTGGCTGGCGCAGCATGCGCCTGATATTCAGCTCTATCTCTGGCCGGAAACCGGCGATCCGCAGAAGACAGAGATAGTAATCGCCTGGCAGCCGCCGGAAAACATGATGGCGACCTTTCCCAACCTGAAACTGCTGATGTCAGTGGGGGCGGGCGCGGACCAGTTTGACCTCACCACCTTGCCGCCCGGGTTACCGGTCGTGCGCATGATTGAGCCGGGTCTGACGCAGGGCATGGTGGAATATGTCACCTTTGCGGTGCTCGCTCTTCACCGCGATATGCCGCGCTACCTGCAACAGCAGCGCGAAGCGCGATGGCAGCCGCACAGCGTCAGGCCTGCCGCCACGCGGCGCGTCGGCGTGATGGGACTGGGTGAGCTAGGCCAGGCGGCGCTCACTCAGCTGGTGTCGCTCGGCTTTGACTGTGCAGGCTGGAGCCGCACCCCGCGCGCGCTCAACGGCGTTGCCTGCTTTTATGGCGCAGAGCAGCGAGACGCATTTCTGGCGCGCAGCGACATTCTGGTCTGCCTGCTGCCCTTAACGCCGGAGACGCACGGCCTGCTGAACCGCGACCTTTTCAGCCAGTTGCCTCCCGGCGCAGCGCTGGTGCAGGCGGGACGCGGCGCACAGCTTCACCATGAGGATCTGCTGGCGGCGCTCGACGGCGGTCTGCTGAGCGCCGCGGTAATTGACGTTACCGATCCCGAACCGCTGCCGCCGTCCCATCGCTTCTGGCATCACCCTGCCATCTGGCTGACACCGCACATTGCCAGCCAGACGCAAACCATCAGCGCCGCCGCCGCGCTGCTGGAAAATCTGCGCCGCTATCAGCGTGGCGAGCCAATGACTGGCCTGATCGACCGTGCGCGAGGTTACTGATCAGCAGTGGCGCTCTTATTGCGCTGCGGCGCGCGCGGCATACCCGGCCTGAACTGCGCTATCAGGAGCAGCGCACCAGCGAGATCGTGCGCGTTCCCTTGATGCCTGTGAGCCGGGGCTGCTGAGCGTAACGCGCATGCAGGGCAGCTTTTCACACAATATGATCCCGGCGGAGGCATCAATGACCGGCATCGTGCGCACCGTTAGCCCGGCAGCGGAGGAGAACACTGAGACGCCACTCCGCGTCCTCCCCGCCGCTGCACCACGCCGCCTGCAACGTTAACCGCGATCCGATCGTTCCGGGTATTAACGGCGATCGCCCGACGGGCACGGACGTAAGAAATTTCCCTGCTGAAAGAACGACAATTTTGACAGGAAATGCCGCCGCACTACCCATAACGGCAGCAAGCTTAACCAACGGGTTGCGATACTTGAGCCAACCGAACGCTACGTGGACGAGGTATGAAAATGCAGAATGTCATGGCCGGACAGCAGACGTATTCCGATAACAGTTTACTGCTGGATGCGCGCGAGCAGCATGTGCCGCGCGGGGTTGTCACCGCACATCCGCTGGTGATTGAACGGGCATCAGGCAGCGAAGTCTGGGACGTTGAGGGCAATCGCTATCTCGACTTTGTCGGTGGGATCGGCGTGCTGAACGTGGGACATAATCACCCGGCGGTAGTGAATGCGGTAACGCGCCAGCTCGGACGGGTTTCGCACGCCTGTTTCCAGGTGGCCGCCTATCCGGGCTATATCGAGCTGGCGCAGCGCCTCAACCGACTGGTCGGCGGGGGTGAACCCTGTAAAAGTGTCTTTTTTACCAGCGGTGCGGAAGCGGTAGAGAACGCGATTAAAATTGCGCGCTCCTACACCGGTCGCCCTGGCGTGATCGCCTTCGACGGTGCGTTTCACGGTCGCACGCTGCTTGGCGTAACCCTGACCGGCATGAGTCAGCCCTACAAGCAGAACTTTGGTCCTTTCCCGTCCGATATCTATCGCCTGCCGTTCCCGAATCCGCTGCATGGCGTTTCGGAAGTCGACTGCCTGAAGGCGCTGGATCAGCTGTTTGCCGTGCAGATCGCGCCGGAACGCGTGGCGGCCATCATTATTGAGCCGGTACAGGGTGACGGCGGCTTTCTGCCTGCCGGTCCGGCGTTTATGCAGGCGCTGCGCCGCATCACCGGGCAGCACGGTATTCTGCTCATCTGCGATGAAGTGCAGACCGGTTTTGGCCGCACCGGCAAGATGTTTGCTTTTCAGCATTTCAACATCAAACCTGACCTGGTCACGGTGGCGAAAAGTCTTGGCGGCGGCCTGCCGATCTCCGGCGTGGTGGGCAAAGCGGCGATCATGGATGCGCCGACGCCAGGCGGGCTGGGCGGCACCTATGGCGGTAATGCACTGGCCTGTGCCGCCGCGCTGGCCGTACTCGATCTGCTGGAGCATGATCGTCTGCTGGCTCGCGCCAGCGCGCTGGGCGAGCAGCTGCATGCGCGCCTGCAGCAGCTGGCGGAGAAGTACGCCTGCATTGGCGACGTGCGCGGCCTCGGCTTTATGCTGGCAGTGGAGATCCTCGATTTTGAAACCGGCAGGCCGGACGCTGCGCTGACGCAGAAGATCCTCGACAGCGCCTGTCAGGAGGGGCTGCTGCTGATCAAGTGCGGTGTTCAGCGTAACGTGGTGCGCTTCCTGGCGCCCCTGGTTACCACCGATTCACAGCTGGAGGAGGCGCTGCACATCTTTGACATTGCGCTGGCGCGTGCCACCGGTCGTCTGGGCTAACGTCATCTTCCTCATTGATATTGCTGGAATAATTATCATTTTACCTGGTGGATAGCACACGCGGTAACGCTGGCGTTGTCGGCGTGAAGCGTGTTATACCATCAGCACGTCCTGCACAATGGGTTAACGATGAGGGGTGATATGAACGGCTTAATGAAACTTGACCGCATTGATATCAACATCCTGGTGCAACTGCAAAAAGATGGCCGCATCAGCAATGTGAATCTCGCCGATGCCGTGGGACTTTCACCCAGCCCCTGTCTGCAACGTGTTAAACGCCTTGAGCAGGCGGGCTTTATCACCGGCTATGAAGCCCATATCAATCTCACCAAAATCACCGATTCGGTCACGGTTTTTACGGAAGTCACTCTTTCAGGCCATCGCCGGGAAGATTTTATGAAGTTTGAAAGCGCGCTGCGCGACGTGGATGAGCTGATGGAGTGCCACCTGATCACCGGAGGCTACGACTATCTGCTGCGCTTTATCACCCGCAGCATTGAGCACTATCAGGAAGTGATTGAGAAGATGCTGGATGCGCAGATCGGCATCGATAAATATTTCAGCTATATCGTCATCAAATCCCCCGTGATGAAAAGCAGCGTGCCGCTGCGCTCGCTGATTACCCGGCAAAATGATGTGCTGAGTGCGCTGTAGTGCCCCGGCCTGAGTCGCCACGCTGAGGGTGCAGCCCTGTTACGGGGCTTTTTATCGCCAGGCGCGCTGCGCTTTCCCTGCAGCATAAAATTTTATTTGTGCTTTTTTCGCCGCATCCGTGCGGTAAATGCCTGCCTTTTGGCCGTGTCCGACAGGGCACTGCCCTTACTATCCATTCGCGTGACCAGAAGCAACTGATGGCCTCACTGATGATTGCCGGCACGGCCTGGCAGCGCAACGCCGCTACCCTCGCCATCTGACGGCGTCCGCGCAATCTGCATGGATCCCTTTCCGCTTGTCGGGCAATCCTGCCGGGCAAAAGGGCAGGCGTACCCGGAGCGCGCGGGCCGTTGCCGCTTCACTGCCGTTTAATCGGTAAGCGGCAGGGCGCAGTTCGGTTTTGCCCGACTGATGACGGATTACACCCGGTCCGGCTGGCTGTGTGACGTTATCATCGACGGAGGCTGGCAACGGAAATGGCCTTTGCGATCGCGTCTTACGAAACCCTGCCGATCGTGCGCAACCGCAACCGCTCGGCGTTTGCCTCGGCAGGCGTGACGGGCGGCTGCGCGGCTGCCCGTCACGCACTGGTCGACGGAGAAGCCAGATTGTCGTCTACCCTTACTCTCTGACACGGCATTTTAAGGAGGCGACAACGATGAGCATGAAAACCAGCGATTTCATTGTGCAGCGGCTGAAAGAGTGGGGCGTAACGCGTATTTACGGCTATCCCGGTGACGGCATTAACGGGGTACTGGGCGCCATTCAGCGTGCTAATGAGAAGGGCGACGGCATTGAATTTATCCAGGTGCGCCACGAAGAGATGGCGGCCTTTATGGCGGCCGGACATGCCAAATTTACCGGCGAGCTGGGCGTTTGCCTCTCTACCGGCGGCCCGGGCGCAACCCATCTGCTTACCGGTCTTTATGATGCCAAAATGGATCACGCGCCGGTACTGGCGATTGCCGGGCAGGCAGAGGCAACCGCGCGCGGTGCCAGCTATCAGCAGGAGATGAACCTCGACCGCGTGTTTGCCGACGTCGCCAGCTTTGTGCAGGAGGCGGCAGCGCCAGCGCAGGTGCGTCACTTAATCGACCGCGGCGTACGCATTGCCAAAGCGCAGAACGGCGTGGCAGTGGTCATCGTGCCAAAAGATATCCAGGATGAGCCGTGGGAAGCCCCCAAACACCTGCACGGTTTTACCCACTCTGGCCCCGGCTATCAGCGCCCCAGAATGGTGCCTTACGAGGCGGATTTGCAGCGGGCCGCCGACGTGCTTAACGCCGGCAAAAAGGTTGCTATTTTAATTGGTGCGGGCGCGCGCGGTGCAGCGGTAGAGGTGGTGCAGACCGCCAACGTGCTGGCGGCGGGCGTCGCCAAGGCGCTGCTCGGCAAAGATGTGCTGCCGGACGATGCGCCTTTTGTCACCGGCGCTATCGGCCTGCTCGGCACCAAACCCTCCTCGGAGATGATGAAGCATTGCGACACCCTGCTGATGATCGGCAGCGGTTTCCCCTGGACAGAGTTCCTGCCGGAGGAGGGCAAGGCGCGTGCGGTGCAGATTGATATTGATCCAGCAATGCTCGGCCTGCGCTACCCGTGCGAAGTGAATCTGCACGGCGACGCGGCGGAAACGCTGCGCGCCCTGCTGCCGCTGCTGGAGCATAAAGTGGATCGCGGCTGGCAGGAGGAGATTGCGGTGCAGGTGCGTGACTGGTGGCAGGTGATGGAAGAACGCGCTCATGCCCCCGCGAATCCGGTTAACCCCCAGCGCGTGGTCTGGGAGATGTCGCCGCAGCTGCCGGATAATGCCATCGTGACCTCCGATTCCGGCTCCTGTGCTAACTGGTTTGCCCGCGACTACCGCGTCAGGCAGGGCCAGCGCGCCTCACTCTCTGGCGGGCTGGCCTGTATGGGAGCAGCGGTGCCCTACGCCATTGCCGCCAAATTTGCTCAGCCAGACAAACCGGTGGTGGCGCTGGTCGGAGATGGCGCAATGCAGATGAACAATATGGCGGAGCTGATCACTATTCAAAAATACTGGCAGCAGTGGGCCGATCCACGCCTTATCGTTTGCGTCTTCAATAACCAGGACCTCAACCAGGTTACCTGGGAGCAGCGCGTCATGGAGGGCAACGCGCGCTTTGAGGCGACGCAGCAGCTGCCAGATGTGCGTTACGCGCAGTTTGCGGAATCGCTGGGCTTACAGGGCATCTTTGTCGATAACCCGGACGTGCTGGCGGACGCGTGGCGACGCGCACTCAGTGCCGATCGTCCGGTGGTCCTGGAGGTGAAAACCGATCCTGAAGTGGCCCCGCTGCCGCCGCACATCACCTTTAAACAGGCGAAAGCCTTTATGAGTGCTATGGCAAAAGGGGATCGCGGCGCGGCGCAGATAATCAGCGATACCGCCAGCCAGCTGCTGCATAAAAAGTAGGG
This sequence comes from Pantoea sp. KPR_PJ, assembly GCF_041386365.1. Lineage (NCBI taxonomy): Bacteria > Pseudomonadati > Pseudomonadota > Gammaproteobacteria > Enterobacterales > Erwiniaceae > Pantoea > Pantoea sp. KPR_PJ. The sequence goes on along the minus strand of NZ_JABMIK010000002.1, from coordinate 222,290 downwards.
CGCACTCAGCGTTAAGTGGTCCGCCAGCGGGCCACTACCCTTATCCTTCACTTTCCCCGGGCGGTCAGCGCCGGGCTCAGGTGATTTACCACCCATTATGTTGGAGCAACCCATGGCGACAGATAACAATCCGGTGTGGTTTATTTCAGGCTGTTCAACAGGTTTTGGTCGCGAGCTGGCGCAGCAGACGATAGCGCGCGGCTTTAACGTAGTGGTGACGGCGCGCGATACCGCCAAAGTGGCCGATCTGGTCGCGGGCCACAGCAATGCGCTGGCGGTGACGCTTGACGTCACCCGGGCAGAGAGTATCGACAGCGCGGTAAAGGCAGCGCTGGAGAAATTTGGCACCCTCGACGTGCTGGTCAATAACGCCGGTTATGGCTATCAGAGCTCGGTGGAAGAGGCGGAAGAGCAGGCGATCCGCGATCAGTTTGATGCAAACGTTTTTGGCCTGTTTGCCCTGACGCGTGCGGTGCTGCCTGTTATGCGCCAGCAGCGTCGCGGCCATATTATTAATATCACCTCGGTGGCGGGCCTTATCGGCTTCGCCAGCTCCGGCTATTATTCGGCCAGCAAGCACGCGGTGGAGGGCTGGTCCGATGCGCTGGCACTGGAAACCGCCTCGCTGGGCATCCACGTCACCTGCGTCGAGCCGGGTCCGTTCCGTACCGACTGGGCTGGCCGCTCACTGCATCAGACGCCGAGCAGGCTGCCGGAGTATGCAGAAACTGCTGCGGCGCGCATGAAGGCAACCTCAGAGAACAGCGGCACGCAGAAGGGCGATCCGGCGCGCGCGGCGCAGGCGATGATCGCCATTACTGAGCACGCCACGCCTCCACGTCATCTGGTGCTGGGAGCATGGGGCTATGATGCGGTTACGGCGAAGCTGAAAGCGCGCCTGGCGCAGATCGAAGCCTGGAAGCAAACCGCTGTCGAGACCGACTTTCCGGAATAGGAGAGGCGGCGCCTGGGCACTCAGTGCTGCCCTTAATCAGCGCATCCAGTCGCCCAGGCGCTCAAACGGCAGCGCCTGGCTAAAGAGATAGCCCTGAAGCTGGTTGCACCCTGCGTCGGCCAGCGCGCTCATCTGACCGGGCGTCTCTACCCCTTCGGCCGTCACCGTCAGCCCCATGGCATGGCCCAGCTTCACCACTGACTCAATGATCGCCACGGAGTTCTCCGCCACGCCCAGCGACTGAGTAAATGAACGGTCAATTTTAATCTTGTCGACCGGGAAGGTGCTGAGGTAGTTCAGACTGGAGTAACCGGTGCCAAAATCGTCCAGCGCGATACGGAAACCGGCCTCGCGCAGGGCGATAATAATGGCGCGCGCTTCATGCTCATCCTCAATCAATACCCCTTCGGTGATCTCCAGCTCGATATGCTGCGGATCGCCACCGCTTTCACGCACAATCTCCACCATACGCGTAACAAAACCGGTGGCGCGAAACTGCACCGGTGAGACGTTAACGGCCACCATCAGCGCGGGAAAGCGCTGCTGGATCGCGCAGGCTTCACGCAGCACCCATTCGCCCAGCGGGATAATCAGCCCGGTCTCTTCCGCGATGGCGATAAAGTCAGCGGGAGGGACCGCGCCGCGCGTGGGATGGTTCCAGCGCAACAGCGCCTCCACGCCCACCATATTTTTGCCCTCGATATCCATCAACGGCTGATACCACACTGCCAGTCCCCGGTAGTCCTGTAGCGCCACGCGCAGATCGGCAGCGATGTTCTGACGCGTGCGGATCGATTCATCCATAACCCGCTCAAACTGGCGGTATTTGCCGCGTCCGCTGCTTTTTGCCTCATAAAGCGCGATGTCAGCTTTACGCACCAGCTCCTGGCGATCCAGCCCGTCTTTGGGGGCTAACACCAGGCCGATGCTGGCACCGCTCCAGACTTCGCCGCCGGAAAGCGCATAGGGCTGGCTAAGCGCGTCGAGAATGCGCTGCGCCAGCGCCTGTACCTGACCGATATTTTCCACTTCTGGCATGACAACAATAAATTCATCGCCGCCAATGCGTCCGACGGTGTCGCTGGGGCGCAGCAGCGTAGAGAGACGATGGGCGACGGCGATAATCAGCTCGTCACCCGCGTGGTGGCCGTAGGTATCATTGATATTTTTAAAGCGGTCGAGGTCGATCAGCAGCAGCGCCACCCGCTGCTCATGACGCGTCGCCAGCGCCAGCGCCTGCGTCAGCCGTTCTTCAACCAGCGCGCGGTTGGGCAGGCCGGTCAGCACGTCGTGGAAGGCCAGGTGCATCGCCTGGGCTTCACTGGCACCCAGCCTGATCATCGACTGCGACAGATCACGTGACGATGTCCAGAGGCGGCGCAGCATATAGAGACACAGCAGCATAACGATCAGTACCGCGATACCGGTTGAGGGGGCGATGGCGCGGAGCATTTGCGCGCCGGGACGCATCGGGTCCCAGTTGATATAGCCTACCTCCTCGCCCTGTCGCGAGGTCAGCAGAAAGCGTGCGGGGGTATCGGCTACGGCGCTGAGGTCAGAAAAGTGCAATCCCTTGAGCTGGCTGCGCTCGGCCAGCCCGGCAAGGTAGCCATCGTCGAGAAATTTCAGGCTGACCAGCTTAAGACGTGTCGCTTCGCGCGTAACATCCCCGATTGCCAGCGCCGCCGCACGCCCCTCAACGCGCGCATAATCTGCCTCCTCCTGCTGCGACTGGCCTCGCAGCAGCGCACTGGCTAATACCGCCTGCACCGTAGGATCTTCTGCAGGAGCGGTCAGCGGCTGCCCTTCACGCCAGACCTGCATCGGAAGCCCGGTTTCATCCAGCACCATAATCAGCTGATGGCCAAACATCTCATACAGCCAGCGGCCGACGTTGTCATTGAGCCAGCGCCGGTCGGAGGGGGAGGTGGTAAGATGCGACGCCAGGGGAGCCCAGCGTGACATGCTAAGTAGCTGGCGCTGATGTTCCGCCAGGCTCTGGCTGAATGAGGCCTCGATCATGCGCTGCTGCTGGGCTTTCGCCTCCTGGTTGGTCAGCGTCGTGCCAAGAAAAAGGGCAGTGCCCGCCCCGGCAAAGGTCAGCAGCAGGATTGCCATAAGCGGCAGCAGGACTTCGCGGATAAAACTGCGACGAAAGCCGGCAGAAAGTTTCACGCTGTTAATCATTTTCATTTATCACGTAACAAGGATGTTCAGTTATTAAGCTAGCAGAAATCCTCTCTCCTGCACGGCACAGGCTCTGAAGCGAAGCCGCTGCCAGCCGCACGCTTCACTTCCCGGCGACACGGCTCCGACCCTTTAGTTGTGCTAATAAAACGCGCCCTGAGGCTGTGCATCTGAACGCGGCAGTTTCATGGGCGTGTCATGACGCAGTCACCCTGCTGCCATCTGTAACCCTCAGCATAGTACCCACCACACAGCCGGATTTATTGCGGCGCTTGCCGAATCTGTGCGGGTGGCCCACGCTACAGCACGTCAGCAGCGGTTCGCTGCACGACTTACTGATGAGGCAGGGCGGCCATCAGCTGATGCGCAGCCAGACGCGTATTAGCACGCGCCGCGCTCAGGCTAAAGAGTGCCGCCTGCTGGACACGGGCCTGCACGCGCCGCTGCTCTGCGTGCGTACCCTCAATAAAACCCGCGACGGTACGCTGGCAGAGTACGCCGTCAGCCTGACGCGCGGCGACATAACGGAACTGACCCTGGAGCACTGATGGAAAGCACAACGCAACGCCAGCAGTGGCCTGCCGTGCGGCAGCAGCGCAGCGCCACGGCGCTGGCGCAGCACGGGCAAGCGCACATTTTTCACCACGCTTCTCGCGGCTTTCCCCGGCGGAAAGGGGGCTGATGCTGGTGAGGGCGGTGACGATCATGGATGAGTTCCCCAGCCGCCTGCGCAAGTGCAATATTAGCGGGAAGGCGGTGCCACCCCGGCAGCCTGCCGTGCGCGACTGAGGCGTTCGCTGCGCTGCCAGGCGCGGCCCAGCGCCGCTGCAAGCTGCGCGCTTTGCCAGGGCTTGGCCAGCCGTTCGCACAGGGGCAGCGCCACCGGCTGAAGACGCAGATCCTGGCCGCTGATCAGCAGCGTCGCCAGATGCGGCCACTGTTGCTGTGCCTGACGGATAACATCCGCGCCATTGAGCGTGCCAGGCAGCATCAGATCGCTGATCAACAGATCGATATCAGGCGTCTGGCGCAGTAGCGTCAGCGCCTCTTCCCCGCTGGTGCACTCCAGCGTCACGTAGCCAAGCTGGTGCAGGTGCTCGCAAAGCGTCTGGCGCACCGCCGCGTCATCATCCAGCACCAGTATCAGCTTATCGCGCGGGGCGGGCGGAGCGACCGGCGGTGCGGAAACGGGCGTGACTGCGTGCTCCGGCGCACGCGGCAACAGCAGACGCACGGTTGCACCCGCGCCAGGTGCGGTGTCAATTTCAATCTGCCCGCCCGACTGACGCACAAAACCATAGACCATCGACAGGCCCAGTCCGCTACCGCTGCCGGTTTCTTTGGTGGTAAAAAAGGGCTCAAACACCTGTGCCTGCACCTCGGTCGTCATGCCACAGCCGTTGTCGATGACCTCAATCACCACCCGTTCGCGCCCGTTCCGCTGCTGATTGCTGATGCGCAGGCGGATCTCGCCGGGCTGCTGCTGCATCGCATCACGCGCGTTAACCACCAGGTTCATCAGCGCGTTCTCCAGCTGGCTGGCGTCAATCCAGGCAAGCCAGCCGGGCGGTTGCGTCTCCGTCACCAGATGCTGGCCGGGCAGCAGCGAGTGCTGTAACAGACCTTGCAGATCGTCTACCAGCTTTACCACTGACACGGCACGCGGATGCAGCGACTGCTTGCGCGAAAAAGCCAGCAGCCGCTGGGTCAGCAGGGCAGCGCGATCGGCCGCCTGCCGCGCCCGATCGATACGGTTTGCCAGCGTTCCGGGCGGCAGCTGGCCTTGCGTCAGCGCAAGACTGCCAATGATCACCGCCAGCAGATTATTAAAATCGTGAGCAATGCCGCCGGTCAGCTGGCCAACCGCTTTCATTTTCTGGCTGTGCACCAGCGCCTCCTCCAGCGCTTTGCGCGCGGTGCGCTCCAGCACGGTATTCACAATACCCCGGCGCGGCACCGGGCTGAAGCGCAGCTCAAGCGTGCGCCCATCTGCCAGCCGTACCTCCTGCGGCTCCCCGGGATCCTGTAACTTCACGCCGACGCGCTGTAGCAGCTGGCGATAGTGCAGGCCGCGATGCAGCGCCTGATCTGGCAGGCCGAGCAGCTGCGGATACTGTGCATTCCATACCACCAGTTCGCCACCGTTATCAAACAGGGCAAAGCCGTCACGCATCGCCAGAAAGGTGGATTCAAGCTGGCTGCTTTTCTCTTTAAGCAGACGCGAGGTGTGCGCCAGCGAAGCGGTATTACGCGCAAAGACGTTAAAGGCGCGCGCCAGATCGCCCAGCTCATCGCGGCGCTGCAGGCCAGGCACCCGGACCTGTTTTTCACCCTGCGCCAGCCGCGTCATGGCATCGGCAATCGCGGTCAGGCTCGAGCCGAGGTTGCGATAGATATAGATCCCGGCATAGCCGGTGATTGCCAGCGCCAGCAGGGCGAACAGGGCAATAAACAGGATCACCGAGTTGAGTTCGCGGTGGGTTGCGGCGCTGCGCATCTCACTCTGCTGCGCCACCTGCTGGACGCAGGCGGTAATGTCGTCATTGAGCATCGCCACCAGCGCCTTGATGCGGTAGGTGGCATAAGCGATAGCCAGATCGTTTTCGGCCAGCCGATCCGCCAGCGGGATCAGTGACTGTTGCGTTGCGATCAGCCGTGAAATGGTGTTATCCAGCACCGCATTGCCTGAGTCAGGTCGCCAGGCCGTCATCACCTGCTGTAGCTGATCGACCACGGCAATCGGTGATGGCGTGCGGATCGCCGCGTTAATCAGGTGCCCGGTCTGCTGGCGCAGCGATGCCACGGGGCGGCCATTGAGGGCGAGGCGGTTGATATGCTCCAGCAGCAGCTGTGACTGCCACAGGCCGCTGAGCAGGGCGTTACGCTGGAGATGGCGCTGATGACCGTTAATCAGCAGTCGGGTGATGGTCTGCTCCAGCATCAGACTGCGCGCGCGAATGCGCGCCACCTGTTCGGGCTGGCGGGAGGCCAGCGGCGCAGAGGCAAGCAGCGCCACCGAGTGCTGCAGTGCCTGCTGATTCTGCTCAAGGCGCTGCGATTCGCTCTGATATTCCAGCGCACCCACCACCTGCGACAGCCGTACGGCTGCCGTCGCCACGCTGGCGGTATCGCGTGCCAGTGCCAGGCTGGCGCGCATATCGGCCAGAGTTTGCGCCTGCGCCTGCTCCTGGATCCGTCCGGCGTGGCGAAAGCCCAGAATTGCCACCGCGCTCACCATCAGCGTGACGCAGACGACCAGCAGGTTGAACAGCAGCAGGCGACCGCGTGCGCCCGCCTGCCAGGGATGTTCATGCCGCATTCCACGCCTCCGCGCCCGCCGTGATGAGGCGAGTATAGGGCGCAGTCTGGCGTCGTTTATGACAAATATGAACGGGCTCTGACATTTTCCATTTATCTGGCATTGCTTTACTCAGCCATTACCACGGTTATCTGGAGCGACCCATGACAGCCACCCCGATTCTGCAAATGCGCGATATCAAGCGGCGATTTGGTCAGTTCTATGCGCTCAAAGGCGTCGATCTCACGGTCTATCCCGGTGAAATTCATGCGCTAATGGGCGAAAACGGCGCCGGGAAAAGTACGCTGATGAAGATCCTCGCGGGTGCCTACAGCGCGACCAGCGGTGAGATCCTGATCGACGGGCAGCCCTATAACATCAGGGGGCCGAAAGAGGCGCTGGCGGCGGGTATTACCCTGATTTATCAGGAGATCAATCTTGCGCCCAACTTAACGGTGGCGGAAAACATTTTTCTCGGCAGTGAAATCGCGCGCGGCGGGCTGATACGCCGCCGCCAGATGGCTGATGAGGCGCAGCAGGTGATTGACCGACTCGGCGCACAGTTCAACGCCACTGACCGCGTCAGTCGCCTTAGCATTGCAGAGCAGCAGCAGGTGGAGATCGCGCGTGCGCTGCATCGCAACAGCCGCATTCTGGTAATGGATGAGCCCACCGCAGCGCTGAGCAATCGCGAGACTGAACAGCTGTTCGCACTGATTAAGCGCCTGCGCGCAGAAGGGATGGCGATCATTTATATCAGCCACCGTATGGCAGAGGTCTACGAGCTCTCAGACCGCGTCAGCGTGCTGCGCGACGGGCAGTATGTGGGCAGCCTGACCCGGGACAACCTGAACGCCAGTGAACTGGTGCGTATGATGGTGGGACGTTCACTCAGCGACCTGTTTAATAAAGATCGCACCATTCCTTTTGGCGAGATCCGGCTGGCGGTGAATCACCTGACTGACGGCGGCAAGGTGCGCCCCAGTAGCCTGGCGGTGCGCGCCGGAGAGATCGTGGGGCTGGCCGGGCTGGTTGGCGCAGGGCGCAGCGAACTGGCGCAGCTCATTTTCGGCGTGCGTAAACCGACCGGGGGAGAGATCTGGATTGACGGTCAGAAGGTCACCATTCAGTCACCGCGTGACGCCATCGCGCGCGGCATCGGTTTCCTGACGGAAAACCGTAAAGAGCAGGGGCTGTTTCTGGAGATGGCGGCGCAGGAGAATATTGTGATGGCGACGCTGGAGCGCGACGCCAGCTATGGCCTGCTGAACCGTCGGAAAGGGCAGAAAATTGCCCGCGACGCCATCGCCACGCTCAATATCCGCGTCCCTCATGCGCAGGTCCGTGCCGGCGGGCTTTCCGGCGGCAATCAGCAGAAGCTTTTGATCTCACGCTGGGTCTCTATTGGCCCACGCATTTTGATCCTTGATGAGCCGACGCGCGGCGTCGACGTCGGCGCAAAAAGTGAGATCTATCGCATGATGAACCAGATGGCACAGCAGGGTGTGGCAATCCTGATGATCTCCAGCGAGCTGCCAGAAATTGTTGGCATGAGCGACCGGGTGTATGTCATGCGGGAAGGCACCCTCGCAGGCGAGCTGGAGCAGGCCAGAATCAGCCAGGAAAATATTATGACGCTGGCCACCGGGGCACACGTTGCGTCACCTGAAGAGCGATAAGGAGAAAACTGTGACGACAGAGAGCACGGGCGCAAAGTCGCCCACCGTTAAACGGGCGCTGATGGCCGATCTGCTGCAAACCGTTGGCATTCTGCCCATTCTGGTGCTGATTGTGGTGGTGTTTGGCGTGATTGCGCCCAATTTCTTCACCGAGGCCAATTTGCTGAATATTACCCGGCAGGCGTCGATCAATATTGTGCTGGCGGCTGGCATGACGTTTGTGATCCTTACCGGCGGGATCGATCTGTCGGTGGGCTCCATGCTGGGCACCACGGCGGTGGTTGCCATGGTGGCGTCACTCGATCCCATGCTCGCCAGCATGACTATTCCCATGGCGCTGGGGGCGGGACTGGTCATGGGGCTGTTTAACGGCATCCTGGTCGCCTGGGCGGGACTGCCGCCTTTTATCGTGACGCTTGGTACCTATACGGCGCTGCGCGGGGCCGCCTACCTGCTGGCGAACGGCACGACGGTGATTAACTCCGATATCAGCTTTGAGTGGATAGGTAACGGCTATCTCGGGCCGGTCCCCTGGCTGATTGTTATCGCCTTTGCGGTCATTGCCATCTGCTGGTTTATTCTGCGCCGCACCACGCTGGGTGTGCACATCTATGCGGTTGGCGGCAACATGCAGGCGGCGCGGCTGACCGGCATCAAGGTTAGCGCTGTGCTGCTGTTTGTCTATGCCATGAGCGGGCTGTTATCGGGACTGGGCGGGCTGATGTCAGCGTCACGCCTCTATAGCGCCAACGGCAACCTCGGCGTGGGCTATGAGCTTGACGCGATTGCCGCAGTCATCCTTGGCGGCACCAGCTTTGTCGGCGGTATCGGCACCATTACCGGCACGCTGATTGGCGCGCTGATCATTGCCACGCTCAATAACGGCATGACGCTGATGGGGGTCTCCTATTTCTGGCAGCTGGTGATCAAGGGCGCGGTGATTATTATTGCGGTGCTGATCGACAAATATCGCACCCGGCATCACGTCTCCTGATCGCGGCACATCGCTTCTTTACCCTCCGCCATTCAGCCGTTGGCGATTTTAATAACAGCAGGAGAAGGTCTATGCGTTTCAATCCGATTGTAACCGGGCTGCTGGCGGCGACGCTGTTCAGCGCCTCTGTCGCCCAGGCAAAAGAGCTTAAATCTATCGGCGTCACCGTCGGCGATCTCGCCAATCCGTTTTTCGTGCAGATTACCAAGGGCGCAGAGATGAAGGCGCACGAGCTGGCGGGGGATAAGGTCAACGTGACGCTGGTCTCCAGCGGCTACGATCTCGGCCAGCAGGTAGCGCAAATCGACAACTTTATTGCGGCAAAGGTCGACATGATTATCCTTAACGCTGCGGACTCCAAAGGCATCGCGCCTGCGGTAAAACGTGCGCGTGACGCCGGGATCGTGGTCGTGGCAGTGGACGTGGCGGCTGACGGAGCCAACGCAACCATTACCTCAGACAACACCCAGGCGGGTGAGATTGCCTGTAAATATATTTCCGATCGCCTGAAAGAGAAGGGCAATGTGCTGATCATTAACGGGCCGCCAGTCTCCGCCGTGCAGAACCGTGTGGAGGGTTGCATGACCGAGCTGAAGCGCCATCCCGAGATCAAGCTGCTCTCCTGGAATCAGAATGCGAAAGGCAGCCGCGAAGGCGGGCTGGAGGTGATGACCGGGCTGCTGTCAGCCAACCCAAAAGTGGATGCGGTATTTGCTATTAACGATCCAACCGCGATCGGTGCCGATCTGGCAGCGAAACAGGCGCAGCGTAACGAATTCTTTATTGTTGGCGTCGATGGATCTCCCGATGGCGAAGAGGCCCTGAAGCGTAAGAACTCGCTGTTTGTTGCCACGCCCGCGCAGGATCCCCAGGTAATGGCGGCGAAAGCGGTCGAGATTGGCTATGACATTTTACAGGGCAAACCGGCCCCCGATAAGCCGGTCCTGATCCCGGTTACGCTGATCGATCGCAACAACGTTGGCAGCTACAAAGGCTGGACGGTGAAATAGTCCCGGGCGGTTCGGCTGCGGCCTGTTCAGGCTGACAGCCGGACCGTTTCCGGTCGTACGACATCAGCGGAAAAGACATAGCCGAGCCCTCGTATGGTGCGGATCAGCTCCGGCTGGTGCGGGTGGGTTTCAATTTTGCGGCGCAGGCGCATGATCAGCACGTCGATGGTGCGGTCAAACACGTCAAGGCTTTCACCGTGCGTCAGCTCCAGCAGCTGATCGCGCGTCAGCACCTTGCGTGCGTGGCGCAGCAGCGCACGCAGCAGCGCATACTCGCCCTGTGTCAACGGAACCGGTTCATGCTGCGGATTAAACAGCTGGCAGCGTGACTCATCCAGCTGCCAGCCATTAAAGCGCCAGCAGGGGTTTGCGGCCTCCGGCTGGGGTACACGCCCGCCGCGCCGCAGCGCCGCGCGCGCTCTGGCCACCACCACGCGCGGGTTAAACGGCTTGGCTATGTAATCATCCGCACCCATTTCCAGTCCAACCACCATCTCTGCTTCAGAGCCCATTCCCGTCAGCATCATGACCAGCAGATCCGGACGCTGACGCTGTAGCTGTTGCAAAACCAGCAGGCCGTTGGTGTCTGGCAGCATCATATCCAGCATTACCAGCGCAATATCGGGATACTGTGCCAGTAGTGCCGGTGCATCTCGCCCGTAGTGACAGCAGTAAACGCAAAACTGTTGTTCGCTCAGCACATCCTGCAGCAGTTCACAGACAGCTTTATCATCGTCGATAACCAGAATGGCGGGTTTCATACCGCACGACCTCAAAGTTAATAAAAGGTTAACAAGATTGTACACGGGGCGATTTGTGCCGCGCTGCCGCGCAACGGAAACGTGAGCGATATCGCGGTTGCGATTGCTGAAGCGTGCGGTAACGCAGAATTTTAATGAGCGATCAGCGCAGATGAAAACGATTGCGCAGCATCGGGGCAATGCACCATAATCGCGCCTCGATTTGGTTCAGATTTCTCTTAGAAATTGCCAGGGCTGGCGAAGTAAACGATTGCGTCTGAGTGTGGCACAGTGCTTGCTATCTGTTCAGGTCTGACGCAGAAACAGGGCGTTACGTCAGCGGCCGTCAGCATGCAGCGGCCCGCTGCGCGTGAGTAACACAATAATCAGCATGTAACCCACACTGGCAAGTGAGAACGCGCATTCGTGCCGTCTCCGCTCTTGAGAGATGATGATGTTAGAAAAACTGTTCAAGCTAAAAGCGCACAACACAACGGTTCGAACCGAAGTGGTTGCGGGCATTACCACCTTCCTGGCGATGGCCTACATTCTCTTTGTCAATCCCAGCATTCTGGGCGCGACCGGAATGGATAAAGGCGCTGTCTTCGTGGCCACCTGCCTGGCCGCCGCGATCGGTTCGGTGTTAATGGGGCTGATTGCCAACTATCCTATTGCACTGGCGCCAGGTATGGGCCTTAACGCCTTTTTTACCTACACCGTTGTGCTGCACATGGGCTACACCTGGCAGATTGCACTGGGTGCGGTATTTCTCTCCGCGGTAATCTTTTTTGCGCTGTCGATTTTTAAAATCCGCGAGTGGATTATTGCCAGCATTCCGCTGCCCCTGCGTGCGGGTATTGCCGCCGGTATTGGGCTGTTTCTCGCGCTGATTGCGCTGGAAGGCGCTGGCATTGTGGTGGATAACCCGGCGACCCTGGTGGGACTGGGTGATCTCACGAAGCCCGGCCCCCTGCTGGCGCTGCTCGGCTTTGTGGTGATTGTCGCGCTGGAAGCCCGTCGCGTCACCGGTGCAGTATTGATCGGCATTCTGCTGATCACCTTTATCTCAATGGGTATCGGCCTGTCGCCTTTTGCCGGCGTCTTTTCTGCTCCCCCCTCGATTGCCCCCACCTTTATGCAGCTGGATATTGCCGGGGCGTTTAATGTCGGCCTGGTCAGCGTGATCTTTGCGTTTCTGTTTGTCGACGTATTCGACAACACCGGCACGCTGCTGGGCGTAACCAAACGCGCTGGCCTGGCCGATGAGCAGGGCAACATCCCGAAAATGGGTCGCGCGCTGGTAGCAGACAGTGCTGCTGCGCTGTTTGGCTCGCTGCTGGGCACCTCAACCACCACCAGCTATGTGGAATCGGCCGCTGGGGTGAGTGCAGGCGGACGAACCGGATTGACCGCCATTGTTGTTGCGATTCTGTTCCTGCTGGCGCTGTTTTTCTCGCCGCTGGCGGGGAGTGTGCCGGTCTATGCCACTGCTCCGGCGCTGCTGTTTGTTGCGGTGCTGATGGCCTCTGGTCTGGCTGAAATCGACTGGAAAGATGTGACGACCGCGGCGCCGGTTACCGTCACCGCGCTGACAATGCCGCTGACCTACTCAATCGCCAACGGAATTGCCTTCGGTTTTATTACCTGGACCGTGGTGAAACTGCTGAGTGGTCGCACCAGAGAAATTAACGCGGCGCTGGTTATCCTCTCAATTTTGTTCGTCATCAAGCTTGGCTGGCTGAGCGCCTGATCCCTTCCGCTGGCGCAGCGACAGGCTGCGCCCCCTTGCTCCTGTCTCTGCGCGTCAGGCGATATCGCTTGCGCGCATTTCGTGTTTCTTCAGAAAGGATTGCGTACTGGCTTCCAGAATGTGTCAGAAAAGGTGTTAACGCGTTCCTGCTGCGGCGATGATGTCACTCAGAAGCAACGCGGCTGCGCAATCTGCTGGCTAATTTTTGACAAATTAGCGAAACGTGGAATGTTATCTGAGCGAAAAGCTGGTTAAATTTCCAACGGTGCGGGCAGGCGTCAGCAACAGAATGGATAACGCGCCAGGGAGCAGATCCTCATGGAACAGGCATCACATTATGAACCCCGCTATCAGCCCCCGCTTTTACTCCCTCTTCAGCTGTCAGGAGGTAATCCCATGGAACGGCTCACCCAACGTGTTGATCGGCTTGAGCAGAATACCCATCAGATTAAAACGGAACTGGCTGTGCTGACCGAACGCGCGCAGCATTTTGCGACGAAGAGAGATGTGGAAGCGCTGTGGACAGGGCAGTTTAAACTGCGCTGCGAAATGCTGGAGGGGTTTGCCCGGATTGAAAAGCAGAATAGTGAACAGGCCGGAAGGATTAATGCGATAAATGTGCGTCTTGATGAGGCCTTAAAACGCAATGACGACAGGGATGGACATAGCGATGAAAAATTTGAGCGTATAGATCAAAGGTTCGATCGTATGGATGAAAAGTTTGAGCGCATAGATGTCAGGCTCGAGCGCATGGATGAAAAGTTTGAGCGCATAGATGTCAGGCTCGAGCGCATGGATGAAAAGTTCGAGCGCATAGATGACAGGTTCCAGCGTATAGATGAAAAGTTTGTGCGTATTGATGACAAGTTTGATCATCTCAACGATCGTATTACCTGGACGCTGCTGGTGCCAGCGGTGTTAGCCGTACTTGGCTGGGTAGCGAGAGAGTTCTGGCTGTTGAGATAGTCAAGCGGGAGCGGCTCCCGCTTTTTGCATCTGACCTGGTAAAGCGGGAGCGGCTCCCGCTTTTTGCATCTGACCTGGTAAAGCGGGAGTGGATCCCGCTTTACTGCATCGGGTGACGAAAATACACGGAAACGTTATCCCGTGATTTTGCCGGTTAGCGGAACGGCGGCTCGTTAAAGGTACGCAGCTTGCGTGAATGCAGCTTGTCACCCTCGGCGCGCAGCAGTTCTACCGCGCAGATCCCTATTTGCAGATGCTCAGAGATAGCCCCCTCATAGAAGCGGTTCGCCTGGCCCGGCAGCTTAATTTCACCGTGCAGTGGCTTGTCCGATACGCACAGCAGCGTGCCATAAGGAACGCGGAAGCGGTAACCCTGCGCGGCAATGGTGGCGCTCTCCATATCAACCGCGACCGCACGGCTCAGGTTAAAACGCAGCGCCGAAGCGGAGTAGCGCAGCTCCCAGTTACGATCGTCTGTGGTGACCACGGTGCCGGTACGCAGTCGCTGTTTGACCTCTTCTCCCGGCATATTGCTCACCGCTTTAGTGGCGTCATAGAGTGCACGCTGCACCTCGGCAATGCTCGGCACCGGAATATCGGGTGGCAACACGCTGTCGAGCACATGATCGTCACGCAGGTAGGCGTGGGCCAGCACATAATCGCCGATGCGCTGGCTTTCGCGCAGGCCGCCGCAGTGTCCAATCATTAGCCAGGCGTGAGGGCGCATGACCGCCAGGTGATCGCAAATCGTTTTGGCGTTGGACGGGCCAACGCCGATATTCACCAGGGTAATGCCGCGTCGCCCTGGCGACGTAAGGTGCCACGCTGGCATCTGGTGCTTTTTCCACGCCAGATCCAGCATAGCTGCATCGTCTTCAGCCGTATCGACGGTTATCACCGCACCGCCTGCGCAGGCCAGGCTGTCATAATCGCTATTGGGATCGCGCACCTGCTCGGTGGCCCAGCGCACAAATTCATCAACATAGCGCGTGTAGTTGGTGAACAGCACAAAGGGCTGGAAATGCTCGACCGAGGTGCCGGTATAGTGGCGCAGGCGTGCCAGAGAGAAGTCGGTGCGCAGCGCGTCAAAATGCGACAGCGGGAAAATGGCGTCTGGATTAAACAGGCCGTCGGCGGTCTCGTCACCAATTTGTGACAGCTCTGTGGTTGGAAAATGTCGCGCAATGCTGGCGCTCATGGTGCGATCGAGCGACAGATCGGAACCATCAATAACGTAAGGATAGGGGATCTCCTGGCTGGATGGCCCCACCTGAATTTCCACCTCATACTCTTTTTCCAGCATCGCCAGCTGTTCGCTCAGGTAGTGGCGCAGCAGCGCCGGGCGCGTAATGGTGGTGCTGTAGCTGCCGGTATGGGTAAAGCGTCCCCAGGCACGGGTGCGATTCTGCTGCGGGCCTTCACCGCGCCAGGTAATGCGCAACTCAGGGTAAACAAATAACCCTTCATGGCGAGCGGCGGCATCGGGTAACTCACCTTGTTCCGTATAAACTTTAATGGCGGCGCGCAGGGCATTCACGGCGTCGTCGTACAGGCGTTCAAGTTCGTCCAGCGCCTGCTGGCGGTTAAGGCTTTTCCGTTGTGTAGGCATTCGCTCTCCTGGTAATAAGTGACCTCACCCACAGCTTAGCGGGTTTGCCGCTGTCGCAGGGCAAGAATCTGTGATCAACCGCATTATGCACCAACAGGGTGCTGGCGTGTTGCCAATCCCCGCCTACGTTTAAATGAACCAGAAGGTGACGTCGTGCGCTGTCGCTGGCGTTGCCACCTTCCTTCAGCGAAATCTTGCTATCTGATCCGTTCTGGCGAGGTTCTTGCTTGCGATACATGTCGGCTGTCGCAGCCGCACATGACTTTCCTGAACCTGAAAAACAACATGTATTACTCCTGCGCCGTGGTCGGGCAAACGCAAACTAACTGTGTTGAGGATAGACAGCATGTCTCAGAAAATGATCAAGTTGTCATTAAACGTCGTGATTGCAGGCTGTTTCAGCGCCGCGCTCAGTGCGCAGGCAGAGATCAAAATCGGCGTCGCCGGGCCATTTTCCGGGCCGAATGCCACCTATGGTGCGCAGTACTGGAAAGGGGCGTCACAGGCGGCTGAAGATATCAATGCCGCCGGGGGCATTAACGGTGAAAAAATTGTGCTGGTTCAGGGCGATGACGCCTGCGAGCCGAAGCAGGCGGTGGCGGTGGCAAACCGCCTGGTCGATCAGGACAAAGTGATGGCCGTTGTCGGCCATTTTTGCTCATCCAGCACCATGCCTGCGTCAGAGGTCTACGACGATGCGGGCGTGCTGTCGATCACGCCAGGCTCCACTAACCCACAGATTACCGAGCGCGGCATGAAAACCCTGTTTCGCATGTGCGGTCGCGACGATCAGCAGGGGGCAATTGCGGCCAATTTTATGATCGACAAGTTGAAGGCGAAAAAGGTTGCGGTGATCCACGATAAAGACACCTATGGTCAGGGGCTGGCCGACGCAACCAAAGCGGCGCTGGAGACGCGCGGCGTGAAAGAGGTGATGTATGAGGGGCTGTCGCGCGGCGAAAAAGACTTCAACGCGCTGGTGACAAAAATCGCGCAGGCCAGTCCCGACGTGGTCTACTTCGGCGGCTGCCATCCGGAAGCGGGACCGCTGGTGCGCCAGATGCGCGAGCAGGGGGTAAAAGCTGATTTCTTCTCTGGCGACTGCATTGTGACGCAGGAACTGGTGACTGCCGCAGGCGGGCCGCAGTATACCAATGGCATTTATATGACCTTTGGTAACGATCCCCGCCAGATCCCCGACGGCAAAGCGGTCATTGAAAAATTCCGTCAGGGCGGTTTCGAACCGGAAGGCTATACGCTCTACGCTTATGCCTCTGTCCAGGCGCTGGCTGCCGCCTATAAAGGCGCAGGCAAAGACAACGAAAAGGCAAGTGAGTGGCTGAAATCACACGATGTGCCCACCGTTATGGGTAAAAAAGCCTGGGACAGTAAAGGCGATTTGAAAGTCTCTGATTACGTCATTTATCAGTGGGACGATAAAGGCAAATACCACCAGCTGTAAGCCCCCTGGCTGCCCCGCGCGGCGGGGCTTTCCTCTGCGGGTCGCCGCTGCACGGCCCGCGTTGCGCAGAGACTTTATTATGGATGCCTTCTTACTTCAGCAACTGATCAACGGCCTGACGCTGGGCGCGGTTTACGGGCTGATTGCCATCGGCTACACCATGGTTTACGGCATTATCGGCATGATCAATTTCGCCCACGGCGAGGTCTATATGATTTCCGCCTATCTCTGCGCCATCGGCCTGGCGCTGCTCTCCTTTTTTGGTGTGCACTCTTTCCCGCTGCTGATTTTCGGCACGCTGCTTTTCACCGTGGTAGTGACGGCGGTGTATGGCTGGACGATTGAGCGCATCGCCTACCGACCGCTGCGTCATTCAACCCGCCTCGCGCCCTTGATCTCTGCCATCGGGATGTCGCTGATCCTGCAAAACTACGTCCAGCTGAGTCAGGGACCCAATCAGCAGGGGGTGCCCACGCTGCTTACCGGTGTACTGCGCGTCGAATTTGACGGCGGCATCGTGCAGATCACCTGGACTAAGGTCTTTATCCTGGTGGCGGCCTTTTGCGGTATGGCGCTGCTGACCTGGATTATCCAGTACACCCGGCTGGGGCGCATCTGTCGTGCGGTGCAGCAGGATCGACGCATGGCGGCCATTCTCGGCATCAATACCGATCGGGTCATCTCACTGGTGTTTGTTATCGGTGCGGCAATGGCTGGACTGGCGGGCGTCCTGGTGACGATGAACTACGGCACCTTTGATTTTTATGCTGGCTTTATCATCGGTATCAA
Source organism: Pantoea sp. KPR_PJ (assembly GCF_041386365.1). Lineage (NCBI taxonomy): Bacteria > Pseudomonadati > Pseudomonadota > Gammaproteobacteria > Enterobacterales > Erwiniaceae > Pantoea > Pantoea sp. KPR_PJ. The sequence continues at coordinate 204,851 of NZ_JABMIK010000002.1, read as the reverse complement.
AGCCTTTACGGCGGCGGTGCTGGGTGGCATCGGATCGCTGCCTGGCGCGATGCTGGGTGGACTGCTGCTTGGCGTAGCGGAAGCGCAGTTCGCCGGGCTGGTCAACTCTGACTACAAAGACGTTTTCTCGTTCGCGCTGCTGGTGGTGATTTTAATCTTCCGGCCGCAGGGATTACTTGGCCGTCCGCTGGTGGCAAAAGTATGAGGGCGCAACGATGAGTGACTCTCTGAAGATTCGTCAGGCGCTACGCGATACGCTGCTGGCCGGGCTGATAGCGCTGGTGGTATTCGGGCCGGTAGTGGGCGTCGTGCTAAAAGGTTACCGCTTTGATCTGGCACCGATGCGCGTGGCGCTGCTGGTTGCGATCGTCATGGTGGGGCGGCTGCTGCTTAGCCTGTTTCTGCAAACGGCGGGTGGGCAAACGCTGCTAAGACGCTTTGAGGGCGCCGATGATGGCGTCTACGTGCGCGAGCCGGGATACCGTTCGCGGCTGCGCTGGATCCTGCCGCTGCTGCTGGTCGTGGCGCTCGCTTTTCCTTTTCTTTCCAGCAAATATTTGCTGACCGTGGCAATCCTCGGCCTGATCTACGTTCTGCTTGGGCTGGGCCTGAATATCGTTGTCGGCCTGGCGGGACTGCTCGATCTCGGTTACGTGGCTTTTTACGCCATCGGTGCCTACGGGCTGGCGCTTGGCTATCAGTATCTTGGGCTGGGCTTCTGGAGCATGCTGCCGCTGGCTGCGCTGCTGGCGGCACTGGCCGGTGCGCTGCTCGGTTTTCCGGTACTGCGCATGCACGGCGACTATCTGGCGATTGTGACGCTCGGCTTTGGCGAAATTATTCGTCTGGTGCTGACCAACTGGCTGAGTTTTACCGGCGGGCCGAACGGCGTGTCTGTGCCGTCGCCTACCTTTCTTGGGCTGGAGTTTGGCCGCCGCGCGCGCGAAGGCGGCGTGCCGTACCACGAATTTTTCCACCTCGACTATAACCCCAATATGAAGTTTATCTTTCTCTATGTCGTACTGGTTCTGGTCGTCGCGCTGGTGTTGTTTATCAAGCACCGCCTGACGCGTATGCCGGTCGGCCGCGCATGGGAAGCGTTGCGCGAAGATGAGATCGCCTGCCGTGCAATGGGCCTTAACCATGTGCTGGTCAAGCTGTCGGCGTTTATGCTGGGCGCTTCCACTGCGGGCATCGCAGGCGTCTTTTTTGCCAGCTATCAGGGCTTTGTTAATCCCACTTCGTTTACCTTTTTTGAATCGGCGCTGATCCTGGCGATTGTCGTACTGGGCGGAATGGGATCGACGCTCGGCGTGGTGCTGGCGGCATTTGTGTTGACGGTAGCACCTGAGCTGCTGCGCAGCTTCGCTGAATACCGCGTGCTGCTGTTTGGCATACTGATGGTGGTAATGATGATCTGGCGACCGCGCGGCCTGGTGCGCACCAGTCGTGTCGGCGTGGTACCGCGCAAAGGAGTACGCCATGAATGATGCCATCCTCCAGGTGGAACACCTGATGATGCGCTTTGGCGGCATCAGGGCACTGAATGACGTGAGTCTGCGCGTGCAGCGTGGCTCGGTCACGTCGCTGATCGGCCCCAACGGCGCGGGAAAAACCACCGTCTTTAACTGCCTGACCGGGTTTTACCGCGCCAGCGGCGGACGTATCCTGCTCAATGCCCAGGCTCGCAGCACCGACGTCATCCAGATACTCGGGCAGAAAATTGAGCCGCAGGACTGGCTGCGGCCTGCACAGCTTGGCTCACGTATCTGGTACAAAATGTTCGGCGGCGCGCACCTGGTGAACCGCGCCGGACTGGCGCGGACTTTCCAGAATATCCGCCTGTTCCGTGAGATGTCAGTGATTGAGAATCTGCTGGTGGCGCAGCATATGCTGGCAAACCGAAACCTGCTGGCGGGTGTGTTCAACACCCGAAGCTATCGCGAGGCGGAAAATCGCGCGCTGGATCGCGCCTTTTACTGGCTGGAGATGGTCGACCTCGCCGCCACCGCTAACCGGCTGGCGGGCACGCTCTCCTATGGTCAGCAGCGACGGCTGGAGATTGCGCGTGCCATGTGCACTCAGCCCGAGCTGATCTGTCTGGATGAACCCGCCGCGGGACTCAATCCGGTTGAAACCGAGGCGCTGAGCGCGATACTGCATCGCCTGCGCGCCGATCACCGCATTAGCGTGCTGCTGATTGAGCACGATATGCCGATGGTCATGGCGATCTCTGATCATATCGTGGTGCTCGATCACGGCGACGTTATCGCACAGGGCACGCCGCGGCAGATACAGCAGGACCCGCGCGTGATTGCCGCCTATCTGGGCGCAGAGGAGGAGGAACTTCATGGCTGAGCCAATGTTAACCTTTGAGGCGGTCGATCTCTTTTACGGTCCGGTGCAGGCGCTGAAAAAGGTATCACTCAGCGTCTATCCGGGCGAAACCGTCGCGCTAATCGGTGCTAACGGCGCAGGAAAATCGACGCTGCTGATGTCGATTTTTGGTCAGCCGCGCATTGCACAGGGTGAAATCTATTTTCAGGGGGAGCCGATCAGCCATCGCTCCACCCATTTTATTGCCGCCAGCGGCATTGCCCAGGCACCGGAGGGCCGACGCATTTTCGCCGATATGACGGTGGAGGAGAATTTGCAGATGGGCACCATCGCCATCGGCAGTGAACATCAGAAAAGCGATCTGGCGCGCATGTACGCGCTGTTCCCGCGCCTGCTGGAGCGGCGTAAACAGCGGGCGATGACCCTGTCCGGGGGCGAGCAGCAGATGCTGGCGATAGCCCGCGCGCTGATGAGTCGTCCCAGACTGCTGCTGCTTGATGAGCCGAGCCTTGGACTTGCGCCTATTGTCGTCAAACAGATTTTTGCCATTCTGCGCGAGCTGACCCGACAGGGCATGACGCTGTTTCTCGTGGAGCAAAATGCCCGTCACGCGCTGGCGCTCGCCGACCGCGGCTATGTGATGGTGAACGGGGAGATCCGGCTCAGCGGCAGCGGCCGGGAATTGCTGGATAATGAAGACGTGCGCAGCGCCTATCTGGGCGGTGCAGCCGCCGCTACGGTAAACGGCGATAAAAGAGTGTAATAATGATTGAAAAATCAGGGAAACGCTTTGCATAAACCGCTAAGCGCACTCATCATTAGAACTCCTGTCCAATCTGTTCTGATTTGGTTATTCCCTTGCAAAATCCTGGCGTAGCAATGATGCAGGCGATAAAGCGCACGGCGTGGTATCCCAAACGTCGCTTCTATCGCACGCTGTTCTGGCGTGAGATCACGCCACTGGCAGTGCCCATCTTTATCGAAAACCTCTGCGTGATGCTGATGGGTGTCCTGAGCACATTCCTGGTGAGCTGGCTGGGCAAAGAGGCGATGGCGGGCGTTGGGCTGGCAGACAGTTTCAACATCATCATTATCTCTTTCTTTGCCGCTATCGATCTGGGTACTACGGTGGTGGTGGCCTTTAGTCTGGCGAAGCGCAACGGCAAGCGCGCCCGCGCCGCCACGCGCCAGTCGCTGGCGCTGATGACGGTGCTGTCACTGCTGCTGGTGTTTGCTATCGAGCTGTGGGGACATCTGATCATCGATCTCATTGCCGGTGGCGCAGAGCCAAAAGTGAAAGAGCTGGCGCTGAGCTATTTGCAGGTGTCGGCCTGGAGCTATCCGGCGGCGGCGATTGCGCTGATCGGCAGCGGCGCACTGCGCGGAGCGGGCAATACCAAAATCCCGATGCTGATTAACGGCGGAATGAATATTCTTAATATCGTTATCAGCAGCGTGTTGATCTATGGCGCCTTTTCCTGGGATGGCCTGGGCTTTATCGGCGCAGGGCTGGGGCTGACCATCTCACGCTATATCGGTGCCATCGGCGTTATCTACGTGCTGATGATCGGCTTTAACGCTTCGTTAAAAATCAGTCTGCCGAGCTATTTCCGCCGCTGGGATCGCAAAATTTTAATGGAGGTGCTGGGGATCGGCGTACCGGCGAGTATTGAGTCGGTGCTGTTCAACGGCGGTAAACTGCTGACGCAGGTATTTGTGGCGGGCATGGGCACTGACGCCATTGCCGGTAACTTCATTGCGTTTTCTATCGCCTCACTGATTAACCTGCCGGGCAATGCGCTGGGATCAGCCTCGACCATTATCACCGGGACGCGTCTGGGGCGAAATCAGGTCTATCAGGCAGAACGGCAGATCAGGCACGTGTTCTGGCTGGCAAGCCTCTGCCTCTGTGCACTGGCCTTTATGACCGTGCCGCTCTCCGGGGTGCTGGCGCGCTTTTACACCCGCGATCCTGACGTCATTAGCGTGACGCAGCATCTTATCTGGCTGAACGCCGCCTTTATGCCGATCTGGGCGGCCTCCTGGGTGCTGCCTGCAGGCTTAAAAGGCGCACGCGATGCGCGCTATACCATGTATGTCTCGATGTTCAGCATGTGGGGCGCGCGCGTGGTCGTCGGCTACGTGCTGGGGATCATGCTCGGTATGGGCGTCGTCGGCGTCTGGCTTGGGATGTTTCTGGACTGGGCAGTACGCGGCGTCTGCTTCTGGTGGCGACTGAAGAGTGGCAAGTGGCTGGATAACTATCGCAAGATGATGGTGAAACAGCAGCCGTGACCACGCCGGAGTTATCTGTTTTCCGGGATTGCACTGCAAAAATTCATGGTTCAGTTGTGGCGGTGAACGCGCTTAACTGAGGTCCTGACATGATGAGGGCCTGACTAGTGACAGCACTACTGCAACTGTGGAAAAAGCGATTCGATGCTCTCCTTGCCCCTGTGAGCACGGAGTATCCTGAGACCGAGGCCAGTCTGGCGCCTGACCTGCTGATCCCGGTCAGCCAGCTTTACGGCTTTGAATATTATCCTTCCGTGCACCGCTATCATGAAAAGTAGCGGTCCCTGTTATTACTCAAGCCCGCGCACAGTGACGCGGGCTTTTTTATGCCTGTTGGGTTCGTGTCGTGCGTGCCCGACAGAGGCCTGAGGGCGGGAAGCCTTCAGCGACAGCGGCTATGCTTAACAGGGCAGAGTCCTTTTTATCATGGAGACGCAAATGATCGACCAGGAGCGTGCTGCGCTGATTAAGTCGCGGCTGGCGTTGACCGCACAGCAGCGCGAGCAGACCCGCCTTGCGCTGGCGCAGGGCAATCCGGCTGAGCCCAATCCCGACCGCGCCCGGCGCTATGCTTTTCAGCAGCATCTGCGGCAGGGGGTGATCGTGGGCGACAGCAACGATCTGCTGCCGGTCGCTTTTTTACAGCAGGGTCTGGATAACGCACGCGGCGTAGGGCTGCTACGGGAAGATGGTGTGCCAAAAGGCAGCGGGTTTCTTACGCACGGCGGGCTTTTTGTGACCAACCATCACCTGCTGCCGGAGCCGCTGGAACAGGGACGCGTAACGGTGCAGTTCGGCTGGCGGCGGACGGAAAGCGGTGAACTGGATGACGGCATCACCTGGACACTGGATGCGCAACGCTTCTTTCTGACCAGCCCCACCAGTGACCTGGACTGTACGCTGGTGGCGCTGGGCGAACCCGTCGCTGGCAGCGGCGAATTTCCCCAGCCGATTGCGCTTAACGATCGTAATGACAAGCATGCGCTGGGCATCAGCCTCAACCTTATCCATCATCCCGGCGGTGCGCCACAGCAGCTTACCCTGCGCAATAATGCGCTGCTGGCACGCCACCAGCAGCTACTGCACTACGCGGCTGATACCGACGGCGGTTCCTCTGGCGCACCTGTCTTTAATGACGGCTGGCAGCTGATAGCGCTGCATCACGGCGGCGTCGACAGCGACAGCGGCTGGGTCAATGAAGGCATTCGCATCAGCGCCATTATCGACTGGCTAAAGGGGACGTTGCCGTCGCTGCCAGAGGCGCAGCAGGCGCAGTTAATGCAGGCTCTGACTGCGGGCGCCGCCACCTTCTCACCTGGCGCGACCTCACCCGATACCCACTACAGCAACCGGGACGGCTTTCAGCGTGATTTTCTTGCGGGTGCACCTGTTGATCTGGCGACAATCATTTCCCCGCGTGCGGCCGAGGTTGCGCCGCTACGCGATGGAAGAGCGGGAGCAGAGGCGCAGCTCGACTATGAGCATTTCTCGCTGCTGATGAACGCCGAGCGCCGTCTCGCCTTTTTCACAGCCACCAATATCGACGGCGCACGTTATCTGGCCATTGACCGTGCCAGCGGTCAGCCATCGCTGCTGGAGGAGGCGGATCGCTGGGTGGACGAGAGCCGTATCGACAGCCGCTACGTCACCGGACAGCGCTTTTACAGCGAGTACAGCCGCTGGTTCGATCGTGGACATCTCACCCGACGCAGCGATCCTACCTGGGGAACAGCAGCAGAAGCGGTACGCGCCAACAAGGACACCTTCCATTTTACCAACTGCTCCCCGCAGCATTTTCGCTTTAATCAGAGCCTGAAATACTGGCAGGGCGTTGAGCGTTACATTCTGGAATCAGGCGTGCTGGCCTCGAAGCGCAAGATCAGCGTCCTGACCGGGCCGGTGCTGAACGATCAGTGGCGGCAGTATGCGGAGTGGAAGGTGCCGCTGATGTTCTGGAAGGTGGTACTGCGTATTGGCAAAACAGGCCAGCCGCAGGCAACCGCGCTGCTGGTCAGTCAGGCGGATCTGCTGGATGAGCCGCGCCGCGTGCTGCCGCATCCGTTGGTGACGCCGCGGCCTGATGTGGATGAGTATCGCGTTACGGTTAGCGCGCTGGAGTCGCTGACCGGTCTGAACTTCGCCGCATTCCGCCACTGGGAGAGCTGGACGCCCGATGAGTCGCTGCTGGCGCAGTCGCTGCCCGCGAAGCTGCTTATGAACTGGGACGATCTACTGTAACCGATTCGCTTATCCAGAGAGCAAGCCTGCGCCAGGCGCACTGCGCAGGCATTCGGGTATGAAACTCTTTTTTCTTCAATCCGTTACGCTTAAATCTGAGGCTTGCGATTTTGCTGTGACTGCTACACTTATTGCTCGTGCTGATAACCGTTCAGCGCCATAGTCGACAGTAAAACCGTCACTCAACGGGGGAGAGCGTATGACAGACCGTCCACAACAGCCTGATCAGGCGCAGCAGCAGAAGTGGCCCGGCACGTTTCTGCAAATGGAGCCAAAACCGGATCATGGTGAAACCAGCTATCAGGGATCGGGTCGCCTGAAGGGGAAAACCGCCATTATCACCGGGGGAGACTCCGGGATAGGCCGCGCCGTTGCTATCGCCTATGCACGGGAAGGGGCAGACGTGGTGAGCTCCTACCTGGATGAACATCAGGATGCCAGAGAGACGGCCGACTGGATAGAAAAGGCGGGCCAGCAGGCCCTGCTGATCGCAGGCGACGTCACTGAGGCAGAACATTGCCGCAGCATTGTCGCGCAGACGGTTGAGCGCTTTGGCAAAATTGACATCGTGGTGAATAACGCCGCATTCCAGATGACGCGCAACTCGCTGGAAGAGACGGACGACGATGAGTTTGATCGCACCATGAAAACCAACCTCTACGCCATGTTCTACATCTGTAAGGCGGCGGTGCCGCACATGCCAGCGGGCGGGTCGATTATCAATACCGCTTCGATTAATGCCGATCAGCCGAAGCCAAAACTGCTGGCCTACTCCGCGACCAAAGCGGCCATCGTCAACTTTTCCGGCGGTCTGGCTGCGCTGCTGGCAGAGAGGGGGATTCGCGCCAATGCCGTCGCACCCGGCCCCATCTGGACGCCGCTGATCCCGGCCACTATGCCACCGGAGCAGGTAGAGAGCTTTGGCAGTCAGGTGCCGATGGCGCGTATGGGACAGCCGGCTGAGCTGGCACCCGCCTATGTAATGCTGGCCAGCGATGAAGCAAGCTATATTTCCGGGGCGACGATTGCGGTCACCGGTGGGGTAGCAATAATTTGACGCGGTAACCGTCAGACCGTTACCGGGAAATCCTTCAGGATGATAATCGGTGACATCCTGAAAGATTGTCCGGCAGACAGCGTAAAGCAAAAAGCCCGCTCAGGTTTCCCTGAGCGGGCTTCTTTAATATGGCTCCTCTGACTGGACTCGAACCAGTGACATACGGATTAACAGTCCGCCGTTCTACCGACTGAACTACAGAGGAATCGTTTCGATGGGGCGCATATTAATGGCAGTGCCCTGAGCTGTCAACAGCAGAAAACACATTATCATTCAACTGGCTAGCTTTGCAGCAATGCGTTCGCAGATTAAGCAGGGTGGGGTAAATTTTGCTCAAAACGCGGTAGCGGATGCTGGCGATAAAACTGGCTCAGATGGTGATACATGACCGGAAAGCGCTCGTAGAGCAACTGCGGCGCGGTAAAAAAGTATTCGGAAAGGACGGCAAAGCACTCCGCCGGATCGCTGGCAGCATAGGGATCGATGGTGGCCGCCTGTTCCCCCACCAGTTCGACCTCATTTTCAATCTCCTCCATGGTGGCACGCAGATCTTTTTCCCACTGCGCCACGTCACGCAGGGCGATCACCGGAATGCCGCTGGTATAGCCACGGCCGCGCGCATCCAGCTTATGCGCGACTTCATGGATCACCAGGTTATAGCCGGAGAGGTCAAATGCATCCTGAAGATCCAGCCAGTTAAGTACAATCGGGCCCTGTGTCCAGCTCTGCCCGGCGTGGAGTGCAGCGGCGTGATGAACCAGCCCCTGTTCATCCTCCCAGCTGTCGGCGACTTCAAACGGCTCTGGATAGATCAGTACATCGTGAAAACCATCGAGCCACTCCAGGCCCAGCTTCAGCACCGGCAGGCAGAAGAGCAGAGCGATACGCACGCTGCGTAACGCATCCAGTTCGACATTCTCCAGCGGCACCAGCTTTTTCTGCTGGAGAAAGCGTTGCGCCATCGCTGTCAGCGCCTGCTGTTCCTCTTCATCCAGCCAGCTGAAGACGGGCTGTGCCAGACCCTGTCGCCAGGGCAAGTCAGCAAGAGAGGTGCGGTTATCGTTTTTCCACGGCCATTTGAACATCGCTATACTTCCTGACGAGTTATCCGCGCTAGCCTGACGCGCCAGAAAAAATGCCAGCATCCGAAGCGGGCGCTGGCACCTTAATCTGGCTACAGGGGTGAAAGCTGTCTATTCAACCGCTTAGCCTGCAATTTGTCTGTGATACAGTCCGCAAAGCGATATTAATCGCGCTCGACACGCCTAAATTCAATGACCCAGACCCAGGGATTCACCTCCCAGCTGGTCGCGCCATACTGCTTTTGCCAGGCTTTGCGGTAGGCCTCTTTGGGCGATTCCGCATTCATGTTCATGGTGAAAAAGTTGTTCAGAAAGTGTGAGTCGGTCTGCACCCCTTCCGCCATGATGTCATCTTCGCTGATATCCTGAATCTTCTCGGCGCGCACGGCGGTAATGCAGAGATTGATGCGGCTGGCCCAGCGTGGCATATGAATGGCGGTCTGCCAGCCGAACTGGTCTGCTTCGGGTCCGCCCTGCGCATGATGGCCCAGCTCGTTGTTGTCAGCACGATACTGACAAAAGGCGGGCAACCGAAACGGGGCCGGATCGCGTTCATACTCTGCCAGGTCGTTCTCCGGCACGATAGGACCGCGCCAGGTTTCACGCACCCATAAAATATCGCCCGGCTTGCCATAGGGGCAGTGCTGACTGATATCTGACATCGACATCAGTTTGTAGCCATGCAGGTGGTTAGCGTTAACGTCAAAAGCGTGTACGCCTTCATGATGATCCTGGCCCGGGCCAAAAGCCTGCGTTTTCATGATGCGCCGGGTCTGGGTTTGCTGGCCAACTAACAGGGCTCGAACCCGCTGTTCGGAAAAAAGAATCGGCCGTTCTTTCATGGATTACCTCTGAATATAAATAGAACCCGGTTGATACGCGTAATACAGCTGCCTTGTGCCTGCGCGCAGGCGTGGTGGTTTTATATCAATCTGCTTAATTATTTGTCACCTTCAACATTGAGGTAACGCGGCACGTTTGCGTTAACAAAAAGCGAAAATGCAAAAACCGCACCAGACCGAGTCTATGAAGTGGTTCCTTACCTGGTATAGCCCGGATACAGTACGTTATATCGGCCGTATTGAAAACCTTTTCAGATTTTTTCACCTTCACAAAGCAAAAATTTTCAAGTCGGGGATAAAGGGCTCTGCCCGGTAAGGGCGAGATGCACCCGGCTCGCTGCCGCTGCGGGTACAGAAATATTAATAAGTTTCACTTAAGATAAATTCTATGGGGAAATGCTGAAAGTTTGTTAAGGTCTGGGAAATAGCTTGAATAAACGCTATAACTTGATCCCGGTCTCATTTATTTCTGGGCCGGTTTTATGACAGCGCAGTTAATTCACCCTGTGTCAAAAAGTTGTCATCAGCCACTCGGTAAGATGGCGTCCCACTGTATACGGCCTGCAGAGGCTCGTAGCCAAACCTTAACAGGGAGAAAAGCCATGTCGCTCTCACTCTGGCAAACGCGCTTTGAAAGCTGGTTTCAGATCAACTGGGTTCATGACGATAAAGCGCACGATATTGCGCACCTGCGCCGCGTCTGGATGAGCGCCCAGCGCATTATGGCGGGCAGCGATGCTAACCCGCTGGTGGTCATGACAGCCTGCTATTTCCATGACGTGGTTAATCTGCCGAAAAACCATCCCGAACGCCACCTCGCCTCGACCTATGCAGCGGAAGAGACGGCGCGCATCCTGACGCAGGATTTTCCCGATTTTCCCGCTGCGCTGATTCCGCGAGTCACCCATGCGGTTAAATCCCACAGCTTCAGCGCAGCGATTACGCCTGAATCGCTGGAGGCAAAAATTGTGCAGGATGCCGATCGGCTTGAATCGCTGGGCGCAATCGGACTGGCGCGCGTCTTTTACACCGCGGGCGCGCTGAACCGGCCGCTGTTCGATAATGACGATCCGCTGGGCAAGATGCGCGAACTAAACGATGTTAACTGGACGCTCGATCATTTCCAGAAAAAGCTGCTGCGGCTGCCGGACACAATGCAAACGGAAGCGGGCAGGGCACTGGCACAGCACAACGCCGATTTTCTGGTGCACTACATGGCCAAGCTCTGCGCAGAGCTACAGGGTAATCTGACCAGCTTTGATGAGTCAGTGCTGCGCGACTTTACGTCGGCTCGCGGTCAATATTAAATTTTTATGACAGTATGTTAAACGAAAGTTACTTCCGTTAGGTTGTGAAAAAATAACAACGGGAGTGTAGGTATGACCGATACGGTAAATCTGACGATTAAAATGGATGCGGCACTTAAGGAACACATTAAACAGCTGGCGGCAGACAATCAGATCTCTGTGAGTCAGGAGATTGTTCAGCGCCTGCAGGAGAGTCTTCAGGCGCCTGCCGCTTCTGCGGTCGATAATCAGGATACGCAGGAGACCGCGTCAAACATGTTTTCAGCGGATGAGGTCAAACAACTCCGCGCGCTGCTGAAGAAGCAGGGCAAAAAGAAGAAATAAACCCGACCCGTCGCAAGACGGGTTTTTTTATGGGCGAGCGCTGAGGCGGATTACGGTGAAACGGCTGTACGCTCTGTGCCAGTCTTGCTGCCTGCTGTGTACTCAGGCCAGCGTCAGGCTAAAGCGACGTATGGCGCTCGTCCGCGTCACGGTGCAGGCTGCGGAGCCCGCCGGGAAATCCGGGCGGGCTGCGTGGGAAACCCTAAATAAGCGTGAGAAGAGCGGGCCCGGTGCAACCCTGAAATAAACGCGAGTATGCGCTGGTAGCGTGACAGCACAGTGACCGTAAGGCGCATTCGTGTAAAACAGCATCAGGCGCGTGACCAAGCTCAATGCTGGCTCTGTTACCGGCGATTAATCTGCTGGATAAAAGGCAGCAGCAGTTGCGCCACGGCGGCAAACACCGGCACCACCACCGAATTACCAAACTGTTTATAGGCCTGTGTATCGGAAACCGGAATGCGAAAACGGTGTTCACCGGGTGCTTCGAAACCCATCAGGCGTGCGCATTCTCGCGGTGAGAGTCGGCGCGGACGCCGGGCAATATTGGCGGCATTGCTGAAGTCCGTTTCGCCCAGGGCTGTATCCCAGCCGCGATCGATAAGGATCTCCGAACCGTCTTTGTAGTAGCGCGCCGACAAGGTCCGCACGCAGACGTCAGCCTTAAGCGGATCGTTCAGGCCAAAGCCAAAGCCGTTGCCCTTTGCCTTATGCTTTTTGGCATAGTTATAGAGATAGCGCCATAGCTGCGTTGAGAGAATGTATTTTTCCTCTGGCTCGGGCTCCAGCAGGCTTTGCAGACTCGGCACGGTTGCCGGGTAGAACTGCTGGATTTGGCGCAGCGAAAGCGATTTGCTGAATGCATAATCACGGCGAATCCCGACCAGCACAATGCGCTCGCGGTGCTGCGGCAGGAAGTGACGCGCGTCGATAATTTTTGCATCTGGCATGCTGGCCGCAGCATCGGCAACGTCATAACCCAGCTCGTCCAGCGTCGCCATGATAATGGCGAAGGTGCGCCCTTTATCGTGACTCTTTAAATTTTTAACGTTTTCCAGCACGAAGACTGGCGGTTTTTTTGCGGCAATAATGCGCGCCACGTCGAAAAACAACGTGCCCTGCGCCTCACACTCGAAGCCGTGCGCGCGGCCCAGCGCATTCTTTTTGCTGACGCCTGCCAGCGAAAAAGGCTGGCAAGGGAAACCCGCCAACAGCACCTGATGGTCAGGGATCTCAGCATCGATATGGCGATAGATATCCGCTTCATCACTGAGGTCGGCGGGCTGGGTGATCTGCCGGATATCGGTGTTGAAACGGTGTTCCTGGGGGTCGCTGTAGTGATTCGCCTTATAAGTGCGTATCGCCTCTTTGTTCCACTCGCTGGTGAAAACGCACTTGCCGCCGATCGCGTCAAAACCGCGGCGAATACCGCCGATACCGGCAAACAGGTCGATAAAGCGAAACAGCGGATCGTCGTAATGTGCAGGACGCTGCGGCAGCAGGCTGCGCAACAGCGTCAGTTCGCCATCGCTCAGCGGTGGGAGTGCGCGCTTGTTTTGACGCAGCCGCGTCAGCTGCTGCGGCGTCCAGTCGCGGAAACCTGCCTGATGTAGTTTGGCTGCTAAATCGCGCGCGGCGTAGATAGCCAGCACCTGTTGCATCAGGTCAGCGTGGGCGCTGTCAGCAGAGATCAGGGGAGAAGCGGGTTCCGACAGAGCGGTAGCGTCATCAGCAAGCATGCGTTTTTCCTTAACAGTGAGCGGGCTATGCTAACACTCCTGCGGCTACGAAGAAATTGGCGGGCGATGCGTCAGGCACGCTGCGCGTGCAGAACTCACCTTTGCAGGCTGAGTGAACGCGTGCTTAACCGCAGCGGTAACTTTCGCTTTTAGTGAGTCAGGCTAAAGTTGATAGATGAAGCCTCAAAGGAGACGCCATGGCTGATGTACACTCCAGCGCAACGCGCAGCAAAAATATGCGGGCAATACGCCAGCAAGATACCGCAATTGAACTGCGGGTTGCGCAGCTGCTTAAAGATCGCGGTTTCGTCTATCGCGTACAGGATAAAAACTTACCGGGTCGCCCCGATTTTGTACTCACGGAGCAGCAGGCCATTATCTTTGTGCATGGTTGCTTCTGGCATCACCATCACTGCTATCTTTTTAAAGTACCGGCCACGCGTACGGAGTTCTGGACGGGCAAAATCAACAGCAACGTCGAGCGTGACAATCGCTATGTGCGCCAGTTACAGGAGAGCGGCTGGAAGGTGCTGATAATCTGGGAGTGTGCGCTACGCAATAAGCTGCGGCTCAGCGATAACGATTTGCAGGAGCGGGTAGAGGAGTGGCTGCTGGTGATGGATCAAAGTGCTGAAATCGATCACAACGGCATTCAGCACTATCGTCCACGCTGAGGCTGCCTTGCCTTTGCAGGCCATACCGGGTTAGATTTCGCCTTCCTTCGCGATCGGGAGTTCTGTATGAGCAGTATAAAACTGACGGTAAAACGCCTTTATCAACTGCGTGACGAACGCATGGTTAATACGCAGGCGACGGCGCGCATCTATGTGGGTGATACCCTGGTCGCTACGGAGGAGATTACCGGCATGACGGAAAGCCCGGTCAGCAAATACCTGCATGCAGGCGAGCTGAAAGGCGCGGTCCGTGTCGAGTGGGAGTGCGACGGCATCGCTGAGATTACCGCCGCGACGCTGGAGCGCTGTCCCTGTTGTCAACATAACGAACCGGAATAAGGAAGAGATTTTGGCAGGATCCAGCTTACTGACACTATTAGATGATATTGCGACACTTCTGGATGACATCTCCGTCATGGGTAAAGTGGCGGCAAAAAAAACGGCAGGCGTGCTGGGCGACGATCTCTCGCTGAATGCGCAGCAGGTTACAGGCGTAAAAGCGAATCGCGAGCTCCCGGTGGTCTGGGGTGTTGCCAAAGGCTCGTTTCTTAATAAACTGATTCTGGTGCCGATGGCGCTACTGATCTCTGCGTTTGCTCCCTGGCTGATCACGCCGTTGCTGATGCTCGGCGGTGCCTATCTCTGCTACGAAGGGGTGGAGAAAGTGCTGCACAGCCTGCAGCATGACAAGCAGCAAAAAAGCCCGGAAGCGCGCCAGCAGCGGCTGGACAAACTGGCACAGCAGGATCCGCGTGAGTTTGAGAAGAACAAGGTCAAGGGTGCGGTGCGCACGGACTTTATCCTCTCCGCCGAAATTGTGGCCATCACGCTCGGCATTGTGTCTGATGCGCCGCTGCTGAATCAGGTGCTGATCCTTGCCGGTATCGCTATTCTGGTCACGATTGGCGTCTACGGTATTGTTGCCGCCATTGTGAAAATTGATGATTTAGGCTACTGGCTCAACGAGAAATCTTCTGCGCTGGCTCAGGGTACTGGCCGCTTTCTGCTTGGGTTTGCGCCCTGGCTAATGAAAATTTTATCGGTGGTTGGCACCCTGGCCATGTTCCTGGTCGGCGGAGGCATTATTGTTCATGGGTTGACACCGCTGCACCATCTGATTGAACACATCACCGGTGATATGAGCGGGCTGCTGGCGAGCCTGTTGAGCAATGGTGCCAGCCTGGTCATCGGCTTTATCGTTGGGTCGATTGTGCTGTTGGTAGTGAATCTGATTGCTAAACTGCGCGGGAAATCGGTATAAAGCGCACTGCCATATGATGTGACGTCTGGAGGATAAGCCATGAACGACGATATGTTTGAATTTGATATTGATGCGCAGCTGGAGCAGGCAGAAGCGAAAGCGGCAGAAAAAGTCAACGAAGTGCCTGACGACTTAGGCGATGAAGCCGACTGTGAAGGGTGCAAAATCTGATTTCAGCCCTTCAGAGACTAAAAGCGGATAAGAATTTTTATCCGCTTTTTTTATTTTCAACATTTCTTGCTGTTTTAGTCTGAATTTGCGCTTTTTTTGCATGTGTTAACAGGCAGGATGTCCGGATGGCTGCTATAGATAAAAAGGTTCTGTTAACGGCAAAAAGGAGGGCGAAACATGGGCTTTACGGTTAGCGATGAAGTTCAGCATAAAGAGGGCGGGCCTGCCATGGTGGTAACGGGCTATGCCAGTGGCATGGTCGAGTGCCGCTGGTATGACGGTTATGCTGTGCGACGCGAAGCGTTCCATCAGGATGAGCTGAGCCATTTATCCCGCGAGACGCCACTCGCCAGCTAAGCTCCCTTCAGCGGGGATGCGCAAGTTCATCCCCCGTGATTTCACGCATTTTTTCATTCTGCCCGCCTGCTATACTCGCTCCATCCCTGTCATTTGGAGCATCGTCGCTGATGGCTGTTTTGCCGCTTTCTGTCCGTACGTTACGTCCTGTGCTGCGTGTTCACCTTCTGTTTCTGGCCGTTTTTCTCTTTTCCTCTTTTTTAACCTGGCGTGAGCTGCAGACCCTTAAAATCAATTATGAAGACAGGCAGCGCGCCGCACTGGTGGATATGCAGAACGGGCTGGAAAGGCAGTTTCAGGAGAGCCTGGACGGCATCATCTACTACCGCCGCATGTTTACTTACGCGCTGGCGCATCCGCTTGAGGCGGAGCACGCCCGACAGGTGTTAAACGATTTTCAGCGGCTGCGGTATCAGCCTGCCTGGCAACTGCGGCTGGATCTGCCTCGCAGCATGCCGATTAACGGCGTCAGCGACAGCTGGCTGGCGAAGGATACGCTGCTACAGCGCGATCCGGCCCGGCTTGATGATGAACTGCGCGCGGCAGTGGAGTTTAGCTTCATCATGCAGTTCAGCGATGCAGAGACAGATTTTCATTCGCGCTTCTGGTACACCTCACGCGCCGGTTTTTATATCAGCTCGCGCCCGCCTCATGACCTGACCACACTTTCTCAAAGCTACGCGACCATGGTGCTGCGCCCCTGGTTCAGAAACATGGCAACGCAACCTCAGCCTTCACCGCTTCACTGGTCTGGCGTCTATCAGGGCGCGGAGGATGAAGGCCCGATGCTGACGGTCAGCACGCCTGTTATCAGCAACGATTACTGGTATGGCGCGCTGGCAATGGACTTTACCCAGCCGCGTATTGCCGCGCTGCTCAGTAAAATGCGCCACAGCGCCTTACAGGGCAGCGTGCTGCTGCTGGACAACATGCAGCAGCCTGTTGCCTCCCTGAATGCAGCAGGCAGCAAAGCCTTAAGCGCGCGCGCTCAGCGGCAGCTGCATGCACAGATGGCGCGCCAGCCACAGGGCGCGCTGCGGCTGGAAAATCAGTTTATCAGCTGGAGCAGGCTGAAAAACGTGGATGGTTACCTGCTGAATCAGCAAACCCTGGCGCAGGGGCTGCGGCAGGATTTAGGGCGCGCCATGCTGTTTATGCTCACTATGTGGCTGCTCTTTGTCCTGCTGTTGGTGCTGGCACATCAGGTCATTGTGCGTCTGGTGCAACGTCTGAGCGATCTTTCCGCCCGGCTTGAATATCGCGCCAGCTATGACGGCCTGACGCGGCTGCTTAACCGCAGCGCCTTCTTTGAACGCTTCAGGGCCGAAGCCGCTCGCTGCCAGCAACTCAGCGCGCCGCTGGCGGTGATTCAGCTCGATATCGATCATTTTAAATCGGTCAACGACACCTGGGGACATCAGGCGGGCGATCAGGCACTGATGCGTGTCGCTGCCATTATTGCCCAGACGGTGCGACGAAATGATGTGGCCGGCCGCGTGGGAGGGGAGGAGTTTTGCGTGGTGCTGCCGGAAACGTCACTGGCAGAGGCTGAAAACGTGGCGGAGCGGATGCGTCAACGGCTGGCGGACAAAACCATTCTGGTCAGCGCCAGCCGCGCGTTTCGCGTGACCCTCTCTGCAGGTATTGCCAGCAGCGAAGAGCAGCAGGATTACCAGGTGCAGCGTCTGCATGCGGAAGCGGACCGACGACTCTATCTGGCGAAAAGTCGTGGCCGCAACCGGGTTATCTCTGCGGGCTAAACGTTACCGTCATTATCCTCTTCTACCGCCTGGTAAATGCGTTGCAGAATGTCAGGAAAAGCGGACTGTACGCGGCTCCAGCTCGGAATAAAGGGTTTGTCGTTAGGCCGTTCAATAAAAGCCTGGCCCGCCTCAAGGATTGCCTGAGTAAACATCTCTACCGCTGCTTCCTCAGTATGCTGGTCAAACTTCAGCCCGTTCATCGCGGCTTCATGGTTGTAAATTTCCATGACATCCAGCGCGTTGCGGTAGTAGGTTGCTTTCAGTACGCGGAAAGAGTCGCTGGTCAGCGGCACGCCCATTGTGGCCAGTTTACGCAGCAGCGACTGGACAATATCGCCGCTCATTCGTTTCAGGCCGCCAGTGCCGTCATCCTCCGCCAGCGGCTGATGTTTGTGATCGTAATGATGGGCAATCTCCACCTGACAGGTCTGACGCGTGGTGTAGTTGCGGTAAATTTCTGACAGCACGCCGATCTCCAGCCCCCAGTCGCCAGGGATCTTAATGCCGTTAAGCACATGGGTACGCATCGCAAACTCGCCGGAGAGCGGGTAGCGAAAGCTGGAGAGATAGTCGAGATACTCTGAATGACCATAGACCTTTTGCAGCGAGCGCAGCAGCGGACCGACCAGCAGACGTCCGACGCGGCCGTTGAGCTTGCCATCGGCTACGCGCGCATAGAAGCCTTTGCAGAATTCATACTGGAAGGCAGGGTTAGCGAGCGGATAGAGCAGGCGCGCCAGCATGCCGCGCTCGTAGGTAACGATATCGCAGTCGTGCAGCGCCACACACTGGGTGCGATCTGACGCAAGGGTATATCCCGTGCAGAACCAGACGTTCCGCCCCTTACCCGGCTGCGAGGGGGACAGCCCCTCTTTGTCCAGTTCGGCGTCGATAGCTTTCAGGCGCGGGCCATCATTCCATAAGATGCGATGCCGCTGTGGCAGGCGCGAAAAAAACTCGCGCGCAAAGAGAAACTGATCGCGATCGGCGCGATCCAGGCCAATTACAATTTCATCAAGATAGGGGACTTTAGCCAGTTCATCGACAATGTGACTCAGTGCCGGACCTTCCAGCTCGGAGAAGAGCGAAGGTAAAATCAGCCCCATTTTGCGTTTACGCGCGAAGCGCACCATCTCTTTTTCCAGCGATTCAACGCTGCGATTAGTTAAATTGTGGAAATTGGTAATCACGCCATTCTGATAAAAATCACTCATCGCGCTATCCTTTTATGAATTGTGGGGGCGGCCTGGTCTTATGGGGTCAGAAAATAGTCGAGGCCTTCTTTCCAGCCTTCCGGGCCGTGATGTGCCGTCGGGTAAACGCGCTGCGTATCCGCTCTGGTCAGGGTAACCGGCGTTTTGCTGTAGCCCTTAATCACCACAGCATAATCTACCGCGTCGAGCATGGGCGCATCATTGGGACCGTCGCCAAGTCCGACCGTTGTGGGTGGGTTTTCATATTGTTTAAGCAGCCAGCGCAGCGCTTCGCCTTTGCCGCTGCCTGCGGGCATTACGTGCCAGAAACGGCCGCCCTGCGTCAGCTGGAGTCCTTGCTGAGAAAGGGCATCACGAAAGGGATCCAGCCGCGCCTCATCGTCGCGCCAGACTATGACTTCACTGGCTTCCCGCTGACGAGCCAGCGCAGCGTCGCTCTCGCTCAGGCCAGTCATGGCGGCAACCTGAGGATCGCTAAAGTCGTGGAAGCCCTGAAAGCGAAAGTGGCGCTGTAAGTCGCCCAGCCTCTGGCACAGGC
Organism: Pantoea sp. KPR_PJ; assembly: GCF_041386365.1. NCBI lineage: Bacteria > Pseudomonadati > Pseudomonadota > Gammaproteobacteria > Enterobacterales > Erwiniaceae > Pantoea > Pantoea sp. KPR_PJ. The sequence goes on along the minus strand of NZ_JABMIK010000002.1, from coordinate 185,652 downwards.
TGGCGTAGTCAGGACTGTCTGAAGGGAGGCGGAGGCGCCGCTCGGCAGAGTGCTGCACGACGGCACCGTTCTCAGCAATAAAAGGCAGGCTCGTCAGACCGAGCTTTTTTTGCAGCGGCAGCATTTCTGCGGCCGTTTTACTGGAACAGAGCACCACTGGTACCTGATGGCGTTGCAGCTCATCCAGCCAGTCAGCGGCGGGATCCCAGCGATAGGTGTGGTGGTCGAGCAGGGAACCATCAAGATCGGTGATGATTAACAGCGGCTGTTGCAAACTGGGCATAACAGGCTCCTTGCGACATTAACTGGCGGGTTTTCAGTATTATAGTTGAATGCGTATTACGCCTGCTTTTCACCCGCCGCGCCGCATTTCCAGGATTATTCTTAAAACGCAGCGGCAACCGCATGAGAAGTGCACAAAGAGTGCGTCTGGCCAGGCCGCTCCGCACGGGCCATTACCGGTAACATCTGCGCTGCTTTAGCTAAATAAGTTGCAGGCTTGTGCATGATGAATGCTTGTATTGACGCCATACAGGCGTACTCTGCCAGAGTGTCAAGAATTTCCTGATGTAACGAACTTAGCGATATTTACCCGGCTCTCCCTGCCGGGTTTTTTTGTTTCAGGTTTAGCGGTTCATCTCATTACAACTGCAGTCGCGAATATCAAGCTCATACTCATCGGCCAGTTCAATACTGCTTCCCCAGGCACGGCCGCCGGTACTGAGATGGCGGCTGTTATCTGCTTCCGTGGCATTTGGCACCGTTTCCAGCCTGTTGCGCTCGAGCGTATCCAGCAGGAGATCAACGTCGGGTTTTTCGCTCTGCTGAGCAGCTACGCCGCGATCGTCTGTAGGAGTCATCTTCGTTCTCCTTTTAGCAAAAAAGGATGGTCCTGCCCTCCAGCCGCAGAGTGCGACGGATCACGTAAGTATAGCTCTCAGGGAAGAGTGGGAAGGGAGGAGAGGGAAAGCAGGGTAATGAAAAAAAGCCCGCGCTGCGCGGGCAAAATCCTTGTTACTTTCTAAGTTGACTGCACCTTTGGGGGTGATGCAGTGAGAAGAGTATAGAAGAGAGGTCTGTCAGAATGCTTGTTGCGGAACGTTAAGAAAGTGAAAAAGTGACTGCTTACCTAAATTTACCTGATTTTCCCTTTGTAATCAGTGCCATCGTCTATAGTTAGTCACACGGTTAAAACATAACGCAACAAGGAGAGATCATGGATCTGTTACGCATTATCATTGCGATTCTTTTACCCCCGCTGGGTGTATTCCTGCAGGTCGGCTTTGGCGGCGCGTTCTGGCTGAATATCCTGTTGACGCTGTGCGGTTATATTCCGGGCATCGTGCATGCCGTTTGGGTTATTGCGCGTCGCTGAGAGGGACCTCTTCGTTTACACTGATGCGCAGGAAACTCATCAGGAGAAACGTGCATGAAGGTCAATGACCGCGTTACCGTTAAGACCGATGGCGGCCCGCGCCGCCTCGGTACCATCCTCGCCGTTGAACCCTTTAACGAAGGGATTATGTATCTGGTGTCGCTGGAAGATTATCCGCTGGGCATCTGGTTTTTCAATGAAGGCGATCACCCGGAAGGCGTCTTTGTTGAGCCTTACCAGGCGGAATAACCGCGACACTGGCAGTCGGACAGCGCCCCGGCACGGCTGTAACCAGAGCGGAAAGCCAGCAGGCAGGAACAGAAAAGGAGCCAGCAGGCTCCTTTTTCTCTGGCGGCTACGCCGTCGCTGAAAACCGTCCAGACGCGTGAGGGAGGGGCTTTACCTAAAAAGTCTCCCAGTTATCATGACGTGCGGCTGCCAGCGCTGGACGCGGCGTCTGAAGCGGGGTACGCAGGGCCGACGTGGATGCAGCCGCCGGGCGCGCGGGTGCATCCTGCAAGCGGAAGGCCGCCACCGCCTGCGTCAGTTTGCCTGCCTGATCTTCCAGCGATGCCGCCGCGGCTGATGCCTCTTCCACCAGCGAGGCGTTCTGCTGGGTGACGTTATCCATTTCCGTCACCGCCTGGCTTACCTGCTGAATGCCCCGACTTTGCTCATCTGAAGCGGCGGCAATTTCCGCCATAATATCCGTCACGCGACGAACGGCCTCCACAATCTCACCCATCGTTTCGCCCGCTTCGCCTACCTGATGAGAACCCTCCTTAATCAGATTTACCGACTCTGCAATCAGCGACTCAATCTCTTTTGCTGCCTGAGCGCTCCGCTGTGCCAGGCTTCGCACTTCGCTGGCGACCACGGCGAACCCGCGGCCCTGTTCACCGGCACGTGCCGCTTCGACTGCCGCATTCAACGCCAGAATATTGGTCTGGAAAGCAATGCTGTTTATCACATTGGTAATCTCCGCGATTTTTTTCGAACTGCCGGAGATGTTGGTCATGGTTTTCACCACGCCGCCCACCAGTTCGCCGCCGCCGCGGGCTTTACCTGACGCATCCGCCGCCAGCTGGCTGGCATGATGCGCATTCTCAGCATTCTGTTTTACCGTCGCGGTGAGCTGTTCCATACTGGCCGCAGTCTGCTCCAGCGCGGCAGCCTGCTGTTCTGTGCGGGAAGAGAGATCGCTATTGCCTGCCGAGATTTCGCCCGATCCCTGGTAGATGGCCACCGCGCCTTCGCGTACCGTGCCGACGGTTTTCACCAGAGACTCCTGCATAAGCTGCAAGTTGTGTAACAGCGTACCAATTTCGCTACGCCCACAGGGCTGAGGCGGCGCAGTGAGATCGCCCTGGGCGATACGTTCAATACGCGTGACTGACTGACGCAGCGGCTGAATAATCACCCGGCGCAGAAAAACGAATGTCAGCAGGGTCAGCAGCAGCGCGGCGGCAAAGGCGACGGCCATAGCAATAAAGCCGATGCGCGACTGATGCTCTGCCCTCGCATTAATAGCGTCGGCACGCAGGGTGCGAAGCTTTATCGCCTGTAACAGTATCTCATTGTAGGCGTTATCAAGCCTGCGGGTCACGTCGGTCTCCTGCGCAATAATGCCCTCAAAGCTGCCCTGTTTACCGGCATTGATCATCGGTATCAGGCCTTTTTCAATATAGTCATTGAAGCGTGTCGTGAGCGGGGCGTCGAGCGCCATGTCTTCAGGCGTTTTTACCTTGCGATCCAGATAGATCCTGAAACCCTCTTTTGCCTGCTGTATACGCTTTTCCGTCGCCGCAATGTTGGCTTTGAATTCATCCATTTCGCCTATACGGGCGGCTGCACCGGCCTGGATAATATAAAGACGCGCGGTGCGCAGATGGTTGGAGCTGTTTGAGATGCCCATGCGAACCTGAATTTCATCGGTCGCATCTTTTAAAGACTGGTTACTCTGGATAAGGAAGTAGCTGGCCAGTGCAATACAGAGGGCAAACAGCAGCAGGATGCCGCCAAAAATCATGCTGAAAAGCGGAACCAGACGCAGGTTGCGCCACAGGCCAGCCTTGAACGACGCAGAAGAATCCAGTGAGTTATTCATATCCTTGCTCTCATGTCGGGGTTATGAGGCTAACATCGGCAAAGAACAGGAAAGGGTTAGGGAAGTGAGTGCGATCTCGCTCGCAAAAATGGCGAAAAAAAACCGGCCTGATCGGCCGGTTCTTTCTGGAAGTGATTATCTTACATTGACATAGATACCAGAAGTAACATTATCCGTTAAGCGCACCACATGGTAAATAACCTGTTTATTGTGGGTTTTAATCTTACGCTTGATATTTCCCTTGTGTGACGAAACGGTCTTGGCTTTTATTTGCATCTTGTCTGAAATTTGAATGGTATCATGTCCTGACATCCACATTTTCAGCATATTTGATTCCGTCTGGCTTAATGTCAGCGGGTGAACATCCAGTCCCGATGAAATACGCGTCGAGGCGTTAAGTTTTTTCTGCAAATATGTGCTGAGTAGCGAATCAAGCGTCGTTGTTTTTATCGATTTTGACGTAATAATCAAGTTCTTACGAACGTAGAGGTATTCCTCAAAATGGATATTAGATATTGCCATAAAGATAAAAAAGAGTGTTTCAGGGTGCTGTGTAATAATGTTTCGGATGCGGTCGCTGGAATCCGATTCATGTATGAAACATTCTTCGTTAATAAACACTACGCCAGGTTTTAACTGTTCGCAGCGCTGCTGTAGTTGATCAATATCGGAGACAGAAAAGATATTTTTCTTTTTGACTCCTTTACAGGACATATAGTCCGATAATCCCAGGCGTGTGTAGTTGCATGAATCCATAATAATCGTTGGCATGTTTAGCGACCCTCACCAATTTGTTATCCGTTTAAATCAACGATGAATTACGCGTTGCGGTACGAGAGAGATTTCTAAGACACTTTTTTATTCTGCTCAGCAGTCTGGCGACAGGCCATACGCCTGCCAAAAGTATTCTTCCCTGACCCGTTTCTGCAAAGTTATTTTTTGTGCTGCCTTAACGTCATTTATCCCTCCAGTGATAGCGGGAATCGCTGGCGGTTTGCAATAAGCGTGCATAACACCCTGTTTTGAGAGCTTCGTCACTATCGCGCATAACACTGTCAATGCTGATAGGACGATTCTTAAAAACATTTAGTTCACGAAAGTGTGACGTTTTAGCGAGTGTTGACAATGCCGGAAAAAGAAGGTCCTGACAAGAAAAATCGTTAAAGGATTTTTTTTGTTACAAAACAATCTGTTGCCGATTTCGTCAACGATTCCACCGAGTTAGTTGCAGCCGGAATCTGAGAAATAAAATACTTGATGCCGGGTTTAATAAGAATAATTTTCAGAGCCAGCGCTCACTTATCAGAATTTCCTTAGTTGATTTCTGGAAAAACTGGTTTGAAAAATGCACAGAATGTTTTAGGTGGCTTAAGTATCACTTAAGCAAGATAGTAAGATACTTAATCTTCAGGGGTGGGACAGTTCTGAGAGGAACTGAGCAAGCAAATCGAAGACTTCACTGAACAGGTGCTCACAGAAGGGCGCAACCAGCGGCATCATTAGCCCCATGGTTAAAATACCCACTGTTAAGGTAATCGGGAAGCCTACGGCAAAAATCGACAGCTGTGGTGTAACACGGTTTAACAAACCCAGTACCAGGTTTACCAGTAGCAGTAAAACGATTAAGGGTAGCGCTAACATCATGCCATTAAGGAAAATTAATCCCCCTGCTTTGACCAGCGCGTTAAAGGCATTGGCATTAAGCGGCTGCCCGCTGATGGGTAACGTGTGAAAACTGTCCGCCAGTAAAGAAATCAACCACAGGTGACCGTTAAAAGTCAGGAACAGCAGCATCGCCAGCATATCGAGAAATCGGGCCAGTACCGGCATGTTGAGTCGGCTGCCTGGATCAAAAAAGGTGGCGAACGACAACCCCATCTGTAAGCCGATTACTTCTCCTGAAAGACGCACCGCAGCAAAGGCCAGCTGCATGGTCAACCCCAGCGCAATCCCAATCAGCATCTGTTGCAGCAGCAGCCAGAAGCCAGCCGGAGAAAAAAGTGTGACCTCAACGGCAGGCAGCGTCGGTAACATTAACCAGGTAATCAGCCCGGCAAGACCTACTTTTACGCGCTTGCTGATGGCGCGTTCGCTTAACAGCGGCGCGGTAGCGAACAACGCCAGCATGCGTGCGAGCGGCCAGAAAAACTGGCTGACCCAGTGCACCAGTTGGCTGCTGTCGAGGGTAACCATCAGCCGATGATATAGGGCAGGTTTGTGAACAGGGTGCGGATATAATCCAGCACCAGGCTCAGCATCCAGGGACCCGCAATCACGGCGGTGGTCGCAACCGCCAGAATCTTGGGAATAAAAGAGAGCGTCTGTTCGTTAACCTGGGTAGCGGCCTGCAGCAGACTGATAATTAAACCGCTTACCAGCGCTGCCAGCAGCAGCGGTGCGGCAAGCATCAGCGCAACGCGCATGGCTTCCTGGCCCATCACCATTACGGATTCTGGCGTCATCGTGTTCTCCAGGGAATCGGAATAATCAGGAATAGAAGCTTTGTGCGAGTGATCCGACCAGCAGCTGCCAGCCATCCACCAGAACAAACAGCATCAGTTTGAAAGGCAGCGAGATAGTGGCCGGAGGCACCATCATCATCCCCAGCGCCATCAACACGCTCGCCACCACCAGATCGATAATCAAAAACGGAATAAAAACGGTAAAGCCAATCTGAAAGGCGGTTTTCAGCTCGCTGGTAACGTAAGCCGGAAGCAGAATGCGCATCGGCACGGCTTCTGGCCCCTCGATCGCCGGGCTGTTAGCCAGTCGGGCAAACAGGGCCAGATCAGCTTCACGCGTCTGGCGCAGCATAAAGTCACGCAGCGGTTGCGCACCTTTCTCCAGCGCGACATCCATGCTGATCTTGTCCTGACTAAACGGCAAATAGGCTTCGTCGTAAATCTTGTCGAAGGTGGGCGCCATAATAAAGAAGGTTAAAAACAGCGCCAGGCCGAGCATCACCTGATTCGGCGGGGCTGAGGGGGTGCCCAGCGCATTGCGCAGCAGACCAAAGACGATAATGATGCGGGTAAAGCTGGTCATCATTAGCAGCACGGCCGGAATAAAGGTCAGTGAAGTAATGAAAACCAGCGTCTGTACCGGCAGCGACCAGCTCTGTCCGCCGTCAGCCATGGCGTGGCTGACCAGACCCGGAAGCTGGGCGTGTGCGGCGGGTGCCAGCACCAGCAGCAGAAAAGAAAGCAGTCGACGCATCATTGAGGTTTTCCGGGACGTTTGACCAGGTTCTGTAACAGCTGACGAAAATCTTGCGGTGCTGCGGACGCTGGCGCGGGCGCGTCGGGCGGCAGCGGTAGCGTGTGCAGATGGGTAATCTGCGCTGCCGTCACGCCCAGCACCAGGCGTGCCTCGGCGGTATCGACAATCACCACGCGCTCGCGCTGGCCAACCTGAACGCTGGCGCTGACCTTCAGCGCCTGATTGCTCACCGTTTTCGGCGCAAAGCCAAGACGGCGCGCCAGCCAGGCACAGACGAAGATCAGCAGGACGATCGCGGCCAGCACGCTGCTGACCTGGGTCAATGCGGAACCGGTAGAGATGACCGGTGCCGCCGGCGCGGCGGATTGCAGCGTGTGGGACTGGCTATTCATCATGCTCAACGGCTCAGGCGACGCATGCGTTCAGAGGGCGTGATAATGTCAGTGATACGCACGCCATACTTATCGTTAACCACGACCACTTCGCCCTGGGCAATCAGGTAGCCGTTGATCAGAATATCCAGCGGCTCACCCGCCAGGCCATCCAGTGAGACCACCGATCCCTGCGTCAGGCGCAGCAGCTCTTTAATGGTCATCTTGGTGCGGCCCAGTTCAACCGTGAGCTTGACCGGAATATCCATAATCAGATCGATGTCCTGCAGCGAACCGGCAGCGGCGCTGGTTTCGAACGTTTTAAACACGTCGTCAGCCTGCGGCGCGCTGGACACGGCCTGCTCATTCATCGCCTCAGCCCACAGATCGTCCGCGGAGATGTCGTCGGACGGTTTATTGCTGTCACTCATTGGGCTGTTCCTCATTCAGCGAATTCAAAATCGGGTTAATCAAATGCTCAACACGCAGGGCATACTGGCCGTGCATGGTGCCGTACTGGCTGGTCAACACCGGCACGCCATCGACGTGCGCGATAATGCGTTCCGGCTTCTCAATGGGCAGCACGTCACCGGGCTTGAGCTGCAAAATGCGTGACAGACGCAGCGAGGTCTCGGCGAAGTGGGCAATCAGTTCCAGTTCCGAATGCTGTACCTGCTTCACCAGGTTTTCGCGCCAGTGGTTATCTTCCGTGCGGGAGTTTTCCAGCGGCGGGTTAACCAGCAGTTCGCGCAGCGGTTCAATCATCGAAAAAGGAATACAGATATTGAACTCGCCGACCAGGTTACCAATCTCTACCTGAAACGGCGTGTTAACCACGATGTCGTTCGGAGAGGTGGTGATATTGGTAAACTTCACCTGCATCTCTGAGCGCACATACTCTACTTCCAGCGGATAAATCGCCTTCCACGCGTCGCTGTAGCCTTCCAGCGCCAGCTTTAACATGCGGCGGATGACGCGCTGTTCGGTATGGGTAAACTCACGGCCTTCCACCTTTGTCGGAAAGCGGCCATCGCCCCCAAACAGGTTATCCACGGCGATAAACACCAGGCTGGGCGAAAACACCACCAGTGCCGTGCCGCGCAGCGGTTTCAGGTGGATCAGGTTCAGGTTGGTTGGCACCGGCAGGTTGCGGGCGAACTCATGATACGGCTGAATCTTAATCGCACCGACGCTGATATCCGGGCTGCGGCGCAGCAGGTTAAACAGCGCCATACGAAAATGACGGGCGAAACGCTCGTTAATAATCTCCAGCGCCTGCAGGCGCTCGCGCACCACGCGACGCTGGGTGTTAGGGTCATAGGGGCGAATATTGCCTTCCGGCCCGCTTTGACTCTTTTCATCTACCGCGCTGTCACTGTCGCCGTTGAGCAGCGCGTCAATCTCAGCCTGGGAGAGAATGCTATCGCCCATTGATTTACCTCAAAATGAAGGCAGTAAACAGCACATCGGTTACCACCTGTGCAGGCTGTCCTTTCACCAGCGGCGGTGACAGCACCTGCTTAATCTGTTCAATCAGCGCCTGCTTACCCGGTTCCGTCGCCAGCGCGGCGGCGCTCTGACGTGAGAGCAGCAGCAGTAAACGGCTACGCACTTCCGGCAGATAATCATTTAACCGACGACGGGTATCCTCATCCGGCAGACGCAGGGTAAAGCCGACGTACAGCACGCGGTCAGGATCGTTGTCGGGATTGACCAGGTTGACCGTAAAGGTATCAAGCGCGAAGAAGACGGGCGCGGGCGGCGGTTCGACTTTTGCCGCTTCCGGTTTATCGCTCTCGTGTTTATTCATCATTCGCCAGACTGCATAGCCTGCCACGCTACAAGCGGCCAGCGTTACGATCAGTAACACCGGAATTAAGAGTGAACGTTTGCGGCCTTTTGCTTTCGCGTTATCAGACATTTTTGCAGTAACTTCCTGTGAATGTTGGGCAAACCTCTCGGTTTGCTGGACAGATTATCCCGCGTCTTAAGTCAAACAATGGGAAGAAAAGACGCGGGTTTTACGCTTACCTTCAACGTTTGTCGCTGTCAGGCAAAGGTATCGACAGTGCCGGTGCCGAGGATGCGCGCCTGTAGGGCGGCAGGAACGGCGATCGGCGTGATTTCGCTATCGTCATCCTGGAGGAGAGAGAAGGTGCCGTGCTGTCCGTCGCGGCGTGCCTCCTGCTGTTGCTGCTGCGGGAAGCCCTGGCTCTGCGCGAAGCTGTCACTGCTTACCTGACTCTGACCCAGGTTGATGCCGCTTTCCGCCAGCGCGGTGCGCAGCTGGGGAAGGGCGGCTTCCAGCGCGGCCCTGACGTGGCTGTGGCTGGAGGCCATACTGATCTGCGCCTGGTCGTTATCCAGCTTCAGGCTTATCTGGATAGCGCCCAGATCTTCCGGATGCAGCCGCAGTTCAGCGTTTTGCTGGCCGTTGCGGCTGAACATCACAATCTGCTGGCTTAGCGCCTGCTGCCACTCATCGCTGCCCAGCTGGGCGTTCAGCATCGGCGTTGACGGCGTGCTGGTGGTGGCCGATGCGGTCTGCATCATCAGCGGGGCCGTGCTGCTGCTGAGCGGCGCACTGGTTAGCGTGGTGCTGTCAGCCTGCGTCAGGGATGCGGTTTTCTCATCCGGTTTGCTGAAACTGCTGACTACCTGCTGGAAATGGCTGTCCAGCGTCAGCGGTGCGCTGCCGGTGTTGCCTGCTGCAGCGCCCGGCATGGCGGTCAGCAGCGCAGCAGCGGCTTTTGTTGCGTCACCCTGGAGCGGACTCTCCGCCTGTTGTGGCGCGCCATACGTCAGCGAACTGCTCATCGCCTGGCTTAGTGTGGTCAGCATGCTGCGACGCGCTTCCCCGCTGGCTGTCGCCGGGCTGGCCGGTGCTGTCACGCTGTTTTGCGCCGCTGGCGTCACCGGCAGCATGGCAAACAGGGCCTGTAGGGTTTGTGCGTCGCTGCTGTTGACGGTTGCCACGCGCTCTTTTTCTTTATCATCGGCTGATTTGGTGGCGGCTTTAATATTTTCCGGCGTCAGGCACCCATCCAGGGGGGCAGCTTTTTCAAAAGCGGCCAGCAGCGCGTTAAGCGGGCCTGCAGGGGCCGCCTCACCGGGACTTTCTTCTGCACTTTCAGCGGGCTGGATACGGGTTCCCTGCTGTTTCGCCAGCGTCAGCAGCTGGTTGCCCAGTTCGGTCAAAAAATCGTGCGGCAGCGATTTAACGCTGTGCAGAATGTCAGCAGAATCTGAACTGACTGGATCACCTTGCGCGCTGGCGCGGGTGACAACATGTGGCAGCGTAATCATTCGCCTTTCCTCAATGCGGCCCGTTGGGCGTATTCATCCATCCGTTTCTGATCGAGACGGTTTTCCATATGTAATGCGCTGTCTGCCGCGCGGCTGATCAGCGTCTGGTAGGCGTTGAGACGCTGCTGTTTGTCACGCCAGTTCGCCAGCGCCTGCTCAAGCCGCTGGTTCCACTGATTGAGCTGGGCGCGGTGCTGCTCAATCGCTTTTTCCAGCGTCTGAATAAACTGGTGATAGTTGGTCCAGCGCGTGGTAGCAATGCCGCCGGACATGTCGTTATTGAGCTTGTTACGGTACTCGTCCTGATAGTCAAGCAGCATGGTGAGCTGCTCGCTGGCCTGACTCACGCCGCGGCGCATATCGCCGAGGTGAATCACCGCCTTTTCCAGATCCTGCTCCGCTAAATCGCGCAGCGTGTCGATGGCACTGGCGCTTTTCATCGCTGACTCCTCCGCCGCTAGCCGAACAGTGCGTGCAGGTGCAGGCAGGCGTCGTCGTAGTGGCTACGTTCAAAAATGCCCTGATGCAAAAAGGCTTCCATCTGCGGATAGAGACGGATTGCCTTATCCAGCATCGGATCGCTGCCCGCGGCGTAGGCGCCCACGCTGACCAGATCGCGGTTGCGCTGGTAGCTGGAGAGCAGCTGTTTAAACTGGCGCACCCGCGCGTAGTGTTCATCATCAATGAGTGCGGTCATGGCGCGACTGATGGAGGCCTCAATATCGATTGCCGGATAGTGGCCCGCTTCAGCCAGACGGCGCGACAGCACGATATGGCCGTCCAGGATGGCGCGCGCCGAGTCGGCAATGGGATCCTGCTGATCGTCGCCCTCTGTCAGAACGGTATAAAAAGCAGTAACAGAGCCGCCGCCGTGCGTGCCATTACCAGCGCGTTCAACCAGCGCCGGCAGTTTGGCAAACACCGAGGGGGGATAACCCTTGGTGGCGGGCGGCTCGCCGATAGCCAGTGCAATCTCACGCTGTGCCATGGCGTAGCGCGTCAGGGAATCCATGATCAGCAGCACATGCTGACCACGATCGCGGAAATCTTCGGCGATGCGCGTGGCGTAGGCCGCGCCCTGCATACGCAGCAGCGGCGAGACGTCAGCAGGCGCAGCAATCACCACCGATCGTGCGCGGCCTTCGGCACCAAGAATATTTTCGATAAAGTCTTTTACTTCGCGGCCACGCTCACCGATCAGCCCGACCACAATTACATCGGCCTGGGTGTAGCGCGCCATCATGCCGAGCAGCACGCTCTTGCCCACGCCGGAACCGGCGAACAGGCCCATACGCTGGCCGCGGCCAACGGTGAGCAGGGCGTTAATGGCACGCACGCCGGTATCCAGCACGTCCGTGATGGGCGTACGCTGTAGCGGGTTAAACGGGGGCGTAATCAGCGGCGCACGGTAGCCGGTGTCGGGCGAGGGCAGACCGTCGAGCGGTTTACCGCTGCCGTCGAGTACGCGGCCAAGCAGTTCAGGGCCGAGCAGCAACTGTTTACCGCTGTGGCCACTGTCGCGCGCATAGACGCGTGCGCCTGGCAAAATGTTGTCGATCTCTTCCAGCGGCATCAGAAAGAGTTTCTGGCCGTTAAAGCCGACCACTTCGCTTTCGACTTCGGTCAGGTTTTTTCCGTCGTTGCGCTCAATCACGCAGGTCGCGCCAAGCGGCAACTGCAATCCGGTTGCTTCCAGCACCAGGCCCGTGGCACGCGTCAGACGGCCGTAGCGTCGCACCGGCTGCACCTGGGCGATGCGGGTTTCAAAGGCGTCAAGCGCGCCCAGCCAGCGGGAGAGTCTGGAGGTCATTAAAACTCTCCTGGTGCAGCAAGGCGGCACAGTTCCTGCCAGCGCGTCGCCACGCTGGCATCAAGATCGCCATCTTCAGCGCTGAGTTTGCAACCGCCAGGATGCAGAGTACTGTCAGCCAGTAAACGCCAGCCGTGCAGATCGAGCGTTGGACCCAGCGTCTGCTCAATGCGTTGCAGATCGTCAGGATGGACGCGCAGCTGTGGCTTGCCGCTGAACATCGGCTCCTGCTGCAACAGCTGCTGAATTTGACGCAGCAGCGCACTGCCATCTACCGTGGTGGCCTGACCGACAACCTGGCGCGCCGCTTCCAGCGCCAGCTGCATCAGGCGCGCGGCAATCACGCTGTCGAGCGCTTCCAGCGAATGCTGGAACTCGGTGACCAGCTGCTGCATGCGTGCCTGTAGCGGTGCCTGCTGCTGCTGGGCATCGGCCATCCCCTGCTGGTAGCCCGCGTCATAGCCCGCTTTCTGGCCCTCCGCGACCCCCTGCTGATGGCCTTCGTTATAGCCCTGAGCCTGCGACTCTTTGCGCGCCTGCTGCTGCATGCGCTCAAACTGCAGCTGCTGCTCGTCCACGTCTGATTCAAACAGCGCGGGCTCTGGCTCGGCCGTCAGTGTCGGTTCCGGCTCGTCGCTGCGACCTAAATCTTCAGGCTGCCACAGCTGCCACGGACGGGCGGAAAAAGCATCAGACATAGGTTTCCTCGCCGCCGCCAATCACCATCTCGCCCGACTCCGCCAGTCGACGGACGATAAGCAGGATCGCTTTCTGTTCGTTTTCCACTGCCGACATACGCACCGGGCCACGGTTGGCAAGGTCGTCGCGCAGGATATCGGCGGCGCGCGCCGACATATTTTTGAGGAACTTCTCGCGCAGCGGCTGCTCGGCACCTTTCAGCGCCACCAGCAGCTGCTCGGACTCCACTTCCTGCAACAGACGCTGGATGCTGCGGTCGTCCACTTCCACCAGGTTCTCGAACAGGAACATCTCATCGATAATTTTCTGTGCCAGCTCACCATCAAAGTCGCGTACCGCTTCGATAACCGCCTCTTCCTGCTGCGTTTTCATCAGGTTGATAATCTCGGCTGCGGTTCTCACGCCGCCCATCTTCGCACGCTTGAGGTTGGTGCCATCAAGCAGCCCGTTGAGCACTTCGGTCAGCTCCGCCAGCGCCGCAGGCTGCACGCCGCCGAAGGTGGCGATACGCAGCATCACATCGTGACGGAGGCGCTCGTCAAACAGCGCCAGAATATCGGCCGCCTGACTACGCTTGAGGTGCACCAGAATAGTGGCAATGATCTGCGGATGTTCGTCGCGGATAAGATCGGCGGCCGCCTGCGGCTCCATAAAGTTGAGCGTTTCCATCCCGCTGGTGGTCTCGCGGGATTCGAGGATGTCTTCCAGCAGACTGGCCGCGCGCTCTTCGCCCAGCGCTTTCGTCAGCACGGAACGCAGGTACTCATTGGAGTTAAGGCTGAGCGCCGCGAACTGCTCAGCGTCGGTCTCAAACTCACGCAGGATTTCGGTGAGCTGCTTGTGCGACACCTGGCGCATGTTTGCCATCGCGGCGCTCAGGTGCTGCACTTCACGCTGGTTGAGGTGTTTGAACACCTCGGCGGCGCGTTCTTCGCCGATGGTCATCATCAGAATGGCGCTTTTTTCAGTTCCGGTCAGGCTCATAGTTCTTTACTCATCCATTCGCGGATAACCAGCGCGACGACGCGCGGATCGTTCTCGGACATATCGCGGATGCGCTGGCTCATCACCTCGGCGCTCATGCGGTTGGTAGACTTACGTTCGGCATCCTGTTCATCTTTGCTGAGCTGAACGCTGTAGGCCACTTCCTCTTGCTCGGCGGCGGCACGCTGTTCGGCAGCAGCCAGCGCTGCTTTTTCCGCTTCGCGTTTACGCATCAGCTGCGGACGCACCATTTTGCGGTAGAGGATGAAGGCAACCAGGGCGATCAGCAGCCATTTGCCGATATTCATCATCTGATCGAAGAACGACTGCTGCTGCCAGAAGGGCAGGTCGCCGTTGCCTGAGTCACTGACGGTGAACTCGGAGTTAACCACGTTGACGCTGTCGCCGCGCGGCTGTGAGTAGCCCATCGCTTCACGCGTCAGATCTTCAACCTGTTTCAGTTGCTGTTCATTCAGCGCGATGGCCTTGCCTTTGTCGTCGCTGCGGTAGTTGACGACCACGGCAACAGAGAGGCGCTGCACGTCGCCCACGTTCACTTTGGTATGGCGAATAGTGCGGTCCAGTTCGTAGTTCACCGTATCGTCGCGACGCGAGTTAGTCGGTACGCTGCTGTTCGCCGTGCTGGTGGTGCTGCCGTTGTTAGCACCATTCTGCTGGCCGTTTTGCGCGTTCTGACCGTTTTGACCATTGGGTGCATTAATCGGGGCGGTGTTAGCAGGCGCGGGCTGGTTAGAGAGAGCACCCGGCACGCCGCCGGGATAAGGGCTGCCGGTCTGATCGCTGGTGCTGGTCTGGCGCGAGCGCACCGCTGAGTTGTTCGGATTGCCGTTGGGCTGATACTTCTCGTCGGTCTGTTCGCTTTTGTCGAAGTTGATCTGAGCGGTGACCTGCGCATGCACGTTGCCCTGGCCCAGAATCGGGTTCAGGATTGCTTCAATACGCTGCTGGTAGCGCGCTTCCACTTCCGCAGTGTACTTCAGCTGCGCATCGTTGAGATCGCGGCCTTCGCTGTCGGAACGCGTCAGCAGGCGACCGCTCTGATCCACCACGGTGACGTTGCCCGCGGGCAAACCTGCCACGCTGCTGGAGACCATATGGACGATGGCCTGGATTTGCCCTTCATCCAGGGCGCGGCCAGGCTGCAAATTCAGGGTGACTGAAGCAGAAGGCGATTTCTGCTCGCGCACGAACAGCGTCGGCTTAGGCATCGCCAGATGCACGCGCGCGGTTTTTACCGGGCCCAGTGTTTCAATGGTGCGCGCCAGTTCACCTTCCAGCGCACGCTGGTAGTTCACCTGCTCGCTGAACTGGCTGATGCCGAATTTCTCTTTATCCAGCAGTTCAAAACCCACCGAGCCGCCTTTAGGCAGCCCTTGCTGTGCCAGACGCAGACGCAGTTCATGTACTTTTTCCGCCGGCACCATCAGCGCACCGCCGTTATCGGCAAACCGATAGGGAACATTCATCTGGGTGAGCTGGGTAACAATCGCGCCGCCATCTTCATCAGAGAGATTGTTATACAACACGCTGTAATCCGGCGTTTTCGCCCAGAGCACCAGCGCCATCACGATGGCGATAGCGGCGGCGGCGGCAACGATAAGGGGAACACGCGGATTGGCGCGCAGGCGAGCGATAAGGTCACTGAAGCCTTTTTTTGCTGGATCCTGTGTGGCGGCTGCACTCGCATTCATGACCGATTCCTGCCTGACATAATTGACCGGGTGGGTTGTTGTGACAAAACAGACTCCCTGACACTGCGTAAAAAAAGAAACTCCACTTCAATGCATGGCATTATTTTCTTAAACGAAAAATTCGATGGGCGAAAAAGCCGGGTTTTTTGCAGTTATTTAGCGCCTTTGTCTCATTGACAACGTGTTAACTTTTTGGGCGTTGAAATCTGTTCTATGACTCCCGATGAGGTAACAGCATGTCCATTCAGGCAATTGATGGTGTTTTACAGCAGCTCCAGCTGACGTCACTGCAGGCCAGCAACAGAAGCAGTGAAACAACCCAGCCGGTTGATTTCGCCGCCACCATGAAAGCCGCGCTGGATAAAATCAGCGACACGCAGAACACCGCGCGCGCCCAGGCGCAGGATTTTGAAATGGGCAAGCCAGGCATCGCGCTGAACGATGTGATGGTGGATATGCAGAAGTCTTCTGTCTCGATGCAGATGGGAATTCAGGTGCGGAACAAGCTGGTATCGGCGTATACAGATATTATGAATATGCAGGTTTAAGCGGGTAACTTGCTGATAATACTAGAAATAACTATACTGCCACTTTAGCGAAGCACGTATGTAGCACAATATCGCTCATTTTCGTGTTGATGAGTGATAGCTGGTCCGTGTTGTTCTCTGACATCCAGGCACCATAAACCCGATAGACCATCTGCGCATCGGAGTGACCCATTTGCGCGGCGACATAGTTCGGGTTGGCGCCTGCCGATAACGCCCAGCATGCGAACGTGTGCCTGGACTGATATGCTTTTCGGTGACGAAGGCCTGCACGCCTTAATGCACCGTTCCATATCTGGCCTAGCGACTCTGTTGAATAGTAAGCGCCTGACCTGCCGTTTACTGAATCAAGACTGGCGTTGAACACGAATGTTTTCTGGTCCTCGAGCCGCTCACCATACTCCCTGGTATGAAAGGCGAACGGTGTCTGAGGATACATTCTTGTCAGCTCGCGCTGGTTGCGGAGAACTTCTACTGCGGCATCGATCATGCATATGACTCTGTTGCCCGCTTCCGTCTTCGGCGGTGTGAACAGACCCTGCGGCGTCAGGTTTCGTGACACGGTTATAGTCTTCGCTTCGAGGTCTATATCCTCCCAGGCAAGCGCGCAGATTTCCCCGTGGCGCATTCCTGTCAGGATCGCCAGCGACCACATGTTGGCGTTCTGCCGGGTAGAGCACCCCGCTATGAGGCGTGGAAACTCTTCGCGCGTGATTGGGTCCGGCCGCTTGTTGGACTTTTTAAGAGGTTTGATTCCAGTCATCGGGTTTGCCTCTATATATCCGTTGCCGTGAGCAAAGGCGAAGATGGCTTTCAGATCGGACATGCTGGAATTGACCGTGGCCGCCGTCCTGCCTTTCTTCTCTATATTCATCTTCCTGCCGGTAAAATAACTTCCGTTCAGTAGTTCGATACGCAGTTTAAGCAGATCCTTCTGCATTATTGACCTGATGTCCCGGCTGTTCCCGATGTTGTCCAGTGTGACCCTCACCCGACGCTCGGTCGTCACATACGAGCTGTTCGCCCAGTCTGGTTTTTTCAGTTTTAGCCATAAATCCGCCACATCCCTTATTGCTACTGGTTTCGAAGACTCTATCTCGTTCTTAAACAGCGGCGAGTCGGGAAACTGGCTTCGGTAATCAAATGTCCCTGTCTTTATGCGGTACACGATGTTGCTGCGCAGCTCGCCGGCCATCTTCCTGTTCTTCGGCGTGTCGGGTACACCGAGCGCCTCCCACCGTCTTTGCCCCTCATACATGAACCAGATCCGAAGATGGTTTTTGTTGGGGGCCACGCCTGTTGGATATCCAGACATTTTCCTGTCTCCTGTTGAAAGGGATCTGCATTTAAGCAGATTTACGTCGCGGAATCGCTGCCGGCTGGTTATCAATCCACTTCTCGATCGCCTTCCAGTCATAAAAGCACATGCTGTTATCCCGCGGCGCACCATCGGGGGAGACGTGCTTATATTCACGTCCCTCCATCCATGACACTTCACGAGCCGTTTTGATGGTATTTTTCTTCATGCCAGTGATGGTCATCAGCACAGCTTCAGATACCCATTTGCTCGGCATCAACTGCACAACGTTTTCCATACCTACTCCTTATACGGCCAGCACAGAGCCAGCACGATGCAAATTAAAAAGGCGAGCCATATGAGGAACTCGCCGGGGATATGTCGTGGATGGCGTTCATGTTGCAGGCTTCAGAAAGAGAACCCAGTGCGTCTTGTCGCCTTTGCCAGTACGCTGCCATATGGTTGGCTTCTGGTCGGTAAGTGCGATCACTTTGCTGACAGGAATCTGCGTCTCGTTCCATTTAAATATCAGCGTGCCGTGTGGCCGCAATACCCTGAATGCTTCCGCAAATCCGGCACGTATATCGTCTGGCCACGTTGTTTTATCCAGAGCGCCGTACTTTTTACGCATCCAGCTGTTTTCACCTGCGTGCTGCAGATGAGGCGGGTCAAACACGACCTGAGCGAAGGTATTGTCAGAGAACGGTAGCGCGCGAAAATCAGCGATGATATCCGGGCTAATCTGCAGTGTGCGTCCGTCACATAAAACATGCTGCTCAGCGCGTCGGTCAGTAAACACCGCGCGGTCATCCTGCTTATCCATCCAGAACATGCGCGAGCCACAGCACATATCCAATATGCTAACTTCAGGCATACCAACTCCTCACGCAGAGCGCGATCGTAAAAATGGAAGGTTTTGGTAATTATCTTTTTAAAACATACAGTTGGGTGGTCGTAAGCGTTCTTGCATATGTTCACTTTGATCACCCTTGATTAACTATATTTATCAATCGCATAGGTGTGGAAATCACCAAAAAACAGGCTGATTTGATCTGACCTGTTAGAGCGCGATAGTGAATAGGGTGGGTGGGGGTTACTTGATATCGAACTTGAGTTGAGAAATTTTCTTTGCCTGCTTATCCAGAGATGTCAGCTTCCGAATCCTCATCTCCTCTGCATGCGCAAGGGCTTCTTCTTTGCTCAGGTGCCACTCATAGCCATGAAAATACTGGCCAAGCCTTCCATTCTCTCGGGCTTTCTGAATAAACATGTCGCCACTTACTTCGCCCTTGGTGCTATAAATTCCGAAGGTAAGGGCGTACTTGGTTATGTAGGCAGTTTTCACTGTCTTATCTCCTTATCCACCTGCCGCACGTAATAGCTAAGCCAGCGCTTTGCTGGAAACGTATAGGCGGCAGGGCGGTGATTGATTTTGCGTGTTTGTCGAGAAGGGTGGTAATGATGCGGTCGTGCTCTTTCTTGGGCCTGCCTTCTATGGCGCTGATGATTTCGCTCCTGCACTTACGCGCTACGGCCCTTAGCACGTTCTCTGCAACTGCTGTCATGCCACCTTGCGTTGCTGCTTAGCTCGCTCAATGCGCTCATAGTCTTCCCGGCACTCGCTGCAGCAGAAGAAACCCTTCGTGGTCTTCTCTCCGCAATCGCCGTTATGGCAAAGGCCGGTGTAGGTCATCGTGGGCTTGGGCCGGTTAGCCAGGACAATCTCAATCAACTGCTGCTCGCGTTCTGCGGCTTCATCTGCTGGGTCTGGAAAGTTCATGCTGCCACCTCCGTGAATGCCTTCTCACACCAGATAGATATGTAACTAATCTGTTCCTGCATTTCCTGCAGGGTCTTGGCTTCGCCGGTGCGGATTTCGTGGTTAATCAGTGCGCGGATGAGGTGCTCTAATTTCGAGTAGTATCCGAGTCGCTGCTGCGTTTCCTGCCCGGCTGTTTTGCCATGCTTAACGACGTTTTTCACGTACAGAATGAAGTCGTTCGCGCCGCCTTCGATTGTGTATTTGTCACCGATTTCAATATGCATTTTGGTTTCCTTTGGGCGTAAAAAAACCTGCCGGAGCAGGTTTCTGTTAATCTTCTTCGTCACTAAGGTCTTCATCATCACAATATCTAAACTCAAAAAATCTTCTACTTGCCGTCCATAATGAACTTACCTCTATTTGCTCCATGGTTGGCTCTTCCGGGTCTATTGAAGCCGGCACCATGTCAGACATATAGGCATTAACTTCCTCTGTAAGCTGATCGCGGAAGTACCTTATGTATTTTGAAGTGAGCTTTTTATCATCGGCCGATACCTCTAAGATTCTGCTTCTGGCAGAAGCCAGAGAATGAGCTACATTCGATGCTTTAGAAAAACTAAGTTCAGAAGGATATCCTTGCCTCGCATTATCGTTAGCTCTTTCCGCATCGGCCTGCAGCAATTCGTAAAGATGCTTCTCTCTCTCGAAATTATGCAATTCTTCCTGTCGAGCCATTAAGTCCTTCTGTAGCAGCCTTGATTCTTTCGCGCTTTTATGACTTTGAATTGCTGAAATCATTGCTATTACAGCGGCACCAAAAGTTCCTGCTGCTGAGATAAGGTCTATATAATCTTCGTGATGCCAACTCAAACCTTATCCTCTTTCTGATAAACCGGGTCAGTGCCGCGCGGGAACTGCAGCGAGGCGTTCCTGTAGTGCTGCAACCGTTCGCGGAAATATTCCCGCATCTCTTCCGGCTGCTGCAATTCCACTTCCATAGCGATAACCGGCATGTTCATGCGCTCTTTGTAGGCGGCGCCTGATGCGGCCAGATCGACGTTGACCTTATCGCGCTCTTCTTTACTGCGTGCTGCGAGATTGTGTGGCATTAAAAATGCCTTTAGATAATATCATTAGATATTGTGCTGCTGAAAATATCATCTATTACAGGCTAATTCTATGATTGGAATATCTACCTGGGAGTATCACTTCTTACAGTTCATGGTGGTTGCTGCTTTGTTTGTTGGTTACATCTGGGGCCGAGAAGTTGGAATAAAAAAAGAGCAGTTTGATTCTGAAAAAAGAAATAAGCGCAATAAAGAATAAGTCAGCTACCGTCGCACCTCGGCGCACTCTAATTGCACCAAGGGCCGGCGCTCATGCAGCCGGGCCTTTACCTGCTCGCAGGCTTCAATGGTTGGGTAGATACGCTCCGACACCGGAGCGGGAAGGGCAGAGACAATTACGATGACGAAGCCGATAAGCATGGTGCCTCCGCTTCCTATGTGAGTGCTGCCAGCGCGATAGCTTCACCCAGGTCATGCAGTTGCGAGTACATCTCCAGCGAAAATTCAATGCGTGCTTCCCGGTCGGACAGGAAGCGGATCCGCGGCTCTCTCAACTCTGCCGGCACAACCGGCATCGGATAGTTACGCATCATCTATCTCCATATATGCCTCTATGAAGCCTTTAGCGACTTCCGTGTTGATAGTGTTCCCGTAGGCGCGCAGTCGTCCCACTCTTTGGGCAGCGCCATTAACCAGCGGGAATGTGCCGGGTTCAACTGGCCGCCACTTTCCATCCCTGCAGAAGAGCCAGTCAGCATCTCGCCAGAAGCCGTTAGAAGCTGAGGTTCCGGCATCGGTTTTTTCACGTCGATTCCCGATCCCTGAATTTGAGCGCCACATAGAGCTGTTGTTTTCCTGCTGCTGTCCGTATTCCCTGATGCGCTGTTGCCGTTTTGTGCCGGAGTCCCCGCCATAGGAGTTGGCCAGCCCGCTAACGACGCAGCCCATCCTATCTTGTTGGGTGTTTGTCGCCCGTCTCCGCTCATCTGAACGTTGGTGCAATTGGTTATCATCGAAACCTGCGGCGTTGGCCATCCTGTCAGTTGAGCCTCTGACTGAAGGTTCATTCCTCCCTGCCTGCCGCTCGTTCCGGCGCCCGCGCCATTGTTCGCAGTTGGAGTGGGCCACCCAGGAGAGGCGCTGTCTGATAAGCGGCGCACCTGCCACGCCATCTCTTATCGTACCTGCAAACTGTGTGCAGATTGCCAATGTGTATAACCTAGAAATGGATTCGGATTATTTTTATAACTCCGATAAATATGGGGTTATGTGTCTTGATACAAGCGTGGCGGGTGCGGCAACATTCACTGATTTGATGATTAAGTCTGCGACGTTCAGAAACATCACCAGTGATGGCGTCCATCTGTATCCTAACGCCACGATTGGTAATGTCCACGTGATAAATCCGGTATTTAATGGAGCGCCACTGGACAACAGCCTTAACCGATCCATGTATATAGGTAAGACGGGTAACAGCAAGCTTGTCATTGCTGGTGCGAAAAATATCGGCACCAACATTCCGGCAGCCTATGATGCATCAACATGTTACAACGTTGATATATATGACAATAAGCCTGAAATTGTTCAAATCTGGAACCCAGTTCTTTCTGGTCAGGATGGGACGCCTACAGGTAGTGTGACAGCAACTTTCAATAAAAAGGGAGATACGATATTCTTCGAAGCTACAATCCGTATTACGACTGTTAATAATGCGGGAAACCCAATATTCACAATACCTTATCCTGCAAAACCTGGAGCAATAGCTAACATCATCGGCAGAACAGAAAGTAGCGGTGACAATGTTGGTGCTGGTAAAATGCTTCTTGGCTTAATTCAGACTGATAGTAACAATGTCAGAATGCTAAATTTCGACAACTCCAGATCACTGGCTAACCTTGTTGCACCAGTAGTTATGAGGGTGAGCGGATATTACAGAACGCCATAAAGTAAAAAGGCCGCTTTCGCGGCCTTTTTCATTTTCCTTTCTTTTTCCAGCTTATTTCTGAGCTTACCCAGATTGCAATCATCGCTATCTCTGTTATGAGCATGCCCTGCTTAACATCATCACGCGCAAACATCCCTATCATATAAACAAGGCTTATTGCAGCGGCCAGCCTTACGAGACACTTTATAAGAAACATATTAAACTCGCCCTCCCGCCACTTCGACTGGTTTTGATTTACGTCCGAATTTGCCAACAATTAGTTTTCGGCAGGGGTTCTCAACAAAAATATGCAATGCAGAAGCTGACGCAATACAGATTGCCCAAAATGCCAGGGCGTCAAACGCTCCGAATGATTTAAAAAAATTCGGATACTTGTACGCCATATTAATAATGATTGCGTGACACAGGTATAGGGCAAAGCTTGCTTCTCCAAGAAACACAATAGGCCTGAAGGAAAGCAGCTTAGAGATTAGGCCAGTGCTTTTAGAGAAAATGATGATAAGAGCGCCCCAAAAAAGCCAGATACCTTCTTTATAAACGTAGTAGGCGGCACCCGGACCCCAGCTATTATAGATTTTGGTTGGGGCAGCAACTTCCTGAAGTAATCTGATGATTAACGCGAACATCAGGATTTCTATAGCGAACCAGATGATTGAAGGAATCTGGTCCAGCCTTTTGCTTAACGACTGGTAAATGCTAAAGCAAAGAACGCCGAAAAGAAATTCAATAATCCTAACTAGAGGGTTTGCATATAACGCGCCGAACATAGTGATACCTGGCCCGCCATCGTCATTCGAAATTCCAGCCTTGGTAGATATAAAAATGAATGAATAAGCAACAAAGGAAAAAATAATGATTGCGAACGGCATGTTCACTTTTTTGTTCATCAAAATGAAACATAGCGTAACGTAGAAAAATGCCTCGGTAGATATACTCCACGCAACACCGTTAAAAGATAAAACGTTTGGTGCTGTAAATGACCATGACTGAATCAAAAATAAGTTTAAAATTAGCTTGTGAATTCCATCATTTGTATTTGCAAATTCATGGGTCATTGAAGGAGTGATTAGCGCTATCCATATTAGCATGGTCACAAAATGCAAGGGCCAGATTCGTGCAAATCTATTTACGAGGAAGCGCTTCGCAGACTGAAAGTCAGGCAGTGATTTGTAGTTATATGCGAGGATAAATCCGCTGAGAGTAAAGAAAAAGGATACACCCTGAGACAGGGAGTAGTGAGTAGCGATACCCAGCGATCCGAAGAGAGGATGGGAGTGTCCAATCACTATCATAGCGGCAGCAAAGAAGCGCAGTGAAGTTAGCGCATCCAGCTTTTTTACGTCATTCAATGAGATGTCCTCAGGAAAAATATTTTATGCATATAACTTGACGCTTTTATGCAATCTGATATGCCGAGATGTTAAGCGAGCATACATAAATTCGCAATAAATTAAGAAAAATTACATAAAAAAGCCCCGGTGACGGGGCAGAGGCATACCGCGCCGACCTGAGCAGGCTACGGGGGGGCTGGCTGGAGGGGATCTTGGTGCAGGGCAGGGATGGCACAAACTCGTTCAGTTTCTCGTTGAGCAGGCTCCTTTGTGCTTCATCATTTTCCTTCATCCAGGATCCGTATACCTGATACACCATCTGCGCATCTGAATGACCCCTTTGCGCGGCAACGTCGTTCGGGTATACGCCTGCCGACAACGCCTGGCATGCGAACGTATGCCTCGACTGATATGCTTTTCGGTGACGAAGGCCTGCACGCCTTAATGCACTGTTCCCTGTCTGACCTAGCGATTCTGCTGAATAGTAAGCGCCTGACCTTCCGTTTACTGAATCCAGGCTGGCGTTGAAGACGAATGTTTTCTGGTCCTCGATCCGCTCACCATACTCCCTTGTATGAAAAGTGAAGGGTGTCTGAGGATACATTCTGGTCAGCTCACGCTGATTGCGGAGAATCTTTGCAGCTGCATCGATCATGCTTATTGCCCTGTTGCCCGCTTCCGTTTTCGGCGGGGTGAACAGACCCTGCGGCGTCAGGTTTCGCGAAACGGTTATTGTCTTCGCTTCTGGGTCTGTATCCTCCCAGGCCAAAACGCAGATTTTCCACGCCGTAAAAGCTTGCATCTTTCTATTCAATAAAAAGTGCTTTCCATACTCCATCTGGCCAGGGTAAAAATTGTCAAATTAAAAAGCAGCGTATAGGGAGAAAAGATGAGGAACTCTTTGAGTGGCGGTTTAAAGAAATTTGATTCAACTTATTCAATTTTGGAAAAGATTTTTACGCTAGTGGCTGTTGTAAGCGGTACAACAGTGACGGTTTGGTTATCAAAAGCTCAACCTTATTTAGCCAGGTCAGGCGTTTTAGGATATTTGATAATATTTATGTTTATAGTAACCCTCTTCTACGTCCTGAGACTTTTGCATCAAAGCACGTTGTCAAAAAAAGCAAAAGAAGAATACTTCTCTAAATTGACAGTATCATCAGATAAAGTTAATCCTCTGGCTGAAAATTTTGAAGGAAAGGTCATAAATCTTGAAGAGCTAAGGTTGCCATGTAATGATAATCAAATGCATAAGACTTTTAGAAGATGCACGCTTGTAGGACCGATGGCTATCATGGTTGGCGGTTCAGGAGGTATATCAAATTCCAGCTTTAATTATTGTGGAGAGTTGGTCGCTCTACCGCAGAATATCAAGGGCGTGCATTTGAATGGAGTATTAAAATTCATTAACTGCACTTTTCATGAGTGTAATTTTATCCAGGTAACCATTGTGGTGGATCATAAAACAGCCCAGGGCTTTAAAAGCGATCTGCCTGAAATGCCATTGATTGGTCTGTAAATTCACATTAACCACCTCTGGGCGGTTTTTCTTAGAGTAACTATGGCAAAACCAGACTGAGAGGCCATCACATTGGCTTCCCAGGCTGGTTCCTTTTCCATACGCACTGTATTTGAGAAGCATGGCGTAAGTTATGTTGGCATCACTGAGCGAGCGGCAAATTAAGGCTGGCAGAGTCATCTCGCTGACGAAGTACATTAGAAGGCTGTGGGCGATAAACTAAAATCACCAGCGCTTGCAAAGCTAGCCCTAAAAACCTGCGTTTTCTTGGCAGTCACATCCGTAGTTAGCTCACTAAGACCGCCGGGGCAAGCACCTTTGGGGTTTGCGCTAAGGATATGGTTACCAGGAGACAAGTGGAAAGTTACTTTTTCTTCTGACTCAAGGTTAGCCAGCGGGATGCCGTCAATAAATACGTGAACAGTACACAAGCTCCCCATTTTTCCAGAATCACGCTTGACTATAAGCGTGCCTGTATTGTCAGTTGGGGATGAATATATGGTGGTTAATAGCTTAGAGCCTGTTACTTCATTTGCCTGGTTTGTTGGAACAGGGGTGTTGGAACAAGCGCTCAATGCGAATGCGCCTAAGATGATGAACAAATGCTTCATATCATTCCTTTAGTAAAAGTCCTGGATTATCTTAATGGCTTATATGCAACAGATCCAGAGAGGGATGAGTCATGCTTGAGGACCCAGGCAGCTTCATAAGTACTGCTCAGGAAGAGGGGACATGGGTATACCTCGTGCCGGATGATGTGCTGATGATGGAGCATCTGCCGGTTAGCGACGTAGAAGCCAAATAATAATTTCCTGGATGGTTGGTGCAAAGGCGTTAGCCGAATCAATCAATGCCAGTTTCATTTCTAATTTCACAATGTTCTCCTTAAGGGTTAGTTTAACAATGGGCAACACGGAAATGTGTCGCTTCTCTTGTAGTGGTTAATACCTGTGGAGATTTTTTGTCTCTTGCAAGAGAGGTGAGAGCGCATGGCGACCTAAGCTGAAAATGGTCGTTCTTCTGATTATCTACCAAAGGTAGCTGCTGACATCTGTTCACTGCTTGCCGATGGTGACAGCCTGCGTAAAGTTTGTGAGCGCCAGGATATGCCGAACAAGGCCACCGTATAACGCTGGCTGACTCAACATGACGAGTTTTACGACCCATACGCGAAAGCAACCGAGACGCGCACTGAGGCAATTTTCGAGGAGATATTCGACACAGCCGACAGTGTTGCCGAAGAGGCCGCTGCAGTAGGTAAAGCACGGCTGCGCATCGATACGCGCAAGTGGGCATTAGCCCGCATGAACCCGGAGAAATACGGCGACAAAGTCAGTCAGGAAATCGATCACAAATCATCTGATAGCAGCATGGCAACTAAGCCGACGACAATTCAGCTTCTCTCTGTTGAGCCAAAACCATAAGTGAAGCTGTCAACTTCCCATATCAGCCAGGCTTGCTCCACTTTTCACCTCTTCACACAAACGCTGCCGTTGCTTATATGGCGGATGAGACAGCGCCAAAACGCGCGCTTTTGCCCTGATAACACTCCTGAGGCATATCAGGCGATGATGAATGGGGAGAGCGGCGTAATTTTCTGCGCGCGTGCATCTATGAACTTGCTTGAAGCATCGAGCATGCAGGAGGTTAAGCAGGCAATCCTGTTAGTGCCGTGGCTGGCTTCCAACTTTGATACGGGCGAGAATTACATCCGCGCTATCGACAAATTGGTGACGTACGCCTTTGCAGGACTGCGGCATAATCTCGACAGTATAAAGTCGAAAGCACGCATCTTGCAGGGCTCGGTTGATGAGGCCGAGACTGTCAGTGAAATCGCATGGCAAAAGCTTGACCCAACTGTCGGAGAGGATGACTCTGAAATATGGGCAACATGGAACCCAGAACGCGACGGCAGCATCACTGATAAGCGCTTTACGACACAATACCCGGCTCTCGTGAATGGCCTACTAAAGCAGGCTCTGCACGATTTGAAACGATCAGCTATCTCACTGCAGGGCTTCAACATCTCAACTGCTGAGAGGTGGCAGGGCAGCATTAAGGATGGCATTGCCCACCTTTGCGGCGTTGATGAGATCATTATCCACCCACGATGCTAGAACGTTGCGCGTGATGTCCGTATAGGGTTATACAAAACTGATCGCTTTACTGGTGAGGTACTGCCTAAGCTGGCTTATGGTGATGAGCACTGCTGGGAGGGCATCCGCTATGTTCTTAATGGGCACATTAAGCGCAAACTTCAGACGATAGGAATACTGATCCCCAAGCGTCTGCAAAGAAATCGATAAAGAACATACTTAATTGATAGCGTAACATAGCCTTTTTGAGTAAAAGGATATTTTATGTGTGATATAAGTTGGTCAACATTTTGGTCAGCTGCCTCTGCTATTGCTCCTGCTGCGGCTGCAATTATCGCTGTATGGGCAGTGTTTAGGTGGAAAAAGCAGGATGAATTAAAAGCTAAAATGGCTTTCAAACTATCGATTTCTGACTATAAATATCTTTTATTACAGTCGCCTGGCAGATTAGCCTCAGAAGAGTTGCGTAAAGAATACAAAGATAATGAAATAAAACGCAATAATTTACTTTCTGGAGGTAATAATGTATGGATTATGACGGAAGATTTGCTGCATGCTAATAAAACCGTGGTCTTGTATTGGACGTGTATCCTGGAAAACCACCGGCTTTATTTGGATGGAAAATTAAATGCTGAGGGTCTCATAGTCTTTTGCGACAGGATCCTTACATTAAAATTCATTTTCTAATAAGAAAACTAAAGGCTGCTAGCGTAGCCTTTTTTATTACCTGGATCCCAGCTACGAACAAACTATGACTGACAAACTGACGCTCGCCGTCAATCACGCGCTGAATGACAGCAGGTTTGTCTGTGCGAGCGCCATGGCATTTAATCTCGGCATAAGGCTGAATGCGAAACATGAGCGCACATGGTGCGAATACGGTTTTAAAGATGAGCTGATATTCAACGATCTGCACAACGACCGTGTGCTGACTATCGGCGATATGTCGGATGATGCTATCGGTTTCCTTGATTCGGGATATAAGCCTGCGTCAGCCTTGAGAAGGTCGAATGTGGACTGGCGAATCATCCCTGAAGAACGCAGCTCGTCAGTAGAACATTAGCTTTGACAAAGAGGTCGATTTCAACAATCGGACTTCGATGAGCGGCGTGACAGTAGATGAGCTGCAAGAGCGTTATAACGAGGCTGCCCACGAGATTAACCGTGGCAACGACACGCTGCTCTATCTTTGTCATAACCAATTATAAGCGGCTCATCTTTAACAAGGATTAAGCTCACCATGTAAAATATCAGTTCATATCTGACAGTTAATAACACATCGTTATGTTGCACAACTCTTATAGTAACTTTGCGGTTTAGTTGTGTCAGTAATAGTTTATTTTTATAATTATATCATGATTGATAGCATCTCCGTCGCCGATCACATTTAGCAACTTCAGATTAAGAATTAGTCAGGCGTGAAAAAAATTCACTTCAATCGGAATGTTCTTATGTGTAATATGTAAGGGAAATTTACAAAAAGGACATGTAATGAACGTTCAATTCTGGTTTCACGGGACAATGCCTTCACAAGATTATGCTATCCAACGGAATAGCATTGCTTCTGTTCGTGCAGCTATAGAGGTAGCAAAATCTCGACAACAAAGTCATGTCGCCTCGCCTGTTCTCGATGATTTAGTCAGCCATCTTCTAAGAGAAACTCGTTCAATTCCAAAAAATAGCCTCAAAGAATGATGGGATGCTTTCCGGGCTGCACAGGATAGAGTTAAGTTTTTTGTTCTCCCAAAAAGGCGCTACAGAATCAGGATTTTCGGTCTGCATTTACCATTAGAACTTCCTAAAGTTTCTCCCTCGCTCTAATAAAAGTAATTTGTTAAAATAATCGATTGCAACACATGCAGTGATTAAAATTTCACTGTTTTTATTAGAGCAGGCACAAGAT
Organism: Pantoea sp. KPR_PJ; assembly: GCF_041386365.1. Classification (NCBI taxonomy): domain Bacteria; kingdom Pseudomonadati; phylum Pseudomonadota; class Gammaproteobacteria; order Enterobacterales; family Erwiniaceae; genus Pantoea; species Pantoea sp. KPR_PJ. The sequence goes on along the minus strand of NZ_JABMIK010000002.1, from coordinate 156,604 downwards.
TGTTTGTTAAATGATCTGGAAAGCGACAATCTAAAGGAATCTAATTTTTAATTCCGGATTTCCCAAAAGTATCATGTTTATTTAAAAAGCTGTTAGTTTATTTTTTGATAAGGCAGCATCTTAATTTTTAATCTCTTCTCATGGGCGTTAAGCACCCTTTCAGGCAATTACTGTACACGTCATTATTGCTCCGAAATGAAACCTTCTACTTGTAAAATCCCATCTCTTACTAAATTTCTATTTTCATACAGTGAGTTATCGTAAAAAAGGCACCTGAAGTGATAAACTATTTTAGTAAGTGTATTTGTTAAGATATCAATGCTTTTTCTGCTTTTCTAATTAGTAAATTAGAAAAGAATGGTTGTGTTAATCACAATTTTGGTGGAGCGTTTTTTTAAAATTTCATTTTATAGTGACTTAATTTTATTATAAATTGCAGGTGATCCCTGGAATGTAATTAGACTTGTATAAATAAGATTGTTTACAATAATTTTCAGTAAGGCAACTCAGTTGGATAAGAGAAATTGAGCTTAAAAGCAACCTCTTTTCATGCCATTGACAGTTTTGAGCAGGAACTATAGTAGGGCCAATGTTTACTTCACATTAATCTGCAGATGCAAGCTAGCTTACTTTTGGATGCTGGGCAAAAATTATGGATCTCTCAACCTGATGTTAACAATCCGTTTTCTTACAATTCCTTGTGCTTTTTCTAATGCCTGCAAATTGACAGCAATTTCACTTTGCTTGACAGCATGCGCTACCAAACAGTATCCACAAGCACCCGAAGTCACTAACGAAGAGGCGGTCACCCTTAACTGCCAGGCGCTTAATTTTGAGATCGCCAGAACACATGCTATTCAACAGGAGATCAAACAAACCAGTCGCTTTGACTACCGCACCGTAATGGGATTTTTGGGCGATTTTGGTATTGGCAATGGCCTGGCCAGGCATAATGCCAGCGAGAAAGCGAAATCACGCCTCTCGCAGCTTGAAGCATTACGCAACGTAAAATGTGCTCTCTCACAGCCAGCGAAATAACGCTGTCTGAGCGCTTTACACCGTAAGAGGTTGTCGCACACATCTTGCAATAAGAAATGTTATATCATAACATTTTCCGCCTGTTTTCATGGAGGGTAAGATGTTGACGACAAGAAAGATGTTACTGGCTCTGAGTGTGATGGCGTGCTGCGGCCAGGTAATGGCACATGGGCACCATTCGCATGGTCCTGCTTTGTCAGAAATTGAGCAAAAGGCGGCAGAAGGCGTATTTGATGATATGAACGTCAAGGATCGTACCCTTGCTGACTGGGATGGCGTATGGGAATCCGTTTACCCTTTACTTCAGCAAGGCAAGCTTGACCCTGTCTTTCAGAAAAAAGCTGCGAGAGACGGGCATAAGACGGTCCAGCAGATCAAAGAGTATTATCGCAAGGGTTATGCGACAGAGATAAATCGGCTGGAAATTGAAAATGGCGTGATTACATTTTATCGGGGCAGTAGCATGGCATCATGCCACTACAATTATGCAGGACACCAGATTTTAAATTATACATCCGGCAAAAAAGGGGTGCGCTATCTGTTTGAGTGCCGTGACGCCAGCAGCAAAGCCCCAAAATATGTGCAGTTCAGCGACCATATTATCGCTCCGCGTAAATCGAGCCACTTCCACATTTTCACCGGCAATATCTCGCAACAGGCATTGTTAAAAGAGATGGATAACTGGCCGACCTATTATCCTTATCAGCTGACGCAAGAGCAGGTCGTTGACGAAATGTTGCACCACTAATCTCTGAACAGACAGGGTGGGCCGGTGCAATACAGGCGGCTCCCCTGATTTTGTACTAATAACATTCAGTGACGATGGCTAATGAACAGCTAACGCTACCCTTTCAGGAAATAAATCCATTACCTGGTGAATTAACGTGAGACGTATGCTTCTGGTTATTGTTTATCTACTCAATCAAATAGATGCCAGCCACAATCGCACTTACCGAGATAATATGTAACAGTTCAGTCATAATCATATTCCTTATATTATTACGTCAGGTTTGCTTTTATTTAATTCAAGAAGCTAATCCGCGATCTGTCAATAAAACTCTACATTTACTGACGTAAATAAAGGCTTGCGTCAGAACAGGCCTTGTCTGATAAGCCAAACGGCAACGTTACAATCTTTGCACTTTCGCGCTTTGCTCACGTTTCAACCATTCATGGACCGATATCAACAGGCACTGCGCTAAACTGGTTATGTACCCAAATGGGGTAAACGGAGGTGTATATGTCAGAACGTCCCGATGATATCGATCCGATTCCAGATGACGGTCAGGTGCCAGGCAGCGTAGAGGACATTCCCGGTGAGGATGAAGAGGATCTGCCCGAAGACGCGGAGTTCCCGGAGGATGACGATCCGAATCCTTAGCGTCAAAGCCGTCTGCGGACGGCTTTACTCTGGCATTTTCGCTAAAAAATTGCCCGCCGAAAGCGGGCAAGTTCGTTAAAGCAGAACTCTCGTACACATTACGTATTGGGTATGCGCAAAGCGCAGGGTCATAGTCTCACTCGACTGGTTACATGGGAATGAATAAATAGCTGTGGGTCACAGGAAATTCTTATTACGCAATAAAAGACCCGCACATGGCGGGTGAAAATCGTTACGTGGAATAACCCACAGGTTGATCAAGACCCGACTGTTTAGCTGACAACCGCAGGAACAATAAGTAAATCCCTAACTGTCACTGCTTCGTTGCATCACGATAGCGGCGCCATTCAATAAGCACGCCCTTAATTGCCAGCGTCTGCTGCGACGAACAGAGCAGCGGATAGTCTTCATTGAGCGGGACAAGCTCAAAACGGTCAATACCGCGTGCGCGGTATTTACGCATGATAAAATCCTCACCCTCCATCAATGCCAGTACCAGATCGCCTGGCAGCGGTGACAGGTCGGGATCGATAATCAGCAAATCACCTCGCAAACACTGTGGCGACAGCGCATTATCCCAGAGCCTGAACGCAAAGCTGGTGGCAGAGCAGGGCTGCTCGGTCTGCACGCGTTCAGCAATCTCAATCTGCGAGGCATCCGCCAGCCAGCCAGACAGTTGTTCTCTCGCCAGCACCGGCATGCCTGCCTGTGCCTGGCTGTGTACAGTTAAAATCGGTCCTTCACCGTCAACAAGCCATGCCGGTGCGCAACCTAACGCTTCCGCCAGTCGCAGCAGATTTTCACCGCGCGGCAGCGTCTCCTCTTTTTCCCATTGAGATATTGCAACATGGGAGACCGAAATTTTTTCGGCCACTGCTTTTTGAGTGAGATTCAGTGATTTACGGCGAAGGCGGATGCGTTCACCCGTGGATTCTTTTTGCATTGTCTTGACATCTCCTGAGAGCCAGACTTAAGTATACTTAAGCTGTTAATTTAAGCAATCTTAAGTTTCGGCGAGGAAGGCGCTTAGCGTTTTACGCCTGTCGTCAACAGCGATTACCCCTGAGGCTACGAGGTGAGGCATGGAGAGTAGTTTGATTACCAGTGTTGGCGCGTTAGTGCTTGGCGGCGGCGCTGCCGCGCTTTTCTGGAAGCCGCTGATTGCAGGTATCGCGTCAATTGTTACCAGCAATCGCGCAGGTGGTGAAATCATAACCAGTTATAAAGAGCAGGTCTTGTTGCTGAAAGAGAGTAATGCCTTGCTCCGACAGGAAAATGATGATCTGCGCACGCGCCATGACGCCAATCTGCGCCGGATATCCACTCTGGAAACCGATCTGCGCTTAATCAAAAACGCGCTCGGCATTCTGGTGGTGATGACTGACGCCGACCATAACAGCAAATTTCGCAACGAAATCGACAAACTGATTACTACTTTGGAGGATCGCAGCGATGGCAGAGATTCACAGTGAAGTCAGACCGTTGAGACATAAACGCAAAGTGATGCTGGGCGTGTTGATGCTGGGCATGTCACTGCTCTGCATTCTGATGACCATTTTGTTCCTCTACGTAAATAGCGCTGCTAATCGCCGCGTAGAAGAGATCCGTCATGCTTCGCTCGATGCCGCTGCCAGGCGTGAAGCCAAGGTAGATAAGCTGGCACAGCAGGTCACTGCGCTACAGCACAAGCTGGATGCCTTACCCGATCGGACTGCCGAGCAGACCGCCGACAAGGTGAAGCGGGTAGTGATACAGGATGAGCCCCCTGTAAAGCAGTAAGAGGAGAGCCTTATGCGAATTTTTAACCTGATTGGGAAAGGCTATCACGCCCTCCGATCGTTTATCATCACTAAGGAGTCTGCTATGACTGATACCAGCATGATTAACGCAACCGCTCAGACTGGTGACGCCGCGCTACCGCAATTTGCTATACCGGACAGCAATGTACCGACCGATCCGCAGCTGCAGCGCTTATCTTCGCCCTCGACAGTGGCACCCGCAACGTCAGAGGAAACGCCAGGAGAGACGCATGTGGCAGCAGATGCAACGGCGCAGCACATGCCACCGCCGTCTGCTTCTGAGACTCCCGAAGAGGTGCCGCCTGTTGCTCAGGCCGGGGACGATCGCCCTGATGCGCAGCAGCCTGCCGGGAGCGATGCGTCGGCGGCAGAGCAGCCTGCTGAAACCGGGGTGCAGGCCGAGATACCGTCCGCAGCCCCGGCGCAGCCCGAGGCGCAGGCATCCCTGGCGGATGCCCCTGCCGGGGGGGCCAGTTCGGTCAGCAATGCTGACGAGCCGCCCGCACCGCTGTCTGCGCCTGCAAGTGAGCCACCAGTCGCTGCATCTGCCAGTGGAGCACCAGTCGCTGAGTCTGCAAGCGAGGCACCAGTCGCTGAGTCTGCAAGCGAGGCATCAGTCGCTGAGTCTGCGAGTGAGGCACCAGTCGCTGAGTCTGCAAGCGAGGCGCCAGTCGCTGAGTCTGCAAGCGAGGCACCAGTCGCTGTATCTGCAAGCGAGGCACCAGTCGCTGAGTCTGCAAGCGAGGCATCAGTCGCTGAGTCTGCAAGCGAGGCACCAGTCGCTGAGTCTGCAAGCGAGGCACCAGTCGCTGCATCTATAAGTGAAGCACCTGAACCCGCAGCCCAGCCTGAGGCGCAAAGCGTGCAAAACGACCTTAGCGCAGGTGTAAAAGATTTCAGAACCGCGTTTGATTTCGTGCAGCAGGGCATTAAGCATCTCGGTGATGCCGCCCGGGACGAGCTGTTCACCCTGGCACGCAAATATCTGTAATTGCGCTGAAAGGTGCAGTAGCCAGACAGGAGACAGGACGTCTCCTTCTTTATTACGGTCTGATGCGGGGCATCAGCGTGTAACACTTCCGAATATTCCTGGTGCGGCTTCGTTATAAGCGACTATCTTTAATCATTCACGCGAGATATTCATTGGTTAAAACAGCAAAAGGAAAACAGTATGAGTGATTCAGTCGAAACGAAAAGCAAAACTGACTACCTGCGCGATGTCACCTCGCAGCTGAAAGAGATGCGCCACTATGCGCAGACCAATACTGAAACGCTCTCCAGTCACTGGCTCGCGTTTGATGCTGGCGAATATAAAGATGAAGAGTTTGCCGGACGCATTGACGCACTGCTCAACAAACAGGGCACGCTGCTGGAAGATTTAGAGTCCGCGATCCAGGATATGGAAATTGCCATCAACCACAGCGAGCAGGAAAAGTAATCCTGCTCCATCCGGTGGCCGTCGCATCAGTCGGCCACCAGCCACATTTCTGCTTCTTCAAACATCTCTTCAATGATGCGTGCCAGCGTCGCTTTTTCATTCTTGCTCATATCGGTTTCGATAGCGTTACGCTCCATGGGCTTAACACGCACCTCAATGTCCGGAAAGACCCGCTGCACGCGTTTTTCCAGCTCACGTAAAATCATTTCGCGCGCGCCAGGCAGGCCGGCGACATTACGCTTATCGTAAATCAATTCCACAAACATACTGTTATTCCATACAGGGAAGAAGTTCGCTGGCACATCATACTGTAAATACAACCAGTGACAAGTACCTCAACGCGGGCAAACGCTTTTTTTTCGGCGAAAGACGCAAAGTCATGCTGAAAGAGGAAATCGGACGGCAGGAAGAGGTGATCTGGAGTAAGGGAATGATAACGTAGAAAAAATTAAACCTCTGGAGGTGGAAATCCAGCAAACACCTCCAGAGGCGGTGCAAGCGCACCATTCGTTCAAGGACAATCACGACCAAAGTCGTAGGTTAAAGTTATACAACTATTCGTGTGTTGTACAATTTTATCCTGATTTATTTCACTGGTTGGAGGTGTGCTCACATTTTGCCGCTCAAAGTTCATTCTTGATGCAGAACTCTTCCCAGGTCATTCCCAGCGACTCGGCATGAGATTTTAGGTAATTTTCAATGGCTTCGGCGGCAACGGCTTTGTCAGGCTCTGCCAGCTGGATAGAGAAAATCATCCCGTCGAGGTTTTTCTGACGCAGAAAGGCCGCATAAATGCGTTCAGCGTGCCATTCACGCAGCTGACGCAATGACATATTGGCGTGACGGGCGTCGCTTTCGGTCAGCTCATCAAGTGCGGCCTGGAAATCAGCATGGGCGGTAAAAAACATGTCGCGCGCCTGCGCGTAATAAGCTTCTGGCGTTTTCATAACGTTTCCTGAATCAGTGCAGTGGTGCAGCGCGCCAGTGTAACTTACCGCCCTGGCCTTGTCAGGGATCTCTGTCCGGCATGTGAAGAGGAAAAAAATGGGGGACGGAACGCGAACGCAGACGGAGATAGCTTGCGGAAAGCAGGCGAAAAATTATAACTTAGCCGCCATTGAACCGATCTCAGGGATTAAAGATGAAAAAGTGGATGCTGATGGTCACGCTGGCGCTGGCTGGCTGTGCGCAAATCAACAGTTATCAGGATGCGGTGCAAACGCCAGCACCCGCCAGCCTGCAGGGTAACTGGCAAACGGTGGGGCCACAAAGTGGATTACGCAGCGATAAAGCGCTGGGGAGCCTGATCGTTAACGCTGACGGCAGCACGCTTGATTGTCGCCAGTGGATGCGTGTCATTGCCAAACCGGGCAAACTCACGCTGCTTGGTGGCGACTACGTTAACGTTAATCGTCAGTCGCGCGTGATGCCGCTGGAACTGGATGAAGGTGAGCTGCACTACGACGGTCTGACGCTGCGCAAAGTTGAACGTCCGACGGTGGAGTGCCAGCAGGCGCTGGAGGAAGTGACGAAGCAGCCAAACGCAGCCGTTATTCAAAATATTGAGCCGGAAATCCTGAAGTCCGCCATTACCCGGGCGAACGAAGAAAAGCAGTAATCTTTATGCCTTATTCCACCAGCGATGATGGAATAAGGCGTTACGCATTACTCAGCGATGACCCAGACGCTAACGCTGCCGCCGTTGCAGCGCACCGTTACCGTGCCCTGGTCATCTGCGGTCAGCGTTTCATCGCGGTGGCCCAGATAGTCGCGCCATGCTTTACCCGCGAAGCCTTCGCCCATCGCCACGCTTTTCTCACCTTCCTCACCGTTTGACATGATGACGATGCAGCCGGGCTGCTCAGCGGTGCCGCTGCGGCTGAATGCCACACAGTTGGGATGATCGAAATAGTCTGTTTGCGCCCCCCAGCCGTAAGACTGACGTGCGCGAATCAACGGCTCCAGCTCTGCGATAGCAGGCATCTCTACGCGGTGTGTCTCGCCGTCACCCCCTTCGTCTTCATAGCTTGCCCCAAACAGATCGGGATAAAATACTGTCGGGATGCCTTGTTCGCGCAGCAGAATCAGCGCATAGGCGAGCGGTTTGAACCAGGCTTCGACTGGCGCTTCCAGCGACTGTAGCGGCTGGGTATCGTGGTTGGCAACGATAGTGACGGCGTGCCAGGGATCGGCCTGTACCAGTGAGTTAGCGAAGATCTGGCTGAGATCGTAGTCGCTGCCCTGGGTTGACGCCTGATGAAAGTTCATATGCAAGGGCGCGTCGAATAGCATGGTTTTGCCGTCGACCTGCTGGATATACTCCAGCAGTTTGTCGGTCTCGAACGACCAGTATTCGGCGACGATAAACATCGGTTCGTCAGCGACCTCCTGAATATGGTCGATCCACTCTTTATAGAACCAGGCCGGGATATGTTTTACTGCATCAAGGCGAAAGCCGGTGCAGGGCACCTGTTCCCGAACCCAGCGCGCCCAGTATTTTAACTCTTCGCGCACGGCATTGTTGCGAAAGTCGATATTCGCGCCCATCAGGTAGTCGAAGTTACCCAGCTCACTGTCGACCTGATCGTTCCAGCCATCGGCAGTGTAATCATTCACAATTTTGAAGACGCCGTTTTCATCCGGGTTTTCGATATGGTCAACGCCGCTAAAGCATTTATAGTCCCAGATAAATTTTGAGTATTCGCCCGCGCGCGCGGGAAAACGGAAGCGCGTCCAGGCTTCACACTCGATGACCTCTTCGCTTATCTCATCCCGGTTGTCAGGATTAACGCGGTTAACGCGGATATGCTCTTTCTCATCTGCGCCCATTTTATGGTTTACCACCACATCCAGTAGCAGACCCAGATTATGGCTGCGCAGGGCATCCGCGGCTGCCAGAAGCTGCTGTTTATCACCATATTTGGTGGCGACACTCCCTTTCTGGTCAAACTCTCCCAGGTCAAAGAGATCATAGCTGTCATAACCGACGGAATAGCCGCCCGATTCGCCTTTATAGGCAGGGGGGAGCCAGGCCATCGTAATGCCAATTTCACTCAGCCAGGCCGCTTTTTCTGCCACTTCAGGCCAGAGTTTGCCGCCGTCCGGGTAATACCAGTGAAAGAATTGCAATAAAGTTGGATTTTGCATCTGCTGCGCTCCAGCGGTAAGGAAAAGCAAGTATGGAGCACGGTAGAAAAAAGACGCACCGGCAGAAAAATTATTTTCACTGACGCGGTGCGTTTCAGGATCAGGGAAGTGGTGAGTTTTCCATGGGTACCATCACGCTGCCTTGTTTACCATAGGCGCTGAGCACTGATTGCTGGCGCGTATTCTGGTTAACCAGCGTAGCCAGCTCGTTCATGCGCTCCTGTAGCAGGCGCTTCACTTCACCTTCATTATCAAGAATATGGCGCAGCACGGGACGCAATTGCTCCTGTGCCTGCGCGGAAGGTGAGGCGGCTTCGGTTGTTCGCGCCAGCCGTTGCACCGCGCTGACGTAATCCACTTCCTTTTTGATCAAATCATCCCACTCGCCCTGAGTGGCGAGACGCAGCATTTGCTGGCTGAGATCGAGTAACTGCTGGTAAATGGCAATCAGCTGCGGTGCAAGTATCATTAAACGGCGTCCTGAATCAGTTGTTGAGGCGAAGCCACTTCTTTCCAGGCATCAGCAATATTGCGCAGTAGCGCTTCGACCTCAACAATGGCCTCCACGTCATTACGAATATTTGCCTGCAGAAGCCGCCGCACCATGTAGGCGTAAAGCGATAGCAGGTTGGTGGTGAGCTCATCGCCGCTCTCTTCATTGAGACCCTGCTTGAGCCCGTTTTCGATTATGTTAATGGCTTTAGACAGGGAAAGGCCCTTGCCCTCAATATTGCCGTCCTGCATAAAAAGACGGGCACGAATCAGCGCACTGAGCGCACCATCAAACAGCATATTGATAAGCTGCTGCTGGCTGGCGCTCATCACGGCGCTTTCAACGCCGATCTTCGCGTAAGCCTGGGTACCGTTTGCGGTATACATCATCACTCCTTATTAAAATCAGTTTTTGGAGCTGGAGCTGCTTGACGACTCAAACTGCTGTGTCAGGTAGCTGCTGGTCTGGTTAAGTGAGCTCATCACCACATCCAGCTGCGTAAACTGGGTTTTGAGGCGCGCAATCGTATTATTAATGCGATCGTTCACCTTGTTGTACTGATCGGTGAGATTATTCAGCGTTTTGCTCACGCCGTCGGTGGCCGACTGGACGATGCCGGTGCTGGAGAGCCAGCTGGTCAGGTTGCTGGCAACCCTGGTCGCAATCCCGGTGGTTTTGCCGTCGCCAATAATCATCTCTTTTACGCCGGACATGTTGGATGTCAGGCTGCTGCTGAGCTTGTCAGCATCCAGCTCCAGCTCGCCCGTGGTGGGATCGGAGGTGACCCCTATCTGTGCCAGCGTTTTAAAGGTTGAAGAGCTGGCGGTGTTAGTCAGCATGCTTTTTAGCTGGCTCTGGATGGTGCGCAGCGTGCTGTCGCCGAGAAGGGCGCCATTGCTGCTACTCTGCGAATCTGAGCCTACATCAACAGCGGTATATTTCGTCAGGCTCGAAAAGGTGTCCTGCAACGTATTGTAAGCAGACACCCAGTCGGTTATCGCCGTTTTCGCTTTTGAAGTGTCGTTCGTGATTGTCAGCGTCTGGTTGCCAGTGGTCGTATCGTTCAGGTTGAGGGTAATGCCTTCCAGCGCATCGCTAATGGTGTTACTGCTGCTCTCAACATCAACGTTGTTGACCGTTAGCTTCGCATTTTGCGCAGCGACGCTTTCGGTCATTCCATTACTGCTGGTGCTGGCGTCGTAGCCAACAATGCCTTGCAGCGTATCATCGCCTGTCACCTTAATCGTACTGACAGCGTTAGCTGATCCCGTTTCGCTTGAGGTAATGGAGAGACGATAGCTGCCGTCTGAAACCTTAATAATGCTGGCGGTCACCCCGGCGTCTGCGCCGTTAATGGCATCGCGCATCCCGGTTAGCGATGTTTGTTCACTGGACAGAGTAATGTCTTTGCTGGAACCGTCTTTTAACGTAATGCTCATGGTGCGACTGCTGGCTGCGCTGTCACCCAGTGCAGTGCTGTTGCTTTTTACGATATCTGACGTCAGCGTTTGCGCCTGCGCCAGATGCGACACGCTAATGCTGTATTTACCGGCCACAGTGCTGCCAGAGGTCGTGGCGTTAAAGGCGCTGGAGCTGCTGGTCGCCGTTGTTGCGGTGAACAGGTCCGCACTATTGAGCTTGGTATTGGCCGTCTGAAAGGTCGTCAGGGCACTTTTCAACGTGGAATAGGCACTCAGCTTTGCAGTAAAAGAGCTTTGCTGGGCAGAAATAGGTTTTAGAGCGGCTTTTTCTGCCGTCTGCATACTGTCAAGAATACTGCTTAAGTCCAGGCCTGAACCGACACCCAGGGTAGAGATGCTTGCCATGCTTGTTTCCTTATCATGTCGACACGGAGAATGAATACCGGGGTTATCGGCGGCGAATGAGAAAAGTTTAAAGTTATTGATGCACGTGTGATAACGCGAATAGCGCACAGAGAGGGGGGTATTTCTGTCGCTAGAAAAGCGGTGAATAAAGACTAAAGAAGTGGCGGCTGATGGCGATAAAGGTAAGCGTGACAGGTTGAAGGAAAAAAATCCCGCCTGGTCCTAAAAAAATTCTAAAGGTTGTTTAAGGGCAGACGATAACAACTTTGACGGCGCTGAAGCCGGCGGGTTGAAGCCCACACCTTAACCGAAAGACTTGATTAACAGGAATATTTATCATGGCCCAAGTCATTAATACCAACAGCCTCTCGCTGATCACTCAGAACAACATCAACAAAAACCAGTCTGCTCTGTCTACCTCAATTGAGCGTCTCTCTTCTGGTCTTCGTATCAACAGCGCAAAAGATGACGCTGCTGGTCAGGCGATTGCCAACCGCTTTACTTCTAACATCAATGGCCTGACCCAGGCTGCACGTAACGCTAACGACGGTATCTCTGCTGCGCAGACCACCGAAGGCGCACTGTCTGAAATCAACAACAACTTACAGCGTGTACGTGAACTGACCGTACAGTCTCAGAACGGCACCAACAGCCAGTCTGACCTGGACTCCATCCAGGACGAAATCAAATCCCGTCTGGACGAAATTGACCGCGTATCAGGTCAGACCCAGTTCAACGGCGTGAACGTGCTGGCAAAAGACGGCACCATGAAAATCCAGGTTGGCGCCAACGATGGCCAGACCATCTCTATCGACCTGAAGAAAATTGACTCTTCAACTCTGGGTCTGAACGGCTTTAACGTAAACGGCAGCGGAACCATCACTAACAAAGCTGCAACTGTTAGTGACCTGAACTCAGCTGGCGCAACGCTAAACACAACCACAGGCAATTATGACCTGACCACCACCAATAAGGCACTGACCACTGACGCGGCAATCAGCAAGCTGTCTACGGGTGATACAGTGACTGTTGGCGGTGCGACTTACACTTATGATGCCAAAGCTGGTAACTTCAGCACCACTAAAACTACTGCTGGCGCTACTGAGACGGATAAAACAAGTAATCGTGATGCATTAGCTGCTAGCCTGAAAGCAGATCCAGGTAAAACTGAAAGTGGTACTTATACTACTAAAACTGGCACAGTTAACTTCGACACTGATTCATCAGGCAACATCACCATCGGTGGCAAGGCTGCATATGTAGATGATAGTGGCAACCTGACGACAAACAATGCAACCGGCACCACTGCTGCAGACATGACTTCACTGCTTAAAATTGCGAGTGAAAATGCCGACGGTGCATCTCTGAGCTTTAAGGGCACCGACTATACCGTTGCAGCAGGTGGTACTCCTGCTGCGTCTGGCATCGTTTCTTACAAAGCAACAGTAAGCTCTGATGTGGTTGTGGCTGCAACTAAATCCGCAACATCTTCCATTACAATGAATTCTGGCGTGATGAATAAAACGCTGGCCTTCGATGCAACTGGTAAATCATCTGACGCAACGTATCAGGATGATAAAGGTGCTATTACTAACGTCGCTAGCTACACCGTATCTTATGCCGTTAACAAAGATAACGGCGCGGTAACCGTAGCAAGTTATGCGTCTGCGACTGACACTAACAAAGATTACTCTCCGACTATTGGTGCGGCAGTAAACGTTACCGCTGACGGTAAACTGACAACTGACGCAACCAGCGAAGGTACTGCGACCTCTGATCCGCTGGCGGCTCTGGACGCAGCTATCAGCAGCATCGACAAGTTCCGTTCTTCACTGGGTGCGATTCAGAACCGTCTGGATTCAGCGGTAACCAACCTGAACAACACCACCACCAACCTGTCTGAAGCCCAGTCTCGTATTCAGGATGCTGACTACGCGACCGAAGTTTCAAACATGTCTAAAGCACAGATCATCCAGCAGGCGGGTAACTCCGTGTTGGCGAAAGCTAACCAGGTTCCGCAGCAGGTTCTGTCTCTGCTGCAGGGCTAATCGCCCTCGGGTGAACAGCCTGACAACCCCGCTCCGGCGGGGTTTTTTTATGCCCCGAAAAACCTGCATGAGTGTCTGCTGCTGCAACCATAGCGCACAGAGGAAGTTTGCTATGCTCTGCCGGTTGGTTTTTTACACCTTGAGCAACGGCAGGGAAGGTTATGAAAGAGGTTTCACTGCTCGAACCCGTTTTTTTTAACGACTTCAAATGTACTGGCAGCGCGTGTCGTGAACACTGCTGTAAAGGCTGGAATATCATTCTGGACAAGCCGACAGTTAAAAATTATTTAAACAGCAAACATCCTGACATCAGGGCCATTGCGAAAGACAATATTATTAAAACGAAAAAGAGCTACGCTCACTGGGGCAAAATACGTTTTTCGCAACAGGGCGACTGTGCCTTTATGGATGAGGAAAGGTTATGTCGTATTCATTCCGTGCTGGGAGCCAGTGAATTAAGTCCTACCTGCGCTAATTATCCCCGAATAAAAAAAGTCACCCGCTATGAAGTCAGGCAGACGCTGACGTTATCCTGCCCAGAGGCGGTGAAAAACCTGTTGCTGAACAGCGATGCGATGTTGCTCAGAGAACGTACCCTGCTGCGCGCGCGCGGTTTTTCTGCACCGGCGCTAAATCAGGAAACACGCTTTATTAATCTGCTCTGTAGCCATATTCTGCTCAGCTGCGGCCCTCATGTGCAGCAGGGGTTATACGGGATTGCACAGCTGTTTCTCTGTCTGGATAAGCAGGAAAACGATCCGGAGAAGTATGCGAAAACTGAAGCCTACGCGCTCTCGGTTATACACGCATTTGAGAGCGGCGAGATCCAGACGTGCCTCGACAACATTAAGCCAGACTATCGGCTACAGTGGCAGTTACTGCTTCGCCTGCTGGCTTATCTCAGGCAGAAACGGGCTGCCCGGGGGGGAGCAACATGGGAGCGCTACGCTGATCGCTTATATGCGATGCTCACCGACATGCAGGATGAAGGTGATGTTCATGCATTTATGCAGCGCCTCGACCGCGTCTGGAAAGAAAACGTGTTACCCTGGCTGGTCGAACGTCCCCATATTATGCGTAACTATATGCAATACCGCCTCTATAGCGACGGCTTTCCTGCTCTTAATACGCCCGGCAATCTGGCCAGCCTCTATTTTCTGACCGCCGAATGGTTTTTAGTAAAGTCTCTCCTGGCTGCCTGCGCTGAACAGCAGGGCGCGATGACTGAAGATGATATGATCAATATTATCTACAGCTATCACTCACTGACAAAACACGATCGCCTGTCAGAGCAGGCCTTTCTTGACGAGATAGACAAGGGTAAGGTCAATGACGACCTTTCATTGATTTATCTGCTGACGTAACAACAACAGCCATAGCTGTAGGTGCACAGGCGTACAGCTATTGATTTGGCGCCATTGCGCGCCGATGTTGATCCCATACTGTTACAGATCCCCGCCAGCCTGCCGATAACCTTTTACAACACCACCACGCTTTTTGCCTGATTGCTTTTATTTCTGGAGTGTTTATGCGCTTCAACTATGACTTGTTACCGGGTCAGCAGCTCACTTTTGAAGAGATTGCGTTGCGCTATGCGCAGCAGCATCCCGATGAAAAAGCGCTGACCGTGCGCGGGTTGCTCAGCCCCTCTACCAGCTATCGCACGCTGCGCATCCGCGCGGTCTTTGCCAGCGAGGAGAGCAACAGCCCGCTGGAGGATCTGCTCTTTATCTCTGACGATAACGAGCGTAAGAACTACCTGCGCCGTTTTGAGCACTACATGAAAACGCAGGCTTCTTTCGCCTGTTTTCGCCGCAGCAAAGCGACGCAGCGCGACAACCTCTGGCAGGTAACAGGCGAAAGCCGGGTTTACGCGATGATCGATCCCCGTTCGCCCACCGCACACCAGCTGCTTGCCAGCCGTGGCTATCAGCTGGTGCTGATGCGTGAGGATGAGCAGGATGCCTACTGGCAGCTCTTCGATCCGCAGTCGCAGCCCTGCTTTCCGAACTCGCGCCGCATTCAGTTTATGGTGGTACTGAGCACGCCGCAGCATACCGTCCCGACGGCAGTGATGCCGGGGATGGAGGTGGGACGGCGCGTTAAAGCCAGCGTGCTACAGCGCGCCAGTCAGGCGGAGTTTCTGGCAGCGGTCAAGGCTCGCTACGGCGGCTGCGTGATTACCGGCACGCGTGTGGCAGATAACGCCTCCTTTCCCTGGGTGGAAACCTGCTACATCTCGCAGGCAGAAAACGAAGAGGGGCTGATTAGCGATAACAGCGCGGATAATGGCCTCTTTCTGCGCAGCGATTTGCAGCGCCTGTTTATCAGTAAATTACTGAAGATCGATGCCCAAACCGGGCAGGTCAGTTTTCAGCAACAGGCAATGGAAGAGGCGACGCTGCAACAGGACTACGCCTTGCTCGATGGGCAAATTTGCAAACTCTGGCACCGGGTGCCAGAAAAAACACGGATCTATCTGGCCAGCGCCGGACACTAATCAGTAAGGAAGACAAATGTTTCAACAAGGCGAGACGCTGCCGTTCAGTGAGATTGCGCTGCGCTGGCGTAGGCATAACCCGGATGAAGCCGGCCTGACTACAGGCGGAATGCTGAATCCCTCGCGCGGTAATGAGGCGACGCGGGTGCGGGCGCTCTTCGCCCACGATCGCATCAACGGCGATCTGGATGAGTTTCTCTTTATCGCAGGTGACAATGACTACAGGCATTACTTTGATCGGCTCAGTCATGCCCGGCAGTTGCACGCTTCGTTCTGGGTATTTCGCAAGCCGCTCACAGGCGACAGCTGGATTGTGGAAGGGGAGATGCAGGTAGCGGAGCTGCTCTCTCCTCACAGTCACGCATTAAAGATGCAGCTGGCCGCGAAGGGGTATCGACTGAAGCCGGATAACCGGTCAGGTGAGGTGCGCTGGCAGCTTTTTAACGGTCTGGTGCCGGTGCTGGAATCGCCGCGCAGCATAGAGTTTGTGCTTCAGCTTGCTCCCGCCGCGCGGCCTGTGGAGGCGGCGGAAGAGGCAGGCAGGCGCGTCAGGCGTGAGGTCTGGGTGCGTACCCAGCAGCACCTCTTTTCCAGCCGTGTGCGACAGCGCTATGGCGCCTGTGTGATCACCGGTTTGCCGTTGAGCGAGCAGGTGGCCTCCTGCTGGATTGATGCAGCCCATATTGATTCAGCAAAGAGCGCCGATGGCAGCTATTTCCGCGATAACAGTACAGATAATGGCCTCTGCCTGCGCAAAGATCTGCATGCCCTGTTTGATAACAGTTTACTTTTCATTGAGCTTCCAGAGGGGCGTCTGCGCTTTGACCGTGAAAAACTGGGGGAAAAGGTGTTTGATCATTATGCTTCTCTGGACGGGCAGATCTGCGCCCTCTGGGACCGTGTGCCGCCTGCCACGCGGCAGCGTCTGCGCGTAAGCGGCTAAACGCTGTTCAGAGAGCGGAACAAACCGCTCTCTGACATAACAAAAATGAAATAACCTCGCTTTTGCCCGCCTATTCAGCCAATCGATCCCCCTACAGAATTGGATAATCCTGCCGATAACTTCATTAACGCAGGGTAGTCAACGTGAACGATTTCTATACCGCCGAAGGCGTGATGGATAAACATTCGCTCTGGCAGCGCTACGTCCCGCTGGTGCGCCACGAAGCATTGCGTCTGCAGGTGCGTCTGCCAGCCAGCGTTGAGCTTGACGATCTGCTGCAGGCCGGTGGCATTGGCTTGCTGAATGCTGTGGAGCGTTACGACGCGCTGCAGGGGACAGCATTCACCACTTACGCCGTGCAGCGCATCCGTGGCGCAATGCTGGATGAGCTTCGCAGCCGCGACTGGGCACCGCGCAGCGTGCGCCGCAACGCGCGCGAGGTGGCAGGTGCAATGCATCAGGTCGAACAGATGATGGGGCGTGCGGCCACCGAGCAGGAGGTCGCTGACCGGCTGAATGTTTCAATGGAGGAGTATCGGCAGATCCTGCTCGATACCAATAACAGCCAGCTTTTCTCCTACGACGAGTATCGGGAAGAACACGGCGACAGTGCGGAGCTGGTCACGGAAGGGCACGAAGAAGCTAATCCGCTGCATCAGTTGCTGGAAGGGAATCTGCGTGAACGCGTCATTGACGCGATCGAAGCCTTACCCGATCGCGAAAAAATGGTGCTGACACTGTACTACCAGGAAGAACTGAACCTGAAAGAGATTGGAGCGGTGCTCGACGTGGGGGAATCACGCGTCAGTCAACTGCACAGTCAGGCCATCAAACGCCTGCGTGCCCGACTTACGGGAGCGCGCTGAGGGTCTCAGTTCCTGGCGACTAAAAATAATAAAACCGGGGACTCAGCAATGGGAGCCAAATCCAAAGCCAGACCTTTAAGCCGTTATCTTAAAGACTACAAACATAGCCAAAGCCACTGTTCACACTGTGGCAAAGTGCTGGACCGCATGGCGTTGGTCTTTCGCGGTCAGATCATCAACAAAGAGGCCATTGCGCGCATGGACCAGATGATTGATGAGCCACTGTGGTTGAAATTACAGCCAGAACTGACTGCGCTGTGCCGTTTTTGCAGTGATATTTTTTGCAATACGCATCCTAATTACTTCGACATTATGGCATTCAAACAATACCTGTTTGAGCAGACGGAAATGAGCCACAGCACGATCCGCGAATATGTGGTTCGGCTGCGTCGCCTGGACGATATGCTTAAGGCTAAAAATTTCCCGGCTGATCGCTTAAGCGGCAACAGCTGGCACGAGTGCCTGGCGCAAGATCTGCCCGATGCCGGTAATAACAACTACCGCATCGCGCTGCGTAAATATGACCAGTTTTTGGGGTGGCAGCGCAGCTAGCACGTGGGCGCAGCTCATCTGGACGTCTCTGCAACAGCAGGGACGGTTCAGCGATCGTCGGTCCGGGTGTGACAGCCAGAGAGCCGTGCGGTCAGGCTGCCTGCCGCTAAAAATCACGCGGCGATCGCATCCTTCGCCGCAACCTCGTCTTTTCCCTGTTGCCGCAGATGATCCCTGACGCAACTTCTGTAACACTGTAGAGATTACTGTGACAGCCCCGGAGGCCACATTGTCTTTACATCTTCTTCATCAGTTTCCCCGTCTTGAACTGCTGGGTGCACCGACGCCCCTGGAGCATTTGCCGCGTCTTTCCGACTATCTTGGCCGGGATATCTTTATAAAACGTGACGATGTCACGCCGATTGCCATGGGCGGCAACAAGCTGCGAAAGCTGGAGTTTCTGGCCGCTGACGCGCTGCGCGAGGGCGCTGACGTCCTGCTGACCGCCGGTGCCATTCAGTCTAACCATGTGCGCCAGACTGCCGCCGTGGCGGCTAAACTCGGTCTTAAGTGCGTTGCGCTACTGGAAAATCCTATTGGCACCCAGGCAGAAAACTACCTCAGTAACGGTAACCGGCTGCTGCTGGATCTCTTTGACTGTGAAACCGTGCTGGTGGAGGGGCTATCGAATCCTGCGGCACAGCTGGCCGAGCAGGCGGAGCGCCTGGAGGCGCAGGGTTTTCGCCCCTACATTGTACCGGTCGGCGGATCAAACTGGCTTGGCGCCCTGGGCTATATTGAGTGTGCCCAGGAAATTGCGCACCAGTGCGAGGGCGTGGTCGATTTCGCCGCCGTCGTGGTGGCATCCGGCAGCGCCGGTACCCACGCCGGCCTGGCGGTCGGGCTGGAGCAGTTACTGCCCAATACCGAGCTGGTCGGCGTTACCGTCTCGCGCAGCGTGGAGCAGCAGATGCCGGTCGTTGACAGCCTGCGGCAGCAGCTGATTAGCAGGCTGGAAGTGACCAGCAGCGCGCCGGTTACGCTGTGGGATGACTACTTTGCGCCGCGCTACGGTGAGCCAAACGAAGAGGGCATGGAGGCAGTCAAACTGCTGGCGCGGCTGGAAGGCATTCTGCTCGATCCGGTTTACACTGGCAAAGCGATGGCTGGCCTGCTGGACGGCATCAGCCAGAACCGTTTTCGTCGTGAAGGGCCGCTGCTGTTTGTGCATACTGGTGGGGCACCGGCGTTATTTGCTTATCATCCTTCGGTCTGAGCAGGCAGAAAAAAAACGTTTATACTTCGCGAGTTATTTAGCCAGACCAGGCACCACGGCTGTGACGCCTGTAAACACACACATCACATACTAATAAATGGGGTAAATATGAATTTTTCTCGTGTTGGTCGCCATCTGGCGATGAGCGTGATGGCGGTGGCACTGCTTGCCGGTGTCAACATCAGGACGCACGCAGCTGAAGATCTGCTTAAGCAGGTAAAAGATAAAGGTGAGCTGCGCGTCGGTCTGGAAGGCACCTATCCACCGTTTAGCTTTCAGGATGAAAACGGCAAACTGACCGGCTTTGAAGTTGAATTCGCCCAGCAGCTGGCACAGCATCTGGGTGTCAAAGCCAAACTGCAGCCGACCAAATGGGACGGCATGCTGGCCTCGCTGGACTCAAAGCGTATCGATGTGGTGATCAATCAGGTCACCATCTCTGACGAGCGTAAGAAAAAGTATGACTTCTCCACGCCGTACACCATCTCTGGCGTGCAGGCGCTGACGCTGAAAGCCAAAGCGGGTTCCATTACCAAACCCGAGGATCTGGCCGGTAAAAAAGTGGGTGTAGGTTTGGGCTCCAACTATGAGCAGTGGCTGCGCGACAACGTGAAGGGCGTGGATATCCGCACCTACGATGATGATCCGACTAAATATCAGGATCTGCGCTCAAATCGTCTGGATGCGATCCTGGTGGATCGTCTGGCTGCGCTGGATCTGGTGAAGAAAACCGGTGATACCATGGCCGTTGCTGGCGCGCCGTTCTCGCGGCTGGAAGCGGGTGTGGCGCTGCGTAAAGGCAATGAGGATCTGCTGAACGCTATCAATCAGGCGATTGCTGCGATGCAGAAAGACGGTTCACTGACCAGACTGTCTGAAAAATGGTTTGGCGCGGATGTGACCAGGTAATGCAGGAAAGCCTCAAGCTGGTGCTGGACTCAGCACCTTTTTTACTGAAAGGCGCGATCTTTACGCTGCAGCTGAGCATCGGCGGGATGTTCTTTGGCCTGGTGCTCGGCTTCGTGCTGGCGTTAATGCGGCTGTCACACTTCTGGCCGATCGCGCTGCTGTCGCGATTCTACGTCTCGGTGTTTCGCGGCACGCCGCTGATCGCCCAGTTGTTTATGATCTACTATGGCCTGCCGCAGTTCGGTATTGAGCTGGATCCTGTGCCCTCCGCCATGATCGGTCTGTCGCTGAATACGGCTGCTTACGCCTCGGAGTCGCTGCGTGGCGCTATTGCCGCGATTGAGCGGGGACAGTGGGAAGCGGCCGCGAGTATCGGCATGACCCGCTGGCAGACGCTGCGCCGGGTGATCCTGCCACAGGCGGCACGTACTGCGCTGCCGCCGCTCGGCAACAGCTTTATCAGCCTGGTTAAAGACACCTCGCTGGCTGCCACCATCCAGGTGCCAGAGCTGTTCCGTCAGGCGCAGCTGATCACCTCACGCACGCTGGAGGTGTTCACCATGTATCTGGCGGCATCGCTCATCTACTGGGTGATGGCAACGGTGCTGTCGGCGCTGCAAAACCGGCTGGAAAGGCACGTCAACCGTCAGGATGAGGAGGCGAAATGAGCGCCATTGAAATCAGCAAACTGGTGAAGACCTTTAACGGCCAGACGGTGCTGCACGGTATCGATCTGGAAGTGGCATCAGGTGAAGTCGTGGCGATCATCGGCCCCAGCGGATCGGGCAAAACCACGCTTCTGCGCTGCATCAACCTGCTGGAAACGCCGGACAGCGGCACCATCAAGGTAGGGGCGGTCGCTATCGACGCCAGGCTGGCGCAGACCAGGCAGAAGGAGCAGGTGCGTAAGCTGCGCCAGCAGGTTGGTTTTGTCTTCCAGAACTTCAATCTGTTTCCGCATCGCTCGGTGCTGGAAAATATCATTGAAGGGCCGGTGATAGTCAAAGGCGAGCCGAAAGGAGAAGCGGAGTCGCGCGCCAGGGCGCTACTGGAGAAGGTCGGTCTGACGGGCAAAGAGAGCAGTTTCCCGCGTCGGCTTTCTGGCGGTCAGCAGCAGCGCGTGGCTATCGCCCGTGCGCTGGCAATGCGTCCGGAAGTGATCCTGTTTGACGAGCCTACCTCGGCGCTCGACCCTGAGCTGGTCGGCGAGGTGCTCAGCACTATTCGCGCCCTGGCAGAGGAGAAACGCACCATGGTCATCGTCACCCATGAAATGGGTTTTGCGCGTGACGTGGCAGACCGTGCCATCTTCATGGATCAGGGGCGTATTGTAGAGCAGGGCGCAGCGAAAGCGCTGTTCAGCAACCCACAGCAGGCGCGCACGCGTCAGTTCCTCGACAAATTCCTCAACCCGTAATGCCAGCGCCTCTCCGGGGGCGCTTTACCTTTACCAGAAGCAACAAAAATCCTTGCGCCTGCCTGCTGACTATCGTATCGCGTACCCTGTTCTGGCGTGTGCGCTGTCAGCGGTTTAACAGGCGCTGGCCTGGCCTGGCGTGGCCCGCAGCAGGCGGTAACTCTGCGCGCTGTGTCGCATTTTTAGCACACTGCTGGCACTCGACAGGCGAAAGCTGGCGTTGCAGTACGGCTGGTCTGGCCGCAGGGCGTCTGACTGGGCCAGCGTGCTGCGGATGCCGCTGTGTGGCGTGGCGCTGTGGAAGACGATTTCGCTGCTGGCAGGGCCACTATCGAATTACAGGCCAGAGCGCACGCTGTTTCTCTGCCCGCGGCTGCGGAGTCCGCGGGCCGCTGCACCGCGGCTCTCCTGCTGGTAACGCATCGAAGGATCTCCGTCTTGTATTACGGCTGGTGCGGGAGATGCAGGCAACAAGCAGGCGCATACGCCGTCAACCGCCAGCGCTATTTATTTTCGGCCTCTTTGACAGCGCCATTATTTATTGCTTTTTTTCGCTTATCATAATTTTTTATTATTCCTTAAACCATTTGGGGCAGAGGGTTAAAATAAATTGGTGGGGTATATCAATTTGTGGTTTTGGTGAGGCGGTTTTACTCCTATTTATTTTTCCGGGAAAGTCCTGTCATAATTTGTTGCTTTCTTTCCTTAGTGATTAACAGCAAACTAAAAAAGGTGCGATGTGGTCTGAACGTAAAGAAATGCCGAATCGTGTAAAGCCTTGTTCATTCAGGGCCAGCGCAAAACTTTTAAGAGTTTCGCTAGAGTCAGCGGCAGGGGAATCGAGAATAATCGCTGGATAATCCTAAAAACGTCACTTCAAATCTCTCTTTTCGTTTTGAATTTCTGACCTACACAGCAGGAGTCCGGTTATGAGCGAGACTAAACCCGATGAAATATTGTGGATAAATACCCTTAAGGGAGCCTGTATATTACTGGTGGTGCTCTATCACACCGTGCTGCCGGGCTTTGAAGGGACGCTGAAGTACCTCTCTGCCGGCTGGCTTCCGGCTGAAATATGGGTGCAGTTTAATACCGTATTATCACCGCTGCGTATGCCCGCCTTTTTCTTTGTCTCCGGGCTACTGGCAACCAACGGAATACTTAACCGTCCCTGGAAACGTGTGTTTACCAGTCGCATTACCAATCTGTTTTACCTCTATATTCTGTGGGGATTTATTCAGTGGTGGTCAATTGTCGGTATCTCTACCGAAATAACCGGCCAGCGCATTTCTCAGAACCTGAACGCTGCCTATGCCGGCTCACTGTTTGAGTTTTTGAAACTCACCTTTATGGCCATGAGCACCTCCTGGTATCTCTACGGGCTGGGCTTATATTTCCTCTGCGCCAAAATTTTCCGCCAGTATAAAGTGGCCCTGCTGGTGGTGGCGGTTGCGCTGAATTACCTTGCGGTTGAGAAAATTATTCCTTTTTGGGGACCGCAAAGCGTTGCGCAATATTTCCTGTTCTTCCTGCTGGGGGTGTTCTGGAGTTCCGCGATGCTGCGCCTCAGTGAATGGCGTCGCGAAAACCTTGTTCCCTGGGCCGTGCTGGCGGCGCTGGCCGGTATTCATGTCATTATGGGTCTGGATAAAAGCCTGTTTATGTGTGTGATTGCGATACTGGTGAGCGTGGCGGCCTGCCGCTGGCTTAATCAGCACTTTCGCATGAGCTTCCTGAACTGGGTGGGGCGCAATACGCTACAGATCTATGTCATCCACCGCATTTTTATCGAGTTCTTTGGCATGTCGGCGATCCTTTTCGCCCAGCGTCATCACCTGTTTGAGCACGCCTGGTTCTCTCTGCTCTGGGCCTGTCTCTATCCGGTGGCCATCGTCGGTATCTGTTCGCTCTGTTCGGTTGCGGTATGGTCGGTAACTAACCGGGGTCTGGGACAGTCGCTGTTTATCTTCCCGACGCTGATTGGGTTAAAACGCAACCGCTCGGCCGCCTGATAAAAAAAGCCCCACTTACGTGGGGCTGAGATCGGCGCGCGACAGCGGGCGACGCGCTGCCAGGCTATTAGCTCTTGACCCGGTTAGCGAAGCTTTTGCGCAGCTTCTGTAATTTGGGTGGGATCACCGCCAGGCAGTAACCGTTGCGCTGGCCCGCGCCATCCCAGTAATCCTGATGGTAGGCCTCGGCCGGATACCACTCTTTCAGCGGCTCAATGGTGGTGACCACCGGGTCCTGATGATCTTGCTGCGCGCGCGCAATGGCCGCGACGGCTTCCGCCTCCTGCTCTGGCGTGGCCGGAAAGATCGCTGAACGGTACTGAGTACCGATATCGTTGCCCTGGCGATTAAGCTGGGTAGGATCGTGAGTCGCAAAACTGATGTCCAGCAGGTCACCGTAGCTGACTTTTTCCGGATCGAAACCCACGCGAATCGCTTCTGCATGACCGGTTGCGCCACTGCATACCTGCTCATAGGTCGGGTGAGGGCGCGCGCCGCCGGTATAGCCGCTTTCAACCGACTCCACGCCGATCACATCTTTGAATACCGCTTCGGTACACCAGAAACAGCCGCCTGCGATCACTGCGTATTCGATTGCCATAATGCTTAACTCCTGTCGAGGTCGTGAAAAGAGAGAGTAGGGATGGCGCTGCCGCTTTTCAACCCGCCGCAGGTGAGAATCAACGCCCGTGGCCTAAATCAGCATCTCAGGTTTAAACTGGCCGCTGCGATCCAGTAACCGGTCGCTCATGATGGTGAAACGGCCTTCGCCCGTATAGTGCAGCGTGGGGGGAAATTCAGGCTCGTCGGCGACGTGCGCCTTAACGATTTCAAAGATAAAGAGGTTGTAGTTATTGACCATTGAGTCGTCATAAAGCTGACACTCAAAGCTGGCGAAGCATTCCGCGATAAGCGGCGCGTTGACCACGCTGGCCGGTTCGGGGGTCAGACTGAACGCATCGAACTTGTCGAGCCTGTCGCCGTGACTGTTACCGATTGCCACGACCTTATCAATTAAATCGGCGGAGGGGACGTTAAGCACACACTGACCGCTGTCACGAATCAGCGCATGACTGTGGTTCATGCCGGAAATCATGCAGCCCACCAGCGACGGCGAGAACTCCAGCACCGTATGCCAGCCAAGCGTCATGATGTCGCTGTGCCCTTCAAACTGCG
The DNA here is from genome assembly GCF_041386365.1 of Pantoea sp. KPR_PJ. NCBI lineage: Bacteria > Pseudomonadati > Pseudomonadota > Gammaproteobacteria > Enterobacterales > Erwiniaceae > Pantoea > Pantoea sp. KPR_PJ. Next base: position 131,843 of record NZ_JABMIK010000002.1, on the reverse strand, counting down.
AACTGAGCAGCAGCACCGGCCCGGGCTCAAGATATTTACGCGCCTTGCTAACCGGAAAGGCGGTTTTGTGCAAACGTTGACTCATGGCATCTCCTTGTATCGGGGCGATACCATTAAGTGTAGAAGCTACAGGTCAATTACCAGCGCTTTACTGCGGCTGCGCGAGCAGCACAGCGCAATATGCTGAAGCGGAGCGGACTTTTCCGCCTCTGACTGAACGGTATCGCGGTGATCGGCTTCGCCCGAGAGCACCGGCGTCAGGCAGGCACCACACAGTCCCATTTCACACGACAGCGGCACATCGACGCCGTTCTCCAGCAGCACGCGGGCAATGGTTTTGTCGGCAGGGACGGGCCAGCTGGCACCGGACGAGGCCAGCGTGACCACAAAGCTCTCACTCTCTGCCTGCACAGGCGGTAGCGCCGCCGCAAATGCCTCTGAATGTACCTGCCCGGCCTGCCAGCCCAGCGACTTCGCCTGCTGCTGCATATGCGTCATAAAGCCCTGCGGGCCGCACAGATAGAGATGAGTGTCGCGCGTCGGTGAGCGCATCGCCTCAGGCAAATGCTGGCGCGGGCTGTTGCCATCGGCGCTGCACAAAAGCTCGCTATAGCCATGTCGGAAAGGATGCAGTAGCCGACGGGCGAAGGCAGCATCTTCACGCTGCTTCACATAGTAGTGCAGGGAAAACGGCACGCCGTCAGCCTCCAGCTGTTCCGCCATAGCCAGCAGTGGCGTCAGGCCGATACCGGCAGCGACAAGCACGACGCGCTGCGCGGCTACCAGCGGAAACAGATTGCGCGGCGTGGAAACGGTCAGCCGCTGGCCAAGACGCAGCTGCTGGTGGACCGCACGTGAACCACCGCGTGACGCGACAGCCAGGGCAACGCAAATCAGATAGCGATCCTGCCGTGCGGGCGAGCCGGTAAGCGAATATTGCCGTATCAGTCCGTTGCCCAGATGCAGATCAATGTGCGCACCCGCCTCCCAGCGCGGCAGCGGTTCGCCGTCTTCACGTACCAGGCTCACGGCAATGGCGTGTCGCCCCTGGCGCGACAGCCCGTCAACAGTCACCGTAAAGGTCGTCATCTCTTCTGCCCTCTATACCAGGAAAAATTCGCCGTAGCCCTGTTTCTTCAGGCCGCGACGGTAGGCGATGGAGCTGCGGTCGGCAGGAATATGGGCCTCCAGCGTCAAATCGAGCGGCAGACGCTCCGGCATCTGGGTTTCCACCATCAGCCGATCTTCCTCAAATACCCGGTGGTTAAAGGCGTGTACTTCCTCTACTGAAATATGCAGATCGAAATTGCGCGCAATCGGCGCAAACATCCGCGTTTTACGCGCCGAGACCGGCGAGGCCGCGTTCATAATCACCAGACGGGCATCATCGGGAAAATGGACCGTCAGCGTTGCGGTAAAGGGCAGATGCATCTCAAAATGGCGCAGCCACTGGAAGCCTTCCGGTGCCTGCCGATCGGAGCCCGCCGCGTAGTTAGAGACCGAGCTCCAGTAGTCCACCGCAAAGCCATAGTCGGTCTCCACCGGGTTATAGGGCGGCACCGCCTGATTGCTGGCGTCGGCGAACGTTTCAGTGTGCACCCAGGCAAAATGGGCGACGTCAAGAAAGCCCTCCACCTGGCGTCCGGCAAATCCTGCGACGTCAAAGGGCGGGCAGGTAATTTGCTGAAAACCGTCGTCGTGCCAGTGGGGCATGGTTGGCAGCGGAGCAGGGTTTTCCGCATCCGGAGCCAGACAAACCCAGACCAGTCCGAAACGTACCTCCACCGGGAAGTTGATCAGGTTGAGTTTGGCAGGTATCGGCTGATCCGGGCTGGAGGGAATGCGGTTACAGCGGCCATCTTCGCCAAAGCGCAGCCCGTGGTAAGGGCAGATAATGCCGTGCTCATCGTTAAAGCCGAGCGTCAGCGGCACGCCGCGATGCGGACAGACATCTTTTGCCACCACGATCTGATCGTTAATACGATAGATCACCAGCTGTTCATCCAGCAGTACCGCTTTGGCAGGGGCAGCACCAACGTCGCACAGGCGCGCGACCGGATGCCAGCAGCGTGCCAGACGCAGCCAGTCGTCGGGTTCAAAAGTGCAGTGAGCAGGAGGCGAGGGCTGTTTCATAGCAGTAACTCTTCTTCAATAGCAACAGGATGAGAACATTGTGGACAGAGCAGGGCGCGGCGATCCATCATCGTTTTTTCAGCGATGTGTTGCGTAAAACAGAACAGGTCAAACATGCTCCCTTTTTCACGGTTTTCTCACTACTTTCTTGAGGTGGCGCGCAGTGGCAGTTTGCGTAAGGCTGCCGAGCAGCTGCACGTTTCCGCTTCGGCAATAAACCGACAGATTTTGCAGGCAGAAGAGGAGCTGGGTATGCGGCTGTTTGAACGCCTGCCCGACGGTATGCGCCTGACCAGTGCCGGTGAGCTGCTGCTTGATGATGTGCGGCGCTGGCAGCGCGAATATCAGCGAACCCGTCAGCGGTTTGATGAGATTCAGGGATTGCGGCGCGGGCACGTGAGTCTTGGCCTGATTCAGGCGCTGAACGAAGGGGCGATTGCCGATGCGCTGTCGCACATCGCGCAGTCGCACCCCTGGCTACGGCTCGATCTCAGCGTACACGACAGCACGCAGATTGGTGAGCAGGTACGACTGGCGGAGCTGGATGCCGGGCTGATGCTGGATCCACAGGGGCAGGCGGGGCTGAGCGTAATGGCCTTTGCCGAACTACCGATTGGTGTGGTGCTGCCCGCCGGCCATGCGCTCGGTAACCACACCACGCTCTCTGCCGGTCAGCTCAGCGCAGAGCGACATATTGTGGCGGGCGCACCGCTGGTGGTCCACGAGCGAGTTGAGATGCTTTATCGCCGACACAGCCTGCAGCCGGAAAATGTCATCACCTGTAATGACATACGATTGATAAAATCCCTGATCAGGCAGGGCAGCGGTATCAGCATACTGAGTCTGCTGGACGTAATGGATGAGGTGGATCGCGGAACGCTCTGCTTTGTGCCGCTTCGCGACAGCAGCGTTCGCCCTTTGACGCTGGCGCTCTGCTGCGCACCCGCACGACAGCTTTCGCGTGCGGCCCAGCAGGTGATTCAGCATCTGACCCACGTTATTGAATCGCTGACAGCAGCACGCTGAGCGCCATTATTTGTTATAAAATCAACGAAAAACTGGCGAGCAGCGCTTCTTTTGTAAATTATCGTAAAGCGGCCGCAGGGCAGGTTTAGTGAAGGTCGGAATTAGGCTATAAGTCCTCTACCACGCCACCTGTTAAGGGTTTCACCCCACACGATGAAGACTCTGCGACCGCTGCTGACGCTTGTGTTAGCGTCTGCCTTTTTACTCGGCGGCTGTTCCCGCCATTCCAGTGACACATCCGCACAAAATCACACCCAGATCGATGAGCAGAGCCTCGGCGATCAGCCCGATTTGATCCCGGTGGTAGCGGCGCTGCACGATCAAATGCACACGTGGCACGGCACACAGTATCAGTGGGGCGGGACTGAACTCTCTGGCGTTGACTGCTCGGGTTTTGTCTGGCGCACGTTAAAAGATCGTTTTAACCTGCCGATGGATCGCGTAACGACCACTGAACTGTTGAAGATGGGGAAACGCATTGCGCCGCGCGATTTACAGCCGGGCGATCTGGTCTTTTTCCGCATTGGCGGCGGCATGCATGTTGGCTTCTACGATACCGACCAGCACTTTTTCCACGCCTCTGTAAGCCAGGGGGTGATACGCTCCGCCCTCACCAATCCTTACTGGCACCGGGTATTCTATCAGGCTCGCCGACTGCCAAAAGAGTACAACGCGCAGATTACGCTGAATAAAACTAACGGCATAACGCTGGCGCGTAAATAGCTTTCGTTAAACACAGGCCCGCGCAGCGCGGGTCTGTTATCAGTGACGGATCGCGCAGCCGCACTGGGCCATCTCGCCCGGCACCGCTTTACCATGATGGGAGTGGCGCACCCGCAGTTCACCCTGCTGCCAGGCACCGCGCTCGTCCTTACGGTTCAGCAACAGGCGGTTTAGCGCTTCCGCGATCTGCAACGCGCGCGGCTGTGCCCAGCTGGTCAGATGCCAGGTTGACGCGGCAGCCTCGTCGCTGTCGCCGAAGCCAACAACGGCCACATGCGCGCCCTGACCGAAGTCCCGCACCGCCTGTAGCGCCCCAAACGCCAGCAGATCGTTATCGCAAAACAGCGCCTGAATACGTTCCGACGCGCGCGCACGTTTCAGGTAGCCCAGCATCGCCTGATAGCCGCTCTCCCGGTCCTGGCCTTTTCCGGCAACCAGCTGCTGATGCAGCACTCTCTCTGCGGTCGCCAGCGCGCTGCTCAGGCCATCCACGCGTGCAGGATCGCTGCCGACGGCCTGATGCAGATAGCCGATACGCTGGTGGCCCTGCGCCAGCAGTAACTGACCCACTTCAGCACCGGCAGCAAAGCCGTCTGACTGAAGCTCTGCCAGAGCGATAAGCGGAATGGACGTTGCGGCCGTGCGAAAGGCGGGAGTAAAGCTGCCGGAAAGGTGAAGGGCGGCGCTCAGCAGCGGCAGCAGCGACCTGGCGCGATCTTCCGCAGCGGTATCAACCAGCAGCGCAGCACAGCCGCGTGCGCTGAGCTGGCGGTTAACTTCACTGAGCCGGGCGGCAGTGTCAGGGTGGCTAAAGTCATCACTGAGCACGCCAACGATTTTACAGGTGTGGTTGTACATTGAAGAGTCTCTGCTAAGACAGGTAGAGGTCGCTTTACCATAAAGGAAGCCCGGGGGTTTTTACAGGGGGCCAGCAGCGGCCAGCTGTAACTCCCGTCGTCCCAGGGTACGGGTAACCAGCACCGACTGCTGTGCAAAGCGGCTGGCCTGATCTACCGCCTGACTGAGCGTTGCGCCGCGCATCAGGCCAGCGGTCAGTTCCGCGGTAAAAAGGTCGCCCGTACCTTTCGGGGGATCGTCATAGCGCGGATGCTCAGCAATAAATGTCTCATCGGCGGTGATGCAAAATACCTGCATGCTTTGACGGGCGTCGTCACGGGTGGCGCTGGTGACAACAACCCACCGGGTCTGCGTGTTTAACAGTGAACGCGCGGCATCGACAATCTCTGTATCACTCTCAAGCTGTGCATTGCAGAGGCAGCCCAGTTCAAAGCGATTTGGCGTAAGGCCGGTTGCAAGCGGCGCCAGCTGCTCGCGATAGTGCCTGGTCAGCGCGGGATCGACATAGAAGCCGCTGTCGTCATCGCCCAGCACCGGATCAATAATCACCGGCATCTGTGGGTTTTTCTCGCGCATCTGCCGCAGCCAGCGTGCCAGCGTAGTCGCTTTGTCCGTTGATTTCAGATAGCCCAGTATTGTCGCGCGCGCCGTGACGTCGAGGTTACGATCCGCCAGAGCGGTCAGGTAGCCCTCAAACCAGGTCTGCGGAATTTCGCCGCCGTAGCAGCTGGCATAGTGGGGCGTATTGCTCAGCAACACGGTGGGCACCGCCACGACCTGTAACCCATGACGGCGTAATGCAGGCACGGCAATGCTGTTGCCAACGCTGCCGTACATCACCTGAGACTGAACGGAGATAACGTCAATGATTTCGCCGTCTGGCGTATCGGATACCTGAAACATGCTGCGCTCCTGTTTTATGCTCCATTGCCCCAGTATACAGCCCACGTCGCGAGGAGAGGGCAAGCGTTGCTGACGCTTTTGGGCTGTCAGGCTGGCCGGTTTTTTTCGCCGCTTCCCTTAACGCTGTCAGCCCTTGTGCCGCAGGGGGTCGGCAGCAGGTTATCGTAGCGGCAAACGCAGAATAATCTGCTGCCAATACGCTAAAAAACCCGCATTGACTGGCAAAAGTCGCAATGCCGTCTACACTTAATCGCGACGATGTTTTCAGCCAGGTTGACAGGTCTGTGGTGGTTTTAAAACGCTGTAGCGTTTTACCCGATGTAACATGCTGGTATCCGCAGTTTTTGTTCCGCATTTTGACCCGCGTACAGTCGCTCAGGCTGCCGCTCCCACAGCCTTTCTCTTGATGAAAACATCCCTTAATGGCGCGTTGCCGAGCCAGGCCTCTGACCTGACAAGCCGCAAATCGCACGCGCCCGGATCAACCACAGGAGAAGACAAGTGACCCAAGCGGCGAATGAACATGCCTCGCTTCCTGCGCTAAGCGGCGGTCTTTATGCCTTCTTTTTTGACGTAGACGGCACGCTTGCCGCTATTCAGTCGCAGCCGGACGCCGTTTTTATTCCTGAAAAGGTGCGCCAGCAGCTGCAAGAACTCGCTTCCCTCTGCCATGGCGCGCTGGCGCTGGTTTCCGGTCGACCGGTTAGCCAGCTTGACGCGCTGGCCGCGCCGCTGACTGCGCCCGCAGCGGGCGTACACGGTGCTGAGCGCCGCGATGCACAGGGCAAGATGCATCAGATCAGCCTGGATGCTGAGGTAGCTGACGCGCTACAGCAACAGCTACAGCAGGCGATGGCGCAGTGGCCAGGTACCCTGCTGGAAACCAAAGGGATGGCCTTCGCGCTGCATTACCGCCAGGCCATGCAGCATGAACAGGATGTGCTTGATTTAGCTGAACAGGCTGTAAAACGTTTTCCCGCGCTGGCGCTTCAGCCGGGTAAGTGCGTAGTGGAGATTAAACCGCAGGGAGTTGATAAAGGCGAAGCAGTGCGCGCCTTTATGCGGGAGACACCTTTTACCGGACGTATTCCGGTATTTGTTGGAGACGATCTGACGGACGAGAAGGGATTTCTTGCGGTCAATGCCATGCAGGGCATCTCCGTAAAGATCGGACAAGGCTCCAGTCAGGCGCGCTATCGTCTGCCAGATGTCGAGGCAGTTTATGCCTGGCTGGAACGATTACTATTACAAATAAAGCAAGACAACGTCGGTAAGGAGTAAAGGTTATGAGTCGTTTAGTGGTCGTATCTAACCGAATCGCCATTCCTGATGGGAAAAAAGCCAGCGCAGGCGGCCTCGCCGTCGGCATCCTTGATGCGTTAAAAACCACCGGAGGCCTGTGGTTTGGCTGGAACGGGGAAATCAGTGAATTTTCCGGGGAAGAGGAAGATGAGCTCCAGCAGGTTGAGCATGACGGCATCTCTTACGCCGCGCTGCCGCTGAGCCAGAACGATTATGATCTCTATTACTGCCAGTTTTCTAATACCGTTATCTGGCCCGCTTTTCACTATCGCCTTGACCTGGTGCAGTTCCAGCGTGAAGCCTGGGAAGGGTATTGCCGCGTCAACGAGATGCTGGCGAAACGGCTGAAGCCGCTGCTGAAGCCTGATGACACTCTCTGGATCCACGACTATCATCTGCTGCCTTTTGCCGCCGCGCTACGTAAAGAGGGCATCAGTAACCGCATCGGTTTCTTCCTGCACATCCCGTTCCCGACGCCGGAAATTTTCAACGCGCTGCCGCCGCATAAAGAGCTGCTGGAGATGCTGTGCGAATACGATCTGATGGGCTTTCAGACCGAATCCGATCGTGTGGCTTTCCTTGACAGCCTGAGCCAGCTGACGCAGCTGCAAAACAAAGGTGAGAAAAAACATCGCGCCTTCGGCAATACCTTTATGACCGAGGTTTATCCGATCGGTATTGAGCCAGACAGCATCAAAGAGATGGCGGAAGGCCCGCTCCCGCCAAAAATGGCGGCGATGAAGCGCGAGCTGGGTGACGCGAAAAACATTATCGCCTGTGAGCGTCTCGACTACTCGAAAGGGTTGCCAGAGCGTTTTCTGGCGTATGAAGCGCTGCTGGAAAACTATCCGGAGCATCGCGGTAAAATCCGCTATTCGCAGATTGCGCCGACCTCGCGCGGTGACGTGCAGGCGTACCAGGATATCCGACATCAGCTGGAGACCGAGGCGGGACGCATTAATGGCAAATATGGCACGCTGGGCTGGACGCCGCTCTACTATCTTAATCAGCATTTTGATCGTCGTCTGCTGATGAAGATTTTTCGTTTAACCGATGTCGGACTGATCACGCCGCTGCGTGACGGTATGAACCTGGTCGCCAAGGAGTATATCGCGGCACAGGACCCGGACGATCCGGGCGTGCTGGTGCTGTCACGTTTCGCCGGTGCTGCGAATGAGCTGACCTCTGCGCTGATCGTCAATCCTTATGACCGTGACGAAGTGGCTGCCGCACTTAACAAGGCGCTGACCATGTCCCGTACGGAGCGAATTTCACGCTACAACGATATGATGGCGGTGCTGCGTAAGCACGACATTACCCACTGGCGTGAGAGCTTTTTGAAAGACTTGTGGGCTATTGCGCCGCGTAGCGACGACCATGGCACCGTTAATAAAGTCGCGACCTTTCCAAAGCTTGCCTGATCGAAACGGCGACCACGCCCGGTGGTCGCCGCCTGGCTTTTCTTGAGAAAGCGACATCTGTCCAGCATGGCTAACGCTTTCTCTGTCTGATCTCACCTCATGCCAATGGCTGAACTGCCGCATTATTCAACGTTCGTAACAAAAATCGCCCTTTTTGTGCGCGAAAGCCTAAAGTCTGACGCTGCGCTGCCGATAGTGCTGAATCCCAAAACTGTCAAATTCTCCATTCATTTATTTTTCTTATGTAATTGCCTGTTACACCTTTTGACCCTCACCTGACAACCACGCTAAAGCATTAACGCTACGTTGCTAAAAGGCGTCAATTCTTCCTTTGCCTTCTTAACGCTTCGCTTACGCCCTCCAGGAAAAATTTGCCCTAAGTAATTAATTTAAAAACGAATAGGGTGGCTTTATTTCAGCATATTATGCTGAATCTGTCGCTTGTATCAGGTCCATATAGGGCAATAAAGGCAATGTTAAAAATAAAAGATCAACCCGCCGCAATGACCAGAGAGACATCATTTGTTACAGGCTAATAAGCCCCTTTTTAGGACGAAACAGGCGAGTCATCAAGCAGAAATGGTTAATAAACAGACAAAGTAAAAGCATCGCTGAAGGGTTTGCGAAAAAATTTGCCTTAAAAGTGTGATGTAGATCACACTTTATCTAAAATTTCGCGCCTCTGTCGTTGTATGTGGAAATCAGACGGGATAGATTTGCGTTGTTTTAGGAATAGTCTTAAAAAAAGTAAAAAAACGTCACGGAAGATCGCAATAAATAAAAAAAAGAATGGTCCTGAGGTTTCACTGGTGCAAAAGGGTTATCCCCAGGGTCATGAAGCTGACTTCAGAGTACGTTTGGTTTTTGGCTGTAAATTTTTGCCATCTTTAGAATTACCAACCAGCAACCAGAAGCGCAGAACTTTTTTCTGCGATGAAATTACGTCGCGTTTGTCAGGATGGAAAAATGGGTACAACTGATTTACTAAAACATATTTATGATATCAATCTGTCTTATTTACTGCTTGCGCAGCGCTTAATTAACCAGGAAAAAGCTTCTGCAATGTTTCGCCTCGGAATTGACGAAGAGATGGCGAACGCATTATCGCAATTAACCTTGCCAGAAATGGTAAAGTTAGCGGAAACCAATCAGCTGGTTTGCCAGTTTCGCTTTAACGATCACGAGACGATTAATCGCCTGACGCAGGAATCTCGCGTGGATGATCTTCAGCAAATCCACACCGGTATTTTATTATCCAGCCGTTTACTGCGTAACGTTTCTAAAGAAGAAGTGCCGGCGAAAAAGAGGGCGATGTAAATGTCCGAAAAAAGCATTGTCCAGGAAGCGCGTGATATTCAGCTCGCCATGGAGTTAATTACCTTGGGTGCGCGTTTGCAAATGCTGGAAAGCGAAACTCAGTTGAGCCGCGGTCGCTTAATCAAGCTCTATAAAGAACTGCGTGGTAGCCCACCGCCGAAAGGGATGCTGCCGTTTTCCACCGACTGGTTTATGACCTGGGAGCAAAATATTCACGCTTCCATGTTCTGTAACGCCTGGCAGTTTATGCTGAAAACCGGCATGGCGACAGGTGTGGATGCGGTGATCAAAGCCTACCGTCTCTACCTTGAGCAGTGTCCGCAATCGGACGAGGGCCCGCTGTTGGCGCTAACGCGTGCATGGACCCTGGTGCGATTCGTTGAAAGTGGGATGCTGGAACTGGCTGACTGCCGATGCTGCAACGGCAGTTTCATTAATCATGCGCATCAGCCGGCGGGCAGCTTCGTTTGCAGCCTGTGCCAGCCGCCATCACGCGCGGTAAAAAGACGTAAACTTTCTGCAGATTCTGCCGATACCTTTCCACAACTGCTGGATGAACAGGTTAAACGCGCCGTTTAAGTTTGTTCCCATCGTGGAAAGCCATCCAGCAGCGGGTCACCCCCGCTGCTTTTTTTTTGCCCACGATTTGAATAACGCCTGCGGCTCTCTGGCTTAACTTCCACCAACACGTTACGGACGTAAGGATGTTCTTGTGCTGATCTTATTGGGTTATATCGTCGTTGTCGCATCCGTGTTGGGTGGATATATGATGGTGGGTGGCCATCTTGGCGCGCTTTATCAGCCTTCAGAGCTGTTAATTATCGGCGGTGCCGCAATTGGCGCTTTTTTAGTCGGCAACAACGGCAAGTCGATTAAAAAGACGTTAAAGGCGCTGCCAAAGCTGATGCGCGGTTCAAAATATAACAAAGCCCTCTATATGGATTTGATGGCGCTGCTCTATCGACTGATGGCCAAATCACGCCAGCAGGGCATGTTGTCGCTGGAGCGCGATATTGAAGATCCGGCACAGAGCGAAATATTTGCTAATTATCCGCGCATTCTCGCCGATAAACAGCTGGTGGATTTCATTACCGATTATCTGCGTCTGATGGTCAGCGGCAACATGAACGCCTTTGAAATTGAGGCGCTGATGGATGAAGAGATCGAGACCTACGAACACGAGTGTGAAGTGCCAGCGCAAAGTTTATCCGCCATTGGTGATGGCCTGCCCGCTTTCGGCATCGTCGCAGCCGTTATGGGCGTGGTGCATGCGCTGGCCTCGGCCGATCGTCCGGCCGCCGAACTGGGTGCGCTGGTCGCCCATGCGATGGTGGGCACCTTCCTCGGTATCCTGCTGGCGTATGGCTTTATCTCACCGCTGGCGTCGGTGCTGCGCCAGAAGTGTTCAGAAACCACCAAAATGATGCAGTGCATCAAGGTGACGCTGCTCTCCAGTCTGAACGGCTACGCGCCGCAAATCGCGGTAGAGTTTGGCCGCAAGACGCTCTATTCGACCGAGCGTCCCTCGTTCAGCGAACTGGAGGAGCATGTTCGTAACGCGAAGAATCCCGCGAAACAGACCTCGGACGAAAATGCATGAAGAACAGCAACCGTCCCATAATTGTGGTCAAAAAGCGCAAGCATAAAGGCCACGAGGGAAGCCACGGCTCCTGGAAAATTGCCTATGCCGACTTTATGACGGCAATGATGGCCTTCTTTATGGTGATGTGGCTGATCTCCATCTCCAGCCCGCAGGAGCTGGTGCAAATTGCAGAATATTTTAAAACGCCGCTGAAGGTCGCTCTGACCGGCGGCAAGCGCAGCAGCGACAGTGAAAGCCCTATCCCTGGCGGTGGCGATGATGCAACGCGCATCAAAGGTGAGGTGAAGAAAGTCGTCGATATGGATGCGCAGAAGCGCAAGCTGGACGATATTCGCCTGAATCGCCTGCGCGAAAAGCTGGATCAGCTCATTGAGGCCGATCCGCGCCTGAAAACACTGCGCCCGCACCTGATTATCAACATGGTGGAGGAGGGGCTGCGCATTCAGATCATCGACAGTCAGAACCGGCCGATGTTCAAAACCGGCAGCGCCGAGGTTGAGCCCTATATGCGCGACATTCTGCGCGCGATTGCTCCGGTGCTGAACGATCTTCCCAATCGCATCAGCCTGGCGGGGCACACTGACGACTTTCAGTATGCCAGCGGCGATCGCGGCTACAGCAACTGGGAACTCTCCGCCGATCGCGCTAACGCCTCGCGCCGCGAGCTGGTCATTGGCGGCCTCGACGGCAGCAAAGTGCTGCGCGTGGTGGGTATGGCCGACACCATGAAACTAAAAAACCGCGGCGGCAACGATGCCGTTAACCGCCGTATCAGCCTGCTGGTATTGAACCACGACACCGAAGCAGCGATTGAAAAAGAGAACGCCGAGAGCGACGCCGTACAGGTGAGCGATCCGGCGGCCATTGAAAAGATTACCGCGCCGCCTGTGCCTGTCAGCAGCAGCCCGGTAAACACAGCAGCCCCCTCACAGCCGAGGTGATCCCGTGAGCATGGACATCAGCGATTTTTACCAGACGTTTTTCGATGAGGCCGATGAGCTGTTAGCCGATATGGAGCAGCACCTGCTGGGACTCGATCCCCAGGAACCTGACGCCGAGCAGCTAAACGCCATCTTCCGTGCCGCCCATTCTATAAAAGGCGGTGCCGGAACCTTTGGCTTTACGGTATTACAGGAAACTACTCATATTCTGGAAAACATTCTGGATGGTGCTCGTCGCGGCGAGATGCAGCTCAGCACCGACATCATCAACCTGTTTTTGGAAACCAAAGATATTATGCAGGAACAGCTCGATGCCTATAAAACCGCGCAAGAGCCGAACGCGGAAAGTTTTACCTACATTTGCGAGGCGCTGCGCCAGCTGGCGTTAGAGGCGAAAGGGCTACCGATCACCGCGCCGCTTGCCGCGCCGGTCGTTGAAGCCGCGCCGGTGAGCAGTGGCCTGCGCGTGCAGCTCGTCGGCCTGAAAGAGAAAGAGGTCGATCTGCTGCAGGAAGAGCTGGGCAATCTTGGCAGCCTGAGCAATGTGGTAAAGGGCAGTAATTCACTGGAAGCCAGCATTGATGGCGTCAGTAAAGATGACATCGTGGCGGTGCTTTGCTTCGTCATTGAAGAGTCACAGATTCGCTTCCCGGAAGCGGGGGCCGCGACGGCAGAACCGGCCGCTGAAGCCGTGCCTGCCGTCGAAGCTGCGCCGGTGCAGAGCGCCAGCGTGAGCGAACTGCCAGTGACGAAGCGCGAGACCAAACGCGCCGCTGCACCGGCAAAAACCAGCGAATCCAGCAGCATTCGCGTAGCGGTAGAGAAGGTCGATCAGCTTATCAACCTGGTGGGCGAGCTGGTGATCACTCAGTCCATGCTGGCACAGCGCTCCGGTGAGCTTGATCCTGTTGCGCATGGCGATCTGCTGAACAGCATGGGACAGCTGGAGCGCAACGCACGCGATCTGCAAGAGTCGGTGATGTCGATTCGTATGATGCCAATGGAGTATGTCTTTAGTCGCTTCCCGCGCCTGGTACGCGATCTGGCCAGCAAGCTGGGTAAAGAGGTGGAGTTGACGCTGCTCGGCAGTTCCACCGAGCTCGACAAAAGCCTGATTGAACGCATTATCGATCCGTTAACGCACCTGGTGCGTAACAGTCTGGACCACGGCATCGAGTCGCCGGAAAAACGCCTGGCGGCAGGCAAAGTTGCCACGGGTAACCTGACGCTGTCGGCGGAACATCAGGGCGGCAATATCTGTATCGAAGTTTCTGATGATGGCGCTGGCCTGAACCGCGAGCGTATTCTCGCAAAAGCGCTCTCATCTGGCCTGCCGGTCAGCGAAAATATGACCGACGAAGAGGTCGGAATGCTGATTTTCGCCCCAGGCTTCTCTACCGCTGAGCAGGTTACCGACGTTTCGGGTCGGGGCGTAGGCATGGATGTGGTGAAGCGAAACATCCAGGAAATGGGCGGCCATGTGGAGATTGCCTCGAAGCAAGGCAAAGGCACCACTATCCGTATTCTGCTGCCGCTGACGCTGGCGATTCTGGATGGCATGTCGGTGCGTGTAGCGGATGAAGTGTTCATTCTGCCGCTTAATGCCGTGATGGAGTCGTTGCAGCCGCGCAGCGAAGAGCTGAAGCCGCTGGCTGGCGGGGAGTGCGTGCTGGAAGTCCGCGGCGAATACCTGCCGCTGGTCGAACTCTGGAACGTTTTTGACGTGCAGGGCGCGAAAACCGAAGCCACGCAGGGCATCGTGGTGATCCTGCAAAGCGCGGGCAAGCGTTATGCGCTGCTGGTCGATCAGCTGATTGGTCAGCACCAGGTGGTCGTAAAGAACCTGGAGAGCAACTATCGCAAGGTGCCCGGCATCTCTGCCGCCACCATCCTCGGCGACGGCAGTGTCGCACTGATTGTCGACGTGTCGGCGCTGCAATCACTCAACCGTGAAAAACGTGTGGCCGGCGCGGCCGCCTGACTCATAACAAAAGGGTAGAAACATGACTGGAATGGCAACCGTGACCAAAATTGCTGGCGAAACCGTCGGCCAGGAGTTCCTGGTATTTACGCTGGGTGACGAAGAATACGGTATCGATATTCTCAAGGTGCAGGAGATCCGCGGCTACGATCAGGTCACGCGCATCGCCAACACGCCGGAGTTTATCAAGGGCGTTACCAACCTGCGCGGCGTCATCGTGCCGATTATCGATCTGCGCGTGAAGTTTTCTCAGCCGGACGTAGAGTACAACGATAACACTGTCGTGATCGTGCTCAACCTGGAGCAGCGCGTCGTGGGCATCGTGGTTGACGGCGTCTCTGACGTACTGTCGCTGACGCAGGATCAGATCCGCCCGGCACCGGAATTTGCGGTTACGATGTCGACCGAGTACCTCACCGGTCTGGGCGCGCTGGGCGAACGCATGCTGATCCTGGTCGACATTGAGAAACTGCTGAGCAGTGAAGAGATGGCGCTGATGGATACGCTGCGCAGCGCATAATCTTCTGCGGTAACGAGTCGCGAAAGCGGCTCGTTACTTTTTCCTTTAAATTCAAAAAGAAAGATAATATTTTCCGCTTCTGAACGCTAAATTAATTCTGCTTCCCGCCGATAACCATCCTGCTTTATCCCCCTAATCTTTCAGAGTCCACTATGTTAACCAAAATTCGCGTAGTCACCAGTTTACTGCTGGTTTTACTGTTGTTTGGCCTGTTCCAGGCGTTTTCAGGGGCCGTGTTTTTCTCGGCGTTAAGCGAGGATAAAACCAGCTTCAGCGTTTCCCAGCTTGCCAGCAAGAATTTGCAGGCGCTGAACGACGCCTATATGAGCCTCAATCAGAGCCGCGTGGTGCTGACGCGCGTCCAGCTGCGCATCGCTAACAGCAAGCTGGATGGCAAAGCGCCCGACATTGCCTCGCTGTTTACCGACAGCGCAACGTTTCAGCAAGCGGCGGCAACAAACTTTGAGCTGTTTAAAAAAATCCCGGATACACCGGGGCAAAACGCGGTGTTAAACGGGCAGCTTATGCAGGCCTATACAGCCTACGCCAGCGCACTGAGCCAGATGCAGACAGCGCTGGTCGCCAACGATCTGAACGAAGCCGGCCATGTGCCGGTGGCGCCGAGTCAGAGTGCCTTCCTGAATGTTTATACCAACTGGCGCGCTAACCAGGCACAACTCACGCAGATCGGCGTGGAGAAAAATGCCAGCGCCTATACGCGTATGGTATGGATTCTGGGCACCCTCATGGCGCTGGTGGCCGTCACGATCGTGCTCTGCTGGATCGGGCTGCGTCGCGTGCTGATTACTCCGCTGAATAACAATATTGCCCATATTCAGCAGATTGCGCAGGGCGACCTGACCCAGACGATTCAGGTCGCCGGCCGCAACGAAATGAGCCAGCTGGCGGCCAGCCTGCATGAGATGCAGCAGGCGCTGGTGCATACCGTCAGCAACGTGCGCGACGGTTCCGACGCCATCCTGAGCGGAGCCAGCGAGATTGCCGCAGGCAACAACGACCTTTCAGCGCGCACCGAAGAGCAGGCGGCCTCGCTGGAGCAGACGGCGGCCAGCATGGAGCAGCTTACCGCGACCGTGAAGCAGAACGCAGAAAACGCCCGCCAGGCGTCGCAGCTGGCGCTGAGCGCGTCGGAAACCGCGCAGAAGGGCGGCAGGGTGGTGGAGAGCGTGGTGAAAACCATGAGCGACATTGCGGGCAGCTCGAAAAAGATTGCCGACATCACCAGCGTGATCGACGGCATTGCCTTCCAGACCAATATCCTGGCGCTGAACGCAGCGGTGGAAGCGGCGCGTGCCGGTGAGCAGGGACGCGGCTTTGCCGTCGTCGCTGGCGAAGTGCGCAACCTGGCGCAGCGCAGCGCGCAGGCGGCAAAAGAGATCAAGTCGCTGATTGACGACTCCGTCAACCGCGTCGATGCGGGTTCGCGTCTGGTCGGGAGCGCGGGCGAAACCATGGGCGACATTGTCGGTGCGGTCACGCGCGTCACCGACATCATGGGTGAAATCGCCTCGGCGTCGGACGAGCAGAGCCGCGGCATTGACCAGGTGGGCGAGGCCGTTACCGAAATGGATCGCGTGACGCAGCAGAACGCCTCACTGGTAGAAGAGTCAGCTGCCGCTGCGGCGTCGCTGGAATCGCAGGCGCGTCGCCTGAGCCAGTCGGTTGCCGTATTCACGATCCCGCGCGCCGCGGCCGCTGGCGGCACGCGTCATGTACAGATCGCCGCACCGGCGCTGAGCCAGGTCGCCGCCGCGCCGCGCAGGGCGCTGACCGTGCCCGCCAGTGACGCGCACTGGGAAACGTTCTGAACCTGAAGCCACACTGTTACGGCCGGACGTCATGTCCGGCCTGGTTGCGTCATGTAAATTTCTGCTTTCAATAGCTACATAACTGTAAAAACAGTTAAAAATGCTCAGTTCCACTGAAGTCACGCCGATAGAGAGGCTGCACGTTTTTAAATGACTTCTGGGGAGAATATATGTTGAAACGCATCAAAGTGGTGACCAGCCTGATCGCCGTGCTGGCTATCTTCAGCCTGCTACAGCTGACGTCGGGAGGGCTGTTCTGGTCCGCCCTGCAAAAAGATAAAGATGCCTTTGCGCTGGCAAAGATCTCGACCAGTAACGTCACGGCAATGACCGATGCCTGGATTGCGCTGAACCAGACGCGTATCACTCTTAACCGCGGCATGCTGCGTCTGCAAAGCAGTACCGCTGCCGAGATCAACGGCGGCCACCTTAATGAGCTGATTAAACAGACTGAACAGCAGCTGGCGCAGGCTGAACGCGACTTTAAAATCTATTACGACCTGCCCGCCACGCCGGGAATGGACGTGGCGCTGCGCGATCGGCTGGAGGCCCAGTATACCCTCTATCACGACGGTCTGACCGGCATGCTGGATCGTCTCAAGGCACGCGATCTGGAAGGCATGTTCCGTTTCAATATCGAACAGACGCAAACCAGTATGCAGGCTGCCTATAGCGAATGGCGGGCCAGGCAGACCCTGCTGGCTGAGCAGGGTGCGGCGCAGAATCAGCGCGCTTACACACTCATGATCTGGCTGCTGGCGGCGGTGGCCCTGCTGGTGATCGGCGTGGTGGTTGCCTGCTGGTTCGGCCTGCGTCTGGTGCTGATTCAGCCGCTGCATCAGCTGCTGATGCACATTCGTACCATTGCCGCCGGGGATCTTACCCGGCCGATTGCGGTAGAAGGGCGCAATGAGATGAGTCAGCTCGCCCAGGGTCTGGAGGAGATGCAGCAGGCGCTGGTGCGCACCGTCAGCAACGTGCGCGACGGTTCCGACGCCATCCTGAGCGGAGCCAGCGAGATTGCCGCAGGCAACAACGACCTTTCAGCGCGCACCGAAGAGCAGGCGGCCTCGCTGGAGCAGACGGCGGCCAGCATGGAGCAGCTTACCGCGACCGTGAAGCAGAACGCAGAAAACGCCCGCCAGGCGTCGCAGCTGGCGCTGAGCGCGTCGGAAACCGCGCAGAAGGGCGGCAGGGTGGTGGAGAGCGTGGTGAAAACCATGAGCGACATTGCGGGCAGCTCGAAAAAGATTGCCGACATCACCAGCGTGATCGACGGCATTGCCTTCCAGACCAATATCCTGGCGCTGAACGCAGCGGTGGAAGCGGCGCGTGCCGGTGAGCAGGGACGCGGCTTTGCCGTCGTCGCTGGCGAAGTGCGCAGCCTGGCGCAGCGCAGCGCACAGGCGGCAAAAGAGATTAAGTCGCTGATTGACGACTCCGTCAACCGCGTCGATGCCGGTTCGCGTCTGGTCGGGAGCGCAGGCGAAACCATGGGCGACATTGTCGGTGCGGTCACGCGCGTCACCGACATCATGGGTGAAATCGCCTCGGCGTCGGACGAGCAGAGCCGCGGCATTGACCAGGTGGGCGAGGCCGTTACCGAAATGGATCGCGTCACGCAGCAGAACGCTGCGCTGGTGGAAGAGTCCGCATCGGCGGCCGCCTCGCTGGAAGCCCAGGCGAGCCGTCTCAGCGAATCGGTTTCCTTGTTCAATATTCCACGCGGCGCGCAGGCGCAGCATCTGCCCGCGCGTTCGTTACCCGCCGCCCCGATGAAAAAAACGCTGGCCGTGTCGGCGGATGGCGATAACTGGGAAACGTTCTGACGTTCATGTCGATGCCCGCAGGGACGCGGGCGAAGGGGCTTGTTGTTTACTTTTCCGTATCCTTTTCGCTGTTCCTCCTGCCGCTGCATGCGTGTCGCTGGTCCAACCCCTTTCTGAACAGATAAAGATCTCTTTACTGGCGCCGATAAATAAAACGATATGCCAACCAATGAGGTGTTTATGTTTAATCGAGTACGCGTTGTCTCCGGTCTGTTGAGTGTGCTGGTGCTGTTTGTCCTGCTACAGCTCTTTTCCGGAGGCGTTTTTTTTAACACGGTGAAAGCCGACAAAGAAAATTTTGCCTATAATCAGAAACTTGCGACGCTGCAGCAGGCGATGGGCACCTCATGGGTTTCCCTGGTTCAGGCGCGCAATACGCTGAACCGCGCCGGGATCCGTTATCTGCTGGACAGCCAGCAGGCGGGCTCTGGCGCAACCGTGGCCGAGCTGATGACGCTGGCCACAGAGGAGCTGAAGGTAGCCGATCGCGGATTTGCCGACTTTAACGCCAACCTGTCGGAAAAGGGTAAAACCGCAGAGAACGTGCTGACGCTTCAGGCCAACTACAAAGCCTATCGTGACGCACTGGTCGAACTGGTGGCGTTTCTCGGCGCGGGTAACTTTAAGGGCTTTGTCGACCAGCCTACGCAGGGTCTGCAGGATAAGTTTGAAAAGGATTACACCGCCTGGCTGAACTACAACCAGGTGCTGGCGAAACAGGGCATCGACGCCAATAACACCGCCTATGAACACGCTATTTTCATGGCAATCAGCATGGTGCTTATCACGCTGCTGGTCAGCCTGCTGGTCTGGACGGTGATGCGCCGCTCGCTGATCGGCCCGCTGAAGCAGAGCATTGAGCATATCCGTCATATTGCACGCGGCGACCTGACGCAGCCAATCGCCTTCACCGTGCGCAATGAGCTGGGTGACCTGCTTGAGGCGCTACAGCATATGCAGCAGGAACTGATGCGTACCGTCTCTACCGTGCGCGACGGCGCAGACGCTATCTACACCGGTGCCAGCGAAATCGCCGTGGGCAATAACGACCTCTCTTCCCGCACCGAGCAGCAGGCTGCCTCGCTGGAGCAGACCGCAGCCAGCATGGAGCAGCTTACCGCGACCGTGAAGCAGAATGCCGAAAATGCCCGTCAGGCGTCACAGCTGGCGCTGAACGCGTCCGAAACCGCGCAGCAGGGCGGCAAAGTGGTCGACGGCGTGGTGAAAACCATGAGCGAGATCGCAGGCAGCTCGAAGAAGATTGCTGACATCACCAGCGTGATCGACGGGATTGCGTTCCAGACCAACATCCTGGCGCTAAACGCGGCGGTGGAAGCGGCGCGTGCCGGTGAGCAGGGCCGCGGCTTTGCCGTGGTGGCAGGCGAAGTCCGCAGCCTGGCGCAGCGCAGTGCGCAAGCAGCGAGAGAGATCAAGGCGCTGATTGAAGATTCGGTGGCGCGCGTAGATACCGGTTCTGTGCTGGTGGAGAGCGCGGGCGAGACCATGACCGATATCGTTAATGCGGTAACGCGCGTTACCGACATTATGGGCGAAATCGCCTCGGCGTCAGACGAGCAGAGCCGCGGCATCGACCAGGTCGGTCTGGCTGTAACCGAGATGGATCGCGTCACGCAGCAGAATGCTGCGCTGGTGGAAGAGTCCGCATCGGCGGCGGCATCGCTGGAAGATCAGGCCAGCCGACTGAAACAGGCCGTTTCTGTGTTCAATATCGGTAAAGAATTTGTCGCTGAGGCCGTTAACAGAACTATGGCAGTGAAAAATCCGCATCTGGATGCGCCGGTAACGGCCTCCCGTGCCCCTGTCGTCCGCAATGACGACAACTGGGAAACCTTTTAATCGCCTGGAGAGCCGGGCGGCGGCAGCGCAGCGCCGCCCGGCACAGCAGCAGAATTTAACGAGTTAAATAGAGTGCCAGGTGACCTGAAATGAAGAAATCGACGTTACTGGATCAAACCGACGCGACAACGCTGCTCTCACAGATGGTGCAGCGCCTGCCGCTCTCGGATACACACTTTCGTCGTATCAGTCAGCTGATCTATCAGCGTGCTGGCATTGTGCTGGCCGACCATAAGCGCGAAATGGTTTACAACCGCCTGGTACGCCGCCTGCGCACGCTGAACATTGACGATTTTGGTCGTTATCTGGCACTGCTGGAAAACGATGCCAACAGCGCAGAGTGGCAGGCATTTATCAATGCGCTGACAACTAACCTGACGGCATTTTTCCGCGAGGCGCATCACTTTCCGATTCTGGCGGAGCATGCGCGCAAGCGTGCCGGGAGCTTTAGCGTCTGGTGTTCAGCGGCCTCGACCGGCGAGGAGCCCTACTCAATCGCTATGACCCTGGCGGAAACGCTGGGGGCCGGGCCGGGCAAATTTCAGGTGCACGCCAGCGACATCGACACCCAGGTGCTGGAAAAAGCGGTCTCCGGCGTCTATCGCCAGGAGGAGCTGCGCACCCTGTCGCCGCAGCAGCTGCAACGTTTCTTTCTGCGCGGCACCGGTCCCCATACCGGCATGGTGCGCGTGCGTCCTGAGCTCGCGAACAGCGTCAGTTTTGCCCAGCTCAATCTGCTGGCGAACGAGTGGCCGCTGCCGGGGCCCTTCGATGCGATTTTTTGCCGCAACGTAATGATCTATTTCGATAAAGAGACCCAGGAGAAGATTCTGCGCCGTTTTGTTCCCCTGCTGAAGCCGGGCGGTCTGCTGTTTGCCGGTCACTCAGAAAACTTCAGCCAGATCAGCAAAGAGTTCTGGCTGCGCGGGCAAACCGTCTATGGACTGACGAAGGAAAGATGATGAGCAAAATCACCGTAATGTGCGTGGATGATTCCGCGCTGATGCGACAGCTGATGACCGAAATCATCAACAGCCATCCCGACATGGAGATGGTTGCAACCGCGCCCGATCCGCTGGTCGCGCGTGATTTAATCAAACAATACAACCCGCAGGTGCTGACGCTGGATGTTGAAATGCCACGCATGGATGGCCTCGACTTTCTGGAGAAGCTGATGCGACTGCGGCCGATGCCGGTCGTGATGGTGTCGTCGCTGACCGGAAAAGGCTCAGAGATCACCCTGCGCGCGCTGGAGCTGGGGGCGGTGGATTTTGTCACCAAGCCGCAGCTCGGCATCCGGGAAGGAATGCTGGCCTACAGCCAGATGATCGCCGACAAGATCCGCGCCGCAGCCCGTGCGCAACTGCACGCGCGCCCGTCAGTGCCTGCGCCAGTGGCGCTGAAGGCGGGGCCGCTGCTCAGCAGTGAAAAGCTGATTGCTATCGGCTCCTCCACGGGCGGCACCGAAGCGATTCGCCACGTGTTACAGCCGCTGCCGCCGACCAGTCCGGCGCTGATGATCACCCAGCATATGCCGCCGGGCTTTACCAAATCCTTCGCCGAGCGTCTCAACAAGCTCTGTCAGATTACGGTGAAGGAGGCAGAAGATGGCGAGCGTATTCTGCCGGGGCATGCCTATATCGCGCCGGGTGCGATGCATATGGAGCTGGGGCGCAGCGGGGCGAACTATGTGGTGAAACTCAATGAGGGACCGCCGGTGAACCGCCATAAACCTTCGGTGGATGTGCTGTTTAAATCGGTGGCGGTGAATGCGGGACGAAACGCCGTTGGCGTGATCCTCACCGGCATGGGTAACGATGGCGCAGCGGGGATGCTGGACATGCATCGCGCTGGTGCCTGGACCATCGCGCAGAGTGAAGCCTCCTGCGTGGTCTTTGGTATGCCGCGCGAAGCGATCGCCAGCGGCGGGGTGAGTGAAGTTCTGGATTTAGGCAACATCAGCCAGCATATGCTGGCAAAAATTAGCGCCGGACAGGCACTGCGTATTTAACAGGCCCGTCCTGCCGGGCGAGATAACACAGGAGTAATTATGGCTGATAAAAACTTGCGCTTTTTGGTGGTGGACGACTTCAACACGATGCGTCGTATCGTGCGTAACCTGCTGAAAGAGCTGGGCTTCAATAACGTCGAAGAAGCAGAGGATGGCGTAGACGCCCTCGGCAAGCTGAAGGCGGGTGGTTTCGACTTCGTGATTTCTGACTGGAACATGCCGAATATGGATGGCCTGCAGCTGCTGCAAACCATTCGCGCTGACGCGGCGCTGGGCAAGCTGCCGGTACTGATGGTAACGGCGGAAGCGAAGAAAGAGAACATTATTGCGGCCGCGCAGGCCGGTGCCAGTGGCTACGTGGTTAAGCCATTTACCGCCGCTACGCTGGAAGAGAAACTGGGCAAGATCTTCGAAAAACTGGGCATGTAAGGAGATGTGATGAGCGACCTTCCGAAACCAACTGAGGATGTCTCGGCACACGATATCATTGCTCGCATTGGCTCGCTGACGCGCATGCTGCGCGACAGTCTGCGCGAACTGGGTCTGGATAAAGCCATTGCCGATGCGGCGGAAGCGATCCCTGATGCCCGCGACCGTCTGGACTATGTGGTGCAGATGACGGCGCAGGCGGCTGAACGCGCGTTAAACTGCGTTGAAGCGGCGCAACCGCATCAGGATAAAATGGAAGCCGGAGCCACGCAGCTAAAAGGGCGCTGGGACCAATGGTTTGAAAACCCGATTGAACTGGCCGATGCGCGTGAGTTGGTGACGGATACGCGCGAATTCCTCACCGCCGTGCCTGGGCATACGTCCTTCACGAACAAACAGCTGCTTGAAATTATGATGGCGCAGGATTTCCAGGACCTCACCGGTCAGGTTATCAAGCGCATGATGGATGTGATCCAGGAGATTGAGCGTCAGCTGCTGATGGTGCTGCTGGAAAACATGCCAGAAGTGAGCGCTGAGAGGCGTCAGGAGGGCACC
This sequence comes from Pantoea sp. KPR_PJ, assembly GCF_041386365.1. NCBI lineage: Bacteria > Pseudomonadati > Pseudomonadota > Gammaproteobacteria > Enterobacterales > Erwiniaceae > Pantoea > Pantoea sp. KPR_PJ. The sequence goes on along the minus strand of NZ_JABMIK010000002.1, from coordinate 108,605 downwards.
AGCCTGCTGAACGGTCCGCAGATCCATGCCGATGCACCGGGCGTGGTGGCGAATCAGGATCAGGTCGATGACCTGCTGGACAGCCTGGGCTTCTGACCCCGGTTTACCGCCCCGATCGGGTAGCGATCCGCTACCCGATCGTTCTGCGTTTGCCTTATGGCGAAATTAACTCGCTTTTTCTCCGCTTAATCCTCGCTTTAACCCCTTCATAGTTTGGCATCCTGTGCTCAGAATTCCCTTCCACTGAGGTTTGTCGTGGCTGAAGAGAGCGACGAGGACAAAACAGAATCGCCCACCCCCCACCGACTTGAAAAAGCGCGTGAAGAGGGGCAGATCCCGCGTTCCCGCGAGCTGACCTCGGTTTTGATGCTGCTGGCGGGACTGATGATTATCTGGCTGGGTGGCTCGCTGATGGCGCGCCAGCTGGCGGCGATGGTGGCCTCCGGGCTGCGCTTTGATCACAGTATGGTCAACGACAGCAAGCTCATTATTGGTCATATCAGCAGCCTGATCGGTCAGGCGGTAATGGCACTGCTGCCGCTGCTGGGCGGGCTGGTGCTGGTGGCAATCGCAGCCCCCATGCTGCTGGGCGGAATTGTGCTGAGCGGCAAAGCGATCAAGCTGGATTTCAAAAAGCTCAATCCGCTGCCGGGATTTTCGCGCATGTTTGCCGCTCAGGCCTGGACTGAGCTGTTCAAGAGCATCCTCAAGGCGTTGCTGGTAGGCAGCGTGGGCGGCTGGTACATCTGGTCACACTGGCCAGAAATGCTGCGCCTGATTAGTCAGTCGCCGATCAACGCGCTGATGCACGGGCTGGAGATGATTGCCGCCTGCTCCGCGCTGGTGATCCTCGGCCTGATCCCCATGGTGGGGTACGACGTGTTCTGGCAGCTCTACAGCCATTTCAAAAAGCTGCGCATGTCACGTCAGGAGATCCGCGACGAATTCAAGCAGCAGGAGGGGGACCCGCACGTAAAAGGGCGTATTCGTCAGGCCATGCGTGCCGCCGCCCGCCGCCGCATGATGGCCGATATACCTAAAGCCGATGTGATTGTCACCAACCCGACACACTACTCGGTGGCTCTGCAATATAACGATAAGAAAATGAGCGCGCCGAAAGTGGTGGCGAAAGGCGCGGGCGACATTGCCCTGAAGATACGTGAAATTGCCGCTGAGCACCGTATTCCGCTGCTGGAGGCGCCGCCGCTGGCGCGTGCCCTCTATCGGCATACCGAGATTGGACAGCAGATCCCCGGCGCACTCTACGCGGCGGTGGCGGAAGTGCTGGCCTGGGTCTGGCAGCTACGTCGCTGGAAGCGTGAAGGCGGCCTGATACCAAACAAACCAAAAAACCTGCCGGTTCCGGCAGAACTGGACTTTGCAGGAGAGAAGCAAAACGATGGCTAACCTGGCCGCAAAACTGCGTTTACCCAACAACCTGAAAGATACGCAATGGCAGGTGCTTGCCGGTCCCGTATTGATCATGATGATCCTGTCGATGATGGTGCTGCCGCTGCCCGCCTTTATCCTCGATCTGTTGTTCACCTTTAATATTGCGCTCTCAATCATGGTGCTGCTGGTGGCGATGTTCACTCAGCGTACGCTTGAGTTTGCCGCCTTTCCAACCATTCTGCTCTTTTCCACGCTGCTGCGGCTGGCGCTGAACGTCGCCTCCACGCGTATTATTCTGATGGAGGGCCATACAGGGGCAGGCGCAGCCGGTCACGTAGTAGAAGCCTTTGGCCACTTTCTTGTGGGCGGTAATTTCGCTATCGGTATTGTGGTGTTTGTCATCCTGGTGGTGATTAACTTTATGGTTATCACCAAAGGAGCGGGGCGTATCGCAGAAGTTGGCGCGCGCTTTGTGCTCGACGGCATGCCGGGCAAACAGATGGCGATCGACGCCGACCTTAACGCCGGTTTAATAGGTGAAGAGGAAGCGAAAAAGCGACGTAATGAAGTTACCCAGGAAGCTGATTTCTACGGCTCAATGGACGGTGCCAGCAAGTTCGTTCGCGGTGATGCCATCGCCGGCATCATTATCATGGTGATCAACGTTATCGGCGGCCTGCTGGTGGGGGTCGTACAGCACGGCATGGATATTGGCCATGCCGGTGAGACCTACACGTTGCTGACCATTGGTGACGGTCTGGTGGCGCAGATTCCGGCGCTGGTGATCTCTACCGCTGCGGGCGTCATTGTGACCCGTGTGGGCACCGATCAGGATGTCGGCGAACAGATGGTGAGTCAGCTGTTCAGAAACCCCCGCGTGATGCTGCTGAGCGCAGGCGTGCTGGGTCTGCTGGGCCTGGTGCCGGGGATGCCGAACTTTGTATTCCTGCTCTTTACCGGCGCGCTGCTGGGCCTGGCCTGGTGGATGCGCGGCCGTGAAATGGACGCGAAGAACAAACCGGAAGCCGCCAGCAGCAGCCTGATCAAACCTGCCGATACGCCAGCCAACACCGAAGCCTCCTGGACCGACGTGCAGCTTGAGGACACGCTCGGCATGGAAGTCGGCTATCGCCTGATCCCCATGGTCGACAGTACTCAAAACGGCGAGCTGCTGGGACGTATCCGCAGCATTCGTAAGAAAGTGGCGCAGGATGTCGGCTTTCTGCCGCCGGTGGTGCACATCCGCGACAACATGGAGCTGCCGCCGGCGCGCTACCGGATCCTGATGAAAGGCGTGGAGATTGGCAGCGGCGATGCCTATCCTGGCCGCTGGATGGCCATTAACCCCGGCACGGCGGCGGGCACGCTGCCGGGCGAAGCAACGGTTGATCCGGCATTTGGACTTGCGGCGATCTGGATCGACAGCGCACTGAAAGAGCAGGCGCAAATTCAGGGCTTTACCGTGGTTGAGGCGAGCACCGTTGTGGCGACGCACCTCAACCACCTGATTGGGCAATACGCCAGCGAGCTGTTTGGTCGCCAGGAAGCACAGCAGCTGCTTGATCGCGTAAGCCAGGAGATGCCAAAGCTGACGGAAGATCTGGTGCCGGGCGTAATCTCCCTGACCACGCTGCATAAAGTGCTGCAAAACCTGCTGACGGAGCGCGTCTCTATTCGCGACATGCGCACCATTATTGAAACGCTGGCGGAACATGCGCCGGTACAAAGCGATCCGCAGGAGCTGACCAGCGTCGTGCGGGTGGCGCTGGGCCGTGCGATTACGCAACAGTGGTTCCCGGGCAACGGCGAAGTGCAGGTAATCGGTCTGGATACCACGCTGGAGCGTCTGCTGTTACAGGCGTTACAGGGGGGAGGCGGTCTGGAGCCTGGCCTGGCTGACAGGCTGCTGGAGCAGTCGCAGGCCGCGCTCCAGCGCCAGGAGATGCTGGGTGCGCCGCCGGTGCTGCTGGTTAACCATCCGCTGCGCGCGCTGCTGGCACGTTTCCTGCGTCGCAATCTGTCGCAGCTGGTGGTGCTCTCTAATATGGAGCTGACCGATAACCGCAATATCCGTATGACGGCTACTATTGGAGGCAAGTAGTGAAAGGTGGAATGGTCACGCTGCTGCTGATGGTATCGCTGCCGCTTCATGCCGCGTCAGGCGCATGGCATGCCAGCGCCAGCGGCCCGGCACTCAGCCATCGCGGCAGCTGGATGAAATCAAAGCCGCTTGTCGCGCCGCCGGGCACGGCGGGTGCAGTCAGCGTCATTAACTGGCGCTATCAGCTGACCGGACCGGTCCCGTCCGGGCTACAGGTCAGGCTGTGCGGCGTGCAGCGTTGCGCCACGCTAGAGGGAGGCAGCGGCGCGACGCGTGAGCTGGCGCATCTCAATGCGGGCGAGACGCTCTACATGCTCTTTGGCGTAGCGGGCAGGGGCGCGCTGCCACCCGGCCTGCGGGTGCTGAGTAGCGAAGTCATGGTGAACTATCAGAACTAAAAATGGCGAACGCGCACAGAGGCGTAACGATCGGCTAACCCGGCTGGAAGCGCAAAACTCCCTGCGGCTGCATGGCCAGGCGCGTATGTTCTCGTTGAGCCATGTCTGGAATAACGCGGGCGGTTTCACCGCCTGAAATAAAAAACCCCGCGTCCGCGGGGTTTTGTCTGTTACATACGCTCGACGGTCTTGATGCCTAAGGTGTCCAGACCCTGCTTCAGCGTTTTTGCCGTCAGTGCAGCCAGCTGCAGGCGGCTCTGACGCGTCGCCTCATTGTCCGCGCTGAGGATTGGGCAGTGCTCATAGAAGCCAGAGAACAGACCGGCCAAATCGTACAGGTAAGCACACATGACGTGCGGCGTACCATCACGAGCTACCTGAGTAATGGTCTCTTCGAACTGCAACAGGCGCGTTGCCAGCTGCGCTTCGCGATCCTCAGTAATCATCAGCGGCGCATCAATGCTGTCGACGTCGACGCCCGCTTTACGAAAGACGGAAAGCACGCGCGTGTAGGCATACTGCATGTAGGGTGCGGTGTTGCCTTCAAATGCCAGCATGTTGTCCCAGTCGAAAATGTAATCTGTGGTGCGGCTTTTTGACAGATCGGCATATTTTACCGCGCCGATGCCGACCACTTCCGCCAGCTGCTGCAGCTCGGCTTCGCTCATCTCGGGGTTCTTCTCACGCACCAGCGTCAGCGCGCGATCGTGCGCCTCTTCCAGCAGGTCGGTCAGCTTAATGGTGCCACCGCTGCGGGTTTTAAATGGACGGCCATCTTTGCCCAGCATCATGCCGAAGGCGTGGTGCTCCAGCGGCACTGACTCCGGCACATAGCCCGCTTTGCGCACGATGGTCCACGCCTGTTGCAGGTGCTGATGCTGACGAGAGTCGATGTAATAGAGCACGCGATCGGCGTTCAAGGTTTCATAGCGGTATTTAGCGCAGGCAATGTCGGTGGTGGTGTAGAGGTAGCCGCCATCTTTCTTCTGAATGATGACGCCCATCGGCTCGCCTTCCTTGTTCTGGAATTCGTCGAGGAACACAACGGTTGCGCCTTCACTGGTGACCGCCAGCCCTTTGGCTCGCAGGTCAGCAACGATGCCCGGCAGCATATCGTTATAGAGGCTTTCACCCATCACGTCGTTGCGGGTCAGGGTCACGTTCAGACGATCATAAACCTTCTGGTTCTGGCCCATGGTGATATCGACCAGCTTTTTCCACATGGTGCGGCAATATTCGTCACCGCCCTGAAGCTTCACGACATAGGCGCGCGCGCGCTCGGCAAAAGCCTCATCTTCGTCATAAGTGCGTTTTGCTTCACGATAGAAAGCTTCAAGATCGGCCAGCGCGATCTCTTCATGATGCTCGTTTTGCTGCTTTTCCAGGTAGGCGATCAGCATGCCGAACTGCGTTCCCCAGTCGCCCACGTGGTTAGCGCGAATAACCTTATGGCCGAGAAACTCAAGCGTGCGTACTGCGGCATCGCCAATGATGGTAGAGCGAACGTGACCCACGTGCATCTCTTTCGCCACGTTGGGCGCAGAGTAGTCAACAACAATGGTTTGCGGCTCTACGGCAGCGACGCCCAGACGCGGCAGCGTCAGCGCCTGTTTCGCCTGCGCAGCCAGCCAGTCGCGATCCAGGAAGATATTGATAAAGCCCGGGCCTGCGATCTCAACTTTGCTGGCAATCCCGTTCAGGTCAAGATGGGTGAGGACGTTTTCAGCCAGCTGTCGCGGAGCCTGACCCAGCTTTTTCGCGACGGCCATAATGCCGTTTGCCTGATAATCCCCAAACTGGATCTTAGCGGACTGACGAACCTGGGGTTCACAGTCTGCCGCTGCACCGGCTAAAATCATCGCCTGACTGACTTTTTCGGAAAGAAGAGCCTGAATATTCACCGCGTTACCTTCATGTGCTAAAAGGCTCGTCTGCCGGACAGCGAGCCGTTGTCATCCTTCTGCCAGTGCGCCCGGAGGCCGCGCAGAATGGAAAAAAAGAAGAGGAGAAGTATACGTGAAATGTCACCTTGCGTCAGCACTCGCCGCGCAGGGAGAAGCGGGGAAACGGCGTCAGGCCGGTTTCCCGGAGGAGAAATTAACGACGGCGAAGATGGCGGCGTGGGTTTTTAACGCTTTTGTCTTCTCGCACCTTCCAGTGGCGGGAAATTGCAAATCCCATCAGTGCGATCAGGACTGCGACAACAATGAGCATAAACATAAAGCCATTCCTTGTAGATGTGTTAGGTCAAATTTATAAGAAAGGGGGAGTGGCTGCAATCATTTGGGAGCCAAATAAGATTTATCTTATTGTACTAATGAAGTTGATTTAGATCAAATATTTACCACCTTTTCATCCAGCATGCAGTGGACCTGAAGAGGGGATAAATCCGAATTAAAAGAAGTGTTTTAGCGGTTTTTTGACAAAATAACGGGCAAATCGGATGATTCCTATCATTATATCGCGCCGGATTCAGCGCTGGCGCGACATTTCTTTGATTAAAAACAGTAAACTACCTGAGAGGTTTTATGGCGTCTGAAACCAGATTTCCCCCCGAATTACAGGATCTGGAGTGCGATCTGGCGCGCTTTGCTACTTCGTTACAGCTTTTTGCTGAACGCCTGGGATTAAACTTATCCACGCACGAAGTCGATCACATTGCGGTGCGCTGCCATCAAAACACCACGGCTGAACGCTGGCAGCAAGGACTGGCAAAAATCGGCACGCAGTTTTCTCAGGCCATGATTAACGGCAGGCCTGTCTGCCTGTTCAAACTGCATCAGCCTCTGCGGCTCAATGGCGTGGCGCTGGACGTGGTCGAGTTGCCCTGGCCGGGGGAGAAGCGCTACCCTCATGAGGGGTTCGAGCATGTGGAGATTGTGCTGCGTGGCGCGCCCGAGACGCTGGGCGTGCGTGCAATGGCGTTGCTCAGTGACGAGGCGCTGACGCAGCCCGGTCTCTCCTTTAAAACCAGTTCGCCACAGGGTGAGAACGAGCGACTGCCCAATCCAACCCTGGCGGTGACTGACGGACAGACCACGATTAAATTTCACCCGTGGCGACTGGAGGAGATCGTCGCCAGCGAGCGGTGCTAAGCGCGAGCGGAAACCGCTGCGCGCAGTCGTGTGATCGCCTCGTCCAGCGTGGCGTGCGTGCAGCCGAAATTGAAACGCACAAAACCATCGTCGCCGAAATCGCGTCCTGGTGAAAAACCCAGCCCATGCTTTTCAAAATAGAGCGCCGGGCTGGCCACCGCCAGTTCGCGGCAGTCTATCCAGCCTAAATAGGTCGCTTCAGGCAGCACCATCGATAATCCCGGCAGAGCATTGACGGCGGCGTGGAGGCGATCGCGACTGATGCGCAGATAATCGAGCTGCGCCTGCAACCATGCCTCGCCGTCGCGCCAGGCGGCTTCAGCGGCCACCAGTGCCAGAATATCGACGTCGGGGACAATACCGTAGCGCGCCTGTTTAAAACGCGCGCGTAGTGTTGCATCAGGAATAATCGCCAGCGATGCGCCAAGTCCGGCAATATTGAAGCTTTTCGACGGCGAAATCAGCGTAATGCTGCGCTGCGCGGCATCTTCGCTCAGGCTGGCGAAGGGAATGTGCCTCAGCCCCGGCTCCAGCAGCAGATCGCAGTGGATCTCATCAGAACAGACGATCAAATCATGCCGGCGGGCAAATGCCAGCTGCGCTTCAAGCTCGTCGCGCCGGTAGACCGTACCGCCAGGGTTTTGCGGATTGCAGAGCAACAGCAAGCGCTCACTGCCGTTAAGCTGCGATTCCACCTGGCTGAAGTCCGCCAGCCAGCGTCCTGACTGAAGCGTTAACGGCAGGTGGATCTGATCACGCTCTGCCAGCTTTGCGGCACCGCGAAACGGCGGATAAATGGGAGAGGGAGACAGGGATCGTTCACCAGGTTGGGTAAAAGTGCGCATCGCCAGGTTCAGCCCGCTTACCACGCCAGGCAGTACCACAATCCACTCAGGCTCTACCTTCCACTGGTAGCGCTGCTCAAAGCGCGCAATCGCCGCGTCAATCAGTCCTGTGGGGCGGCTGCCATAGCCAAAAACACCATGATCGGCGCGGGTTTTAATGGCGTCGATGATGCAGTCGGGTGAACGAAAATCAGTGTCTGCCACCCACAGTGGAAGCACGTCCCGGTCACTGTATTTGTTCCATTTAAGACTATCGCTGTGACAGCGGTCTATCCGTTGGTCAAAATTAAATGCCATGTTCTGTTTTCCACGTAAACTGATTTTCATTGCCAGACTAACTGATAGTCCTGTGTCGAGCCAGACGTCATGTAACGGAGGAAGTAATGACACTACTGGAGATTTGCTGCTACGGCGTGGATTGCGCCATGACTGCGCAGCAGGCGGGTGCCGATCGCGTGGAGCTATGCGCGGCACCGCGTGAAGGTGGACTGACTCCGTCTGTCGGCGCTCTGGAGGCGGCACGGCGTGAAATATCCATTCCCGTTCATCCTATTGTCCGACCGCGCGGCGGTGATTTTTGCTACACCGCGCGGGAGTTTGAAATCATGAAATCTGACGTGGCGAGAATTCGTGACATGGGCTTTCCGGGGCTGGTGGTGGGGATGCTGGATGAGGATGCCCATATTGACCGGGCCCGTATGAGGCAGATTATGGCGCTGTGCGACGGTTTGCAGGTGACGTTTCATCGTGCCTTTGATCTCTGCCATAGCCCGAACCGTGCGCTGGAAGAGTTAACGGCGCTCGGCGTGGCCCGCATCCTGACTTCGGGCCAGCAGCAGAGCGCGGAAAACGGAATTGCATTATTAAAGGAACTTAATGAACAGAGCGAAGGTCCAATCATTATGGCTGGTGCTGGCGTACGCCTCAGCAACCTGCAAAAGTTCCTGGACAGTGGACTTTGCGAGGTTCACAGCTCTGCCAGCCGCCTCGTGACCTCACCGATGCGCTACCGAAAAGCCGGTGTTTCCATGTGTTCCGACGCCGAAATGGATGAGTTCAGCCGCTACTGCGTGGATAGTGATGTGGTGGAAGCCATGAAAAGCGTGATGCAGCTCAATACCGTCAGGGTAGCCTGAATCACCAGAGATTTTGCCGCGCAGCACGCCTTATGACGTGATGTTTGCAAGTACCAAACCCCAGCCATCTTGCTGGGGTATTTTTTGTCCATTTTTCGGCATTCCCGCGCCAGATCCCGCCAGTGCAGTTACACTCAGGTTATTGAGATCTCTGGGAGTTAAATCATGAAACGCGCTCTGATGGCGGCGGTTGCATTGGGTTCGTGGCTGGTCAGCCCGGCACTGCTGGCGGCGAGCTGCGGCCCGTACAGCAAAGCGGTAGCCAGCAGCAACAGCTGGATAATGCTGGGGGGTGCCGCGAAGGGGGCGGTGCGCCAGGTCATTGCCGGCGAGTTTGGTAAAGATGTCGATTCGCAGAAGCGCGTGCTGGGTCAGTTTGATGCCTGCGGTATCCTGCTGGTCGCTGATGTCACCTTTGACAAAAAAGAGCACAATGTCACGTTGAGCATGGAGCAGCATATTGCACGCGTGCAGGGAGGCTGGGTAGCGGAATACGCTTATAGCGTCAAGGTGCTGAAAGAGGGGCAGGAGCAGGTGGTCGACAACCGTCAGGGCACCATTAACTGGCTGACTGGCCGGCACGGTAACATCGTGACGGCGTCCGATAAATTTACCAGCATGGGCAAAAGCGGCTTTACTGACACCACCTATCGCTATGACGCCCAGCTGCGGCTGGCGAAAAGCGTCTCTCGCGGTACCGATGCGCTGACCAATGGCGAAAGCAGCTGGCGCTGGAATCCGCAAGGGCAGGTTATCAGCGCCATAACGGCGCGCAGCAAAGATCGCTATACCTATGACAACCGTGCCCGAGAGTGGCGGCTGCACGGAACGTCGACGACCCCGGTCAGCACCTTGCGTTCAGTTGACGAGTGTCAGCTGTGGGATGAGGTGGGCAACTGCACCTTGAGTTATCTGCATGAAACAGAGGTCTTTGATAAAGGCACCATTGAACGCCATCTCAGCGCTGCCTATCAATATCAGTACTGGGATCGTGCCGCGGAAGCGGAATAGCGATTGTTAATCAGGGCAACATTTGCCAGGGTAAGCGCTCGACTTTCAGGGAGATGATCATGACGGCTACTTTACTGTTTTCTTTTCTGTTCGCTATCACCCTTCTTACCCTGACGCCGGGTTTTGATACCGCGCTGGTGCTGCGAACCGCCGCCGTTCAGGGCTGGCGACGCGGCAGCGTGACGGCGCTTGGCATTAATTTCGGCTGCCTGATATGGGGCGTGACGGTGGGGTTTGGCCTCGGCGCGCTGCTGCTGGCGTCGGAGCTGGCCTACAACCTGTTAAAATGGGCGGGTGCCGGCTATCTGCTCTACCTGGGTCTGAAACTGCTGCTTTATCCACGCGCGCAGACCCAGGAGGAGACAAGCCGCGAAACGGCACCGCAAAGCTACCTGAGCTGCTTTAACCGGGGCCTGTTTGGCAACCTGCTCAACCCTAAAATGGGCGTCTTTTACGTCACGTTTCTGCCGCAGTTTATTCCAGCGGGTGCCTCTGTGCCGCTCTGGTGCACGCTGCTGGCGCTGATGCATATTGCCATTGGCCTGCTATGGAATGGAGTATTAATCGGCGGTAGCCACTATTTTGCTGCTCACCTGCGCCGTCCGGCGGTGCTCAAAATCATGGACCGCCTGACGGGCATGGTATTTATCAGCTTTGCGGCGAAGCTGGCGCTCTCTCGCCGCTAAGCATCAGGGTTTCGTGGCGACCAGCACCGCGCGCAGCGGCGCAGGGTAGCCTTCCACCGTTTTACTGCTGTCTTGCGGATCGAGGAACTCAGCCAGCGATTCGCTGGTCATCCAGCTGGTGCGGCGCTGCTCTTCGGTTGACGTCAGCGCATAATCCACAATTTTCACGTCAACAAAGCCGCATTTCTCCAGCCAGCTTTTAAGCGCCAGCGCCGAGGGAATAAAGTAAACGTTCCGCATCTGCGCGTAGCGTTCGCCTGGCACCAGAACATCCTGTTCATCGCCCGCGATTACCAGCGTTTCCAGCACCAGCTCGCCTCCGCTCACCAGCTGATTTTTCAGTTGCAGCAGATGGTCCAGCGGCGATCGGCGATGGTAGAGCACGCCCATTGAAAATACGGTGTCGAACGCCTGTAGCATCGGCAACTGCTCAATGCCGAGCGGCAGCAGGTGCGCGCGGCGGTCATCGCCCAGCAGTTTACGTACCGCTTCGAACTGGCAGAGAAAGAGCTGCATGGGATCGATGCCGACCACCAGTTGCGCACCCGCGCCGACCATGCGCCACATGTGGTAACCGCTGCCGCAGCCGACATCCAGCACCGTACGACCCGCCAGTGACGAAATATGTGGCACAACGCGCTGCCACTTCCAGTCAGAGCGCCATTCGGTATCGATCTCCGTGCCGTAGAGCGAATAGGGGCCTTTACGCCACGGCATCAGGTTGCGCAGCAATTTTTCAATGCCCTGACGCTGCCGCTCGCTGAGATCGTCGCGCTGGGCGCTGACGCTGTGGAGCAGGTCCAGATGCTGCGGCTGCAAAAGCGGCAGATGGTCCACCGACTTTTCCCAGTTACGGAACAGGCCGTGCAGGTTTTCTTTCTGCCAGGCGGCAATCTGCGCAGGCAGAACCTCCAGCCAGCTGGCGAGCGGTCCGGTGGCAATGTGCTGATAAAAACGGCCAAACTCAATCATTTTAACGCCACCAGCGAACCAAAGTTAAAGCACTGGAACCAGAGTTCCGCATGGGCAAAGCCCGCCTGTTTCAGCCGCGCCTTATGCGCCTCCACGCTGTCAGTCAGCATCACATTCTCCAGCATGCTGCGCTTCTGGCTAATTTCCAGCTCGCTGTAACCATTGGCGCGTTTGAAGTCATGGTGCATGTTGAACAACAGTTCGCCAACCTCGGCGTCCTCAAAGCTGAACTTCTCAGAGAGCACTAACGCGCCGCCAGGCCGCAGACCCTGCCAGATCTTCTCCAGCAGTTGCAGGCGGGCAGGGGGATCGAGGAACTGTAGCGTAAAGTTAAGCACCACCAGCGAGGCGTTCTCGATGGCGATATTGCGGATGTCGGCCTCAATGACCTTTACCGGGGTATCGGCGCGAAAGGCATCGATGTGGCGGCGGCAGCGCTCGACCATCGCCGGCGAGTTATCCACGGCAATGATGGTGCAGCCGGGCACCCGGATATTGCGGCGAACCGAAAGCGTGGCGGCCCCAAGCGAGCAGCCCAGATCGTACACCTGGCTTTCAGGCGTGACAAAGCGCTCGGCCAGCATGCCGATCATCGAAATAATGTTTGAGTAGCCGGGCACGGAGCGCTGAATCATATCGGGGAAGACTTCAGCCACGCGCTCGTCAAAGGTCCAGTCGCCCAGTTTATCAATGGGCGCGGAAAATAGCGTATCGCGGTCAGACATAGTAAATCCGGAAAGACATCGGAAAGGGCGCTATTCTGGCAGAAAGTGCGGCGGGCTGCATCCTTTACGCCCGCGGCCGGTTAATGCAGCGTTAACACCAGATCCCAGGGGAGATAGATAAGATTAAATACCGCCATGCCGCACAGCGCAAACAGGGTGAGCATCATGCCGTATTTGCGGCCGGCCAGCGCGCTACGGCGCAGCCCCTGGGCATGAATAACGCGCCCCAAAAAAAAGAGCAGTGCGGTCAGGTGCACCATCCAGATATCTGCGCCGTTCATCTCCATCATCACCAACAGCAGCAGCGCCAGCGGAATGGTCTCAACGGCGTTGCCGTGAATACGTATCGCCACCCGCAGATCGTGAAATCCGCCGTCGCCAAAGGCGACCCGGTAGTGACGGCGAAAGCGCACCACGTCCAGCGCAAACTTCATTATTATCAACACGCCCAGTACCACATATAATGCACTAATCATCTTTATCCTCGTCTGTCAGAACAGCGACTCCTGCTGAGGCCAGGCGGGTCCACTGCCAATACCGGCGTCAATGGCCTGCAGCTGCGGCCACAGACGGCGCACCAGCGGGAAGACCTGGCCCATGTCTGGCGTGTGGATAAACAACAGCGGATCGCTTTCTGCCTGCCATTGTGCCAGTTTTTCGCGCCAGACCTGAAAAAATCGCTCGCTCTCATCAACATCGTCGCTGCCCACAAAACGCACCATGGGGCGCGAGCCGGTGCGAAGGGCATGTGGCGGCACGCGCGGCTTTTGCTGACGCGCATGCCGCGCGGCCGGGCTTTGCGAGGTAGAGGCGTGAACCGGGCGGCTGTCTAACACCACACGATTGACACCGCGCTGTTGCAGGCCCTGATTAAGCGCACGCTCGGCCTCACCTTTGGCAAAAAACGCAGCGTGGCGCACTTCAACGCCATAGCTGAAGCGGCCCGGCAGCGTATCCAGGAAGCGCCAGAGATCGGGCAGCTGTGCCGGTGAGAATGCGGCAGGCAGCTGTAGCCAGTACTGGCCAATGCGGTCAGCCAGCGGGTCGAGCAGGCGCAAAAAGTCGCTCAGCAGGTCGTCCGTCTGTTGCAGTTGCGCCTGATGGCTGATGGTCTGGGGAAATTTAAAGCAGAAGCGAAAATCATCGTGCGTCATATCACGCCAGCGCTGCACGGTTTCCGGTGCTGGCAGCGCATAGAGCGTGGTGTTGCCCTCCACGCAGTGGAACAGGCGGGCATAATCAGCCAGGCTTTCAATACCCCAGCGTTTCCAGTGCGGATGCTGCCACTGCGGCAGTCCAATACGAAGCGTCACACCTTCTCCTTAACCGTTGATGTTGTTTTACAGGGTAGCCTGTTTACCCCGGGGACGAAAAAGCGGCAATGAAATAGGGGGTTTGGCGCGGCTCTACTTATCGTGCCTGCCTTTTTCCATTATAATGGCCGCCTTTTTTGCGGCAGCATCTCAAATGGTTACGCGGCCTGATGCTGCCAGGCAGCAGCGGCGAAGTTAAAAGGATACGTTATGCGTTCAGAATATTGCGGACAGCTCAATCTGTCTCATGTGGGTCAGCAAGTCACTCTTTGCGGCTGGGTCAACCGCCGTCGCGATCTGGGAAGCCTGATTTTTATCGACATGCGCGATCGTGAAGGCATCGTGCAGGTGTTCTTTGATCCCGATCGTCAGGAGGCTTTTCAGCTGGCATCTGAGCTGCGCAACGAATTCTGCATTCAGATCACAGGCACCGTCCGCGCGCGCGACGAGAAAAACAAAAACGCTGAGATGGCCACCGGCGACGTCGAAGTTTTTGCCGAGGCGCTGACCATCATCAACCGCGCCGAGCCGCTGCCGCTCGACTCTAACCAGGTTAACAGCGAAGAAGCGCGTCTGAAATACCGCTATCTGGATCTGCGTCGCCCGGAAATGGCCCAGCGCCTGAAGACCCGCGCGAAAATCTCCAGCTTCGTGCGCCGCTTTATGGACAACGAAGGCTTCCTCGACATCGAAACGCCGATGCTGACTAAAGCCACGCCAGAAGGCGCGCGCGACTATCTGGTGCCAAGCCGCGTTCACAAAGGCAAATTCTATGCGCTGCCGCAGTCGCCCCAGCTGTTCAAGCAGCTACTGATGATGTCAGGTTTCGATCGCTACTATCAGATCGTTAAGTGTTTCCGCGATGAAGACCTGCGTGCCGATCGTCAGCCAGAGTTCACTCAGATTGATATCGAAACCTCGTTCCTCACCGCGCCACAGGTGCGTGAGATTAACGAACGCATGATCCGCGAGCTGTGGATGGCAGTGAAGGGGGTTGATTTAGGCGTGTTCCCGCAGATGACCTTTGCAGAAGCGATGCGTCGCTACGGTTCCGACAAGCCCGATCTGCGTAACCCCATGGAGCTGGTGGACGTGGCTGACCTGCTGAAAAACGTCGAATTCCAGGTGTTTGCTGGTCCGGCCAACGATGCCAAAGGCCGCGTTGCCGCGCTGCGCGTGCCGGGCGGTGCCCAGCTGAGCCGCAAGCAGATCGACGAGTACGGCAAATTTGTTGAGATCTACGGCGCGAAAGGGCTGGCGTGGATGAAGGTGAACGCGCGCGCTGAGGGCTTCAATGGCGTCCAGAGTCCGGTTGCCAAGTTCCTTAATGCTGAGATCGTGGAAGCGATCCTGACCCGTACCGGCGCGGCCGACGGTGACCTGATTTTCTTCGGTGCTGACCGGGCCAGAGTGGTGGCAGATGCGCTGGGCGCGCTGCGCCTGAAAGTGGGCCGTGACCTGAACATTACCGATGAGAAGGCCTGGGCACCGTTGTGGGTGATCGATTTCCCGATGTTTGAAGAGGATGAAGAAGGCGGTCTGGCTGCGATGCACCATCCGTTTACTTCACCAAAAGAGATGTCTGCGGAAGAGCTGGCGGCCGATCCGATCAGCGCGGTGGCAAACGCCTACGATATGGTGATTAACGGTTATGAAGTGGGTGGCGGCTCTGTGCGTATCCACAGCGGAAAAATGCAGCAGGCGGTATTCTCCATTCTGGGCATCGACGAGCACGAGCAGCGCGAAAAGTTTGGCTTCCTGCTTGATGCCCTGAAATATGGTACGCCGCCGCATGCGGGCCTGGCGTTTGGTCTGGATCGTCTGACCATGCTGCTGACCGGCACCGAGAACATCCGTGACGTGATTGCCTTCCCGAAAACCACCGCGGCGGCCTGTCTGATGACCGAAGCGCCAAGCGAAGCCAATCCGGCTGCGCTGGCAGATCTGGGCATTCAGATCGCACCGAAAAAAGAAAAGTCAGAGAATCAATAATGGGCTATAAACACCCGGTATCGGTTCTGGTGGTCATTTTCGCCCAGGACACCGGCCGGGTGTTAATGCTGCAACGGCGTGATGATGAGAGCTTCTGGCAATCCGTGACCGGCAGTCTGGAAGCGGGCGAAACGCCGCGTCAGGCGGCGCAGCGTGAAGTGCTGGAAGAGCTGGCCATCGATGTGGCGGGCGAGCAACTGGCGCTGGTGGACTGCCAGAAAGAGATCGAGTTTGAGATCTTTCCGCATTACCGCCATCGCTACGCGCCGGGCGTGACGCACAATCGCGAACACTGGTTCCGACTGGCGCTGCCCGCAGAACGCCAGCCGGCGCTCAGCGAGCATCTCGCCGCGCGCTGGCTCGATCCCGCCGCTGCAGCAGCCCTGACCAAGTCCTGGAGTAACCGCCAGGCGATTGAAGAATTTGTTTAGCTGCCTGTCGCGTCTGTTCCGACGGCAGTCTGAATCATAAAACCGGGTGCAATCTGACAGAATGGCACCACCAAACTCAATACGCCGGGCGTTATCGGCACGGTGAGGTCGGCTGCCGCCAGCGCGCAGCAACCGGAGCGTACCAGGGTACGTCAGGGAGCAAGCGCTGCCGACAGGCGAGATCGCCAGCAAGATAGCCCGTGCGAGGTCAAAGATCGGAGAATATGCAAGATGGCTGGTCATAGTAAATGGGCGAATACCAAGCACCGCAAAGCGGCTCAGGACGCTAAGCGCGGCAAAATTTTCACCAAAATTATTCGTGAGCTGGTTACCGCGGCCAAACTTGGCGGCGGCGATGCCGGCTCTAACCCGCGTCTGCGCGCGGCAATGGACAAAGCCCTGTCCAACAACATGACGCGCGACACCATGAACCGCGCTATTGCGCGCGGTGTGGGCGGCGAAGATGATTCCAACATGGAAACCATCATCTACGAAGGTTACGGTCCGGGTGGTTCCGCCGTCATGGTCGAGTGCCTGAGCGACAACCGCAACCGTACCGTGGGTGAAGTGCGTCACGCCTTCACCAAAACCGGCGGCAACCTTGGCACCGACGGCTCTGTTTCTTACCTGTTCAGCAAAAAAGGCGTTATCTCCTTTGCGCCGGGTCAGGATGAAGACAGCGTGATGGAAGCGGCGCTGGAAGCGGGCGCGGAAGATGTTGTCAGCTATGATGACGGTGCCATTGACGTCTTTACCGCCTGGGAAGAGCTGGGCACGGTGCGTGACGCGCTGGAAGCGGCAGGGCTGAAAGCGGATACCGCTGAAGTCTCGATGATCCCGTCAACCAAAGCTGAACTGGATGCCGAAACCGCGCCGAAGCTGCTGCGCCTGATCGACATGCTGGAAGACTGCGACGACGTGCAGGAAGTCTACCATAACGGCGAGATTTCTGATGAGGTGGCGGAAACGCTGTAATGGCGTTTTTGTTTGCTCTACCCACCGGAGACAGGGCATGGCGATAATTCTGGGCATTGACCCCGGCTCGCGCGTGACCGGCTACGGTGTAATCCGTCAGACCGGCCGCCAGCTCACCTATCTGGGCAGCGGCTGTATTCGTACTAACACCACAGAGTTACCGGCGCGGCTGAAGCTTATCTACGCTGGCGTTAGCGAAATCATCACTCAGTTTTCGCCGGACTATTTCGCCATTGAGCAGGTCTTTATGGCGAAAAATGCCGACTCGGCGCTCAAGCTGGGCCAGGCGCGTGGAGCAGCCATCGTGGCGGCTGTAAACCAGGATCTGCCGGTATTTGAGTACGCCGCGCGTCAGGTTAAGCAGACCGTTACCGGCACCGGCGGGGCAGAGAAGAGCCAGGTGCAGCACATGGTGCGTACGCTGCTCAAACTGCCTGCTAATCCGCAGGCGGATGCCGCCGATGCGCTGGCGATTGCTATCACGCACTGCCACGTCAGTCAGAACGCCACGCGCGTCAGCGACAGCAAACTGTTGCTGACGCGGGGGCGTCTGCGCTCAGGCTGACACCCGCTTCGCATCTCCTTTCAGGCTGGATATTCATCCAGCCTTTTTTATGTTATAAATCCCGCCACATTCATCAATTAAGGAAGCGTTCAGGTGATAGGTCGTTTACGGGGCAACATTCTGGAAAAGCAGCCGCCGCTGGTGCTGATTGAAGCGCACGGCGTGGGTTATGAAGTGCATATGCCAATGACCTGTTTTTATGAGCTGCCTGAACTCAACCACGAAGCGGTAATTTTTACTCACTTTGTGGTGCGTGAAGATGCACAGCTGCTGTTCGGCTTCAACAATAAACAAGAACGCGCGCTGTTTCGCGAGCTGATTAAAACCAACGGCGTTGGGCCCAAGCTGGCGCTGGCGATCCTCTCCGGCATGTCGGCGCAGCAGTTCGTCACGGCGGTAGAAAAAGAGGAGATCGCAGCGCTGATCAAGCTGCCTGGCGTCGGCAAGAAAACCGCCGAGCGCCTGGTGGTAGAGATGAAAGATCGCTTCAAGGGGCTGCACGGCGATCTCTTCTCGGGCGAAACGGCCTTTACGCTCACTACCCAGAATGCGGAACCGGAAAGCAACGACGCTGAGGCAGAAGCGGTTGCGGCACTGGTTGCGCTGGGATATAAACCGCAGGAAGCCAGCCGCATGATCAGCAAGGTTGGCAAGCCTGACGCAGACTGCGAAACCCTGATCCGTGAAGCACTGCGCGCCGCCATTTGAGGTAAGTCATGATTGAAGCCGACCGTCTGGTCTCTGCCGCCAGTTATAACGAAGAAGAGAGTCTTGACCGTGCGATCCGCCCTAAGCTGCTCGCTGAGTATGTGGGGCAGCCGCAGGTGCGCGAACAGATGGAAATTTTCATCCAGGCGGCAAAACTGCGCGGCGATGCGCTGGACCACCTGCTGATTTTCGGTCCGCCGGGGCTGGGGAAAACCACGCTGGCAAACATTGTCGCTAACGAAATGGGCGTTAATCTGCGCACCACCTCTGGTCCGGTGCTGGAAAAGGCGGGCGATCTGGCCGCGATGCTGACCAATCTTGAGCCGCATGACGTCCTGTTCATTGATGAAATTCATCGCCTGTCGCCGGTGGTTGAAGAGGTACTCTATCCGGCGATGGAGGATTATCAGCTGGATATCATGATTGGTGAGGGACCGGCTGCGCGCTCTATTAAGCTCGATTTGCCGCCCTTTACCCTGATTGGCGCCACCACGCGCGCCGGTTCGCTCACCTCGCCGCTGCGCGATCGTTTTGGCATCGTGCAGCGTCTGGAGTTTTATAACGTGCCTGACCTTCAGCATATCGTCAGCCGTAGCGCAGCCTGCCTGGGCCTGCCGCTGAGTGACGAAGGCGCACTGGAAGTGGCGCAGCGCTCACGCGGTACGCCGCGTATCGCTAACCGACTGCTGCGTCGCGTGCGCGACTTTGCTGAAGTGCGGGCGAACGGTGAGATGAGCGGTAATGTGGCTGCCAGCGCGCTCGACATGCTCAACGTCGACAGTGAAGGCTTTGACTATATGGACCGCAAGCTGCTGCTGGCAATTATCGATA
Source organism: Pantoea sp. KPR_PJ (assembly GCF_041386365.1). Taxonomy (NCBI): domain Bacteria; kingdom Pseudomonadati; phylum Pseudomonadota; class Gammaproteobacteria; order Enterobacterales; family Erwiniaceae; genus Pantoea; species Pantoea sp. KPR_PJ. The sequence continues at coordinate 89,429 of NZ_JABMIK010000002.1, read as the reverse complement.
AGTTCACTGGCGGGCCGGTGGGACTGGATAACCTGGCGGCGGCTATTGGCGAGGAGCGGGAGACCATTGAGGATGTGATTGAGCCTTTCCTGATCCAGCAAGGCTTTATTCAGCGCACGCCGCGCGGCCGGATGGCCACGCAGCATGCCTATCGCCACTTTGGTATGGCGCGCGACGAGTAATCAGACGGCGGGCTTACGCGCCATACTCAGGATAAACAGCAGCGCGGCGCACAGCACCACCGACGGGCCAGCGGGCGTGTCATAGAAGGCAGAAAAGGTGAGTCCGCCCGATACGGCAATGATACCGACAATGACCGCCAGTCCCGCCATCTGTTCGGGGGATCGCGAAAAGCGGCGCGCCGTTGCAGCGGGAATAATCAGCAGCGAGGTGATAATCAGCGCGCCCACGAATTTCATCGCGACGCCAATGGTCAGCGCCGTTACCAGCATCAGGATCAGCCGGGTGCGCTGAATATTGACCCCATCAACCTGTGCCAGTTCCGGGCTGATGGTCATCGAAAGCAGCGCGCGCCACTGCCACGCCATCACCGCCAGCACCACCATCACCCCTGCTCCCATCACCCACAAATCCGCTGGAGTAACCGCCAGCAAATCGCCGAACAGATAGGCCATGAGATCCACGCGCACGTTCGACATCAGGCTGACCACCACCAGGCCGAGCGACAGCGCGCTGTGCGCCATAATGCCCAACAGGGTATCGATCGCCAGATGAGGGCGGCGCTCCAGAAATACCAGACCCAGCGCCAGGCAGACGGTCACCAGGATCACCGCATAGTAGGGATTAACATTGAGCAGCAGACCAAAGGCAACGCCAAGTAGCGAAGCGTGCGCCAGCGTATCACCGAAGTAGGACATTTTACGCCAGACGACAAACGAACCCAGCGGACCCGCGGCCAGCGCCAGCATGACACCGCCCAGCCAGCCCGGTAGTAACAACTCAATCATGATGGACCCTGTCCTCTGCGTAAAACGATACGTCCCTGTAGGTCGTGACGATGATTATGGTTATGGCGATAGATGGCCAGCTGCTGTGCGCCGCGCGAACCAAACATCGCAATAAACTCCGGATGCTGCGATACCGCTTCCGGGGTGCCAGAACAGCAAATATGGTGGTTGAGGCAGAGCACCTCGTCGGTTTTCGCCATTACCAGATGCAGGTCATGGGACACCATCAGAACGCCGCAGTTCAGCTCGTGGCGCAGCTGGTCAATCAGATCGTAGAGCGCGACCTGGCCGTTAACGTCGACGCCCTGGGTTGGCTCATCCAGCACCAGCAGCTGCGGCTGGTTAAGCAGGGCGCGCGCCAGCAGCACACGCTGTGTTTCACCGCCTGACAGTTTTTGCAGTGGGGCTTTCAGCAGGTGGCCCGCCTGCACGCGCTTTAGCGCAGGCAGTACCTCGGCGCGCCTGGCACCACGCGTCAGCAGCATAAAGCGCTCAACGGTTACGGGCAGCGTAGGATCGATATGCAGCTTTTGCGGCACGTAGCCGATGCGCAGCCCGCTATTGCGCTGCACCTGACCGGACGTCGGCGCCAGCAGGCCCAGCACCACGCGCACCAGCGTCGATTTTCCGGCGCCGTTAGGTCCAAGCAGCGTAAGTATGCGTCCGGGCATCAGCTTCAGGCTGATGCCCGACAGCACAGGTCGTCGTGCAAATTGCACTGAGATATTTTCAAGCGTGACAAGTGATGACATGTTATTTACAGGTTGCACTGAATTTCGAATGTTATAATATCACATCCCATCACAAGGTCACGATGGAATGACGCATTATGTTACACATTAAACAGAGCCAAATTTTTACCCTTACTGCGTTAGCACTAACTACCTCTCTTGCCCTTCCTGCGCAAGCAAACGTCCTCGCTTCCGTTAAGCCTCTGGGCTTTATTGCAGCCGCAATTGCCGACGGCGTCACGCCCGTCGATATCCTGCTGCCGGATGGGGCGTCAGAGCACGATTACGCGCTGCGCCCTTCAGATATAAAACGCATTAAAAACGCGGACTTAGTCGTATGGGTCGGCCCTGAAATGGAAGCCTTCATGAGCAAGCCTGCGGCAGATTTACCGGCGCAAAAAAATCTTGAAATCGCGGCCATGCAGCAGGTTAAGCCACTGCTGCTGAAGGGAGCTGACGACGACGATCACCACGATGGCGAGCAGGCAGATGAAAGTGCGGAAGCCCATGATGAGGAGGCACATCACCATCATCACGGTGAATTTAATATGCACCTGTGGATGTCACCACAAATCTCAAGGCTGGCGGCGGTTGCAATCCATGGAAAATTATTGGAACTTATGCCCGAAAGCAAAGCCAAACTTGACGCTAATCTACAGCAGTTCGAGCGCGAACTGGCAGATACCGACAAGCACATTGGTGCGCAGCTTGCGCCGGTCAGCAACAAAGGGTATTTCGTTTTTCATGACGCTTACACGTATTTTGAGAAACACTACGGCCTCTCGCCCAGCGGGCATTTTACCGTAAACCCCGAAATTCAGCCGGGCGCACAGCGCCTGCATCAAATACGAACACAGTTGGTTGAGCAAAAGGCCGTTTGCGTCTTTGCTGAGCCACAATTCAGGCCAGCCGTCATCGATGCGGTTGCCCGTGGAACCAGGGTACGTAAAGGTACGCTCGATCCGCTGGGAACAAATATCAGCCTTAGTCAGGACAGCTACGTGAAATTCCTTTCACAGCTGTCAGGCCAGTATGCGAGCTGCCTGAATGGAGCATGAGGAATAGGTAAAAGTGCAGCAGATAGCCCGCTCTGTCGCCCTCGCATTTAATAATTTGCCGCGCCCCCACCGCGTTATGCTGGGGTCATTAACCGTGGTTACACTGGCCGTCGCTGTATGGCGGCCCTATGTCTATCACCCTGCCGACGATGCGATGCCGATCGTTAAAAGCATCGAACTGGATAAAAACCAGCTGCGTACATTGCTGCCTGAAGCCAGTGAACCCATCGATCAAACCACCACCGAACCGGAAGAAGAGCTGCCTGCGGACGATATCGACCAGGATGTGCCGGACGTAGCCGGGACGCACGAATATACCGTTTCCGCTGGCGACACGCTGAGCAGTGCCCTGAATCAATATGGCATTGAGATGGGCGATATCAACGCGCTGGTAAGCAGCGATAAAGCGCTGCGCAATCTGCAGGTTGGCCAGCAGCTGAGCTGGACCCTGACCGATGACGGTGGCCTGCAGTCTCTCACATGGGAAATCAACCGCCGAGAAACGCGTACCTACCAGCGCGGCAACAATGGCGCGTTTACCATGCAGTCGGAGATGCAAAAAGGCGAGTGGCAGAACAGGGTGCTTAAAGGTGAAGTCCGCGGCAGTTTTGCCGCCAGCGCCCAGCGCGCCGGTCTGACCGGCAACGAAGCCAGCGCCGTCATCAAAGCGCTACAGTGGCAGATGGATTTTCGTAAACTGCGCGCCGGCGATCAGTTCAGCGTGCTGATGTCACGCGAAATGCTCGACGGCAAGAGCGCCCAGAGCCAGCTGCTCGGCGTGCGTCTGCGCTCCGGCGGCAAAGATTATTACGCCTTCCGTGCCGAAGACGGCAAGTTCTACGATCGCAACGGTTCTGGCCTGGCACGCGGGTTTATGCGTTTCCCAACCGTAAAGCAGTATCGCGTCTCCTCTAACTTTAATCCGCGTCGTCTTAATCCCGTCACGGGCCGTATTGCGCCGCACAAAGGCGTCGACTTTGCGCTGCCGGTAGGCACCCCGGTGCTGGCTGTCGGCGATGGCGAAGTGGTGGTCGCGAAAAACGGCGGGGCGGCAGGCAATTATGTCGCAATTCGCCACGGTCGCCAGTATATGACGCGTTATATGCACCTGAAAAAAGTGCTGGTCAAGCCGGGCGAGAAAGTGAAGCGTGGCGATCGCATTGCGCTGTCGGGCAACACCGGTCGCTCTACCGGCCCGCATTTGCACTTTGAAATCTGGATTAATAATCAGGCCGTTAACCCGCTGACGGCGAAACTGCCGCGGATGGAAGGTCTGACCGGCAAAGATCGCAGTGATTATATGGCGCAGGTGAAATCCAGTCTGCCGCAGCTGAGTTTCCAGTAAACTGAGCCGAAACGGGTTCCTGAAACCGACGCCTTGTGCGTCGGTTTTTTTTCGGCGCTGCCGCAGGGATTGCAAATTTGCCTGCCGCCACTATCATTAGCGCGTCATTGATTGAGGCGTGTGCATGGAAAACCCGAAAAAAAAGCATATTGAATTTATTCCCGTTTTTGAACGTTCTTTCCTGAAACCCAAATACTGGGGAAGCTGGCTGGCCATCGGCGCACTGGCTGGTATGGCGATGCTGCCCGCCCGCGTACGCGATCCGCTGCTGGGTGGTCTGGGAAAAATGGCAGGGAAACTGGCTAAGGGTGCCCGTCGTCGTGCGCTGATCAATCTTTATTACTGTTTGCCGGAGCTAAGCGAAACAGAGCGCAGCGATATTGTCGACCGCATGTTCGCGACCGCGCCGCAGGCAATGACCATGATGGCTGAACTGGGTATGCGCGATCCGGCCCGTATCCGCCAGCGCGTCGAGTGGCATGGCCGCGAAATCATCGATCAGATGCAGGCGGAAAAGCAGAATGTTATTTTTCTGGTGCCTCACGGCTGGGCGGTAGATATTCCCGCCATGCTGCTCGCCTCAGAGGGGCAGATGATGGCCGCGATGTTCCACAATCAGAGCGATCCGCTGCTCGATTACGTCTGGAATACCGTGCGACGCCGTTTTGGTGGACGAATGCACGCGCGTAATGATGGCATCAAACCCTTTATCAGTTCGGTACGTCAGGGCTACTGGGGTTACTATCTGCCTGACCAGGATCACGGGGCCGAGCACAGCGAGTTTGTCGATTTCTTCGCAACCTATAAAGCAACGCTGCCCGCAGTGGGTCGCCTGATGAAGGTATGCCGCGCCCGCGTGGTGCCGCTTTTTCCGGTATACAACAGCGAGACGCACAGGCTGGAAATCTACGTGCGTCCACCCATGGACGATCTGCTGGAGGCCGATGACACTACGCTGGCGCGCCGCATGAACGAAGAGGTAGAAGTGTTTGTGCGCCCCCATCCTGAACAGTACACCTGGATTTTAAAACTGCTCAAGACGCGCAAAGAGGGGGATATTGAGCCCTATAAGCGCAAAGAACTCTATCCGCGTAAGTAGTAAAAGGGCCGCCATTGCGGCCCTTTCTGTTTAGCAGGGTGCGGCGACTTTCACGCCGGCTCAGGAGAGCGCCGTCACCTGCGCACGCCGTTTGCGTTCGCGCAGAAACAGCGTTATCAGCACAAACCACAACACGCCGCTGATAAAATTGATCAGGCTGAACCAAAGCGTGCCACCGCTGAAGTAGCCGCTTTTTGCCAGTTCAATGCCCACGGCCAGCGTCAGAATACTGATCATCCCCAGCATTGCCGCCACGCTGCCTTTACCCGCGTCGCTGGCATAGAGGGTCAGACGATAAAGCCCGGCATTCACCATACCCGCGCCAAAGGCATAAAGACTCAATCCGGCAGTGAGCAGCAGATAGCTGTGGCTGTTGAGGAGATTCGCCAGCAGGGCAACGCTCAATCCGATAAGAATGGGCCAGGCGGCAAATCTGACCGGCTGCTCAATCGGCACGCGCCCGGCCAGTTTGCCCAGCGTAATGTTGCCGATAATCATGGCCAGAAAGACCGGAAGCTGGAGCAGTGCATACTGCAGGCGCGACAGCTGTTCCTCATGCATCAGGATCACCGGCGAAAGCGCCACCCAGGTCAGTACCGGGATAAATACCAGCCCAATCGCAAATGACCCCAGCATGACCATCCGGTCCCGGATCAGCTGCCGATAGGTGCGCGCCAGCTGCGGTAGCGCAATCGAGTGACTGCGATCGCCCGCGGTCTCCGGCATCACGCGCCACAGAATCAAAAAGGCAAAAGCACTGAGCAGGGCGAACAGCCAGAACATGCTGCGCCAGCCAGCCAGGGTAAGCCAGGCTGCTCCCGCCAGTGGACCCGCCAGCGGTGCCAGCAGCGCGACATTGGCCATTAGCGCCATCACGCGCACCGCCAGCGCCTCATCAAACGCCTCCTGAACGGCGGCATAGCTGACTGCGCCAATAAAACAGAGGCTAATGCCCTGAATAAAGCGCAGCACCACAAACTCTTCGATGGAACCCACCCAGCTGGTAAGCACGCAGGCAAGGATAAAAAAGAGAATGCCGCCCAACATCACCGGGCGACGGCCATATTTATCAGAGAGCGGACCAAGCAGCCACTGCAACACCACGCCGCCGAGCAGATAGGCGGTCAGTGAGGTAGAAACCCACTCAGGTCCGACGTTAAACTCTTGCGTCACCAGCAGCATACCGGGCTGGATCATGTCGTGGGCGATATAGGTAGCAAATTCAAACAGCACCAGCGCCAGCGGAAACAGCAGCAAACGCGCTGTCAGCTTACTGACGGGTTGATAGCGGGGCATCCAGACTCCTTAAAAAAAAGAAAAACGCGACCGCCAGGCAGTCGCGTTTTTACAGCGAAACAGCAGAGACGCGACGCGGCGTTAGTCGACGCGCAGCACCCGGCTGGTGTTAGTGGTGCCAGTGGCGCCCATTACGTCACCCTGGGTGACAATGACCAGGTCGCCAGAGACAAGGAAACCTTTGTCGCGCAGCAGGTTGATGGCGTCGTGCGCCGCCACCACGCCATCGTTATCACTGTTGAAAAATACCGGCGTCACGCCACGATAGAGCGCGGTCAGGTTCAGCGTGCGCTCGTGACGTGACATAGCAAAAATCGGCAGGCCCGACGTAATACGCGACGTCATCAGCGGCGTACGGCCAGACTCGGTCATGGTAATGATAGCGGTCACGCCCTGAAGATGGTTGGCCGCATACATTGCCGACATCGCTATCGCCTCTTCGATATTATCGAAAGTGACTTCCAGGCGGTGTTTAGAGACGTTAACGCTCGGGATCTTCTCTGCACCCAGACAGACTTTCGCCATGGCCGAGACGGTTTCTGCCGGGTACTGGCCCGCAGCGGTTTCCGCCGACAGCATCACAGCGTCGGTGCCGTCGAGCACGGCGTTAGCCACATCCATGACTTCCGCACGCGTAGGCATCGGGTTAGTGATCATTGACTCCATCATCTGCGTAGCGGTGATGATAGTGCGGTTCAACTGACGCGCGCGGCGGATCAGCGCCTTCTGGATGCCGACCAGCTCAGGATCGCCAATTTCAACGCCGAGATCGCCGCGCGCAACCATTACCACATCAGACGCGAGAATAATGTCATCCATCGCTTCCTGTGTCGCCACCGCTTCAGCACGTTCCACTTTCGCCACCAGCTGCGCTTCGCAGCCCGCTTCGCGAGCCAGGCGGCGTGCGTAGTTCATATCCTCGCCGCTGCGCGGGAACGAGACGGCCAGATAGTCAACGCCAATTTTCGCAGCGGTAATAATGTCCGCTTTATCCTTTTCGGTTAACGCCTCAGCTGAGAGGCCGCCGCCCAGTTTGTTGATACCTTTATTGTTGGAGAGCGGGCCGCCAACGGTCACTTCGGTAAACACTTTCATGCCCTGAACTTCCAGCACCTTAAGCTGTACTCGCCCATCGTCCAGCAGCAGAATGTCGCCCGGCACCACATCTTCCGGCAGGCCTTTATAATCAATGCCGACGCGCTCTTTATCACCTTCGCCCTTGCTCAGGCTGGCATCGAGCAGAAAACGGTCGCCCACGTTAAGGAAAACCTTGCCTTCTTTGAAGGTTGAGACACGAATTTTAGGGCCCTGAAGGTCGCCAAGAATGGCAACGTGACGGCCCAGTTTCGCCGCAATTTCGCGGACTTTGTTTGCGCGCAGCTGATGATCTTCCGGTGTACCGTGCGAGAAGTTGAGTCGCACAACGTTTGCGCCTGCGGCAATGATTTTTTCCAGATTGTTATCGCGGTCTGTAGCCGGGCCGAGGGTTGTAACGATTTTGGTTCTTCTGAGACGTCTTGACATGAAGGACTCCGTTGACAAATTTGCGTATCCCCTAAAGTGGACAGGGCGTGGTTATTATTCTAACTGAAGGACAGCCTGTGATACGACTCACATTGTGAATGTGATGTTAATTTTTTTGCTGTGTTCTGCTTTCCGTGGTGGTGTGTTTATCGAAACGTGAATTTTTTAAGGCCGCTTTTACCCGCTTCAGGTTCTCCTGGAAGGCCCCACCGCGTTCGAGGATAAATCCGGTCGCCAGTACATCAATAACGGTCAGTTGCGTCAGACGGGAAACCATCGGCAGGTAGACATCGGTATCTTCCGGAACGTTAAGCGTTATGGCGAGTGTGGCCATGGCAGCCAGTGGCGAAGCAGGGGACGTAATGGCTATCACGGTGGAACCGTTTACACTCGCAAGGCGAGCCAGTTCTACCATACTTTTTGTGCGGCCAGTATGTGAAATTAAAACAATCACGTCGTTCCAATGACTATTTATACAACTCATGCGCTGGATCACAATATCTTCAGACCAGACAACCGGTAGATCAAAACGCAGAAATTTATCAAAGGCGTCATGCGCCACCACCGCGGAGGCGCCCAGCCCAAAGAACGCTACTTTATGTGCCTGCGACAGCGCTTTTACTGCCCGCTGCATCAGCGCTAAATCAAGCTGGTTGCGCACGCGTTCCAGACCTGCCAGCGCCGAATCGAATATCTTGTGGCTGTAATCCTCCACATTGTCATTCTCTTTAACGTCGCGACTCGCCCAGCCTGGCCCTTTTGCCAGACTCTGCGCCAGCTGTAGCTTAAAATCGGGAAAGCCACGCGTGCTGATCCGATGACAAAAGCGGTTAACCGTGGGTTCACTGACATCAGCCGCGCGCGCCAGCCGAGCGATACTGGAATGGATCGCTTCCTGCGGTGCGGCAAGGATCTGCACGGCGACTTTCCTTTCCGATTTGCTGAGTGCAGCCAGCTGCGCCTCAATTTTTTCCAGCATATTCATAACATGATGACCGTTATCACTTTTGTCGATGCCTGCAATGGCTGGCGCTGCGGGCATAAAAGCCTGAATATACCCTGCGTGCCATGACTCCGCGCAAGTGCGGATAAATCCGCAGCGAGAAATGTTGTCATACTTTGCGCCGGGCCAGGTTTTGCCTGACACAGGCAGCAACACTTAACGGATAAAAAACGCACGCCGTAACACACCAGCACGCCTTATTCCGTACAGAGTTAACTCTGCGGACCAGCACAGAGTCGGTTTACCTGACCTCCTGAAATAAGTACATTGTGCTGAAAGAAAATTACAACATGGACCCGGTGGATGAGGATGAAAACTCCAGCCGGATCATCCTGCAACGAGGAGAGGAAAATGGCGGTAACACAAACAGCCCAGGCATGCGATCTGGTGATATTCGGTGCCAAAGGCGATCTTGCACGCCGGAAACTGTTGCCTTCACTGTATCAGCTGGAAAAAGCGGGCCAGATCCATGAGGAAACGCGCATTATTGGCGTAGGCCGCGCTGAATGGGATAAAGCAGCCTATACCAAAGTGGTACGTGAAGCGCTGGAAACCTTTATGAAGGAGAAGATTGACGAAGCGCTGTGGGACAAACTCAGCAACCGTCTCGACTTCTGCAACCTCGACGTTAACGATACCACCCATTTCCCTAAGCTGGGCAAGATGCTTGACCAGACAAAGCGCACCACCATCAACTATTTTGCAATGCCACCAAGTACCTTCGGCGCAATCTGTAAAGGTCTGGGCTCCGCGAAGCTAAATGCAAAACCGGCGCGCGTGGTGATGGAGAAGCCGCTCGGTACCTCACTGGAGACCTCGAAAGAGATTAACGATGCGGTAGGTGAGTTCTTTGATGAGAGTCAGGTGTTCCGTATTGACCACTATCTCGGTAAAGAGACGGTGCTCAACCTGCTGGCACTGCGCTTTGCTAACTCGATTTTCGTCAACAACTGGGACAACCGTACTATCGACCACGTACAGATTACCGTGGCCGAAGAGGTGGGTATCGAAGGGCGCTGGGGCTACTTTGACCAGGCGGGTCAGATGCGCGATATGATCCAGAACCACCTGCTGCAAATCCTCACCATGATCGCCATGTCACCACCGTCCGATCTCAGCGCTGACGCTATCCGCGACGAAAAAGTGAAAGTGCTGCGCTCACTGCGCCGTATCGACCAGACTAACGTGCGCGACAAAACGGTTCGCGGCCAGTACACCGCTGGCTTCGTACAGGGCAAGAAAGTGCCGGGCTACCTGGAAGAAGAGGGGGCTAACAAGTCGAGCTCGACCGAAACCTTTGTTGCCATTCGCGTCGACATTGACAACTGGCGCTGGGCGGGCGTGCCGTTTTACCTGCGTACCGGTAAACGCCTGCCGACCAAATGTTCTGAAGTTGTGGTTTACTTCAAAAACCCTGAGATGAACCTGTTTAAAGACTCCTACTCTGAGCTGCCGCAGAACAAACTGACGATTCGCCTGCAGCCTGATGAAGGGGTAGATATTGAAATCCTCAACAAGGTTCCAGGGCTTGACCATAAACACAAGCTGCAAACGACCAAGCTGGATCTGAGCTACTCCGAAACCTTTAACCAGTCGCACCTGGCGGATGCCTATGAGCGTCTGTTACTGGAGACCATGCGCGGCATTCAGGCGCTGTTCGTGCGTCGCGACGAAGTGGAAGCCGCATGGACCTATGTCGACTCGATTATCGACGCATGGGCCGCCGACGGTGACTCTTCCAAGCCTTATCAGGCAGGCACCTGGGGGCCGGTTGCTTCCGTGGCGATGATCACCCGAGATGGCCGTTCCTGGAACGAGTTCGAATAGTGCTCAAAAAGCCCGCCGCGTGCGGGCTTTTTTATGTGCGCTGCTACAGAAAAATGAACCGCAGTTTCAAAAACAGGCGAAGGCGGATGGACGATTCAGAATGCAATCCTGTATGGTAGTCACGCATTGATGGCACGCCGCGCGGCGTTCGCCGGTATGGACAAGCAAGGGGAACTGATGAAGAACTGGAAGACAAGTGCTGAAAAGATTCTGACCACTGGACCGGTAGTACCGGTGATCGTAGTGAATAAGCTGGAGCATGCGGTGCCCATGGCGAAAGCGCTGGTAGCCGGCGGCGTTCGCGTGCTGGAAGTGACGCTGCGCACCCCTGTGGCGATGGAGGCGCTACGCCTGATGATCAAAGAGGTGCCGGAAGCCATCGTGGGCGCAGGCACGGTGATTAACACTCAGCAGCTACAGGAAGTCACTGAAGCGGGCGCGCAATTTATTATCAGCCCTGGCATTACTGAGCCGCTACTTAAGGCAGCGGTAGATGGCCCGGTTCCCCTGATCCCGGGTATCAGCACCGTATCGGAGCTGATGACCGGAATGGATTATGGCCTGCGGGAGTTTAAATTTTTTCCGGCTGAGGCGAACGGCGGCGTCAAAGCGCTTCAGGCGATCGGTGGCCCTTTTCCGCAGGTGCGCTTCTGCCCAACCGGCGGCATTTCACCGGCCAACTATCGTGACTATCTGGCGCTGAAAAGTGTGCTCTGCATTGGCGGGTCCTGGCTGGTGCCCAACGACGCGCTGGAGTCGGGCGACTGGGATCGCATTACGCGTCTGGCACGTGAAGCGGTTGACGGCGCGAAATAACAGCAGGCGGTGGGCAGGGCGCTCACCGCCTTATTTTTACCCTTCTACTTTTACTGCTGCAGCACTGGCAATCGCGCGTGCAATGGCATCGTCTGTACTCTCACCGCTTGCCAGCGCGACGCCAAGACGACGCGAACCAGCGATTTCTGGCTTGCCGAACAGGCGCAGCTGAAGCCCTGCACCAAGCGCGGCCTCTACGTTGATGAACTGCACGTTCTGGCTGTGCAGCTGCGGCAGAATGACCGCTGACGCGGCGGGACCATACTGGCGAATGCCGCCGACTGGCAGACCCAGGAAGGCGCGCACGTGTAGCGCAAACTCAGAGAGATCCTGCGAAATCAGTGTGACCATGCCAGTATCATGCGGACGCGGCGACACTTCGCTGAAGATGACCTCGTCGCCGCAGACAAACAGCTCAACGCCGAATAGCCCATAACCGCCCAGCGCCTTAACCACCTCTCCGGCAATCGCCTGCGCGCGCTGTAGTGCGAGCTCGCTCATCTGCTGCGGCTGCCAGGATTCGCGATAGTCGCCATCTTCCTGGCGATGGCCAATAGGGGCGCAGAAGTGCAGGCCGTCAACCGCGCTGACGGTCAACAGCGTAATTTCGAAATCAAAGTTTACCACGCCTTCCACAATGACGCGGCCAGCGCCTGCACGCCCGCCCTGCTGAGCATATTCCCAGGCGCGCTCAAGCTGGCTCGCGTCGCGGATAAAACTCTGGCCTTTGCCGGAGGAGCTCATAACAGGTTTTACGATACAGGGAAAACCGATTTCATCGGTCGCCGCTTCGAAGCTGGCCTTGCTGTCGGCAAAACGGTAGCTGGAGGTAGGTAGCGACAGCTCTTCCGCAGCCAGACGGCGAATACCTTCACGGTTCATGGTCAGACGTGCGGCGCGCGCAGTCGGCACGACGCGCTGGCCCTGCTGCTCCAGCTCAACCAGTTTTTCGGTGGCGATCGCTTCGATCTCTGGCACGACGAAGTCAGGCTTTTCCTGCGCGATCAGTGCGGCCAGAGCATCACCGTCAAGCATATTAATTACATGGCTACGGTGCGCCACATGCATGGCAGGCGCATCGGCATAACGGTCGACGGCGATCACTTCCACACCGAGCCGCTGGCACTCCAGCGCCACTTCTTTACCCAGCTCACCTGAGCCTAACAGCATGACACGCGTCGCAGCCGGACGCAGGGCAGTTCCAAGAGTCGTCATAATTCCACCTGTAGTCAAAATGCGCGCGCAGTATAAACGAAAACGTTTGCGTTCTCACTATCTGACGCTTTGCCTCTTTTTTCTCAGCTTGACGTTTTCTGACGTCCGGTAGGGCAGAGTAAAGCTCTTATCGACCATTCATGGAGCAGGCAATGAACAACCTCTTGCAACAGTTACAGTCACTGCTGACAAAGAAAAGCCCCAGCGGCGGCGGCGGAGGGTTAAGCGATATGCTGGCACCCGGGGCGCTGGGTGGCCTGGCAGGCATGTTGATCGCCAGTAAAAAGTCGCGCAAGCTGCTGACCGAATATGGCGGCAAGGCGTTAATCATTGGCGGCGGCGCGGCGGCCGGAGCCGTGTTGTGGAACAAGTACAAGCAGCGCGTGCGCGAAACACATCAGAATGAAGCGGGATTTGGTGAGTTTCAGACACCGGTCGATCAGCGCGCCGAACGCCTTGTTACGGCGCTGGTGTTCGCTGCCAAAAGCGATGGTCATATTGACGATCAAGAGCGTGCCGCTATTGAGCGCAGCATTCATGAGTCGGGCTATGGAGAAAAAGCGGAGGCGCTGATCCAGAAAGCCATCAATCGTCCGCTCGATCCCGGCTGGCTGGCCGCCGACGTTAAAAACGAAGAGGAGGCGCTGGAACTTTATTTTTTGAGCTGCGCCGCTATTGACGTTGACCACTTTATGGAGCGTAGCTATCTGACAGCGCTGGGGGATGCGCTGAAGATCCCGCAGGATGTGCGCGACGGCATTGAGAATGACCTGCGCGAGAAAAAAGCGCAGCTTACCCTGGAATAAGGGGAGCGCGGCCGCCTCGCGCGGCCGCAATAACAAGGTGTTACGCACAAAAATTTGGCTTCCCTGCGACCTGATGCCACCCTTAAAGGAGACGAATAACAGGGAGACACCGCATGCAGGCCCCCATCGCAAAGAAAATTCCGCATGAAATGACGCTGCACGGCGACACGCGGGTAGATAATTACTACTGGTTACGCGACGACAAACGTGAAAATGAAGAGGTGCTGGACTACCTGCGTGCCGAGAATAACTACGGCAAGCAGATCATGGCTACACAGCAGCCACTTCAGAATCGGGTGTTGAAAGAGATTGTCGACCGCCTGCCGCCACAGGATCACTCAGTGCCCTATGTGCACAATGGCTATCGCTATCAGAGCCGCTATGAAAGTGGCAACGAATACGCTGCCTATTATCGCCAGCCCGCTGATCGTGCCGTGACGGATGAGTGGACGCTGCTGCTCGATGCCAATCAGCGCGCGTCACACAGCGAGTTCTATACCATGGGATCGCTTAACATCAGCCCCGATAATAACGTCATGGCGCTGGCAGAAGATTTTTTGTCCCGACGCCAGTACGGTATCCGTTTTCGCTGTCTGGAGAAGGGCAGCTGGTATCCAGAGGTGTTAAACAACGCCTCGTCCAGCATTGCCTGGGCCAATGACTCACGCACGCTTTACTATGTGCGCAAGCATGAGCAGACGCTGCTGCCTTATCAGGTCTGGCGTCACGAACTTGGCACGCCGCAAAGTGATGACCAGCTGGTTTATGAAGAGCAGGACGATACCTACCATCTCAGCGTGCACAAAACCACATCCGAGCACTTCATACTGATTGCGCTGTTCAGCACCAATACCAGCGAGATCCTGCTGATTGATGCTGGCTTCCCCGATGCCACGCCGCAGATCTTTCTGCCGCGCCGCAAAGATCATGAATACAGTCTGGATCACTACGATCATCAGTTTTATCTCCGCTCGAACCGAGAAGGAAAAAACTTTGGACTCTACCGCACGCGCTGGCTGGATGAGTCGCGCTGGGAAACGCTGATAAAGCCGCGCGATCACGTGGTAGTAGAAGATTTTCAGCTGTTTCGCGACTGGCTGGTCGTCGAGGAGCGCCAGCGCGGTCTGACCAGCCTGCGACAAATCCACTGGAAAACCGGAGAGGGCTTCGGTATTGCCTTTGACGATCCGACCTATGTTACCTGGCTGGCATACAATCCTTCGCCGGAAACCAGCAAGCTGCGCTACGGCTATGGCTCAATGACAACGCCCACCACGCTGTTTGAGCTGGATATGGATACGGGGGAGCGGCGGATCCTTAAGCAGAGTGCGGTAGGTAACTTTGACCCGGACAATTATAAAAGCGAACACCACTGGATCACGGTGCGTGACGGCACTGAGGTGCCGGTGTCGCTGGTCTATCATCGCAAACACTTTCAGCGCGGCAACAATCCTATGCTGGTCTACGGCTATGGTGCTTATGGCAGCAATATGGAGGCTGACTTCAGCGTCAGCCGCCTCAGCCTGCTGGATCGCGGGTTCGTCTATGCGCTGATCAATGTACGCGGCGGCGGCGAGCTGGGGCAGCGCTGGTATGATGGCGGGCGGCTGTTCAACAAGATGAACAGCTTTACTGACTTTATCGATGTCACCCAGGCGCTGGTGAAAAAAGGCTTTGGCCAGCCTGAACATCTCTACGCCATGGGCGGCAGTGCGGGCGGGCTGTTAATGGGGGCGGTGATCAATATGGCACCCGAGCTTTATCACGGCGTAGTGGCGCAGGTGCCTTTTGTTGATGTGGTGACCACCATGCTTGATGAGTCGATTCCGTTGACCACCGGGGAGTATGACGAGTGGGGCAACCCCAACGACGCGGACTATTACGGTTATATGCGCCAGTACAGCCCCTATGACAACGTGGCGGCCAAAGCCTACCCGCATATGCTGGTGACCACCGGGCTGCACGATTCACAGGTGCAATACTGGGAACCAGCGAAGTGGGTGGCGAAACTGCGTGCGCTGAAGACTAACAACAATCTGCTTATGCTCTGCACCGATATGGATTCGGGCCACGGTGGCAAGTCAGGCCGTTACAAATCTTATGAGGGGATCGCGCTGGAGCTGACGTTCCTGATCGCGCTGGCGCAGGGTAGCCTGCCGCCGCAGCGCGATTACTGATCGTTGCTGAGGTATTTACGCAGCGCCTGCCGCAGCGGTGGGCGCAGATCGCGTACGTTTTCCAGCACCCAGCGCAGGTAGCGGGGATCTTTACGCGCAATCGCGGCAACGGTTTCCCCGCGATATTTCCCGAAAGGCAACACATCCCCTGCAACGCTGGCAGGCTGACAGCGCTGTGCCATTTGCGCGGCGTTCCAGCCGGATACTGCCATAATGCGGATCAGCAGCGCGGCGGTCACATAGCAGTCGTATAACGCGCGGTGAGCGTGCAAATCGGCAGGCGGCGTAACCTCCAGCTTGAGGCTGTGGCGTAGCGCCTGGTTACCATATTTTATGCCCGGCCAGAGCTGACGCGACAGCGTCATGGTGCAGATCCAGTCGCCGTGCATTTCCGGCAGCATGCGACGATCAAAGCTGGCGTTATGGGCGACATAAAAGGGGCTGCCATGATAGCGGCCAATTGCCTCTTCAATGGTGGGCTTACCGGCTACCATCGCTTCAGTAATGCGGTGCACTGCCATTGCCTGGCGGCTGATGGGACGATCCGGCAGGATCAGGTCGCTCATAGGATTGACAATCTGGCCGTCAATGACGTCGACCGATGCCACTTCGACTACGCCGCCTTGCAGACCGCAGGTTTCGGTATCAATTACGCGTAGCATGATTTACTTCTGCTTAGGTTCGTAGGGCAGGCGAGAGAAGTTCAGCGAGGCCTGGCGGTAGTGCATCAGACGCTGGCGGAACCAGTCGCGCAGAGCTGCTGGCTGTTCCTGCTCAACCATTTCCGCCACTACCGGCATATTGTAGCGCTCTTTGAACGCCACGCCCGCAGCGGCCAGATCAACGTTGACTTTATCTTTCTCTTCCTGAGAAAGCTGGGCGAGGTTTTGACTCATGGGGATCTCCTGAAGGCAGGTGGCAAAAATATAGCTTATCCCCGTCTGAATCAAGGGCAAAGGATAGCATCGCTGGCCCTCGACACCTTAAAAGCCTGAGCGTATCCTTGCGCCACGTTTGCCGTGAATACGGTGGCTAAAAGGATGATCCCATGCAGAAAAGAACGATTTTTTCAGGCGCGGCTGTGCTGCTTTCCGCCTCGCTGTGGCTGATGAGCCAGCCGGCGCTGGCGCACGCTCATCTGAAATCGTCACAGCCGGCTGAAAACGCCGAGGTTGACGCCTCACCGCAGACGCTGTCCCTGAGTTTTACTGAAGAGGTGGAGCCGGCTTTCAGCGGGGTGACGCTTCTTGATTCACAACAACAGAAAGTGGCCATCGGAAAAGCGCAGCTGGATGCCGGGCAGCACAGCCGACTGATCCTGCCCCTTAACGCGCCGCTGGCCGCGGGTGACTATCAGGTCAACTGGCACGTGCTTTCCGTTGACGGTCATAAAACCCAGGGTAGCTACCGCTTTCGCGTGAAGTAAGCTGTGACCTCACTGTGGATTCTGCTACGGGCGCTGCACTTTGCCGCCGTCATGCTGCTGGCAGGCAGCGCGTTTTATACCGTGCTGCTGGCGCCGCGTCGCTATCGCTCCTTGCTGGCGCAGCGGCTGCATCATGTGATGCTGATCTGCGTCTGGCTGGCGCTGCTGAGCGCGCTGCTGATGCTGGGGGTGCAGTTGGTACTGATGAGCGGTGACTGGCGCAATCTGTTCAGCGGTGACATCTGGCTGGCGGTGCTGGCCACGCGCTTTGGCGCGGTGTGGCAATGGGAGACCGGCATTGCCGCCATCACGCTGCTGGGCGGGGTGCTCCGTCACGCGCGTCGCCAGCAGGTGTGGCTGTCGGGGGCACTGTTTCAGCTGGGCTGCATGGCGCTCACCGGACATGCCGCGATGCACGACGGCATGTCCGGTATACTGCAGCCAGTTAATCATGCCGTGCATCTGATCGCGGCGGCCTTCTGGGCAGGCGGGCTGCTGCCTTTACTGATCCTGATGCGTGAGGCACGGCAGATCGATCGTCGCAGCGATGCGATTCGCGCCATGATGCGTTTTTCGCGCTACGGGCATCTGGCCGTTGCGCTGGCGCTTTTCACCGGTATTATCAACACGCTATTGATTGTCGGCTGGCCTGGTCAGTGGACTGGCTCGCGCTATAGCGCGCTGTTAACCGTCAAGGTGGTGCTGGTGGGCATCATGGCAGGCATTGCTCTGATCAACCGTTACCTGCTGGTGCCGCGGTTTCGCCTGGCGGGAAAGGGCGCGCAACACTGTTTTATCCGCATGACGCAGCTTGAACTGCTGCTGGCATGCGTGGTGGTGGGCCTGGTCAGCGTTTTTGCCACGCTGTCGCCAGCCTGAGTTTGACCCGTTTTGACTGAGTAAAAAGGTAGGCTATTTTGCTGAAGAAAGTGATCCCCGCAGTACTGTTGTTGACTGTCTGCGGCCAGGCGCTGGCGGCGCAGATTATTACCGTGAGCCGGTTTGAAGTTGGTAAGGCAGCATGGCCATTCAGCCGTGAAGAGGTGATGCTGACCTGCGAAAAAGATGGTTCACTGTTTGCGATAAATCCCAGCACGCTGATGCAGTATCCGCTCAATGATAAAGCGGAAGCGCGCGTGCAGTCCGGCCAGGTGAAAGCGCAGCCGATCTCAGTGATTCAGGCGGAAGATAAAGCGCACCCTGGTCAAATGATGAGCCTGCAGCCGATTATCGATCGCACCCAGGCGCTGTGCGATAAATAATACGCCGAATGGCGCGATCCAGTTTCGCGCCGTCTTATGCGGATTATGCCGTCAGGATCACAATCTTATCCTGCGGATCCACCGGGTCGTGCCGTCCGCTGGCATTTCCACAGACGTGGTCTAACATTAAGTTGCAAGGCGTCATCGCCTGCATTAATGCCAACTTTTAGCGCACGGCTCTCAAAGAGCCATTTCCCTGGACCGAATACAGGAATCGTGTTCGGTCTTTTTTTATTCATTTTTTCGAGAGCGTAAAAGTCACCGCGCGCTGATGTTCTCTCCTCTTTGTTTTGTCTCTCGCCACTATTATTCAGGGGCCTCGTTCGCTATTTCATCGTCTGTTAGCCTGAGAGATGAATATCTCCTTACGGCAAAGAAAAAAGTAATTTCTGCTTTTTTTACAGAAAGTGGCTGAGAACTTTTTACATATCTTATCGGTTTTTTCAATAACGTTTTTCCTCGCCTCTGCCCCTACGGTGGGCCCTCAGACCGGCAGTCAGCAGACGGTTCTCGCTGAATCAACCGCATGCAGCAATGTTATCTGCCGATATGCTGCGTCAGCGCCAGGCAAATTCTGTCTGTCAGAGCGTGACCATTTTTTATTGAGGCGTCACAATTTTAATAACGCGACTGACCTTCCGGTAAGAAGGGTAAAGCGGGGCAGAATTTTCAGGCAGCCTGACCGCTTTATATTGTAGAAATAGCGGCGTTCGTAAAATCAGCCCTAAACCGGGATAAAGAGATCGCCTGCACGCATTACCGGCACGTAATGTAGCTGGAAAAAATTAACAGAGAGCATCAAGACCATTCTCTGCCCACACTCTTTGATACTCGTCCGGCTGCCAGCAGTTAGCCAGGCCTGACCGGGAAACGTCAGGCCTGTTGTCCGGTGCTGCGCCGACGTGCACTCATCCAGCGTTTGCCGCGTCAGTGGAGAACAGGGGCAGTGTTTTTTCTGGTTTTATCACAACCGCATCTGGCCTGTTTACTGGTAGCACAAATCGGGTGAATAATGCGGCCAGGTGGTCATTACGGCCCCTCTGCAGGATATCTGTCAGCGATTTAACGGTCCGCTTAAAAACCAGACTTTCTCATCGCGGGAAAAATACTATCTGTAGGCTGGCTGAAGCAGCGCGTTGCAGCAGCTCATCAATCTGGTTAACTGTTGCAGGGGCAAAACGCCGGTCGGCAAAAAAAATTGCAATTATTTTATCCAGCCTAAATGGTTCATATTTCGGGTAAGCTGCGATTTTTTGCCGCTTATATTTTTGCTGATGATTTACGGCCACGCTTTTCTTTTTATTAAAGCTCTTCCAGGCTTGTCTGGCTTATTCTCGTAAAAACGCCAGGAGATAATTATGTTTCATCACTCTTCAAAACTGCAATACCCCGTACGCGTTGATAAACCGGACCCGGAATTCGCTATGTTATTACAGCAGGCCATCGGGGGCGTTGAAGGGGAAATCCGCGTGGCAATGCAGTACTTTTTCCAGGCCATGGGCGCACGTGGCGATGCGCGTATCCGCGATTTGCTGATCTCCACCGCGACCGAAGAGCTGGCGCATATTGAGATGCTGGCGCACGCGGTCGCGCTAAATCTGGAAGGGGCACCGCTCTCCTGTCAGGAAGCCTCCGCCAGCGATCCGGTGGTCAATGCGGTGCTGGGCGGCATGAACCCGCGTCATATTCTTTCATCCGGTCTGGCAGCACTGCCGGTCAATGCCAACGGCGTGCCTTTTGATATGAGCCATATCTATGCTTCAGGCAACGTGGCGGCGGATATGCTCTCTAACGTGGCAGCAGAAGCGACCGGTCGTGTACTGGCGACGCGCCTTTATAATCTGACGGAAGACACGGGGATGAAGGAT
Organism: Pantoea sp. KPR_PJ; assembly: GCF_041386365.1. NCBI lineage: Bacteria > Pseudomonadati > Pseudomonadota > Gammaproteobacteria > Enterobacterales > Erwiniaceae > Pantoea > Pantoea sp. KPR_PJ. Next base: position 69,008 of record NZ_JABMIK010000002.1, on the reverse strand, counting down.
TTTCTCTCCTTCCTGATTGCCCGTGACACCATGCACCAGCAGCAGTGGCTGGCAGTGATTGAGGATCTGGGAGGGCTGAGTGCGTCACTGCCCATCCCTAACAGCTTCCCGCAGTCCGAAGAAGCGCATGAGCACGCCTACTATGCACTCAATACCTCGCTGGACAAACCGCTGCCAAAAGGGCGCTGGTGTGAGGGACCTTCGTTTGACGGTGAAGGTCAGTTCAGTGCGAAAGAAAAACCGGAGCCGCTGGGTGACGAGCCGCTGCTGGGCTATGCCCGACCGGGGTCTGGCGCGCAGAGCGAGCAAACGCTTTCCGGCACCGTGCCACCCGCGTTAAAACCCTGATGGCCGCGTGACCCGACACCGTGCAAAAACCGCCGTTGCTGCGGGGTGCTCGATCGCTGAAATCTGAACAGTGGCATCACCAGTCGAAGATATATTTAGTGCCACACTAAACTGGAGTCAGAAAAATTTTTTTTTACATCGACGCCTGAAGCCAGCAAAAAAGGCTTAGCGGGGTCAGGAAATGAAAAACCCCAGCGGGCGCTGGGGTTAACTGAGTGACTCATTTAGTCTCAAGTACCTGCTGCAGCCAGACGAGCTCGTCATCAAAGCCAGACTCGCGTAACAGTTGAAAATAAGACTCCTGAATCTCTGTTGAGACGGAAGCCAACAGCATGCCCAACATACCTTTGGTTTTACAAATTTCTAATGCTGCGTTTTCGAGAGAATCAAGATTAAAACTCACGTCATTAAGCGTATCAGCGATCATTTTTTATTCTCCTGACAGAGGTAATCAGCCATCCCTCTTTGCTGTGTGTATCTGCTCCACTACGTGGACGGGCTGAAACTGCACATTAGCGTAGTTTAGTCAGTCAGAAACATCCTGATATCTGAACAGTAATCGGTAGCAGATGGCGCTTTATGCGGCGAATTTTGCGAAAATTCTGAGAAACAAACAGACAGTATTCGGGTAAGCGTGCTCAGCCAACCACAAGCAGATGTACGAGGCGCGCCAGCGACTCAAGAAGCAGCAAACTGCCAATAAAGAGGATGACCAGCATGCTGAGAAATTGTTTACGGCTATTCATCATGCCTCCCTGAAGCTGTGAGCGGTTATACTTTAACCCGAGATAAATAAACCTGTTGTTAACAGACGGAATTAAAATGCACTACCAGTATCTTAACGGTGAAAACTGGCAAAACATATGGATAGTGGGTGATCTCCATGGCTGCCGCGCGCAGCTTGACGCCATGCTGCTGGAAAAGGGGTTCGATAAACAACAGGATCTTTTGATTTCCGTGGGAGATTTAATCGATCGCGGGCCTGACAGCTGCGGCTGCCTGGCGCTGATAACGGAGCCGTGGTTCCGCTGTGTACGTGGCAATCATGAAGAAATGGCAATTGATGCGTTACGTTGTCACGAAACCATGTTGTGGATGATAAACGGGGGGGAATGGTTTTATCAGCTTAAGGGGGCTGCGCTGATTACCGCACGCCATATGCTTAAAGCGCTGCACAACCTGCCGCTGATCCTGCATCTGCAACTTGCCGATCGCATTGTAATTGTGGCGCACGCTGACTATCCGTCAGATCACTATGCATGGGAGCAACCGGTTGACTGGCATCAGGTGGTGTGGAGCCGGAAACGCATTAACCGGCTGCAGTCGGGTAAGAGAGAGAGGATAGAGGGCGCAGACGATTTCTATTTTGGTCATACGCCGCTCCAGAGGCCTCTGGAGAGAGGCAATCTGCACTATATCGATACCGGTGCGGTCTTTGGCAACCGGCTGACGCTGGTGCAGTTACAGTAGGGGTCAGCTAAACAGACGACCGTCGCGCACCAGTTCGCGGGGATAGCTGTTTTTAATCCGGCTGCCTACGCGCTTTGCCAGCCCAATCGGCTGTTGCTGGTAGGTCACAATCATTTCCTCCTGCTGAAGCGGCACGTCAGGAAAAATATCCCGGCCGCGATACCATGTCAGCGCGTCATCGGCGGTTAACTCAAACGCCCGTCTGGCATCAGGCCTGGCCAGCGCAACCACCGCCTCATGCTGCCAGCGATAGCCCCTGGCAAACGTCTCTGCCAGCTTCAGACCGATACGCGAGAAGCGCACGCGGTTAAGCAGCGGAGCAATCTCTGCTGGAAACAGCCAGATCTCCTTATCGCGTTGCCACAGAGTCAGTTCGGCGCCCCAGCGCAGACAAACCGATGCCGCTGCGCTGGTTATCTCTGCTGTCTGTTTTTTATTCAGAGGCGTAAAGGGCAGCTTACCCAGCTTATAGCCCGGCTGAGCAGGTGGCGGAACCGAAGCGGTTTTGCGCAGACGCGCGACAAAAAAACCTTCGCTGTCGAAAAGCTGCGGGAACACATGCAAAAATCCCTCTGGCGTCAATGCTGCTGCGGCATCGGTAAACAGGCCGTCAAGAGAGAGAATTTCCACCGCCTGGGGATACTGTGCCAGCAGCCAGGCCACCACCTGCTGATTCTCAACCCGGTTTAGCGTACAGGTTGAATAAACCAGCACGCCGCCCGGTTTCAGGGCATGGAAGGCGCTGTCGATCAAATCGCGCTGAGTCACGGCGATAGCTTCGGTACTACCCAGCGTCCAGTTTTTCAGCGCGTCAGGATCTTTTCGCACCACGCCTTCACCGGAACAGGGGGCATCCAGCAGCACGGCATCAAACTGTTCCGGCAGAGCGGGCCCAAAGACGCGAGCGTCAAAGTGGGTGAGCGCCACGTTGCTGACGCCACAGCGACTAATGTTGGCATGCAGCACCTTAACGCGGCTGGAGGAGAACTCATTGGCGAGGATCGCGCCCTGGTTATTCATGCGCGCCGCGATCTGCGTGGTTTTCGAACCGGGGGCGGCGGCCATATCCATCACCAGGCGAGCGTCGGGCGCGCCGTCGAACAGCGCGCTGACGGGCAGCATAGAACTCGCTTCCTGAATGTAAAACAGCCCGCTCAGATGCTCGGCCACGCTGCCCAGCGGCAGGCTTTCGTCGTCGCGCTCGATCCAGAAACCTTCTGCACACCAGGGAACCGGCGTCAGCCGCCAGCCATAGTTTGCCGTCTGGGCAAGAAAATCGGCCACGCTGATTTTCAGCGTATTAACGCGGATCGTGCGGCGCAGCGGCTGCTGGCTGATGGTGATAAAACGTTGCAGTTCGGCATCATCCGGCAGCGCATCGCGCATGAGAGTCAGGAAATCAGAGGGGAAAAGGTCGGCCACGGGCAGGTTCCAGTCGAAACGTTAAGTCAGAAACAAGGGCGGCAGTGTAGCACGAATTGGTTGCGGACAGATAAGCCGCCGGCGCGGGAGGAGGCGGCATACCAGCCGGTAAAGCCGCTGTTTTGAGCCTCTCCCGCACCGTTTATTCGGTGAAGATGGCGTGTATGGTAACGCGCCTTGCCCGACTCGACTGGCCGTCTGCAAAGCTTGCAGACGGCCCCAGAAGATTACTGTTGCGGATCGGGAATGGCCGTGCCCCAGCTACGCCAGTTTTTCGGCGCTTCATCCTGCAACAGGAAATGCTTGTCCGCACCTGCCTGCGGTGCCAGCGGCACCGTGGCCGGTGTGGCAAACTGAATACCGCCGCGAATAAACTGCTGGAAAGTCCCGGTTTTCACCACGCCGCCAATCAGACCGAAATCCAGGTTATAGCCTGAGGCCAGCCAGAATACCGAGTTGTTCCGCACCAGATGCTGATACTTCTTGCTGATGCGCAGCGCAACCTGCACGCGATCCGCCATATTACCCAGCGAGGTGCCGGTCACCGTGCCTACTTCTACACCGCGGAACAGGACGGGCGTACCGATCGACAGCGAGCCTGCTTCGGTAGCGTCCACATAGATGGTCAGACCGTTCAGGTAACGAGAGTCCGTGATGGTGCTCTCCTCAACCTCAAAATTACGTGCCGGGCGGCCTTTGCCGGGATCGACATTGATGTAAGGCTGCAACAGGGTTTCCAGATGATTAACGCCCGCTGCGGAAATTTCTGGGGAAACCACGGAAAAATGGCTGCCGCTGCGCGCGAAGTCCTGCACATACTCTGGGTAGAGCACGGCTTTTGCCACCACCTGATTCTTATCCTGATTCAGCGATAACGATTCAACCTGGCCAATATCAATGCCCAGGTAGCGGATAGGCATCCCGCTGGCCAGTTTGCTGGCGTCATAGGTGTGCAGCGTAATCTGACTGCCTACCGCTCGCGCGGCGGTTTCTGACGGATAGAGCGTGCGCTTGCTGCCTTTAGCATTCGCGGCGCCGCTCATATTGTCGAAGCTGATTGCGCCGCGCAGGGCACGATTCAGCGGTGACGCCTGCACGGTCAGGCCGCTGCCGTTAAGCTGCACGCGCGCACCGCCTTCGGCCCAGAACACGCTTTCGCTGGTCAAAAGTTTGCGGTACGCCGGCTTGATATGCACAGCGATATCGAACGCGCTGGCGCGCGGCGTTACGTCAACGATTTCACCCACCTCATATTTACGGTAAAGCACTACCGAACCAGCCTGCACGTCCGGCAGGCTGGTTGCCGTCAGCATCAGCGTCGTGGAGGGGCGGTTGCCGATAATCCCTTCTTCCGCTTTTTCGGCATCAGCAAAGAGCGGATAGGCAGGCTTAACCTCGCCCTTATTACCAGGCTCTAGGCGGATACCGCCATCGACCCACTCGCGTGCGCTGGCACCCAGCACCTTCATTCCGTCGAGGCCGAACTTCACGTCGAGGCGGCTGTTAACGATGAATTTGCTGTCGCCGTGCACCAGACTGCGATAGTCGGGTTCAATTGCCGCAACAAACTGGATACCTTTCTCATTAAGCTCACGCGAAATCACCTGGCCAATTTTCATGCCGTGTAGCATGACTGGCTGACCGGCATCGATACCATAGCTTTCCGGCGCGCTAAGTTTTACCGTTAACACGTCAGGTTTTTGCAACAGTGATTTGTCGGCCGGCAGCACGGTAAAATGCGTCTGCGGCTCACCTTCGCCCGGCACCAGCTCAAGCGTATTGCCGGTCAGCAGGCTGCTGAGATTGGTGTCGGTCAGGCTTACCTTTGGACTGCGCATCTCGATGCGTGTGCCGCTGCGCATCAGGTTCACCACCGAGGGGTCGAGCGTCAGTTCGCCTGTTACCTTACCGCCATTTTGCAGGTTCAGCTGAGTCAGCGTACCCACCTCCAGCCCCTGATACATCAGCGGCGTGCGGTTGGCCTTTAAATTATCGCCACTGGGCAGGTCAAGGCTAATCACCACCCCGCGCTGGCTGCGCGCCAGGTCGGGATAAAGCCGGTAGTTCTGGTCAGTTTTCGCCTGGGGAGAATCTTCTGGCGAATCAAAAGCGATAGCGCCGTTGACCAGCGCCGCCAGGCTCTCCAGCTCGACCTTTGCTCCGCTCAGGCTGACGTCGGCTTTCAGGCCAGAGACGTTCCAGAAGCGGCTGTTAGCCTTTACCAGGTTATTGAAGCGGCGTTCGATAAGCACATCAATCGTCACGCCATCCGTCTTGCCATTGATGCTGTAGTCATAAACCCGGCCGACCGGAATTTTGCGGTAATAAACCAGTGAACCGGAATTGAGCGCGCCCAGATCCGGCGCATGCAGATGGATCAGTAGCTCGCCTGTGTTTACGCGGTATTTAGGCTGGGTATCCTGCGCAATAAAGTTCTCACGCGGCTCGCCGCTGCCCGGCATCATGCCGATATAGTTGCCGCCTACCAGCGCATCCAGCCCGGAAACGCCCGCCAGAGATGCCTTCGGCGTCACCAGCCAGAACTGGGTCTTTTCGCGCAGCGCATCTTTCATATCGCTTTTGATGCTGGCCTTGATTTGAATCGTGCGATAGTTGTCGCTCAGATTAATGCTCTGCACGGTACCGACCTCCACGCCCTGATAGCGGATCGGTGTGCGTCCCGGCACAATCCCGTCAGCTGTCTGAAAATTGATGGTGATCACCGTGCCGCGCTCCTCAAAGTTAGTCCAGAGCAGCCAGCCCGCGATCAGCAGGGCAATAATCGGCAGAAGCCAGAAGGGCGAGACCTTACGTTTGCTGCGCAGCGTCGCATTAGTCGGTGTAGTCGGCGTTTCCTGTTGCATGTGCATCCCAAAGCAGGCGGCTGTCGAGCCACTCAACGGCCATAATGGTCAGGACAACCGCTGCGCCAAAGTAAAACGCAGCAGGTCCCATGGTAAAAGCCAGTAGCTGATCGCGATTGACCAGCGACATGGTTAATGAAATCACAAAGAGATCCAGCATTGACCAGCGGCCAACCCAGGTCACCACACGTAGCAGGCGAATGCGGGTTTTCAGCCCTTGCTCGCAGCGGAAGTGGATGCTTAACAATAGCGTAAGCATCACTAGCACCTTAGTAAAAGGCACCAGAATACTGGCGATAAACACCACTGCCGCCACCGGGACATTGCCGGAGGCGAGGCCGAGGATCCCAGAAAAAATCGTATCTTCACGGCGTGAGCCGTTGACGTAGACCACGGAAATAGGCAGCAGGTTAGCGGGTATCAGCAATACCACAGAGGCGATTAGCGCCGCCCAGGATTTTTGCAGACTGTGGCGGCGGCGAAAATCGAGCGGCGTGTGGCAGCGCGGGCAGCGACCACGGCTATCCGGCTCGCCGGTATGGTGGCAGTTAAGGCAGACCTGAAGCCGGGGGTTAGGGAACGCACACTGTTTTTGCGGATAAAAATGCTCCCACAGTTGCTCAACATTCAGGTGGATCAGCGTCAGCAGGCTCAGCACCGTAACGGTCAGAAACGCGACCAGCCCGTAGCCTGTTTCCAGCGAGGCGTAGTCCTGCACTTTGATTGAGGCGACCGCAATGCCGACCAGGTAGATGTCGAGCATCACCCACTCTTTCACCTTTTCCAGCATCAACAACACCGGTCGCAGATTCATGCCAAGCCGTTGACCCAGGCTCAAATAGCCTATGCCCGCGACCAGCGCCGCTGGCGCACCGATAGTGCAGAAGGCGACCATGGAGGCGGTCAGCACATTGCCCTGTTCCGCCATCTGAATGACCCCGCCCAGCAGGCTGGCGTTAATACGCATGCCGAGCAGGCGGATATCGACCAGCGGCAGGGTGAAAGCAAACGGCATCAGCACCAGTATCATCGCGGCCATCACCGTCAGGCGGCCCATCGACCAGTCGCGCCCGCTGAGAATTTGTGCATGGCAGCGTGGACAATAGGCAGACTGATGCGATTTCACATCCGGTAAGGAAAAAAGGGTATCGCATTGCGGACAACGCTGATAACGTGCGTGAGGCAATGGCTGGCTGATCGCGTGAATTTTCATAGGGTGACGCTGGTTTCGCCCAAATATTATCGCTGTGACCGGATGCGGCGTGGGGTAATAAACGTTTTCACGTTGATGGACGTCCTGAAAAGGTCCCACGTTTCGATCCACAAAAATCTAAGGTTATAGCAACTAACGCTATGATTCACCTTGTGGCGTTGGATATTTAGTGCTTATTTTAACGGGCGGTTAATCATAGCCGTCCTGATGTTAATGGTAATGGTTGAATAATGAACAAAGCTGCCTTTTATGCCGATCTGAATCGCGATATGCGGGCTTTACTTGCAGGCGAAACATCGTTTCTTGCTGCATTGGGTAATTTCAGCGCGCTAGTATACGAACGCCTTGAGGGCGTGAACTGGGCGGGTTTCTACCTGCTGACTGAAGCCAATACGCTGGTGCTCGGGCCGTTCCAGGGCAAAATTGCCTGTGTGCGTATTCCGGTTGGAAAAGGCGTATGCGGTACGGCCATCGCGGAAGATAAGGTGCAGCGCGTCGATGACGTGCATGCGTTTCCCGGTCATATTGCCTGTGACGCTGCCAGTAATGCCGAGATCGTGATTCCTCTGAAAGTGAACGGCATGGTAGCAGGTGTTCTCGATATCGACAGCACCGTGTTTAATCGCTTTGACAGCGAGGATGAAGCCGGGCTGGTTGCACTGACCGATGGGCTTTGCGACGTGCTGGCGAACAGCGACATCGAAAAATTTTTGCAGCTGACGCACAGCTAATCGACTGGATCGCATGGCATTTGGCGATGTTGTCATTATAATGTCGCCTGTTCATGCCTGCTCTGGTCGGCAAACCCGTTGTAATCAGGAAATTTCATGGAAAATCAACCCAAGTTGAATAGCAGTAAAGAAGTGATCGCCTTTCTGGCGGAACGTTTTCCAAACTGCTTTAGCGCCGAAGGTGAAGCGCGTCCGCTCAAAATCGGTATCTTTCAGGATCTGGTGGAGCGCGTTCAAGGCGAAATGAGTCTGAGCAAGACCCAGCTGCGTTCAGCACTGCGTCTCTATACCTCGAGCTGGCGTTATCTCTACGGCATCAAAGCCGGTGCAACGCGTGTCGATCTCGATGGCAATGCCTGCGGCGTGCTGGATGAACAGCATGTGCAGCACGCACGTCAGCAGCTCGAAGAGGCGAAAGCGCGCGTTCAGGCGCAGCGCGAACAGCAGAAAGCAGCAAAACGTGAAGCCGGTGAAGAGGGCGCAGAACCACGCCGTCCGCGTCGTCCTGCCGCACGTAAACCTGCCGAAGGTGATGCGCCGCGTAAAGCACGTCCTCAGACTCCACGTGCGAATGCGCAGGCGCGTAAACCAGCTCCGCGTCCGGCTGCGCAGGCGAAACCCATCACCGATACCTCAACTTTGCAACCAGGCCAGAATATCAAAGTCAAAGCAGGCAAAAGTGCAATGGACGCAACCGTTCTTGAAGTGTCAAAAGACGGCGTTCGGGTCCAGCTCGCTTCCGGCATGGCAATGATTGTGCGCGCAGAACACTTGCAGTTCTGAAACGGAGGCTGACCCCGGCATGAACACCCTGTTAAAAATCGGTATGATTATGGGCCTGCTTCTGGCAGGCCCTTCATTTGGCGCAGAGAACATCACCCGCGCCGATCAAATCCCCCAGCTTCACGAAGATCCGCAGGATGCCACCGTCAGCGAACGCGTGACTTCTCGCTTTACCCGCTCTCACTATCGTCAGTTCGATCTTGACCAGGCGTTTTCAGCGAAGATTTTCGACCGTTATCTGAATATGCTGGACTACAGCCATAACGTGCTGCTGGCATCCGATGTGGCGCAGTTCGCCGACAAAAAGACCACCGTCGGCGATGAGCTGCGCAGTGGCAAGCTGGATCTGTTTTACGATCTCTATAATCTGGCGCAAAAACGCCGTTTCGAGCGCTACCAGTACGCGCTCAATGTGCTGAACCGCCCGATGAACTTTACCGGCAACGACACCATCGACATTGACCGTGCTAAAGCGCCCTGGCCAAAAGATCAGGCAGAGCTTAATGCGCTGTGGGATGCAAAGGTTAAATATGACCAGCTGAGCCTGAAGCTGACCGGTAAAGACGATAAAGAAATTCACGATGTGCTGACCAAGCGCTACAACTTCGCTATCCGCCGCCTGGCGCAGAGCAACAGCGAAGATGTATTCCAGCTGGCGATGAACGCCTTTGCGCACGAGATTGATCCCCATACCAGCTATCTGTCGCCGCGTAATACCGAACAGTTCAACACCGAGATGAGCCTGTCGCTGGAAGGCATTGGTGCCGTCCTGCAAATGGATGACGACTACACGGTGATTAACTCAATGGTAGCCGGTGGGCCGGCTGCGAAGAGCAAGGCGATTAGCGTGGGCGATCGCATTGTGGGTGTAGGGCAGCCCGGCAAACCGATGGAAGATGTTATTGGCTGGCGTCTTGATGATGTGGTGGCCAAAATCAAAGGGCCGAAAGGCAGCAAGGTGCGCCTGGAAATTCTGCCTGCAGGCAAGGGGACCAAAACCCGTACGGTGACCCTGACGCGTGAAAAGATCCGCCTGGAAGACCGCGCGGTGAAGATGAGCGTACATAACGTCGGCAAGCAGAAAGTGGGCGTGCTGGATATCCCGGGCTTCTACGTTGGCCTGACGGATGATGTCAAAGTGCAGCTGCAAAAACTGCAAAAGCAGAACGTTGACAGCGTGGTGATCGATCTGCGTACCAACGGCGGCGGCGCGCTGACCGAAGCGGTGTCGCTCTCAGGTCTGTTTATTCCCAGCGGCCCGGTTGTGCAGGTGCGTGACAATAATGGCCGCGTGCGCGAAGACAGCGATAACGATGGCGTCGTCTATTACAAAGGCCCGCTGGTGGTGCTGGTTGACCGCTTTAGTGCCTCAGCGTCTGAGATTTTCGCTGCAGCGATGCAGGATTACGGTCGTGCGCTGATTGTTGGCGAGCCGACCTTTGGTAAAGGAACCGTTCAGCAGTATCGCTCGCTGAACCGCATCTACGATCAGATGCTGCGTCCGGAGTGGCCTGCGCTGGGCTCGGTCTCCTACACCATCCAGAAGTTCTACCGCATCAATGGCGGCAGCACACAGCGTAAAGGCGTGACGCCCGATCTGCTGATGCCGACCGGTGTGGAAGCGGCGGAAACCGGTGAGAAGTTCGAAGATAATGCGCTGCCGTGGGACAGCATTAATGCTGCTACCTACAGTAAAACCGGCGACGTGAAGCCGCTGGTAGGCCAGCTGACGAAGCAGCACGAAGCGCGCATTGCTGAAGATCGTGAGTTCCAGTACATCATGAAAGATATTGCGCGTTTTAACGCCATGAAAGAGAAGCGTAACATCGTGTCGCTCAATCTGGCCCAGCGCGAGAAAGAGAACCACGAAGAGGATGCGCTGCGTCTGGAACGCATTAACGCCCGCTATCAGGCGGAAGGTAAAAAGCCGCTGAAGAGCCTGGACGATCTGCCGAAAGATTATAAAGAGCCCGATCCTTACCTGGATGAGACGGTCAGAATCGCCAACGATCTGGCCCAGCTGGATAAGTCACAATCCGTTTCCTCTGCGCCTGCTGCACAGTAACGTCAGAGGTTTAAAAAGCACCGCACCGCGGTGCTTTTTTTTGCCTGTAATCTGGCGGCTGTCTGCAAAACAGGCAGCGGAAAACGCCGCAGCCAGCGGAAGCATGACTAAATGTAAAGTTATGTCTTTTTAGGCACTTAAAGATTAAGGTCGCTTGAAAAGCGCCGTGATGACCCTAGGATAGGGATCCGCGCAGCAAGCGCGTGAACAACTGAGGAAGATTAACCTTTATGATGCGTATTGCTCTTTTCCTGGTGACCAACCTGGCTGTGATGTTGGTCTTTGGGCTGATCCTCAGCCTGACAGGGATCCGGTCAAGCAGTGTTCAGGGCCTGATGATTATGGCAGGCCTGTTTGGCTTTGGCGGTGCGTTTGTTTCACTGCTGATGTCGAAGTGGATGGCATTGCGCTCGGTCGGTGGTGAAGTGATTGAACAACCCCGTAACGAAACGGAACGCTGGCTGATGCAGACAGTGAGCCAGCAGGCACAGCAGGCGGGTATCGCTATGCCGCAGGTTGCTATCTACCATGCGCCAGATATCAACGCCTTTGCGACCGGCGCGCGGCGCGACGCCTCGCTGGTCGCGGTCTCCACGGGTCTGTTGCAAAACATGAGCCGCGATGAAGCCGAAGCGGTGCTGGCGCATGAGATCGCGCACATCGCCAATGGTGATATGGTGACGATGACGCTGATTCAGGGCATTGTGAACACCTTCGTTATCTTTATCTCGCGTATTATCGCGCAGGTGGCGTCCGGCTTCCTGTCAGGCAATCGCGACGGCGAAGAGAACAGCAACGGTAATCCACTGGTCTACTTTGCGGTGGCAACGGTGCTGGAGCTGGTGTTTGGTATTCTTGCCAGCATTATCACTATGTGGTTCTCACGCCATCGTGAATTCCACGCTGACGCAGGTTCGGCGAAGCTGGTGGGCAGGGAGAAAATGATTGCCGCCCTGCAGCGCCTGAAAACCAGCTACGAGCCGCAGGAGCCGAGCAGCATGATGGCGTTCTGTATCAACGGTAAAAACAAGTCGCTGAGCGAACTCTTTATGTCACACCCACCGCTGGACAAGCGCATCGAAGCGTTGCGTAGCGGTCAGTATCTGAAGTAAGCGTCAGGCTGATAAAAAGGCGACTCCCCGGAGTCGCCTTTTTTATTACTGCGCCGTGGCGCGCTTCTGCGACAGACGTGACAGGCTGAAGAGCGCGGCAAGGCTGGAAAAGAGTCCAGCCAGAATCAACGAGGCGTGCGTGCCGCTCTGATCAAACATGTTAAACATCAGCGCCACCAGTGCGGCCCCGCTACTCTGACCCAGCAGGCGCGCCGTGCCCAGCATCCCGCTGGCACCGCCGCTGCGATTGCGCGGCGCGGAGGAGATAATGGTATGGTTATTGGGTGACTGGAACAGACCAAATCCGGCACCGCACAGCGCCATGCGCCAGATGATATCCGCATTTTGTGGCTGCGCTGGCAGCATGGCCAGCAGGAACAGCCCGGCGGCGAACAGCGCCAGCCCCAGCCCACCCAGCAGGCCTGCATGAATGCGCTCAATCAGCCGTCCCGCAATCGGTGCCAGCACCATGGTCGCCAGCGGCCAGGGCGTCAGCAGCAAACCGGTGGCGACTTCATCGCGGCCCAGCACGTTCTGCAGGAAAAAGGGCAGTGAGACCATCGCCAGCATCTGCGCGCAAAAAGAGCAGATTGAAGTGCAGATCGACAGGCTAAAAAGCGGGATTCGCAGCAGATCCACAGGCAGCAGGGGAACCGTCATGCGCTGCTGTCGACGGATAAAGAAGCCGCCCACCACCACCAGCACGATCGCCTCAGCCAGCACCAGCGTAAGGTTTTGCCCCTGAGAGAAGCCGGTCAGCGTGTAAATCAGCAGGCCGAAAAAGAGAGCGTTCATTAAGGCGCTCGGCACGTCGAACTTCTGCGACTTTGCTTTCTGGCTGTTATCCGGCAAGAAGCGTAGCGCCAGCCACAGCGCGATCACGCCCAGCGGCACGTTAATCAGGAACAACCATTTCCAGCTGGCGATGGAGAGAATGGCTGCGGCAACCGTTGGCCCGGCGGCGCTGGAGACCGCCACCACCAGCGAGTTAATCGCCATGCCGCGTCCCAGATAGCGCTGTGGATAGATGATGCGGATCAGCGCCGTGTTCACGCTCATCAGTGCCGCGCCACCAAAGCCTTGCAGCACGCGTGCCAGCGTAAGCATGGAGAGGGAAGAGGAGAGGGCACAGAACAGAGAGGTAAGAATAAACAGGCCAAGCCCGACCTGATAAACGCGGCGATAACCCAGCATATCGCCAAGAAACGAGAGCGACAGCAGAGACGCAACAATCGCAATCTGATAAGCGTTAACAATCCAGACAGACTCTGCCGGGCTGGCGTGCAGTTCGCGCGCTATTGTCGGCAGCGCCACGTTAGCGATCGCGCCATCAAGCACGGCCATCATAATGCCCAGCGCAATGGTAAAAATCGCGCCGTAACGCTGTGGAACGGGAAGCCCGTCCTGATAAGGGGTCGGAGACATAATTGAATAAATAAAGAGGGTGAATATCACCATGCTAATGAATTCGCTGTGAAAACGCATCGTTTTTAAGCGAAAATAATGCATGATTTCTCTTCAGCGGTGACAGGCAATGGTAGAGCACGGGGCGACGCGCTATATTGGTCTTCTGTTCCGATTTTATTAAAACAATTTCAAAAAGGGTGCTCTATGGCCGCCAGTGAAAACGACAAACAACCTGATGCCGTCTCCTCCGTAATGAAGGTGTTCGGCATTTTGCAGGCGCTTGGTGAAGAGCGCGATCACGGCATTACGGAACTGGCACAGCGCGTCATGATGTCAAAGAGCACCGTTTATCGCTTTTTACAGACCATGAAATCGCTGGGCTATGTGACCCAGGAAGGGGAGAGTGAGAAATATTCTTTGACCCTGAAGCTGTTTGAGCTGGGTGCGAAAGCGTTACAGAATGTGGATCTTATCCGCAGCGCTGACGTGCAGATGCGCGAGCTGTCCCGGCTGACAAAGGAGACAATTCACCTTGGGGCGCTGGAAGAGGACAGTATCGTCTACATTCATAAAATTGACTCTCTCTACAATCTTCGCATGTATTCACGCATCGGACGCCGCAATCCGCTTCATACCACGGCAATTGGCAAAGTGCTGCTTGCCTGGCGCGATCGGGCAGAGGTGAATGACATCCTGAAAGAGGTTGAATTCAAGCGCAGTACGGCAAATACCCTTACCAGCAGCGAGGCGCTGCTTGAGGTGCTGGACCAGGTAAAGGCGCAGGGATTTGGCGAAGATAATGAAGAGCAGGAAGAAGGGCTGCGCTGCATTGCCGTGCCGGTTTTTGACCGCTTTGGTGTGGTTATCGCCGGGTTGAGCATTTCGTTCCCGACGATTCGTTTTTCTGAAGAGGCAAAAAGCGACTATGTTGCCATGCTGCATCGTGCGGCACGCACTCTGTCCGATGAGATGGGCTACCACCACTACCCATTTTGAGTACAAGCGGGCAGAAGCCCGCTTCATTCAGTTATCGATCACCTCGGCGCTCTTCCTGAGCAGTGGACATCCCGTCACGCCAATTACCCCACTGTCGGTATGCAGATACTGAGCGGTAATCACACCTCGCGCCGTCAGGTAGCTACACTGCAGGCCAAGACCGGCAGCGTTTTTTGTGCTGCCAGTTAGCACGCCATAGCCGGTAAACAGCATAGCAACCCAGATCACAGCAAGCAGAATCATCGTCCGGAAAATCAGTTTCATTTTGTCTCCATGTGATACACAACGCAGCTGTCCTCATTTTGCTGCTGCCTGTAATATGAGTAGCTTGCCTCGCTTTGCCTGCCGAAGCGATCAGAGATTGCTTAAAACGACCTGTTCAGGGAATTCTGCATTCTTACGCATCGCCTGGTCAGCGCTACTCGCAGCAGGTAGAATCGTCCCGACAGACAGATATTCGATGTTGAGGCAGTTATGAATGAGTTAGCCGCATCCTCCGCTCCGCTGTTTAACTATGGCGTTTTGGCAATCATTATTGTTATGGCGTTGATCGCCTGGTTTTTTGTGAATCGCGCCAGCGTGCGCGCCAGCGAACAGATTGCGCTGTTGAATCAGCTCCTGGATGAGCAGAAAAAACAGAATACGCTATTGCGTAAGCTGGTTGAGAGCCAGAGCAGTGCGCAAGATCAGCAGAGCCCTGAAGAGAAGCGCGATTTTATTCGCCTGATCCCGGAACGTTAATCTTCCTTATTACCGCAACGAGGCGACATGGCCTGGCAAAATCCCTGGTATGATGCCAGTAAGGCGCACCATACCCCAGAAGGTTTCCGCAATCTTGAGCCCGACCCGCGTCAGCCAGGTGATGTTGAGCGCTGGCGTAAAGCACGTAAGGCGCAGGGTTTACCCTTTCCGCCCCAGGCGGGCTATGAAGAGTTTACCGCGCGCTGGTGGCATCCTGCCGATCTTTCCGGCAGTGACGACCGCGTCTGGTGGCTGGGCCATGCGGCGATGCTGCTGCGCCTGAACCAGCGCTACGTCTTGATCGATCCGGCGCTCTCAACGCGCGCGTCACCGTTGCCGTTTGCTGGCCCCAAACGAAAATCGCCCGCACCGCTGCGCATCCCCCAGCTGCCGCGACTCGACTATGTGCTGATTTCGCATAATCATTATGATCACCTCGATCTCGCCACCGTTAAGCGTATTATTCGCTGTTTTCCTGAGGTCACGTTTGTGGTGCCGTTGGGCATGGAAAACTGGTTGAGGCGTCGCGGCGCGCGGCATATCACGCCGCTCGACTGGTGGCAAAGCCACCATGATGCCGGGCTGACGCTGACTGCTGTTCCGGCGCGCCACTGGAGCATGCGCACGCTCTACGATCGTAATCGCTCGCTGTGGTGTGGGTGGGTCATTCGCAGCGAGACGCTGAATTTCTGGTTCTCTGGCGACAGCGGTTATTCCGATAATCTGACCGAGATCGCTCGCCGGCTGGGTCCATTTAACCTGGCAGCATTGCCGATTGGCGCATATGCACCAAAATGGTTCATGGCCACCAGCCATATGGATCCTGACCAGGCGGTATCGCTGTGGCAGCATATCGGTCAGCCCTTAACCATTCCTGTTCACTGGGGAGTATTCGAACTGGCAGATGAATCGCTTGATGAACCTCCAGCAGAATTAATGCGCGCAATTAAGCGCAGGGGAGAGGATAAGGGCACCTTTAGGCCGTGGAGAATAGGCGAGAGCCGGGGCCTGAAGAATATTGACCAGGAAAAATCCTAAAGCACGAGCGTAATCCCTGTAGCAGCGCTGGAGTATCATGAGATGTTTTAATCAGAATCAAAGAATAAATGGTAATAAGCAATTTATATTGCTCTGCTTTTATTTAGCGCACAGCGAATTTTTTTTCCTGATTTTGGTGCAAAAGTAATTGCCGCTGGTGCCAGGCAAAGATGTTGCATCGCGCCCGGTGAAAGAAAAAAACGTTAGTGTTTAAATTTTGCCGCCTGGGTTAGAAAAAATTAACGCCATATTTATGCAATACTTTTTCTGCAGATTAAACTGTTACACTGTACAGGTTGGACGAGGAATGCAGTATCCGCTACAGTTATTCGTATCGCTGGTAAGTTGATGGATAATGCTTTTTAGGCTACTAACGGTCAGGTTATGTACCAAAGTGAACAAAGTGCATCTGGGCTTCGCAAATTTTGTGCACTATATCCATGGCCGATTAAAAATGCCTTGCCATTAATTTACGAATATGTGATAACAATTCGTGGGTCAAACGAGGTACAGTTCTGTTTATGTATGGCATCTTCAGTAAAGAAGTTACGAGTAAAAACGTTGACGTTGAATACCGCTTCCTTGCCGAACCTTAATTAGTGCCTCATGCAGTAACGTCTCTGGTTTCTCTGTAGGTCAGCCTCCGGGCAAAATAAACACTCTAAGGAATTTGCAAAATGGCAAAGATTAAAGGTCAGGTTAAGTGGTTCAACGAGTCTAAAGGTTTTGGTTTTATTACTCCTGCTGACGGCAGCAAAGACGTGTTCGTACACTTCTCTGCAATCCAGGGCAATGGTTTTAAAACTCTGGCTGAAGGCCAAAGCGTTGAGTTCGAAATTCAGGACGGCCAGAAAGGCCCGGCTGCTGTCAACGTAACCGCTATCTGATTTCGTGCCAGCTCGGTGCCATGCACCACTGAAAACGAATCTGTAAAGCCCCGGTCATCTGACCGGGGCTTTTTCATTGCGCTTTCGATACGTCAGCGAACGGGTTACACTGCGGCGCGTCTTGTTAATGGAGTCCGTATGTCGCTGATTTGTCCCCTGTGCCACCACGCTTTGCAGCCGGAAAACCGCAGCTGGCGCTGTGAAAATCGCCATCAGTTCGATCAGGCGAAAGAAGGCTATATTAATTTGTTGCCCGTTCAGCATAAAGGCTCGCGTGAGCCTGGCGACAGCGCAGAGATGATGCAGGCACGGCGCGAATTCCTGCAGGCTGGCCACTATCAGCCGCTGCGTGACGGTGTTGTTGCGCTGCTGCGTGAGAGGCTGCCCGATGCCAGTGCGCTGCTGGATATCGGCTGCGGTGAGGGTTACTACACCTCGGCCCTCAGTGCGCTGGGCGCACGGGTTTACGGACTCGATATTGCTAAGAATGCCATTCGTCTGGCAGCAAAACGCTATGCGGATGTACAGTTTTGCGTGGCATCCAGCCAGCGGCTCCCGTTTGCCGATGCCTCGCTGGATGCGGTGATACGTATTTATGCGCCCTGCAATGAAGCTGAACTGACGCGGGTTATCAGGCCCGGTGGCGTGTTGCTGACCGTCACGCCCGGTGCCTGGCATTTGCAACAGTTTAAAGCGCTTATTTACCGCGAAGTGCAGCCCCACTTACCGGAAGAGAAGCGTTACGACGGCTTCAGTGAAGAGAGTCACCAGTCGTTACGCTACACCATGAACCTGAGCGGGGAGGCCGCAGCAACGCTGCTGCAGATGACACCTTTTGCCTGGCGAGCCAGGCCCTCCGTGTGGGGGGAACTTCAGGCGTCAAAAAACTTTGAATGCGATGCTGATTTTCGTCTGACACTGTGGCGACGCGATTAGCGCGCCTCGATCAGCGTATGATAAATGCGTTCCAGATCGTCAAGTTGCTGTACGGCGATCAACAGGCGGCGCGTTTCCAGCTGCATCACCAGAACGCCATCTTCAGAAAGATTCATATGCTGAATGCGGGCATAATCGACCCAGGCGCCCGCGTAGAACATCCCTGCGTTTTTCATTAGCAGCGTGGGGCGGCGCAGCCAGAACAGCCAGAACGCCAAAAAGCAAAGTACCATCAGCAGGGTGGTGGTCAGCTGTGGCCCCTGATGCGTGACGTTATTCCATAATAAAATGCCCAGTAGTCCGATGAAAATCAGGCTGTCGATTTTATGTCTGCGACGTAGTGCCACGCGTAGCCGCGTCGGCCCTTTACGGCGCGGCAGGATCGCTTCGTCATAGAGGGCAAAGAGCAGCAGCGCGGCGATGCAGAGCGCGATAAGGCCATCCGTGAGAGTCATCACTGTCTCCAGCAAGAGAAACTGCCGGGCGCAGCACGCCCGGCAGAGAGGGGACTACAGGCCAAGCAGGCCGATCCAGTAGCCAAAAATACCAATCACAAAGAAGCCCACGATAATCCACAGCGCGTTGACCTTCCGGCGCAGTAACCACATACAGGCGAAGGTCAACAACAGCGGCACAATGCCTGGCATTAACTGGTCGAGAATGGTCTGCACGGTGGTCACAGTGGTCTTGCCCGTCTGATCGGTAATACGTGATACCACCAGCGGAATATTAACGTGCGTCCACTTATTAACCAGCGCCCCCATGACAAACAGGCCAAGGATGGACGCCCCTTCCGTCAGTTTCTGCAGGAAACCCCCGCCCATGTCGCTGACAATATCAATCCCTTTGCGATAGCCATAGGCCACGCCATAATAGCGCGTCAGCAAACGCGCCAGGTTAAACAGAACAAAGAACAGCAGTGGCCCGAGCAGGCTGCCGCTCATTGCGATACCGGCACCGAGCGCAGCGAAAACCGGGCGCACCGTTCCCCAGAAGATAGGGTCACCTACACCTGCCAGCGGGCCCATCAGGCCCACCTTGATCCCGTTTATTGCACCATCATCAATCTCTGCGCCGTTAGCGCGCTGTTCTTCCATCGCCATCGTCACGCCCAGCACTGGCGCAGCGACGTAAGGATGCGTGTTGAAGAATTCCAGATGGCGCTTGATTGCCTGTCTGCGCGCTTCGTTATTCTCCGGATAGAGACGACGAATGACCGGCACCATGGAAAAGCAGAAGCCCAGCGCCTGCATACGCTCAAAGTTCCACGAGCCCTGGAACAAATTAGACCGCAGAAACACGGCGCGCACGTCACCCGGGGTGAGTTTCTTTTGCGTTGTTGATGTATCAACCATGTTGTCACCTGTTCCTTAGTCGAGTTCGTTATCGAGATCGTTATTTGCCGGGCCCGCCGCAGGTGCGCCTGCCACACGGTTATATTTTGGTGCCAGCTGGATATAGAGCACGGCCATTACCACACCGATAACCCCCAGCGCGACCAGATTGAAACTGGTAAAGGCGGCCGTGACAAAACCCAGGTAAAAGAAGGGCATCAGGTAGCCCGCGCGCATCATGTTGATAACCATCGCGTAGCCCACCACGACAATCATACCGCCAGCGATATTCAGACCATTGGTGACGACCTCAGGAATGGAGCTGAGCAGGGTGTGAACGGCGCTGGTGCCGACAGAAATCGCCACGATCAGCGCGGGAATGGCGATACGCATCGCCTGTAGCACCAGCGCGGATACGTGTATCCAGGAGATTGCTGTCAGGTTACCTTTTTCTGCGGCTTTGTCAGCTGCGTGCTGGAAAGCCACGGTGATCGTACGCACGATAATCGTCAGAACCTGACCGGCCGCAGCCAGCGGAATCGCCAGCGCGATACCGGCACCGACGCTCTGGCCTCCGGCAATGACCAGGATAGTGGAAATAATTGAGGCGAGTGCCGCATCGGGCGCGACAGCCGCCCCGATGTTCATCCAGCCCAGGGCGATCATCTCCAGCGTACCACCAATGATGATGCCGGTTTTCATATCGCCCAGTACTGCCCCAATCAGGGTACAGGCCACCAGCGGACGATGAAACTGGAACTCATCCAGAATCGACCCCATACCCGCTATACAGGCCACGATAAATATTAAAAGAATTTGTAGCGAGGTTATTTCCATCATATCCCTTCTCCTCAGCAGGATAGCGTGAACTGGCCTACAGGCGCAGCCGGCAGCTTTTTACGCGTTGACCTTCGCAATCAGGTCCATCATTTTCAGTTTTGGATCGTTGGAAACTTTTCGGACTTCGAGCTCAATATGGCGTTCGTTCAGCTTGCGGAACGCAGCAATATCCTTTTCATCGACCGATACAGCATTGTTGACCTGGGTTTTCCCCTGGCGAAACGCCATGCCGCCAATATTCACCGTTTTAATCTCCACGCCCTGTTCCACCACGCGCAGCACGTCAGTCGGGTTGGTGAACAGCAGCATGACGCGGTCGCGTCCATATTTAGGGTTGTTCCACACCCGAACCATCTTGTCGACATCCACCACGTGCGCCGTAACGCCTGGCGGGGCCACCTGCGTCAGCAGCGTTTTACGCACGTGATCCTTTGCTACCTCATCACTCACCACGATAATGCGCGAAACATTGGTCTCTTTGGTCCAGCGTGTGGCTACCTGACCGTGAATCAGGCGATCGTCGATACGCGCCAGACCGATTTTCATATGTTCGCCTGGGGCCAGCGGGGTAGCCGGGGCCTGGGGCGGTGTTGCGGCTGGTGCCGCGGCAGGGGAGGAAGGCGGCGGGGAGAGTGGGGTTTTTTGTGCCTTAACGCCTTCCCGGCCAGTTTCAACGGCAATCGCCACCAGGTCGGCAAAGTCGGGATCGTCGTCGCGCGCCATCAGCGTTTCGACAAGCATTGGAATATTAACCCCGGCGATAACATCGTAATTCTCTTTATCCAGTACGACGCGGCTGGCTGCATTAAACGGGCTGCCACCCCAGGTATCCACTAAAAACAGTACACCTTTCGACGTCTCCAGCTTTGTCAGTTGCGTCTGATATTTCTCAATAAGTGTTTCTGCATTTTCACCAGGGACGAAGTCGATCCATCCCACATTATCCTGCTCGCCCAGCAGCATCTCTGCCGTTTTCAGCAGTTGCTCGGCTGCCCAGCCGTGTGTACCAATTACTATTGCAATGGTCACTTGCTACCTCCGTTTGCTAGAGAGATTCGCCTGGAGTCGACGAAACGTTATGCGTTATCGCTACGGTTATCCGCTGACAACGTAGTCAAATCATCTGTATAAGCAGGTCATTTTCAGGCGTGTTACCTGAACCGGTGAGTCGCGATTTATTTTAGTGCGCGAAAAAATATTTTATGTGACGGTTGTCAGTAATCGGACGGCCCAGCAGGAAAGCAGGGTGATTTTTTACCAAGGGATAAAGGTTGAATCATTTGTAAATGAAAGAAAATTTTTTGACCTATTTTACCGTCCTGATACATTAGCGATCTGTTTATTACTCAGGAGTAACGGGTTTCAGCCCACCTTTATGGATCGTCACCGACGTCGCTTAATCACTTTGATGCGCGCTGCTGCGCTTTCTCCCACGCCTGACGGCGTTTCTGTATTTCACCCGATTGCCTCTCTGTCACGTCTGAAGATGCTGACACGATATCGTTCAATCTGTCTCTCGTTCAGGAGTCAATGATGGAATTTCTCTTCGACCCCTCAATCTGGGCCGGCTTATTAACGCTTGTCGTACTGGAAATCGTGCTTGGCATCGACAACCTGGTGTTTATTGCCATTCTTGCCGACAAACTGCCGCCGAAGCAGCGTGACAAAGCCCGGCTGATTGGCCTGTCGCTGGCGCTGGTTATGCGCCTGGGTTTGCTGTCGCTGATATCGTGGATGGTCACGCTGACGCGTCCGCTGTTCAGCGTAGGTGACTTTAGCTTCTCAGGCCGGGATCTGATTTTGCTGATCGGCGGACTTTTCCTGCTGTTCAAGGCAACGATGGAGCTGCATGAGAGGCTGGAAAACCGTCAGCTGGAGCAGCAGGGGAACCGCAGCTACGCCAGCTTCTGGGCCGTGGTGATGCAGATTGTGGTACTGGATGCGGTCTTCTCACTTGATGCCGTTATCACGGCGGTGGGAATGGTCAACCATCTGCCGGTGATGATGACGGCGGTGGTGATTGCGATGGGTGTGATGCTGCTGGCCTCTAAGCCGTTGACCAACTTTGTTAACGCGCACCCGACCGTTGTGGTGCTCTGCCTCAGCTTCCTGCTGATGATCGGTCTGTCGCTGGTGGCAGAAGGGTTTGGCTTCCATATTCCTAAAGGCTATCTCTATGCAGCGATTGGTTTCTCGATCCTGATTGAGCTGTTTAACCAGATTGCGCGCCGCAATTTTATGCGTCATCAGGCGCATCGCCCGATGCGCGAGCGAACCGCCGAGGCAATTTTACGATTGATGGGCGGGCGTCAGCGTCCGGCGCAGCCGGCCATCAGTGAAGAGTCACCGCTGGCTGTGGCTATCCCGCAGGAGGCCTTTAAGGATGAAGAGCGCTATATGATCAATGGCGTGCTGACGCTGGCCTCGCGCTCTATCCGCAGCATTATGACGCCGCGCGGTGAAATCTCCTGGGTAGACGCGGAGCGTCCGCTGGATGAGATCCGTATTCAGCTACTGGATACGCCGCACAGCCTGTTCCCGGTCTGTCGAGGGGAGCTGGATGAGATAATCGGCGTGGTGCGCGCGAAGGAGCTGCTGGTGGCGATTGAGCACGGTATGGATGTGGCAACCTTTGCCGCCACCTCGCCGGCTATTGTCGTCCCGGAGACGCTGGACCCGATCAACTTGCTTGGTGTGCTGCGTCGTGCCAAAGGCAGCTTTGTTATCGTAACGAATGAGTTCGGCGTAGTGCAGGGTCTGATTACCCCGCTCGACGTGCTGGAAGCTATTGCTGGCGAGTTCCCGGATGAAGATGAAACCCCGGATATTGTCGCTGATGGCGATGGCTGGATTGTGAAGGGGGGAACCGACCTCCATTCGCTACAGCAGCTGTTTGATGTAAACGATCTGGTGAATCCAGATGAAGATCATGCGTCCCTGGCAGGGTTGCTGATCGGCCAGAAAGGGCAGTTGCCGTTGCCTGGCGACGTTATTGATCTGCCGCCGCTGCACTTCACTATTCTTCAGGCGACCGATTACCGTGTCGATCTGGTGCGCGTCACCAAAGATAAGCCGCACGAGGATGAAGACGAGGTCTAGTAAAAAAACGGCGCTGCGGCGCCGTTTTACTTTGCCGGGACAGGCAAGGAGGAAAACAGCAGAAGCGATTGTCTGATCGCTCAGGGCCGCTTCTGTCATTTCTGCTTCGCGAGACGCTGATTGTCAGCGGCTGCCTTCTGCATAACGCACAGACAGAAGACTGACGCTTATGCGGTCAGGGAGGCCTGATGCTGCATCAGCCAGGCAGGAAAATCCTCAATGGGCATCGGGCGCGCGTAAAAATATCCCTGCAACAGATCCACACCGCGTTCGCGCAGGTAGTCGGCCTGCTCAGCGGTTTCGACCCCTTCGGCTACCAGGCTGATGTTCAGCCGCTGCGCCAGAGAGATCACCATATCAGTCACCGTGGCATTAATCGCATCGGTGCCAATAGCCGCAGTAAAAATCTTGTCGATCTTCAACACATCCGGCTGTAAATCTTTCAGGTAAGAGAGTGAACTGTGGCCCGTGCCAAAATCATCAATCGCCAGCCGCACGCCAATGCTGTGCAGCTGCGCAATGACATTCTGATCGACTACGGGCAGCGCGTCGCGTTCCGTTAGCTCCACGATCAGTTTCGGCAGCGGGTGGGCTGGCCACCAGAGCTGTTGTAAATCGTCGACGATGGCACGATCGCGAAAATGGCTGGCGGCCACGTTGATGGCAACGTGGAACGACGGGCACTGCGGTAAATTAGGCAGCTGCGCCACTGCTTTGTCGATGACGAAACGCGTCAGCGGTGCGATAAGGTTTTGCCGTTCCGCCAGCGGAATAAAGACGTCAGGCGGGATCCAGCCCTGACGCGCATTATGCCAGCGCAGCAGCAGTTCAATGCCGTCACAGTTACCGCTCCGCGCGTTGATCAAGGGCTGGCAGTAGACCATAAATTCATTTGCGGTGATCCCGTAGCTGATCTGCCAGCTCAGGCTCATGCGGTTTGCCGTTGCCAGCCAGACAATATAGCCAATCAGCAAGCTCAACAGCAGCGCCAGCGGCAGCTGCGAAGGCAGGGTGGCCATGGCCAGCCGGGACGGGGAAGGGCCATACAGCGTAATGGTAAAAGGATAGCGCAGTGAAGCCTGATCGTAGCTGACTTCATCGTCTGATGGCATCGCGGGTTCGATTAGCGGATTGCCATATTCGAGACTCTCTCCGCCGACGTTAAAGATGGCGCGCTCCACCCACGGCAGCTGTGGTTCCAGCAGGTAAGTGCTCATGAGTTCAATATTTATGACCTGCAAAATCCCGGAGCGATTATCGAGCGATTTAGGCGTCCACAGCAGCAGAATCGGCGACCCCTTCAGCAGATAATTATCGGTAGAGAGCATCATGCGCTGATTATTAATCGCCAGCTCAGGATAGGTCTGGCTAAAGGGAATGGCACGTGGCCCATAGATGCTTGAGCAATAAATGGTGTCGTTATCAACCAGTAAAATTGCCCGTACGGTTTGCAGCGCTGATATTTTCTCGATAAGGGGAAAGCGCACGTTTTGGCAGGGCACGCCAACCAGCCCCAGCGTGTTATTCGCCGACACGTCAAGCGGTGAAAACATACGGTCAAATCGCTGAATAGCGTTATCGGCGAAATCGAGCGACTGCTGTTCGATACGCGATTTTTCTTCGATAAAACGAAAAGCCAGCGTCAGAATCAGCACCACAGCGGCGATCACCAACGCGACGAATAATCGCTTACGGCGAAACTGTCCAACATATTGCTGGGCCAAAAGCATCAGTAACCACCTTCCACATACTCAATTAAAGCCCGGATAACGGGACTGTTATCGGCATGGCGCAGCTAAGGTTTAGCCATGCTTCATAAAAAAGCGGTTCTGAAAAAACGACGCGACCTGAAAAGGTCGCGTGAAAGTTTACTCTATCGTTATTCTGCGTGATGAGGTAGGTCTGAAAACTTGTTCACCCACAACTGAACGAAAAGTAGACAGTGCAAGAGCGTTAGTCACACTGAACTTTAATGGCCAGTCCGCCACGAGAGGTTTCGCGATACTTGGCGTTCATGTCTTTACCGGTTTCATACATGGTTTCAATCACCTTATCGAGCGACACGCGTGGCTCGCTGGTCCGGCGCAGCGCCATACGGGCCGAGTTGATCGCTTTCACTGACGCGATAGCGTTACGTTCGATGCAGGGCACCTGCACCTGACCCGCCACCGGATCGCAGGTCAGCCCAAGATTGTGCTCCATGCCAATCTCGGCCGCGACGCAAACCTGTTCCGGGCTGCCGCCCAGCAGCTCAGCCAGCCCAGCGGCAGCCATTGAGCAGGCCACGCCTACTTCACCCTGACAGCCTACTTCCGCGCCGGAAATCGAGGCATTCATCTTATAAAGGATACCGATCGCGCCGGAGGCCAGAAAATAGCGAATAAAAATATCGGGCGTGACGGTTTCGATAAAGTGATCGTAATAGGCCAGCACGGCAGGCACGATACCGCAGGCCCCGTTCGTTGGGGCCGTGACGACGCGTCCGCCCGCAGCATTCTCTTCATTAACCGCCAGGGCAAACATATTGACCCAGTCGATCACGTTCATGGGATCGTTAGAGTGCTTAGAGGAAGAGGTCAGCAAGCGCCGCAGCGACGCAGCACGACGTGGCACGCGCAGGGGACCTGGCAGCACGCCCTCGGTATTCAGTCCGCGATCGATACAGGCCTGCATGGTCTGCCACACGTCCGTAAAGTAGGCGTAGATCTCATCGCGCGAATGCAGCGCCAGTTCATTTTTCATCACCAGCCCGGAAAGGGACAGGCCGGTTTCGTGGCAGTGCGCCAGCAGCTCTTTAGCTGAGTGGAAAGGCCAGGGCACGCTCACCTCATCCAGGGCTGACTGGCCAAAATGCTCTTCGTCAACGATAAAGCCGCCGCCCACGGAGTAGTAGGTTTTGCTCAGGATCAGCAGATCGTCCGCGAAGGCGAGCAGGCGCATGCCGTTTTCATGCAGCGAAAGGTTTTCGCTGCGAAATACCATACCGCCTTCGCGCGGGAAATCGACTTCATGCGCGCCGTTTGCCAGCAGCAACCGTTCGCGTTGCTCAACGTCCCGGATAAAAGCGGGAATGCTGTCGATATCAACCGTGGCCGGGGAGGCCCCTGCCAGACCCATAATGATTGCGATATCGGTATGGTGACCTTTACCCGTCAGTGACAGTGAGCCATAGACATCCACAGCGATGCGCGTCACCGCCTGAAGTTTGCCCTGTTCAGTCAGCAGGTCGACAAACTCCTTACCTGCTTTCATCGGTCCCACGGTATGGGAACTCGATGGGCCGATGCCCACTTTGAACATGTCAAAAACGCTAATCACAGGCGACACTCCTCACAAATAAATTATTATTACTGCCGGGGCAGTTTATGGCGCTAATAGTAATCGTCGGGCAGGGGAAATAAGTCTCTTTTCGCATGAAATAAACTAATTATTCAGACGAGAAATAGTTATCCTGGCATTATCAATGCCACGGGACATGGTATGTCAGCTGAAAGATAAAAACGGGCGCTAGAACGCGATTTGCTGACTCAGCGATCGAATAATGCCGGCGGTCATGCCCCAGACCAGGTAGTCCTGATAGACCGACAGCCAGACCGGATGGCGCAGTCCGGCACGCTCTGTCTCCAGCGAAGCATAGCGATTTAATTGCAGCGCTTCTTCCAGCGGCATTTCGAAGGCGCTCTCTACTTCATCTGGGTTAATCTGCAGTTTGATCTCCGGAGAGATAATGCCAACCACTGGCGTAACGCGAAAACCGGTGCTGCTGGTAACCGGGGCGAGTTGACCAATGACCTTTACCTCAGCGGGATCGATGCCCACCTCTTCCTGCGCCTCGCGCAGCGCGGTGGCGACCAGCGAGATATCGCTCTCATCCTGCATGCCGCCTGGAAACGCGACCTGACCTGCATGCTTGCGCAGTTCACGCGAGCGACGCGTCAGCAGTAAGCCGGGCGCGTCGCGCGCAACCACTGGCACCAGCACGGCCGCCTGGCGGCCAGCCGGACGCCGCTGCGGCTTCTCTGGCTGTTGCAGCATAAAACGGGTGACGAAAGCGTCAAGCGTGAGCGGCGTCATTCGGTCTCTCCAGAAAGCGCGGGCAAAATGCGGCTGAGTTTATGCAGGGTTTCCTGATATTCCGCGTCCAGTTCGCTGTCGGCTACTACGCCGCCGCCCGCAGCACAGAAGAGCTGCTGCCGTTCAGCGATCAGCGTGCGAATGGTAATGCTGGTATCCATGCGACCACACAGGCTGAGATAGCCAATGCTGCCGCACCAGGCGTTTCGGCGATGCGGTTCCAGTTCATCGATGATCTGCATTGCCCGGATTTTTGGCGCACCGGTGATCGACCCGCCGGGAAAACAGGCGCGCAGCAGATCGCTGGCGTGCAGAGTGTCTGGCAGGCGGGCGCGTATGGTGCTGACCAGATGATGCACCGCCGGAAACGGCTCCACCACAAAGAGTTCTGGTACGCTGACCGAGCCAGGGACCGCAACGCGGCCAATGTCATTGCGCAGCAAATCGACAATCATCAGGTTTTCAGCCCGATCTTTTGCGGAGTGAGCCAGCGCCAGGGCTTCAAGGCGATCGGTTTCCGCCTCTGCTGAGCGCGGCCGCGTGCCTTTGATCGGCCGGGTTTCAATGCGATCGCCGTTCAGCGACAGAAAGCGTTCCGGTGACAGGCTGAGGATAGCGCTGTCAGGCAGACGTAAAAATGCGCTAAACGGGGCGCGGTTCGCCGCATTCAGACGGCAGAACGCCAGCCATTCATCGCCCTGATAGCTCGCCTGAAAGCGCTGCGCCAGATTAACCTGATAGCAGTCACCCGCCTGTATATAGGCCTGCACGGCGTGAAAGCGTCTGGCGTAGTCGCTGTAACTGAGATTCGATTGCCAGTCGCTGGTCAGCCGAAAGGGGACCGCGTCGCGATCGGGCCACTGCATCAGCCAGCGCAGCCGTGCCTGTACATCACCGAGGGATACCAGCGTCAGGCGCTGTAAGTGATGATCGGCAATCAGCGCCCAGTCATAAATCCCGACGGCCATATCTGGCGTGGCGAGGTCATCGGCCGCCTGCTGCGGTAACGTTTCGAAGCGGCGGCCAAGATCGTAACCAAACAGGCCAAGCGCGCCGCCCTGAAAGGGCAAATCGTCACGGGGAGCAGGAGACGACCCCAGCGCATCGCATTGCTGCTGCAGCAGCTGTAGCGGATCGTCTCCGGAGTGCTGCACGCCATCGGCTGTTGCCACCGTGGTGACAGCGTGCTGCGTGAGCAGAGTCGCGCGAGGATCGGCAGTCAAAATATCGAAGCGGTTATCCGTATGATCGGCGTGGCCAGATGTGAGCAGCATGGCCCAGGGCAAATGAGACAGCAGCGCGAAACGCGCGCTGAGCGCATCCGGGGTATAGTGTAGACTGAGCGTTGAGACCATTATCCAGCGAGATTCAGACGTCAATGAGGGCGCTAGCCTGGCATATTTTTTCCCGGCTGGCACCTGTTTGTTCCGCATGGAATAATGCCCGCCTTACAATCAGGAGTGAATTATGTTTACAGGTTTACCGGCACTTTCCCATGAGCAGCAGCAGCAGGCGGTTGAACGTATCCAGGAGCTGATGGCTGGCGGCATGTCCAGTGGACAGGCGATTGCGCAGGTCGCGCAGGAGATCCGCCAGACGCATCAGGGTGAGCAGATCCGGGCGCGTTTCGACGACGAGGACGAAGAGGTCTGACGCCCGATGCGGCGATTACAGCGCCGCAATAATTTTAATTTCGACCTTATATTTCGGGTTCATCAGACCGGCCTGCACGGTACAGCGTACGGGCGCATTGCCAGGTGATACCCAGGCATCCCAGGCGCGGTTCATGGCCGCAAAGTCCGCTTTTTCAACCAGAAAGATAGTCGCATCAAGGATTTTGCTCTTATCAGAGCCGACACGCGTCAGCAGCGCATCAATAACGGCCAGTGCGTTAGCGGTCTGTGCCTCAGCATCGGCGTCAAGATTCTCCGGCACGCTGGTGTAATAGACGGTGTCGTTATGAATTACGGCCTCAGACATACGATGTTCAGGGTCGATACGGGTAATTGTCATGATTTCTCCTTTATTTTCTGTCTGATAGCCTGGCACAAGCAGGGGCGCGCTGTCATCTGTTGTGGAGCCAGTGACGGAATACTGACATAATTACAGTGTTTTTGCCGGAACGGGTGAGGAAGTGTGGCGGACGATTTTGCAGTAGATGGCGCGCTGGCGCAGGCGATTGCGGGCTTCAGGCCGCGCGAGGCGCAGCGTGAAATGGCGCAGGCGGTGAAAGAAGCCGTCAATGCCGGCGGCGAGCTGGTGGTAGAAGCAGGAACCGGAACGGGTAAAACTTACGCCTATCTTGCACCGGCGCTACGCGCGGGAAAGAAAGTGATTGTCTCAACCGGTTCAAAAGCGCTGCAGGACCAGCTTTACGGCCGCGATCTGCCCACGATTGCGAAAGCGCTGAACTTTACCGGTAAAACAGCCTTGCTGAAAGGGCGCTCCAACTACCTCTGCCTGGAGAGGCTGGAACAGCATGCTATGGCGGGTGGCGATCTCAGCGCGCAGGCGCTCACTGATTTAGTGACCCTGCGCGGCTGGTCGTCACAGACCGTTGATGGCGATATCAGCAGCTGCGGTGGGGTGACCGAGGACAGCCCCATCTGGCCACTGGTTACCAGTACCAACGATAACTGTCTTGGTAGCGATTGTCCGCTTTATAAAGAGTGCTTTGTGGTAAAAGCGCGCAAGCGCGCGATGGATGCCGATGTCGTGGTGGTCAATCACCATCTGTTTCTGGCCGATCTGGTGGTCAAAGAGAGCGGCTTTGCGGAACTGATCCCTGAAGCTGACGTAATGATTTTCGACGAGGCGCACCAGATCCCCGATATCGCCAGCCAGTATTTCGGCCAGCAGCTCTCCAGCCGACAGCTGCTCGATCTGGCGAAAGATATCATTATTGCCTACCGCACTGAGGTGCGTGATGTTCAACAGCTGCAAAAATCTGCCGATCGCCTCGCGCAGTGTGCGCAGGATTTTCGCCTGACGCTGGGCGAGCCTGGCTATCGCGGCAACCTGCGCGAGCTCTTTGCTGACAATAACGTGCAGCGTATGTTTACGCTGCTCGATGATGCCCTTGAACTCTGCTACGACGTGATCAAAATGTCTCTCGGCCGCTCCGCGCTGCTGGACGCGGCCTTTGAGCGTGCGGCGCTCTATCGCGGCAGGCTTAAACGGCTGCGCGCAATTGATGAACCGGGCTACAGCTACTGGTATGAATGTACCTCGCGTCATTTTACGCTTGCCCTTACGCCACTCTCTGTCTCAGAACGCTTCCGGGAAGTCATGGATGCGCGAAAAGCGGCATGGATCTTTACCTCTGCGACGCTGGCCGTTAATGAAGAGATGCACCATTTTGCTGATCGGCTGGGCGTCAGCACGGCAAAAACGCTGATCCTGAACAGTCCGTTTGACTATGCGCGTCAGGCGCTGCTCTGTGTGCCGCGCAATTTGCCTGAACCCAACCGGCCGGGTGGCGCGCGTCAGCTGGCGCGCATGATGAAGCCGCTCATTGATGCCAACAACGGGCGCTGCTTCTTTCTTTGCACCTCGCATCTGATGATGCGTGAGCTGGCGGCGGAGTTCCGTGCCAGCATGACGTTGCCGGTACTGGTGCAGGGCGAAACCAGCAAAGGTCAGCTGCTGAAACAGTTTACTGAGGCGGGTAACGCGCTGCTGGTGGCAACCAGCAGCTTCTGGGAGGGGGTCGACGTGCGCGGCGATGCGCTGTCGCTGGTGATTATTGATAAACTGCCTTTTACCTCACCAGAAGATCCGCTGCTGAAAGCGCGAATGGAAGATTGCCGTCTGCGCGGCGGCGATCCCTTCAGTGACGTTCAGCTGCCGGAGGCGGTCATTACCCTTAAGCAGGGAGTCGGTCGCCTTATTCGTGATACGGACGATCGGGGCGTGCTGGTTATTTGCGATCAGCGGCTGGTATCGCGTCCCTATGGCGCCCTGTTTTTGAACAGCCTGCCGCCTACACCGCGCACCCGCGATCTGGCGCGCGCTATCGCCTTCACGCAGCAGGCGAAACAGTAATTTTCTTTTGGCTGTGCTAACATGCGCGCCGTTTTTGAATGACCCGAGGTTGTTATGTCTTCCCGAATTTTGGCGCTGGATACGGCGACAGAAGCCTGTTCAGCCGCGCTGCTTAACCAGCAGCAAATTGATGCCCGTTTTGAGATTGCGCCGCGCGACCATACCCAGCGCATTTTACCGCTGGTTGAAGAGCTGTTGCGGGAGCAAAAGGTAGAACTGACGGCGCTCGATGCGCTGGCGTTTGGCCGCGGGCCGGGCAGTTTTACCGGCGTGCGTATTGGCATTGGCATTGCGCAGGGACTGGCGCTGGGCGCGATGCTGCCGATGATTGGCGTTTCGACGCTGGCGACACTGGCGCAGGGGGCCTGGCGCCAGCAGGGCGCAACGCGCGTGCTGGCGGCGATTGATGCGCGCATGGGCGAGGTCTACTGGGCCGAATATCAACGCGACGCGCAGGGCGTATGGCAGGGCGAGGCCAGCGAAAGCGTGCTGTCGCCTGAAGCAGCGCTGGCGCGGATGCAGAGGCTGGAAGGCGAGTGGTTCACCGCTGGAACCGGCTGGCAGGCGTGGCCGCAGCTGCAGCAGGGGCATGCCCTGACGCTGACAGCGAGCGGCGTTGAATTGCCCGCGGCGGAAGATATGCTGCCGCTGGCGCAGCAGGCATGGCAGCGCGGCGACACCGTTCAGCCAGACCAGGCTGAGCCGACCTATTTGCGTAATGAAGTGGCATGGAAAAAGTTGCCAGGGCGCTGATAACCCCGCAACTTATTGCGACGGCACCAGTCTAACAAACATCTTTCAGGAGAATGCCTATGTCTGTATGTCACAAAGGGATGTCCGGTGTTTTGTTAGCCTGTTCGCTGCTACTCAGTGGCTGCGTCACGGTGCCGGATGCCATAAAGGGAGGCTCAGCGCTTCCGCAGCAGGATCTGGTTCGCGTCATGAACGATCCTGCGCTCTATGTTGGCCAGGAGTCACGCTTCGGCGGCAAAGTGGTTAAGGTCACCAACCTCAACGGTAAAACCCGACTGGAAATTGCCACGCAGCCGCTGGATGACAGCGCACGTCCGCGCCTGGGGGCAGCCTCAGTGGGACGCATCTATGCCGATATCAATAACTTTGTTGACCCGATCGACGTGAATAACCAGTACGTTACCGTGCTGGGCACCATTAAAGGAACAGAGAAAGGTACGATTGGCGCGGCAAGCTATAACTTCGTGGTGGTTGACGTAAGCGGGTATCAGCGCTGGCACCTGACTCAGCAAGTGACGATGCCGCCTCAGCCAATGGATCCCTGGATTTATTATGGCCCGACACGACACCACCGGGGCTACTGGGGGCCGAATCCCTACTGGGGCATGAACAGCGGACCGGCTCAGGTTGACACTATCCTGACCGAGTAATGTTTTTTTGATCGTTTTCTGGCCCGGTCGCGGCTGTCGCGACCGGGCATTTTATTGCCGCAAACAGGCGTGTAAAAATTAGTGATGCGCTTCGCAACCTCGCTTAGCCAAATCGGTGAAACTGGTACAATGAGTTAAAATATTGTTAACAGGTGGGCGGGGTGAGGCTGCAATGGAACAAAAATATGAAAATCGAGGTGAAGCCTTGAACAGGGTCTGGCTGAAGCGCTATCCGCAGGATGTGCCTGCCGAGATTAATGCGGATCGTTATACCTCATTGGTCGACCTCTTTGAGCAGGCCGTACAGCGATACAGCGAGCAGGTCGCCTTTATCAATATGGGGCAGCCCATTACCTATCGTCAGCTTGAGCAAAAAAGCCGTGCGTTTGCCGCCTATCTTCAGACCGAGCTGGGACTGAAAAAAGGCGACCGCGTGGCGCTGATGATGCCCAATCTGTTGCAGTATCCGGTTACGCTGTTCGGCGTGCTGCGTGCAGGCATGGTCGTCGTTAATGTCAATCCGCTCTATACGCCGCGTGAGCTGAAGCACCAGCTTAACGACAGCGGAGCCAGTGCGATTGTTATCGTGTCCAACTTCGCCCACACGCTGGAAAAAGTGGTAGCAGAGACCGGGGTAAAGCACGTTATTCTTACCCGGCTTGGCGATCAGCTTAAGCCAGTGAAGGCCACGCTGGTCAACTTCGTGGTTAAATATATTAAAAAGATGGTACCGAAATACCATCTGCCTGGTGCGGTGTCGCTTCGTCATGTGCTGCAGCAGGGAGCTGAACTGCCTTATCAGCGGCCAGATGTAAACAATGACGATCTCGCGTTTCTGCAATATACCGGCGGTACGACAGGCGTTGCCAAGGGTGCGATGCTGACTCACCGTAATATGCAGGCAAATCTGGAACAAACCAAAGCGACCTATGGCAAGCTGCTGCGTGACGGCAAAGAGTTTGTCGTCACCGCGCTGCCGCTTTATCACGTTTTTGCCCTGACGGTGAACGGCCTGCTGTTTTTTGAGCTGGGTGGCCAGAATCTGTTAATCACCAATCCGCGCGATATTCCCGGGTTTGTAAAAACGCTGGCGAAATATCCGTTTACGGCAATAACCGGCGTCAACACGCTCTTTAATGCTCTTCTCAACGACGCTCAGTTTAACCAGCTTGATTTTTCCACACTGCGGCTGTCAGCAGGCGGCGGTATGTCGGTACAAAAAGCGGTGGCAGAGCGCTGGGAGAAGCTTACCGGTCATTATCTTCTGGAGGGGTATGGACTGACGGAGTGTTCGCCGCTGGTCTCTGTCAACCCTTACGACATTACCGAGCATACCGGTAGTATCGGTCTGCCTGTGCCCTCAACCGATGTCCGTGTGGTTGACGAGCAGGGTAACGACGTTGAGCCGGGCACGCCAGGGGAATTGTGCATTCGCGGTCCGCAGGTGATGGCGGGTTACTGGCAGCGTCCAGATGCTACTGCTGAGGTGCTGAAAAATGGCTGGCTCCTTAGCGGCGATATTGTTACCGTTGACGCGCAAGGCTTTATTCGGATCGTCGATCGTAAAAAGGACATGATCATCGTCTCGGGTTTCAACGTTTACCCTAATGAGATTGAAGATGTCCTGATGCAGCATGCCAAAGTGCGTGAAGCGGCGGCGATTGGCGTACCCAGCGATCTGTCAGGCGAAGCGGTAAAGGTCTGCATTGTGAAAAAAGATCCTTCCCTGACAAAAGAGGAGCTGCTCGATCACTGCCGGCGTCAGCTAACAGGCTACAAGGTGCCAAAAATAATCGAGTTTCGCGAAGAGTTGCCCAAAAGCAACGTAGGCAAAATTTTACGACGCGAACTGCGTGATGAAGCCAGACCCAGCGCAGGCTGAGTTGTGGCAATGATTCTGGTTGAACGCCGGCATAGTCCGGCGTTTTTATTGAAGATGATATGGAGCGCCGCGCGTAGTGTGTTGCGGTGAAGACAAGACGTGAACTATTCCCTGATCGACCAAAATGACCAACTGGCTACGGTATGCCAGCAGGCTCGCCAGCATTCGGCCGTGGCGCTGGATACCGAGTTTGTCCGCACCCGTACATACTATCCTCAGCTGGGGCTGATTCAGCTGTTTGATGGCGAACAGCTGGTGCTGATCGATCCGCTGAATATCAGTGACTGGACTCCGTTTATCGACCTGCTAGGCGATACGCGTGTAACGAAGTTTCTGCATGCAGGTGGAGAGGACCTTGAGGTTTTTCTGCACCGCTTTGGCGTGCTGCCGCAGCCGATGATCGATACGCAGATTCTGGCCGCCTTCTGTGGTCAGCCGCTGTCGTGGGGCTTTGCCGCAATGGTGGCGCATTTTACCCAGACGGTGCTGGACAAGAGTGAATCCCGCACAGACTGGCTGGCGCGCCCGCTGACGCAGCGTCAGTGCGACTATGCCGCGGCGGACGTGCACTATCTGCTACCCATTGCGCATCAGCTAATGGTAATGACCGATGAGGCAGGCAACATGGCGGCCGCGCGTAGCGAGTGCGAACAACTCTGCCAGCGTCGCCTGGACGTGCTGCAGCCGCAGGAGGCCTGGCGCGATATCACGAATGCCTGGCAGTTACGCCCCCGCCAGCTGGCTGCACTACAGCTGCTGGCAGCATGGCGTCTGACCCTCGCACGCGAGAAAGATATGGCGGTTAATTTTGTGGTGCGCGAAGAGAACCTGTGGAAGGTGGCACGCTTTATGCCGGGTTCAATGGGCGAACTGGATCATCTGGGATTGTCAGGGCATGAGATTCGCTTTCACGGCAAAACTCTGCTGGCGCTGGTCGCCGAGGCGCAGGCGCTGCCGGATGAGTCCCTGCCGCAGCCGCCAGGTAATCTGGTTGATCACCCGCACTACAAGTCGGTATTTAAGGCGATAAAAGCGCTGGTGCAGGAGGTGAGTCAGGAGACCGGATTTAGCCAGGAGTTACTCGCCTCGCGTCGCCAGATTAATCAGGTATTAAGTCAGCACTGGGGACTGAAGCCACAAACGCGCGTGCCGGAATTGCTGGCAGGCTGGCGCGGCGACCTGTTTAAAACCCGCATCGACGCTATTCTGGCTCAGCTCTGATCTGAACGTTCCCCTGCTTAGCCGCAGGGGAACATCAGGAAGCGGTCAGGATCATTTGGCTGCTTCTTCCGTTTCCGGCAGTGTTACGTTTAGCTCCAGAATGGAAATATCGTCTCCTTTCTGGTCGAGCTGCACGGTAACCATGTCTGGATCGATCTTCACATATTTGCAAATCACTTCCAGAATGTCGCGTTTGAGCTGCGGAAGATAGTGGGGCTCACTGTCGCCCCTCCTGCGTTCTGCCACGATGATTTGCAGCCTTTCCTTGGCTATGTTGGCAGTGTTCTTCTTCCGGGATAAAAAGAAATCAAGTAATGCCATGGTTTATCCCCCGAACAGGCGTTTCAGGAAACCCTTCTTCTCTTCTTCAATAAAGCGGAAGGGACGTTCTTCGCCGAGTAACCGATCTACGGTATCAGCATAGGCTTTGCCGGCATCGGAATTCGTGTCGAGGATCACTGGTTCGCCCTGGTTAGAGGCGCGCAGTACCGACTGGTCTTCCGGGATGACGCCCACCAGGGGAATACGCAGGATCTCAAGCACATCTTCCATGCTCAGCATATCGCCACGATTAACGCGGCCAGGGTTATAACGGGTTAACAGCAGGTGTTCCTTGACCGGTTCCTGACTGTTTTCGGCGCGGCGCGATTTCGACGCAATAATGCCGAGAATGCGGTCGGAGTCGCGTACGGACGAAACTTCCGGGTTAGTGGTGATAATCGCCTCGTCAGCGAAATAGAGCGCCATCAGCGCGCCTGTTTCGATACCTGCCGGGGAGTCACAGACGATAAAGTCAAAATCCATCGCAGCCAGATCGTTCAGTACCTTCTCGACGCCTTCGCGAGTCAGCGCGTCTTTATCACGCGTCTGTGAAGCGGGCAGGATATGCAGCATCTCGGTGCGCTTGTCTTTGATCAAAGCCTGATTCAGGGTTGCGTCACCCTGAATGACGTTAACGAAATCGTATACTACGCGGCGCTCACACCCCATGATCAGATCGAGGTTACGCAGGCCGATATCGAAATCGATGACAACCGTTTTTTTGCCTTTTTGCGCTAAACCGGTGGCGATGGCCGCGCTTGACGTGGTCTTGCCAACGCCCCCTTTACCGGATGTAACTACAATAATGCGTGCCATAAATATTGATTTCCTTAACAGAAGAAAAGGGGCCTAATTAAGTGTCTGGATAGTCAGCGCGCCCTCTGTGAGACACAGGCGTGCGGCTTTAC
Organism: Pantoea sp. KPR_PJ; assembly: GCF_041386365.1. Taxonomy (NCBI): domain Bacteria; kingdom Pseudomonadati; phylum Pseudomonadota; class Gammaproteobacteria; order Enterobacterales; family Erwiniaceae; genus Pantoea; species Pantoea sp. KPR_PJ. Next base: position 31,869 of record NZ_JABMIK010000002.1, on the reverse strand, counting down.
CAAAAAATTCCGCCGGGATTTGATCCATGATCCAGTATTCACCAGCGATTGAGACCAACTCTGCTGCCAGGCTGGTACAAAAAATCTGGCTGTTGCGATCGCCACCAGCGCCAGCCAGCGCGCGTCCTCGCATCATGCCGTAGATATGAATGTTGCCGTCAGCGACCAGTTCGGCACCGGCGCTTACGCTGTTGGTGACGATCAGATCGGCATTGCGCGCGTAAATTTGCTGTCCAGAGCGGACCGGCGTGTTAATAATGCGCGTTTTACTGGCCAGGGGTTCAACAGGCGCTGCAGGTGGGGCCTCAGGTGCGGGCATTTCGCTGCGTTTTTTACTCTCTTTCCCCTCCGCCAGCACCGGTAGCCCGGCGCGCGCAATCATGCGCTTCAGCGCGTCGTCTTTACAGCCGCTGACGCCAACAATGCGTAATCCCGTCGCAGCAATCGCCTGCTGGAGCTGCTTCCAGTTCACGTTGCCGTTTAGCGCTGCGACGTTGAGCACCACCGGTGCGTTTTTCAAAAAGTCGGGTGCCTGGTCAATTTTGTCCTGCAGTGCCTTGCGAATCACCTCAGGTTCGGGATGGTGCAGATGAACAACAGACAGGGTAAAACTGCTACCTTTGAATTCGATTGGCGTTTGCGACATCTGTCCCACTCAGTCCTGTTTTCTCTCCCGGCGAACAAACGTCGATAAAATCAGCATTTCAGTCCATCCGGTGAATATTCGAAGTTCTGCAAGCATGTTATAGTTACTGTTATTTCCAGGCAAGCCACCATCCAGGTTTATTCGAGTAAAAAATATGTTTTGTGTGATCTACAGAAGCCCGACCCGTGACCAGACTTATCTTTATGTTGAAAAAAAGGACGATTTTAGCCGCGTCCCTGAAGCGCTTTTGCGCGGTTTCGGCAAGCCTCAGCTGGCTATGGTGCTAAAGCTCGACGGCCGTGAGAAGCTGGCCAACGCAGACATCAATAAAGTTAAACAGGCACTTAGCGATCAAGGTTATTATTTGCAGATCCCACCGCCAGTGGAAAATTTGTTGAAAGTTCACCTTGAGTCGACAAAAAAAGATTAATTCAGATTCATCTGTAAATATACTCAGTGCTTCCTGCATATTCAGTCTAATTATATATAACGATTGAAGTAAAATAATGGCGCGATTATCGCGCCTTTTACTGGCTATTATTCTGCATTGCTGAGCCCCTGGTGATAAATCCACCGCTCCAGCAGCATATATTGGTGCTTTTTTGACAATTTACGCACACTAATCTTTGTTAAAGCATCTTATTATTGCTAACAGGGCGGACAAAGGATCCGCTGCATCGCAAACCCAAACGCGCCGGCAGGGCTGGCATAACATCACATCAAAGCAGGGGATTAGCATGTATCAGCATCGTAACTGGCAGGGCGCTTTGTTAGATTTTCCGGTAAACAAAGTGGTCTGTGTCGGCAGCAACTATGCGAAACACATCAAGGAGATGGGCAGCGCTACGCCAGCAGAGCCGGTCATTTTTATCAAGCCGGAAACTGCAATTTGCGACCTGCGCCAGCCGCTTTCGATACCTTCCGCATTTGGTGAGGTTCATCATGAGGTAGAACTCGCGGTTCTGATTGGCGCTACGCTAAAACAGGCCAGCGAGGATCACGTTGCCAAAGCCATTGCTGGCTATGGCGTTGCGCTGGATCTGACGCTACGCGATCTCCAGGCCGGATTTAAAAAAGCAGGGCAGCCGTGGGAAAAATCGAAGGGGTTTGATAACGCCTGCCCGCTGTCGGGTTTCATTCCCTCAGCAGAGTTTCCAGGCGATCCGCAGGATACCGAACTAAAACTGGTTGTTAACGGCGAAGTACGTCAGCACGGCAGGACCTCGGAGATGATCCATAAAATTCTGCCCCTTATCGCCCACATGAGCCAGTTTTTCACCCTGCGTGCAGGCGATGTGGTGTTAACAGGTACACCTGAAGGGGTGGGGCCAGTGCGCGCCGGTGACACGCTGGAGGTGTCGCTAGCCGGACACGGCATCAGCACGCGCGTGCTGTAAAACTTGCAACACCGCGCCTGACCCGATATAAGGTGCGGTTTTTGTGATTAATCTGGACGCAGCTATCATGAGTGAACTTCCTTTCTGGCAGACGAAACGCCTCGATCAAATGAACGATGACGAGTGGGAGTCCTTATGCGATGGATGCGGCCAGTGCTGCCTTAATAAATTGCAGGATGCCGACACGGATGAGATCTATTTCACCAACGTTGCCTGCAATCAACTCAATATCAAATCCTGTCAGTGTCGCAACTACGAGCGTCGCTTCGAGCTTGAAGAGGATTGCATCAAACTGACCCGTGAAAACCTGACCCGCTTTGACTGGCTGCCGCGCACCTGCGCCTATCGTTTGCTGGGGGAAGGAAAAGGGTTACCGGTATGGCACCCGCTGCGGAGTGGTTCGAAGGCCGCTATGCATGCACAGCGTATTTCGGTGCGCTATATCGCCGTGCGGGAAAGCGAGGTGCGCGACTGGGAGGATCATATTATCGATCGCCCGGACCGCAACGGATAAGGAAACAGGCTGCGTCAGCAGCCTGTTTTTTTTTCAGCGAGAGAAGAGATCCCGGCGTTTCGGCCTGAACAGTTGCGCAATCAGTATGACCAGCGCCACGATCAGGTAAGCGGCAAATACCACGATCATCCACTGTGGCATACTCAGGGTAAGGAAAGTCCAGCTTCGTTCCGCGCAGTCTCCGCTGGCGACGAAGACAGAAGGCAGCCATTTATCCAGCGGCAGCCATGCGGGAAAACGCGCGGCGAAATCGCAGATGGTAAACGGATTGGGATGAAGCTGCATCATGGTGTGTTCCCATGAAAGGCGCAGCCCTTCATAAGCACTGTAAATCCAGATCGCTATTCCTGCCCAGCGTAAAGGCGTCTTAGGCGCGATAGCGCCGACTATCCCCGCACCCATTACGCCGAAAAGCGCACAGCGCTCGTAAATACACATTACGCACGGCTTCAACCCCATAACGTGCTGGAACCACAGTGCGGCCAGCTCCAGCGCCAGCGCAGTCAGCGCCAGCAAAAGCCAGGCGCTACGGCCGCGGGATGACTGATTAAGATATCGCAACATCTTGCTTTCCCTGTAAACATTAATGCCACGCAGTGTAAACCAAAAGCAGGTCGGTGCCAGCCTGATACCAGTGAAAATCATAGCCAAAAACCCGTTAAGCTGATCCAGGGCAGTAATTTACATAGCAGGTGCGGCAAGCCACCCCCATTGTGTGACGATCTCGGTAAAGGGCACCAGTAGCCAGTGAATGCAAAAAAAACCTACCAGTGACATAACCAGCGTAAAGGGAAGTGCCATCCAGACCATACGTCCATATGAGAGCCGAATCAGCGGGGCCAGAGCGGAAGTCAGCAGAAACAGAAAGGCCGCCTGACCATTTGGCGTGGCAACTGAGGGAAGGTTAGTGCCGGTATTAGTGGCAACAGCCAGCAGTTCATACTGCTGCAAATCGATAGCGCCCTGGCTAAACGCGTGTTTTGCCTCATTGATAAACACCGAACCAACGAATACGTTGTCAGAGATCGAAGAGAGCAGGCCATTAAAAATGTAGTACCAGCTCAGCTGGGCATGAGGTTCGGCCTGTAACACAAAGGTAATAAGCGGGGCAAAAAGCTGCTGCTCGACGATGATGGCAACGATGGCAAAAAACACGGTGAGCAGTGCGGTAAAAGGCAGCGCTTCGGTGAAAGCCTGACCGATGGTGTGCTCATCAGTGACGCCGCACAGCGAGGTAGCGAGAATAATCACCGAAAGTCCAATTAACCCCACTTCAGCGAGATGCAATGCCAGTGCGACGATGAGCCAGAGACCCGTCAGCGCCTGTATCCACAATTTTTGTCGCTCCTGACGCGTGCGCTTTGCGCGCTCTTCACGATCGTTTTCCAGCAAAATAGCCCGCACCTCATCCGGTAACGTGACACCGTAACCAAAAAGGCGGAAGCGTTCTACCAGTACACTGGTCACAATACCGCACAGCAACACAGGGACGGTAACCGGGGCCATACGCAGGAAAAAGCTGATGAAATCCCAGCCTGCTGCATGGGCAATAATCAGGTTTTGCGGCTCGCCAACCATTGTCATCACGCCACCCAGCGCGGTGCCGATGCCTGCCTGCATCATCAGGCTGCGCAGGAAAGCACGGAATTGCTCCAGCGTGGCGCGCCCTTCCTCCGCAGCATAGCCGGATGCCGATGAGACGCGATGATAGATTTGATAGAAGCCGGTGGCGACGCTAATCACCACGGCCACAACGGTTAAGGCGTCCAGAAACGCGGAGAGAAAGGCGGCAGCAAGACAGAAGGTCAGACTCAGCAGCACTTTAGAGTGCAGCGACAGCAGCAGCCGCGTAAAGACGAACAGCAGTAGCTGCTTCATAAAAAAAATACCGGCCACCATAAAGATCAGCAGCAGCAGAACCTCAAGGTTTCCGGCCAGCTCCTGTTTCACCTGCCCGGCGCTGGTCATGCCAATCGCGATCGCCTCCAGTGTCAGTAATCCCCCCGGCAGCAGCGGATGGCATTTGAGCGCCATACCGAGGGTAAAAATAAATTCGGCAACCAGTAGCCATCCGGCCAGAAAGGGGCTGACAAAGAAATAAAGCAGTGGGTTGATAATAAGAAACGCCAGAATCAGCGTTTTATACCAGTCGGGTGATTGCCCGAGAAAGTTGCGATGTAACGCCTGGCCGAAAGTCATCTCCATGGCTGATGCCCTGTCTTGAAAAAAGGATGGGCAAAAGAGTAATCAGCTAACCCCGCAGGCGCAACTGCGGGTGACAGGTGTGCGCGTGGCTGCTGTTTTTTGCGCCAGCGCGCGCTTTTAATCCTTGCGCAGGCTATAACAGCTTCTGGGCCTCTGGTATGATGAGTGCCATTTCGACAAAGAAAGCAACGAGAAAACATCGCTATGGTCATAAAGGCGCAGAGCCCCGCGGGATTTGCTGAAGAGTATATTATTGAAAGCATCTGGAATAGCCGCTTTCCTCCTGGGTCAATCCTTCCGGCTGAACGTGAGCTTTCTGAACTAATCGGCGTAACCCGTACAACGCTGCGTGAAGTGCTGCAGCGCCTGGCGCGGGATGGCTGGCTGACTATCCAGCACGGTAAACCGACCCGCGTAAATGATTTCTGGGAAACCTCCGGTCTGAACATTCTTGAAACGCTGGCGCGCCTGGATCATGACAGCGTGCCGGTGCTGATTGATAACCTGCTGTCAGTGCGCACCAATATCGCTTCCATTTTTATCAGTCGGGCACTGCGTCATCATCCCGATAAAGCGCGCACGGTGCTGGAGAGTGTGGCGGGTGTGGAAGATCAGGCAGACGCCTATACCGAACTTGATTACCGCGTGTTTCGCGGGCTCGCGTTTGCTTCGGGTAACCCAATCTATGGGCTGATCCTGAATGGCCTGAAAGGGCTTTATACGCGCGTGGGCCGTTACTACTTTTCAAATCCGGAAGCCCGTGAGCTGGCGCGTAATTTTTATGCGCAACTTGAGGTGCTGTGCGTCAATGAACCGGCGCAGGAGAAGATTGTGGATGCGGTGCGTGAATATGGCCGCCGCAGCGGCGAAATTTGGCACAGCATGCAGAAAAGCATGCCGGACGATCTCGGCAGCAAACGCTAATGTAAAAAAAAACCGGACAGCGTCCGGTTTTTTTGTGTTCACTGCTTACAGCCCATTTCCGCGTGCCGGACAGCGATCCAGTAGTTCAACGCTGCCATCCTCGTTTTGCTGCTCAAGATTGACATCAAAGCCCCACAGCCGATGCACGTGCTTCATGACCTCACGGCGGCTCTTGTCGAGCGGTGTGCGGCTCTGTGGCACGTAACGCAGCGTCAGCGAGCGGTCGCCGCGCAGGTCCACGTTATAGACCTGGATGTTTGGCTCCAGATTACTGAGGTTGTACTGCGCCGAAAGCTGCTGGCGAATAGCACGGTAACCCGCCTCGTCATGGATGGCCGCAATTTCCAGATAGTTATTGCGGTCATCATCCAGCACGGTAAACAGTCGGAAATCGCGCATAACCTTGGGCGAAAGGAACTGGCTGATAAAGCTCTCGTCCTTAAATTCACGCATAGCAAAGTGCATCGTTTCCAGCCAGTCGGAACCGGCGATATCAGGGAACCAGTAGCGATCTTCTTCCGTCGGAGACTGGCAGATACGTTTAATATCCTGGAACATCGCAAAACCCAGCGCATAGGGGTTGATGCCATTGTACCAGGGACTGTTATAGGGCGGCTGGAACACCACATTGGTATGACTGTGCAGAAACTCGATCATAAAGCGCTCTGACACTTTGCCCTCATCATAAAGATGATTAAGGATGGTGTAGTGCCAGAAGGTAGCCCAGCCTTCGTTCATCACCTGCGTCTGTTTCTGCGGGTAAAAATACTGGCTGACTTTGCGCACGATGCGCAAAATCTCACGCTGCCAGGGCTCCAGCAGTGGGGCGTTCTTTTCCATAAAATAGAGCAGGTTTTCCTGGGGTTCGGACGGGTAGCGTGCCGCTTCTACATGCACGGTCTCTTTCTCGCGGCGCGGCAGGGTGCGCCACAGCGTGTTGACCTGGCTTTGCAGATACTCTTCGCGGCTTTTCTGCCGTGCCTTCTCCTCCTGCAACGAAATTTTTTGTGGACGTTTATAGCGGTCAACGCCGTAATTCATCAGCGCATGACAGGAGTCCAGCAGTCGCTCAACCTCTTCAACGCCATAGCGCTCTTCGCAGTCGGAAATATATTTTTTCGCAAACAGCAAGTAATCGACGATTGAACTGGCATCGGTCCAGCTGCGGAACAGATAGTTATTTTTGAAAAAGGAGTTATGACCGTAACAGGCGTGTGCCATGACCAGTGCCTGCATGGTCATGGTGTTCTCTTCCATCAGATAGGCGATACAGGGATTAGAGTTAATAACAATCTCGTACGCCAGTCCCTGCTGGCCGTGCTTATAGCGCTGCTCCGTTTCAATGAACTTTTTGCCAAACGACCAGTGGGCATAGTTGATAGGCATCCCCACGCTGGAGTAGGCGTCCATCATTTGCTCAGAGGTAATCACTTCAATCTGGTGGGGATAGGTATCGAGTCGGTAGAGTTTGGCGACGCGGTCAATTTCCGCAAGGTAGACATCGAGGAGTTCAAATGTCCAGTCCGGTCCATCGTTGAGTCGTTTGCTGTCCTTAATCGGATCGTCAAAGATTGTCGTCATAGCGCACCTCTGTTTTGCAAACAGGCTTGCCCGATGCGAGCAGCCGTTTCCGGTAATTTCAAGGCTCATCCCTAAGAAAGAGAACCCCAAAAACGGAGTGAACACTTCAATGATAGCCCACTGTCGCTTATCCGAGAGCGGAACTCAAACGAATTATTCGGCACAAAATCATCTGAAAATAACGCTAAAAGCGTTTGCCGGGCTGATATGTGACTTTGGCCATAAAAAACAGGATAAAGTGCTGTTTATAAGTGGATTGTATGGCGTCGGCTTATTCTACTGAAATAAGTGATTATTGCCGGGTGCGCTATGATTAACTGCTAAGAAAGGGATAAAAGGCGCATAAGTTACTGATTTGGTCTCTGGCAAAAGATTTTAGTGTTCGAAAAAGTGAAAAACATGTGAAATACGTTAACTGGGTAAGGGCTTTTATCGACAGGTGCTAATGCGCTGATATTGGCCTGGATGTTAGTGAATTATGCTGTTGGACTTGCCGGTGGGGGCGATATGCACGTAGTGATTCTGGGTAGTGGTGTAGTGGGCGTGGCAAGCGCATGGTATCTGGCCCGCGCGGGACATCAGGTAACGGTACTGGATCGCCAGCCCGATGCGGCGCTTGAGACCAGCGCAGGCAATGCGGGGCAAATCTCGCCGGGCTATGCAGCGCCCTGGGCCGCGCCGGGTGTCCCGCTAAAAGCGGTTAAATGGATGTTTCAGCGGCATGCGCCCCTGGCCATTCGTCTCGACGGCAGCAGTTTTCAGCTGGAATGGATGTGGAATATGCTGCGCAACTGCGATATGCAGCATTACCAGCAGAACAAAAGCCGTATGGTGCGTATCGCGGAGTACAGTCGCGACTGCCTCAAAGCGCTGCGCGAAGAGACAAGCATTGCCTATGAAGGACGGCAGGGCGGCACTTTACAGCTGTTCCGCACCCAGCAGCAGTTTGACAGCGCCAGCAAAGACATCGAAGTGCTGCGCGACGCGGGCGTGCCTTATGAACTGCTGCACGCCAGTGAACTGGCGCGCGTGGAGCCGGCGCTGGCGGCCACCCATCACAAGCTGACGGGGGGGCTGCGCCTGCCGAACGATGAGACCGGCGACTGCCAGATGTTCACGCAGAAGCTGGCCAAAATGGCGCAGGACGCGGGCGTGGTATTTCGCTTTAACACGCCCGTTGATCAACTGCTGCGCGAAGGTAACCGTATTTATGGCGTAAAATGCGGTAATGAGGTGATCAAAGGTGACAGCTATGTGGTCGCGTTTGGCTCCTACTCCACGGCACTGCTGAAACATATCCTCGACATTCCGGTTTATCCTCTCAAAGGCTATTCCCTGACTATCCCGGTAAAAAATCCCGATGCGGCCCCGGTCTCAACCATCCTGGATGAGACCTATAAAGTGGCAGTGACGCGCTTCGACAACCGCATCCGCGTCGGCGGCATGGCCGAAATTGTTGGTTTTAACAACAAACTGTTACCGGCACGTCGGGAAACGCTGGAGATGGTCGTACGGGATCTTTATCCTGAAGGCGGTCATATTGAACAGGCCAGCTTCTGGAGCGGTCTGCGTCCAATGACGCCAGATGGCACGCCGATTGTCGGGCCGACACCGCTCAGTAATCTCTATCTTAATACTGGACACGGCACGCTTGGCTGGACCATGGCCTGCGGCTCCGGTCAGCTGCTGGCCGACGTGATGAGCGGTAAAAGCCCGGCGATTGCTGCCGACGATCTGTCGGTGTTCCGCTATCTGCCTGGTTTTACGCCCTCATCATCACCATTACGCAACGCGAATGCCACGCGTTAACCTTCAGGGAGAGGAAGTATGTCACGTCCAGTTTTCGCCACTATCGATCGGCAGGCGCTGGCACATAATCTGGCCGTCGTCCGTCAGGCCGCACCTGACGCGCACATCTGGTCGGTCGTTAAGGCCAACGCCTATGGGCACGGCCTGGCTCGCGTCTGGGAGAGTCTGGCGCAGACCGACGGTTTTGCCTTGCTCAATATGGAAGAAGCCATCCTGCTGCGCGACAGCGGATGGCGTAAACCGATCCTGCTGCTGGAAGGGTTTTTCCACCCAGACGATTTACAACTGATTGATCGTTATCGTCTTACCACCAGCGTGCACAGCAACTGGCAGATTAAAGCACTGGCGGAAGCAGAGCTTTCCGCTCCGGTGGACATCTACCTGAAGGTTAACAGCGGAATGAATCGACTGGGATTCCGCCCGGAACAGGCGCACAGTGCTTACCAGAAGCTGCGCGCGTTATCCAATACCGGCGATATTACCCTGATGGCACACTTTGCCGATGCGGAGAATCCGGACGGGCTGATCGCGCCGCTGCAACGCATTGCGCGTGCGGCGGAAGGGCTGGATATCCCACGCTCGCTCTCTAACTCTGCCTGCACGCTGTGGCATCCTGAAGCTCACTACGACTGGGTACGTCCCGGTATTATCCTTTATGGCGCATCGCCGAGCGGCGAGTGGCAGGATATTGCCAGCACCGGCCTGAAACCCGTTATGACGCTGGGCAGCGAAATTATTGCTGTTCAGCAGCTCAGCCCTGGCGACGGCGTGGGTTATGGCTACCGGTATCGGGCACGCCAGGAGCAACGCATCGGGGTAGTGGCCTGTGGCTATGCGGATGGTTATCCTCGCCATGCACCGAGCGGCACACCCATTGCTGTTGATGGCGTGACGACGCAGGTCGTGGGGGCAATATCGATGGATATGATCACGGTTGATCTCACCCCGTGCCCTGAGGCGGGCATTGGTTCGAAAGTCGAGCTGTGGGGCAATCAGGTGAAAATTGATCAGGTGGCCAAAGCTGCCGGCACGGTGGGCTATGAGCTGATGTGCGCGCTCGCACCTCGCGTGCCGGTCAAGGTTATTTAAGCGCGGTCAGCGCACCGTGCATTTTTCTGCTACAGCGCCAGGCAATGAGCGCCAGCGTGGCACCCGCCAGCATCATCAACGCCAGCGCGCTTTTTTCCGCCACGGGCAGCATGACAATCAGCAGGCTGCCCGCCGCACCCCCCGCCATCTGGATAAAACCCTGTAGTGCCGCCGCCACGCCAGCCTGCTGCTGGTAGGGCTCCAGCGCATAGCTGGTAGCCGGGCCTACCGTAAAGGCCAGGCCCGCCACCGAGACAGCGACCGGCAGCATATAGAGCGCCCAGTGCGTCTGTATGCTCTCCGGCAATAATTGCATTCCCGCCAGTAACAGCAGTGCGCCTGCCAGCATGGTGACAAACCCCATCGCCAGACAGAACGGGCGTCCCGCTTTGCGAATGGTTTTATTAACAAAAGCGCTTACCAGCATAATCCAGAATCCGTTCGCACCAAAGGCGAAGGAGAACTGCAGCGGCGTCAGGCCGCCTTCGGTCATCAGCACATGCGGTGCCAGCGAAACATAGGTAAGAACCATGCCAAGCGCGCCCGCATTCGCGAAGGCAAAAGCGAGAAAGCGCGGCTGGCGCAGGATCGCGCTATATTGCGCCAGCGGCAGGCCCTTGACCCGCAGCGTATTGGCAGGACGCGTCTCTGGCAGCCACAGCAGCACGATCAGGGCGATCAGCAGGCCGTAGGCGCACAAAAACCAGAAGGGCGCTCGCCAGTCGAAAGCGCTGGCCAGCAATCCACCCAGCAGGGGGGCCAGCGCAGGAACGATGTTTAACGCCCCGTTAAGAAAGCCGTAGGCGCGAGCGGCATCATCGCCTTGCAGTCGATCGCGGACGCCACTGAATGCCACCACGGCACTACAGCACACCGCACAGCCCTGGATAAGTCGTGCAGAGAGAAACAGCGGCCAGCTGGTGGCGGTCGCCGCTACAGCGCTACCGGTGATGTAGAGCAGCAGGCCCGCCAGAGCGATGGGTTTGCGCCCAAAGTTATCCACCAGGGGACCCGTCACCAGCTGACCCAGCCCCATCACCAGCAGAAAAACGGGAATCGTAGTCTGAACCAGGCTGACCGGTGTATTCAGGCCGAGCGCAATGTCCGGCAGCGTAGGGAGATAGAGATCGATGCCGAGCGGTGCCAGCAGCACCAGGCTCAGCAATATCAGGGTAAATTTTTGCATAAAGACCAGAAGGTAAACATCCTGTTAAAACAAGCCGGAAGGGTAATGAGTTAGAGATGAAAAAGAAAGGGGAAAATGCGATGCCCGCAGGACCGCAGGCATCGGAAAGTACTAATAGGCGCCGTCGCGACGCAGGACGACACCCGCCGTTTTGAACAGAATGGCAATGTCGGTCCACAGCGCCCAGTTTTTGACATACCAGGAGTCGAAGTAGACGCGTGTGTCATAGTCGATATCATTACGACCGCTGACCTGCCAGAGGCCCGTCATACCCGGTTTGGCCATCAGATAGTAGTCGACATCGCCGGCGTAACGCTCCAGCTCCGCCTCGATAACCGGACGCGGTCCCACCAGGCTCATTTCACCCCGGATAACGTTCCACAGCTGCGGTAGCTCATCCAGGCTGGTTTTACGCAGGAAGCCGCCAATGCGAGTGATGCGCGGATCTTTCTTCAGCTTAAAGTCTTTATCCCACTCCGCACGTGCCTCCGCGCTGGTGGCCAGCAACTGCTCAAGCACCTCTTTAGAGTTGGTAACCATTGAGCGGAATTTCAGACATTTAAACTTCTGACCGTTTTGACCAATACGCTCATGGCCATAAATCGCATTGCCACCGTCGCGTTTCACCATATAGCAGAGCAGACCAAAGACGGGAGCCAGAAACAGCAGCAGCAGAGAGGCAACGACCACGTCGAAGCAGCGCTTCAGGAAGCGGGAAGAGCGTTTCGCAAGGCTGTTGCTGACGCGCAGGATCATCACTTCATGACTGAAAATAAATGACATGTCGGTGCCATAGAGCGGAACGCCGCGCAGGGTGGGAATAACCGATATTGATCGGCAATTCATTTTGGACAGGTATTTGAGCCAGTTATCACGTACCGCCTGCTGTTCAAATTCGGTTGCCACGATGAACTGGACATTGTCACGGTCGATGGTCTGCCAGTTGATATCTTTTTGGTGAATCACCGGGACACCATTTACAGATGCAGGAGAAGTGTCATCGTCGGTGCTGATGAACGCCTGCACGTTATAACCGAGGATCTCCTCGCTCTGTAACGCAGCGTAGGCTTCCATGGCATTTTTGCCTGACCCGATGATGATGGTCTCTTTTTGCCACTGCCCGGCGCGGTTGATGGCGCGCTTGACCACAGCGCGCATTAGCGGCAGAAGGATCAGCGCGTAGCCCCAGCTAAATACCCACACCATGCGCGAGAAATCCCACTTTGAAAAGGCGATTAACGCCAAATCCAGCAGCGAGAACACAAGCAGGGTCTTAACCACTTCTTTCAGTTCAAACCAAAAGGGTTTGCGGTAGGTGTAGTGACGCATGCGCATCCAAAAATAGGCGGTGCACAAAACAGAGAGCGCGAACTGCGCGATAAAACGATATTCGATTTGATGGGGAGGAATAAAGGCATCCAGATCGCCCCAGATGCCCTGAATCGTTGCCGCTGACAAAAACAGAGACAAATTAAGGGCAATGAGATCGGAAAAGCTCAACGCTAATTTTGCCAGAATATTTTTTCGCGTACCGCTCCATGAGCGGCTTGCATCATTCATTACCAGTGTACTTGCCATAACACCTGCTCTCTTTCTTCTTAAGTAAAAGATGGCCTGACCAGAATCAAGTACGCGCTCAGGAGTGGACTACTGAAAAACCCACAGAAGGTTCCAGTTCTTTCAGTCGTTAGAGCCATACGGGCTGCAGTGAGGAGATATAAAAATTGCGTGATAGTTATCACGAAAATCTGCAGCAACGAATTAGAGTATGCAGGAGAAGTATGACGGCGTTAATACGGAAAAAATCCTAAAAACCTGATTCTGCCTAAAGTTTAACCAGTATAACTCATTGATAAGATTGAAAAAATGGCGAGGCGCATTTAAATAAGTGAATGTTTTAAGAGTGATTTTCAGAATTACCGCCAGAGAGGATCGCTGGCGGAAATGAAGTGAACATCAGGCAGGCTTTTTTAATACCCACTGGTCTTGCTGTTTATCATAGTGCGCGATTTGCAGATCCACCGGCTCACCATCAATCCATGCCGGTACGCTTGTATCGTGATCCCAGCCATCAAGTTGATAACTCAGGCCGGGATTGGTCTGGCAGGGAATGCTGACGGTCTGGATATTATCGCTGTCGAGTTCGGCATCAATAATTTCATAGCGACCAATTTTAACGACGTGTCCCATAATTTACTCCCGCTCTCTGGGTTAAATAATGAGCATAGTCGTTTCCGTCGAAATTTCGAGCCAGCAGACGTCGGATTATTCCCGCTCTTCAGCGACGCGCACCCCAATTTTTACGATGCGATTATCCTCTTTCTCTGCCACTGTCCAGGTAAGCTGGTTCCACTCCACATGGTCGCCTACCACTGGTGTCCCCCCCAGCATGCTCATGACGAGCTGGCCCAGCGACTGCTGATCGTTCGTTTCGTCATCCAGCTCCAGACCATAAATCTGCGCCACATCGCGCAGGCGCGCCTCAGCATCCAGGATAAAGTCACCAAAGAAACGTTGATCCAGCGAAACCGGCGGTGACTGGCTGAACATTTTGCCCAGTGCGGGAAGATCGCGCTCGCGGCCAATCACGCAGATCACATCTCCCTCTTTAAGACGCGTATTGGCGTTAGGATGCATCAGCGCATTATCACGGAACAGCGCGGCGATACGCGTTTCTCGCGGCATCTGCAGGTCGCGCAGCGCTGCGCCGACACACCATTTATCGGCGCTGAGCTGATAAACAAACTGCTCCCAGGGGTTTTCGGGATGTATATCCAGCCCGACGCGGCTGATGGGTGAGGCAGTTGGCGGAACAACCACTTTGGCTTTCCTGGCAGCAAATCCCAGCGATGTCCCCTGGAGCATCAGAGAGACCAGCACCACGAAAAAGGCGATATTGAAATAGAGCGAGGCATTTTCCAGTCCGGCCATCATAGGAAAGACCGCAAGAATAATCGGCACCGCACCGCGCAGTCCGACCCAGCTGATAAAGATGCGTTCACGTCCGGTAAAGCTGCGGAACGGCAGCAGGCCCACCAGCACAGAGAGCGGGCGTGCCACCAGGATCAGCCACAGCGACAGGATCATTGCCGGCACGGCGATATGCCAGAGGTCGGAAGGCGTTACCAGCAATCCCAGCACAATGAACATGCCTATCTGGCTCAGCCAGGCCATGCCGTCAAACGTTTGCAAAATGCCGTGGCGGTTTCGAATCGGACTGTTGCCCAGCAGAAAGCCGCACAGATACACGGCCAGTATACCGCTGCCCTCCAGCATGGTGGTCAGAGCAAAAACCAGAATGCCGCCGCTCAACGCCAGTAGCGGGTAGAGGCCGGTGGCCAGGCTGATGCGGTTGATTAACTGCTGCAGCGCCCAGCCGCCACCCAGTCCCAGTACGATGCCCAGACCAAACTGCTGGACCAGATGCACGAGGAACATCCAGTCCAGCCCGGTTTGACCTTTTTGTATCATCTCAATTAGCGTGATCGTCAGGAATACCGCCATGGGGTCGTTGCTGCCCGATTCGATCTCCAGCGTCGAGCTGACGCGTTCGTTCAGCCCTTTATCCCCCAGCAGGGAGAAGACGGCTGCGGCATCGGTAGAACCGATGATGGCACCAATCAGGAAACCTTCCATCAGGTTAAGGCGAAACAGCCACGCTGCGGCCAGCCCGGTCAGACCCGCGGTGATCATCACCCCTACCGTTGCCAGAGAAAGTGCCGGACCCAGGGCAACCTTAAATGAGCTGGCTTTTGTGCGCATGCCGCCGTCCAGCAGAATGATGGCGAGCGCCAGGTTTGAAATCAGATAGGCAGCAGGGTAGTTGTCAAAAGCGATGCCGCCAATGCCGTCGACGCCGGTCAACATGCCCAGCGCCAGAAAGATGACCAGAATGGGAATGCCCAGACGCGAGGAAAAAGAACTGAGTAAGATGCTCGACGCAACCAGTACAGAACCGATAATAAAAAGACTGTAAACGATATTGTGGTTCAATGTGCTCTCCTGCGGTTACGACGTTTAATAGAAGGCTGGCGCGAGGAAGTACTGTGCATTTGGAAAAAGACTATGCGTAATCAGTAGGTTATCTTTGCGCAGGCTTAAATCTTACGAATTGATTTTTTTGTTTAAGCTCAGGCTTAATGTGCAGAAAAAAGGCGTTGTTCGTCAAGGGGATTTAGGGCGGGTATTTTAGCAGATATTCGGGCGATTAGATAAAAAAAGCCGGTCAGCGACCGGCTTGAGAACTCAGGCTTCTGCCGCCTGTTTGTGAAACAGCTCGCGAAATACCGGATAGATATCTTCGGGTTCGCGAATGTGCTGGATAGCAAAATTATCAAATACCGACTGGAGATGCTCATACTCGCGCCACAGGGTCTGGTGCGCGCGTCGGGTGATCTCGATATAGCTATAGTAACGCACGACCGGCAGGATATTTTTCGCCAGGATTTCGTGACACAACGGCGAATCATCTGCCCAGTTGTCACCGTCCGAGGCCTGCGCAGCATAGATATTCCACTGTGCAGGATCGTAACGCTCCTTCACCACCTCATCCATCAGCTTTAGCGCGCTGGAAACGATGGTGCCGCCTGTCTCCTGCGAATAGAAGAACTCCTGCTCATCCACCTCTTTTGCCTGCGTGTGGTGGCGAATATAGACTACGTCGACGTTTTTGTAGGTCCGGCTGAGGAACAGGTAGAGCAGAATATAAAAACGTTTCGCCATATCCTTGGTGGCCTGATCCATCGAGCCCGAGACATCCATCAGACAGAACATTACCGCCTGGCTGGAGGGCTCGGGCCGCTTTTCAAAGTTTTTATAGCGCAAATCAAAGGTGTCGATAAAGGGCACTCGTTCAATCCGCGCGCGCAGCTCGGCAATTTCTTTGCGCAGACGCTCCTCTTCCAGCAGCTGAGCCGGTTCCGCTTTCTCAACGGCGCTTAACGCGTCTTCAAGCTCATGCATCATGCGTCGCTTGCCTGCGGTCATGGCGGTGCGGCGTGCCAGCGAGTTTTGCAACGAGCGTACAACGCTGATATTGGCAGGCACCCCATTAGAGGTAAAACCGGCGCGATGCGTTTTGTACTCGTTAAGCTGGCGATGCTGGTTTTTACGCAAATTAGGCAGAGCCAGGTCTTCGAACAGCAGATCGAGATATTCATCTTTGGAGATTTGAAAAACAAATTCATCCTGACCCTCACCGTCCTGACTGGCGTTGCCCTGGCCGCTACCGCCGCCGCCGCCACCTCCCTGTGGCCGCTCAACACGGTCATTCTGAACAAAATGATCGTTGCCGGGATGAACGCGATGGCGACTGCCGCCGCGCCCCTGGTGGAAAACAGGTTCGTTAATGTCATCTATCGGGATTGAGACAGATTCGCCACTTTCGACGTCGGTCACCGAACGCTTATTGATGGCCTCGGAGATCGACTGCTTGATTTGCGACTTATAACGGCGCAAAAAGCGCTGTCGGTTGACTGCGCTTTTGTTCTTACCGTTGAGTCGCCGATCGATGAAATAGGCCATAAAATTCCCCCAAACGTTGTAAGCAGGTCGGGCTGTTGCCCGACCTTATCGGTGTTAATGTCTGCGCATCAACGTGCTTACGTGGTGTGATTATGACGATTTGCGTACACGCAGATACCATTCGCACAGCAGGCGTACCTGTTTGCGGGTATAGCCTTTCTCCATCATACGATCGACAAAATCATCATGTTTTTTCTGTTCATCCGTGGATGTTTTGGTATTGAACGAGATAACCGGCAGCAGCTCCTCGGTATTCGAAAACATTTTCTTCTCGATTACGGTGCGCAGTTTCTCGTAGCTGGTCCAGTTTGGATTGCGACCATTGTTTTGCGCGCGTGCACGCAGCACAAAGTTCACAATCTCATTTCGGAAATCTTTCGGGTTACTGATCCCGGCCGGTTTCTCGATTTTTTCCAGTTCAGCATTTAATGACTCACGATCGAACAGCTGGCCGGTATCCGGATCGCGATACTCCTGATCCTGAATCCAGAAGTCGGCGTAGGTCACATAGCGATCAAAGATGTTTTGACCATATTCAGAATAGGACTCCAGATAGGCCGTCTGAATTTCTTTGCCGATAAACTCAGCATATTTCGGGATCAGGTAGCCTTTCAGGTGTTCCAGATACTTCTCTGCCTGATCCTGCGGGAACTGTTCACGCTCAATCTGTTGCTCCAGTACGTAGAAGAGATGCACCGGGTTAGCCGCTACTTCGGTATGGTCAAAGTTAAAGACACGCGACAGGATTTTAAAGGCGAATCGGGTTGAGAGGCCGTTCATGCCTTCATCCACGCCCGCATAATCGTGATATTCCTGCCAGGACTTCGCTTTTGGATCGGTATCCTTCAGACTTTCGCCATCATACACGCGCATTTTCGAGTAGATACTCGAGTTTTCTGGCTCTTTCATGCGCGACAGGATGGAAAAGCGCGCCAGCGTTTCCAGCGTACCCGGTGCACAGGGCGCGGTTGCCAGTTCGCTGTGATTGAGCAGTTTTTCGTAGATCTTGATCTCTTCGGATACCCGCAGGCAGTAAGGCACCTTAACAATGTAAACACGGTCAAGGAAAGCCTCGTTGTTTTTATTGTTGCGGAACGTCACCCACTCCGATTCATTGGAGTGCGCAAGAATGATGCCGTTAAACGGCAGCGCTGAGATCCCTTCCGTACCGTTATAGTTCCCCTCCTGAGTGGCCGTCAGCAGAGGATGCAGCACCTTAATCGGCGCTTTGAACATCTCAACGAACTCCATGATGCCCTGGTTGGCACGACAGAGCGCACCGGAATAGCCATAGGCATCAGGGTCGTTTTGTGCATGATTCTCCAGCTTGCGGATATCCACTTTACCGACCAGCGCAGAAATATCCTGGTTGTTCTCATCGCCAGGCTCGGTTTTAGCGATAGCCAGCTGTTCCAGAATCGATGGCCAGACCTTGACCACCTTAAAGCGGGTAATATCCCCGCCAAATTCATGCAGGCGTTTGGCGGCCCAGGGTGACATGATGGTGCCGAGGTAACGACGCGGCACGTTATATTCTTTTTCAAGAATGTTGGCGTCTTCCTGTGGGTTAAACAGGCAGAGTGGATGATCGTTGACCGGGCTGCGTTCTCCATCGGCGCTCAGGACATAAACAGGCACGCGCTGCATCAGCGATTTCAGGCGTTCCGCTAGCGAGGATTTACCCCCCCCAACGGGTCCCAGCAGGTAGAGAATCTGTTTCTTCTCTTCCAGCCCCTGAGCGGCATGCTTCAGATAAGAGACAATTTGTTCAATGGCCTCTTCCATGCCATAGAACTCTTCAAAGGCCGGATAACGGCCCATCACACGGTTAGAGAATATTCTGGAAAGGCGTGGCTCCTGAGCAGTGTCGACCATTACTGGCTCACCAATAGCCATTAACAGTCGCTCTGCGGCGTTGGCGTATGCACTGCGATCCTGCTTACAGATGGCAAGAAATTCCTGCAGTGTGAACTCTTCGTCCTTGGCAGCTTCATAACGCTGACGATAATGATCGAATATATTCATAGCGATGCCCGTCCTTTCGTTTTTAGCACAGGTAAAGGAGCGTAATTAGAGGCTCTTGCAGCTCCCGGAAGATATTCTCATTTGAGTACAGCAACCCTTATGCCAACCTGATGTATTGTTATCGGGATACACACTTCTTGTGGTTACTCTGCTCGTACTGATACTTACGGCTTACTTTTAACTGTAGAAGGCATTCAGGAATTTTCCTCCGCATAATTTTACTATTTGGCGATATATCAATAACAAAGTCAGATTGTTGCAAAGCCAGTCTTGGGTTTCGTGAGGGGAAAAGAGAGAAGAATCCGGCAGATGTGCCGCCTTCAGCCGCTTCGTTGAAATGCACCTCAGATAAAGGTTAAACCGGTGAGCAAAAATCGTTAAACTTCCTGGTGATTCTTATATTTATGGAAGAAATTAATTGTGAACCAATTCAAACTTAAAGCGCTTACCGCCATTATTCCTTGTATTTTTTTCGCTAATACTGCTGCTGCCGAATCGCTCTCTGTTGGTGCATCAGTGATCTATGCCCAGTCTCCCTACCGGGGAGGGCAGGATCGTTATCTGCCGATCCCTGTCATCAACTATGAGGGTGAAAATTTCTGGTTCCGCAGTTTGCAGGGCGGCTATTACCTCTGGAAGGATCCAGAAAACCAACTCTCTTTAACGCTGCTTGGTTCACCGCAGCAGTACGATCCGGACGATAATGACCTGGGCGATATGAAAGGTCTCGACAAGCGTCGCATGACGTTGATGGGAGGGGCAACCTACAGCCATATGGCTGACTGGGGCATCCTGCGTACCGCGCTGCTGGGCGATGTGCTAAACAACAGTAACGGCATTATCTGGGATTTAACCTACCTCTACCGCTTTAAATTTGGCGACTTTAGCCTGACGCCAGGCATTGGTGCTATGTGGAATAGCGCGAATCAGAACCGCTACTACTATGGTGTATCAAGCCATGAAGCGGCGCGCACTGGCATCAGCCGTTATCAGCCTGACGACAGCTGGTCTCCCTATGTGGAGTTAAGCGCGAGTTATCAGGTTGCGCCACAGTGGAATGTCAGCCTGGTCGGACGCTATACCCGCTTTGACAGTGAAATCAAAGACAGCCCGATGATTGATAAGAGTGGTCAGACGACGCTCTGGACAGGGTTCAGTTATACCTTCTGATCCATTCGCTGACCGGGCAATTTTTTAACCTCAGCACCAAAATGGTGCCCTAATTTGTTGCAGGAGCACACCGATGGAAAAGCTGATCGCGTTTGACGATAGCGTGACACTACCCGCAGTAGGTCAGGGCACCTGGTTTATGGGTGAGGATGCTTTGCGCCGTCAGGAAGAGGTGGCAGCGCTACAGGCGGGGCTGGACTGCGGACTGACGCTGATCGATACAGCAGAAATGTACGCTGAAGGCGGAGCTGAAGAAGTCGTGGGGGAAGCGCTGCGTGGACGCCGCGACCGCGCCTTTGTGGTCTCAAAAGTTTATCCCTGGAATGCTGGCGAGGTAGATGCGGTTGAGGCATGTGAGCGCAGCCTGCATCGACTGGGTACCGACCGCCTTGATCTCTATCTGCTTCACTGGCGAGGGAATGTGCCACTGGAAGAGACGATTCGTGCGATGGAGAAACTTCAGCAGCAGGGCAAAATCCTGCGCTGGGGCGTCTCAAATTTTGATGTCGACGATTTGCAGGAGCTTCTGAGCGAGCCGGGTGGCAATCAATGTGCAACCAATCAGGTTCTCTATCACCTGGCTTCACGCGGTATCGAGTATGATTTGCTGCCTGAATGCCAGCAGCGCCAGATGCCGGTAATGGCCTATTGTCCACTGGCACAAGCGGGCAGGCTGCGTCAGACGCTCTTTACCCACGTAACGCTGGTGGAGATTGCACAGCAGAAGGGCATTAGCGTAGCGCAGTTGCTACTCGCCTGGGTGATACGTAAAGAGGGCATTATTGCCATCCCTAAAGCGAGTTCACAGGCACACGTCAGAGAGAATGCTGCTGCACTGCAGATCAGACTGAGCGACGATGAGCTGGCCCGGATCAATCGGGCCTTTCCGCCGCCGCAGAGCAAGCAGCCGCTGGATGTCGTTTAGAATGCATTCACGACAGCCCCCAGCGGCGACAGGTCAGAGAGTCGCTACGCTTTCTGCCGCAGGCGGAAAGTCGTCGCCAGACGCGCCGGTTTTTCGCCTGCACTCACCATTGGCTTAGCGATCCGCGCCGTTTCCACACAGACCATGGTTTTATAACCGTCGTTGGGCATATCCGCCATGCTGCAAGAGAGCTCAACGCCAGGGTTCCATGTCACCACATCACTCTGGTGATGGTGGTAAACTTCGATGGTGCGCTGCCCCTGTTTATCATGGATTAATGAACAGGCCTCAGGCTGGGTAAAAATGCGATCGATGCGACCCGGATAGGTCTGGTTTTCGCTTGCGCGGCCTTCGCGGTTGTTATCAACTTTATCGATAAAGTGCTCGCCCAGACCGCTTACCTCTACACCCGCAATATCGGCAACCTGGAAATAGCTGTGCAGAGCACCAGTGGCACTAAAGTTGCCGTGCGCTTCCAGTTCAATTTCACAGTGTCTGCCAAGGCGAAAACGAGCAAAAAGCGTGAAATCATGCGGCCAGAGTTTTTTTGTCTGGGCAGAACTTTCCAGCACAAATGTCAGCATCACGCTCTCGTCATTCTCATCGTGCGCCGAAAGTGTCCAGGGCTGGTTTCGGGCGAAACCGTGCGCCGGTTCGCCTTGCGGACCAAACCACGGCCAGCAGACTGGGACACCGCCGCGAATCGCTTTGCCAGCAGAGAAGAGTGATTTTTCGCTTAGCCAGATAACCGGCTTTTCTCCGCTTGGCTGCCACGCGATAAGATGCGCCCCCTGAAGCGTAACTGCCGCGCGCAGCTGGGGATGGCTTACCACAATCACCGGCAGATCGCCCAGCTGTCGCTGCGACAGATAGGGGGAGATTTGCTTCACTACGGGCAGAGAGAAGATTTTATCCTGCATCACCGAATCCTTCCTGTTGTCACGAAAAAAAGGGCGACCGAAGTCGCCCTTGTTGCCTGTCATAACCGGTGTGCTTATTTAGCAACCAGCGCGATCAGGTCGAGTACTTTGTTTGAGTAGCCAGTTTCGTTATCGTACCAGGAAACCAGTTTAACGAAGTTATCGTTCAGCGCGATGCCTGCTTTAGCATCGAACACAGAGGTCAGCACTTCGCCGTTGAAGTCGGTAGACACCACGTCATCTTCAACATAGCCCAGCACGTCTTTCATTTCGCCTTCAGCAGCTGCTTTAATCGCTTCACAAATCTCTTTGTATGATGCTGCTTTTTCCAGACGAACGGTCAGGTCAACCACAGAAACGTTCGGGGTCGGTACGCGGAACGCCATACCGGTCAGTTTACCGTTCAGCTCTGGCAGAACTTTGCCGACCGCTTTTGCTGCGCCGGTAGAAGACGGAATGATGTTCTGAGATGCGCCGCGGCCGCCGCGCCAGTCTTTGTGAGACGGGCCATCAACGGTTTTCTGGGTCGCAGTGGTTGCGTGAACGGTAGTCATCAGACCTTCGACGATGCCGAATTTGTCGTTGATAACTTTTGCCAGCGGTGCCAGGCAGTTGGTGGTGCAGGAGGCGTTAGAGACGATGTCCTGGCCAGCATATTTGTCAAAGTTAGCGCCGCGCACGAACATCGGCGTATCGTCTTTAGACGGGCCAGTCAGCACAACTTTTTTAGCGCCTGCGGTGATGTGTTTGCGTGCGGTTTCGTCGGTCAGGAAGATACCGGTTGCTTCAGCAACCACGTCAACACCTACTTCATCCCACTTCAGGTTAGCCGGGTCTTTCTCAGAGGTAACACGGATTTTTTTACCGTTAACGATCAGCGCGCCGTCCTGAACTTCAACGGTGCCGTCGAAGCGGCCGTGCGTTGAATCGTACTTCAGCATGTAAGCCATGTAGTCGGCGTCTAACAGATCGTTAATCGCAACGATTTCGATGTCAGAACGCTGCTGAGCAGCACGGAAGACGATACGGCCGATACGACCAAAACCGTTGATACCTACTTTGATAGTCATATATTCCACCAGCTATTTGTTAGTGAATAAAAGGTTGGCTGTAAAATTACAAAAACCTTACCAGGCGTCAAGCGGAATCGTGTCAATAGTTGCGACAGGTCAATCCGCTCAACAGGAATAATTTGTTGCGCAACCGCTTGCGCAACAGGCGTGTTAAAACCATGCACAAACCCGACTGCTGAATATAAAGGGATACCATTAGCAAAAGGTGATCAGGGTCACAATTCTGCGCTGTGAGAGGAAAGTCAGACAACTGAGCACGAAAAAAATCCCGTTAATGTTATTCGTTTGTTAGAATATTAGTCGATTTTTTCAGAATGACACTCTCCGGGACCACTCAAATGGCTAAAGAAACCGCATCCGAAGCAAAAATTGCGCAGTTGTCTGAAATGCAGCGTTATGTTACTCAGCATCATGGCACTGAACCGCCTTTCAGCGGCGCGCTTTTGCATAACAAGCAGGAAGGTATCTATCACTGTCTGGTCTGTAATGCGCCACTGTTTCTTTCAGAAACCAAATATGACTCGGGCTGCGGCTGGCCAAGCTTTTATCAGCCCGTCAGCGATGAGGCTATTCGCTATCTGGAAGATAATTCCCACGGCATGCACCGTGTCGAAATCCGCTGTAACAGCTGCGACGCGCATCTGGGGCATGTTTTTCCGGACGGTCCTCAGCCTACGGGCGAGCGCTATTGCGTTAATTCAGCTTCGCTGAGTTTTACGGATGAGCAGGGCGAAGAAACGCAGGGGTAAGCGATGAAACAGCAACTTGAAGCCATGGTTGAGGCAATGACACCGGACGTGTATGAACGGCTGGCGACGGCGGTGGAGACCGGTAAATGGCCGGATGGCGTGGCCCTGACGCAGGCGCAGCGTGACAACTGCATGCAGCTGGTGATGTTATATCAGGCGCGCCATAACGAGACTCCCCAGCATATGACCATTGGCAAAGGGGGAGAGATGGTGACCAAATCGAAAAGAGAGCTAAAGGAAGAGTTTGGCATCGATTCAGAGGTGACACGCATCAATCTGCACTAAAGAAAAAGGCCGACAGCATGTCGGCCTTTTTCTTGTCTTACTCACGCGATAACGGCGCCTTGCGCCTTCATCTGAGCAAAGGCAATCTCACTGTCGTCCGGGTTCAGATTAACACCGCGACAACCCTCGCTGACTACCGTCACCTGATAGCCTAACTCCAGCGCGTCAAGTACGCTGTATTTAACACAGTAGTCCGTTGCGATACCGAGCATCACCAGATGCGTGATGCCGCGCGCCTGAAGCCAGCTGTCCAGCTCGGTTTTACGACGATGGCCATTATCGAAGAAGGCGCTGTAGCTGTCGACGTCCACGTCCTGACCTTTATGAAAGATGGCGTCGATAAGGCTGCGATCCAGACCGGGATGCAGTTCGGCACCGGCCGATCCCTGAATACCGTGATCCGGCCACCAGATTTGCGCCAGTCCGTTAAGCTCTCCCAGCGTATAGACAGGCTCACCTGAAACGGAAGCAAAACTTCCATGATTGGCAGGATGCCAGTCCTGTAGCGCTACCACGCATTCGCCGCGTGCGCGAAATTCTCTGGCGTAACGGTTAGCAACCGGTACGGTCATATCGCCTTCATGAACCGCCATTGGGCCGCCCGGACAGAAGTCGTTCTGTATATCAATGATGATGAGGGCCTGCTTCATAACAGGTTTCTCCGTTTTTAGTCTTCAGTCAGTTCACCGCGCAGGTTTTGTTGCATCCTGGTGCGAATCTGGTCACAGGAGAGCGCCTGACTCAGCAAAAAGTGAAGCTTGGTGAGTGCAGCTTCCACTGTGAGGTCAAATCCACTGATCACGCCCGCATGTTCCAGCGCGTTACCGGTGGCATAGCCGCCCATATTGACCTTGCCTGAGATACACTGGGTGAGATTCACCACCACTATCCCGCGATCGCTGGCCTGCTGTAGCTCCGCCAGAAACTCACGGTTCTGTGGCGCGTTGCCTACGCCATAGGAGCGCAGAATCAGGGCTTTTACCGGCTGACGCAGAAAGTTGCGCACCACGTCCGCTGAAATGCCGGGGTAGATTGTCACGACGCCGATAGGTTGCGGGGTAATGGTGTGCACCTTTAACGGACCGTTGCCCTGAGGAGCAGGCGGTGTGTTCAGACGGCGAATATGAATACCCGCTTCCAGCAAAGCGGAAAGGTTAGGCGATGCAAACGCGTTAAAGCCATCTGCATGTGCCTTCGTCGTCCGGTTGCCGCGATAGAGCTGGTTATTGAAAAACAGCGTTACCTCGTTAATCGGATAATTTGCCGCGACGTAAAGCGCATTCAGCAGATTCTGCTGACCATCAGAGCGCAGTTCAGCCAGCGGGATCTGTGAACCCGTGACGATAACCGGCTTTGCCAGATTCTCCAGCATAAACGACAATGCCGAGGCGGTGAACGCCATGGTATCGGTTCCATGCAGGATAACAAAACCATCGTACCGATCATAATTTTGTCGAATATCTTCAGCGATAGACTGCCAGTCTTCAGGCGTCATATCGGATGAGTCGATCAGCGGATGGTATTCATGAATCGTAAAATCCGGCATTTCAGGCCGGTGAAATTCAGGCATGTTTGCCAGCTGCTGCTGAAGATGACCTGAAACCGGTATGTAACCTTGTGCAGAACGCTGCATACCGATGGTGCCGCCAGTATAGGCAACATAGATATTTTTCTTTTGCATCAGAAACTCAGACTTGCCGTAAAACGCGCAGTATAAGGGGAAAGCAGGGGAAAAGCAGCCCGATCGATGACCGGGCTGCGAGCTTTATCGCACTTTGCCGCAGTTCAGGCAGAATGCGTAGCGGTTTTGCGGATCGTTAAGCGTATTCAGCAAACCGGGCTGCTGTTTTAGCGCCTCCGCCATGTCAACTGCGGGGGCCGGAAGCCAGGCTTTTAGTGCTGACGGCAAGAGAGCCTGCGCAGAGGCGCTGACCTGACCCAGTAGCATATCGAATACGCCAGGCTGATCCTGATACCAGGTCAGCTCAGGATGGGCCACTTTCGCCAGCTCGCCCGCTTTTTTAACTGCATCGTCAAAATCGCCCAGTGCATCAACCAGGCCATTAGCTTTGGCATCAGTACCGGTCCAGACGTGACCCTGCGCGATGGCGTCGATCTCTTCCGGCGTTTTATGACGAGAGGCAGCGACCAGGCCAACAAAGTTACGGTAGCCGTTTTCAATCGTCAGCTGCATCAACTGCTGCACTTCCGCTGGCAGTGCCTTGGTAGAGGCCACATCCGCCAGCGGTGACGTCGCCACGCCATCGGTATGTACGCCAATGCTGTCCAGGCTGTTCTCCAGCGTATTGATAACACCAAAGATGCCAATGGAGCCGGTAAGGGTGCTGGGGTTAGCAACAATGTAGTCTGCCGGGGTGGAAATCCAGTATCCTCCTGAAGCGGCCATACCGCCCATCGAGACCACAACCGGCTTGCCGGCGGCGTGTGCGGCAGCCAGCTCTTCACGGATAGCCTCAGACGCCGTTACGCTGCCGCCAGGGCTGTTAACGCGCAGGATGATCGCT
This sequence comes from Pantoea sp. KPR_PJ, assembly GCF_041386365.1. Taxonomy (NCBI): domain Bacteria; kingdom Pseudomonadati; phylum Pseudomonadota; class Gammaproteobacteria; order Enterobacterales; family Erwiniaceae; genus Pantoea; species Pantoea sp. KPR_PJ. The sequence continues at coordinate 5,323 of NZ_JABMIK010000002.1, read as the reverse complement.
TTGATTTTGGCGTCAAGACGTGCATCGCGGATCTGGGATGCCGTAGTATCGCCACCGACATTACCCGGCGTCTCTTCTCCATCCATAATGGCACCGCTGGCCATAATGACCGCGATATTGCCATCCTGATGTGTAGGCTGTTTCACATTGTAGTCATAGATGCTGACGCTGTGATAATCGTTGCTGGCTTTGTCCCAGCCGAACGTTTTCACCAGCTCTTTATCAGCCGCCGCCCGGCTATCCAGCACATCAACCAGCTTATTGTTCAGCGCATACTGAGCGGTATCGCCCCCTACCGCCTGGAGACCAGCGATGATTGCGGCTGCGCCGGGAAACAGCTGATTAGGCGTAATCTGACGGTTAGCTGCCACGGTATTGAGATAGTTTTGCCATAGCTGGCCCACCCAGCGGCTGTCGGCGTCGCGTGCAGCCTGCGACATATCGTCACGCAGGAAGGGTTCAACCGCCGATTTATAGGTGCCGACGCGGAAGACGTGGGAGTTGACCTTCAGCTTATCCAGCAGGGTTTTGTAGTAGAGGCCGTTGGTGGCGAAGCCGTGCAAATCAACGGTACCCTGCGGAGAAAGATAAATTTTGCTGGCGTAGCTGGCCAGATAATATTGTGCCTGGCTGTAGCTGTCGCCCAGTGCAAAAACAGGCTTGCCACTGTCACGAAACTCGCGCAGCGCTTTACCGACATACTGCAGGGAGGGCTGATCGCCACCGGCAAAATCGCGTAAATCCAGTACCATGCCGGTAATGTTTTTATCACTTTTTGCCTGACGGATAGCGTCGACCACATCAAACAGTGAATTCTCCTGCAGGCGATCGCTGCTTGCCCCCAGCAGCTGACGGCCCAGCTTACTCAGCCTGTTGCTGACTGAAGGCTTGTCTACCAGCACACCGGTCAGATCCACTTTCAGTGCGCCTTGCTGCACCGGGGTACTGTTGCCGGAACCGCTGACCTGTAGCCAGATGCCGACGCCCACCAGAATCAAAAAGATCAGGAAGAGGTTAAGAATAAATTCCCTGATAAAATTCAGCACTCGCCATGTCCATCGGAACAGACCGGCAATCATTCGCCACAATGTGCGCATTAGACTCTCCATATTCGCTAGCGGAAAGCGGTCGCCGCACGGCTACGCCTTCCATGACGTGCTCATCCTAAAGAGCAGCGTGATAAATGTCAGCAGGAAATCGTGGCGGACTGTTACAAAAGATCAGGCTGTGCCAGGATTAGCCAACGCGTTATGACATCAGGAGAAAATCATGGATGCACTTGAATTACTGGTCAATCGCCGCTCGGCTTCACGTCTGGCCGACCCTGCCCCTGCCGGTGAAAGCTTGCAGAACATTATTCGGGCCGGTATGCGTGCGCCCGATCACGGCACCCTGCAGCCCTGGCGTTTTGTGATTGTTGAAAATGAGGGGCGCGACCGGCTGAGCGCCCTGCTGGAAGAGGCAGCGCGCGAGGCACAGCTGGATGATAAAGCGATCGATAAAGCGGCGCGCTCACCGTTCCGTGCGCCGATGATTATTACCGTTGTTGCCCACTGCGAGGCGCATCCAAAGGTGCCTCGCTGGGAGCAGGTGGTATCGGCAGGATGTGCAGTAATGGCAATGCAGATGGCGGCACTGGCACAGGGTTTTAACGGCATCTGGCGCAGCGGTCCCTGGACCGATAATACGCGCGTGCGCAGCGCCTTTCACTGCCGCGAGCAGGATGCGATCGTCGGCTTTCTCTACCTTGGCACGCCGCAGCTTAAATCAAGCACCACGGTTATCCCTCCCGACACCACACCTTTTGTCAGCTATTTCTAGCAGATTATTCCTCTCTTTTAGGGTACCCTGGCGGGTTGAATGGATCTTGTGCGACCGATCCACAAGTCGCCCGCCAGTGCTTACCTCCTTCACGGGAAACGACTAAGATAGCGCTGCGCCGCAGATGCATCAGCCGCGCGGCACTTTCACCCTGAAGTAAAGGATTTCTCTGACCCATGCGTTTGTTTATAGCGGAAAAACCCAGCCTTGGCCGTGCGATTGCCGATGTGTTACCCAAACCTCATCGCCGCGGTGACGGTTTTATTGCCTGCGGCGACGACCAGATAGTGACGTGGTGTGTCGGACATTTGCTGGAGCAGGCGCAGCCGGACAGCTATGACAGCCGCTATGCGCGCTGGTCATTGGCCGATCTGCCCATTATCCCGCAAAAATGGCAGCTGCAGCCGCGCCCTTCGGTTGCGAAACAGCTGAAAGTGGTAGAAAAACTGCTGAAGCAGGCCAGCGAAGTGGTACACGCAGGCGACCCGGATCGTGAAGGGCAGCTACTGGTGGATGAAGTGCTGGACTATTTACAGCTGCCAGCGGAAAAACGCAGTCGGGTACAGCGCTGTCTGATTAACGATCTCAACCCGCAAGCCGTTGAGCGCGCGGTCAGTCGCCTGCGCGAAAACCGTGAGTTCATTCCGCTGTGCGTTTCGGCGCTGGCGCGCGCGCGCGCTGACTGGCTCTACGGTATCAATATGACGCGTGCCTGGACGCTGCTGGGCCGCAATGCCGGTTACGACGGTGTGCTGTCGGTAGGGCGCGTGCAAACGCCAGTGCTGGGGCTGGTCGTGCGCCGCGATGAAGAGATTGAAAACTTCATCCCAAAAGATTATTTCGAAGTAAAAGCGCACATTGTGACCGCTGACCAGCAACGCTTCGTGGCCAGCTGGGTGCCCAGCGATGCCTGTGAACCCTGGCAGGATGAAGAGGGGCGATTGCTGCACCGGGCGCTGGCAGACCATGTTGTTGCCCGTATCGCAGGTCAGCCTGCTCTGGTGACCAGCTATAACGACAAGCGCGAGGGGGAGGGCGCGCCGTTGCCATTCTCGCTCTCCAGCCTGCAGATTGAGGCAGCAAAGCGTTACGGGCTCAGCGCGCAAACGGTGCTGGATACCTGTCAGAAGCTCTATGAGACCCATAAGCTCATTACCTATCCCCGCTCTGACTGCCGTTACCTGCCTGAGGAGCATTTTTCCGGTCGTCATGCTGTGTTGAAGGCGATTCAGGCGCACGCCAGCGAGATGACGCCGCCAGAGGATTTCAGTGTTGATCGTCGTAACCGCTGCTGGGATGACAAAAAAGTTGATGCGCATCACGCCATTATTCCAACAGCACGCGCCAGTGCGGTGCGCCTGACGGATAATGAGCAGAACGTCTATGCGCTCATTGCGCGCCAGTATCTGATGCAGTTCTGCCCTGACGCCATTTTTCGCAAATGCGTGATTGAGCTGGATATTGCTGGCGGAAAATTCGTTGCCAGGGCTCGCTTTCTTGCTGAAGCTGGCTGGCGCGCGCTGCTGGGTAGCAAAGAGCGTGACGAAGAAAACGACGGCACGCCGTTGCCAGTGGTAGCAAAAGATGACGAGTTACTTTGCGAACGCGGTGAGGTGCTGGCAAAGCAGACGCAGCCCCCGCGCCCGTTTACCGATGCCACGCTGCTGTCAGCAATGACCGGTATTGCCCGCTTTGTGCAGGATAAAGAATTAAAGAAAGTGCTGCGTGCAACCGATGGTTTAGGGACAGAGGCCACGCGCGCGGGCATTATTGAGCTGCTGTTTCGTCGCGCCTTTCTGGTGAAAAAGGGACGCTATATCAATGCAACGGAGGCAGGGCGAGCACTGATTCACTCGCTGCCAGAAATGGCGGCGCGCCCCGACATGACAGCGCAATGGGAATCGACTTTGACGCGTATCAGTGAAAAAGCGTGCCGCTACGATGAATTTATGCAGCCACTGGTCAGCACGCTAACGGGACTTATCCATCAGGCGCGTGAGCAGACCAGCGCGATGGCCTTTCGTGGTCTGCCCACTTCAGGGCAGAAAAAGCGTCCCAGGCGGACGACAAAACGAAAAGTTAAGGAGAGTGAATAATGCGTTATTGCGCCGGCTTGTGGTTTGTCGCGGCTGTAATCAGCGGATCGGCGCTGGCCAGCCCACAACACGCACAGCAGCAGGGTTACAGCACGGGCACCAGTGCGGATGTGGTCGTCGACATGCCACCTGACGTCTGGACGCAGGGGCAAAACAGCGCGCCCGGCTGCCAGCTGTGCTGTATTTTTGATAATCGCAGCTACAGCGAGGGCGCCATAGTCAAATCTGAGGGTGTGTTACTGCAGTGTGCACGTGACGAAAAGGTGCTCGGCACCCATCCTCTGATCTGGAAAATAGTGAAGTAAGCGGCGTGGCGCAATGCCACGCCTGAGCGTCACAGCTGGAAGGTTGACCAGACGGGAGCATGGTCGGAGGGTTTTTCCATGCTGCGTATGCCGTAATCGATACCGGTTTCTACGCAGCGTTCAGCCAGCGGCTGGCTGGCCAGCAAAAGATCGATACGTAGCCCGCGGTTATCATCGAAGCCCCTTGAGCGATAATCGAACCAGGAAAAGCGATCGTCGATGTCGGGGTTCTTCGCTCGGAAGGTGTCGACCAGCCCCCACTGCAGCAGGCGATCCATCCACTCGCGCTCTTCCGGCAGGAAAGAGCACTTGCCGGTACGCAGCCAGCGCTTGCGGCTCTCTTCCCCAATGCCAATATCCAGATCGGTGCTGCTGATATTCATATCGCCCATGATTAATACGGGTTTATCCGCAGGCAGGCTCTGTTCCAGATAGTCCTGCAGGTCGCGGTAAAACTTTTCCTTTGCCGGGAATTTAGTGGGATGGTCGCGGCTTTCTCCCTGAGGAAAGTAGCCGTTAATCACGGTGATATCACCTATTGGGCTAGGAATTTCCGCCATGATCAGCCGACGTTGCGCATCTTCATCATCGCCGGGAAAACCGCGCCGTACAGAGACAGGCTCTGCTTTTGTCAGAAGCGCCACGCCGTAATGGCCTTTCTGACCATGGTAGAAGACGTTATAGCCGAGCTTAGCCACCTCTTCGAGAGGAAACATATCGTCGTGAACTTTGGTTTCCTGAAGACCGATCACATCAGGCTGATGCTGTGCGACCAAGGCTTCAAGCTGGTGAGGACGGGCGCGCAACCCGTTGATGTTAAATGAAACAAATTTCATGGCACAGACCACTGTTCGCAAATGTTGCGCCGGATGGTAGCGAGTTTTTATGAAAAAGTCATGGGGGAGGGGAGAGTGCCTGCTGTCTCGCTATGCTCGACCCGAACCCTGGGGCGGTGCTTCTCATTCTTCTTTATATCGTCACGGAAAAGAGAAAGTCAGGGAGGCGATCAGGATATATATGCAAGGATGGTGGTGGGAGAAGGATTCGAACCTTCGAAGTCTGTGACGGCAGATTTACAGTCTGCTCCCTTTGGCCGCTCGG